>JBKAGF010000199.1:0-1041 GCA_046290265.1 Roseovarius sp. | reverse complement strand
CGCCGCTCGGTGACGAGATGGAAGCCTGGGTCAACGAGACCTACGCCGCGGGCTCGTCCTGGGTGGATCTCGGCACCTATCCCAACCAGAACGGCGAAGACGAGTTCTACGGCATCTTCTTCAACGTGAACCTGAAGTCGCTGGTGTGGTACGTCCCCGAGAACTTCGAGGACGCGGGCTATGACGTGCCCACCACGATGGAAGAGCTGATCGCGCTGACCGACCAGATCGTCGCCGATGGCGGCACGCCCTGGTGCATCGGCCTGGGCTCCGGCGCCGCGACCGGCTGGCCGGCGACCGACTGGGTCGAGGACATCATGCTGCGCACCCAGCCGCCCGAGGTCTACGACGCCTGGACCACCAACGAGATGCCCTTCAACGACCCCCGCGTCGTGAACGCCATCGAGGTCTTCGGCTCGTTCGCGCGCAACGACGACTACGTGATGGGCGGCGCCGGCGCCGTGGCCACCACCGACTTCCGCGACAGCCCCTCGGGTCTGTTTGCCTCGCCCCCGGGCTGCTACATGCACCGCCAGGCGTCGTTCATCCCGGCCTTCTTCCCGGATGGGACCGAGGTGGGCGTGGATGCCGACTACTTCTACTTCCCCTCGTTCGAGGGCGAGGATCTGGGCAACCCCGTCCTGGGCGGCGGCACCGTGATGGCCGTGACCGATGCCTCGGATGCGACCGCGGCGTTCATGGCCTTCCTGCAGACCCCCTTTGCGCATGAGATCATGATGGCGCAGGGCGGCTTCCTGACCCCGCACAGCGGCGTCAACCTGGAAGCCTATCCGACGGCGGTCGAGGCCGGGCAGGGCGAGATCCTGCTGGGCGCCACCACCTTCCGCTTCGACGGCTCCGACCTGATGCCTGCGGGCGTGGGCGCCGGCAGCTTCTGGACCGGCATGGTCGACTACGTCGGCGGCGCCGACGCGCAGGCCGTGGCCGACGCGATCCAGAACAGCTGGGACGCGCTGAAGTAAGGCGGTAAGCTCGCCACGAGACCCGTGGTCCGGCCGTGCGCGGCCGGACCGCACCCCG
>JBKAGF010000198.1:0-1064 GCA_046290265.1 Roseovarius sp. | reverse complement strand
ATGATGTCGGGCACCACGGTCATGACGGTCAGCGTGCCTTCGCGCGCCCGGGCCTGCATGACGCCCTCGCGGATCGTCTTGGTGCCGGTTTCCTGGTCGGCCATGTCGATGGGGACAAGTATGTGTTCGGCCATTCCTGTAACTCCTTGAGGAAATCAGCGCGTTTCGCGGCGGACGAAAAGCCATCCAAGCCACACGAACATGATGGTCAATGCCAGGTTCAGGATCGACACGTCCGGCGCCGGGTTCATTGCCGCGGGCGGCTCCGGCAGAACGGGGGCGAACGCGGCCGCGACGGGCAGGACCGGGTCGATAAGATCGCCGCCCGACACCGCACCCGCCAGCGCCTTCACCGTGCTGTCAGGTACCGGTTTCAGGCTTGGCGCGGCCGTGGCACCGGGACCCTGTTCGCCGACAGCGTCTTCCGAGGATGCCGCGGAAGGTCCGGCCAGAACCACCTGGCTCGACAGGGTTTCGACGGGTGTGAATTGCAGCGCATAGGTGCCGCCCGGAACACGGGTGCGGCGCAGGAAGGGATACTTCACCAGGTTGCCGCCATCCTCCCAACCGGTGATGGGCAGCAGCTTCAGACCGCCCGCCTCGAACGCATCCTCCAGCCGGTTTTCCCCCGCGGGCGCCGCGATCACCGCGATCGTGCCTGCAGGCAGGTCGTCGATCAGGTCGCTGGGTCCCGCCGCGTCGATCGGGGATATTTCGGCCTCCAGCCCAAGCGCATCCTTGAGGATCGTCGCAATCCGGTGCGAGGGTGACCCTTCGGGCCCGCTAAGCAGTGTCGTGGCGTCCTGCAGCGCGCCGGGGGCGTCATCGTCGGTCGAGGCGACAATGTGAACGGCGTTGGTGCCGATCACCGCAAGACTTTCGTACCGATCCAGGCGCGTCGGCGTCGGACCCGACAGATCGAAAAAGCTTTCGGCACCCACCATCGCAAGGCGGGCGGTTCCGTCGCTGATCGCCTGCAGGGGCTGGCCGACAGGCAAGATCGTAACTTCGCGCCCGACATAGGCGCGCCGCGTGGTGCGCAGCGCGGTGCCCGACAGCCCGCC
>JBKAGF010000197.1:0-1077 GCA_046290265.1 Roseovarius sp. | reverse complement strand
ATTACGACTGGGCGATGGTGCCCGCGCTGGTCACGACCGAAGGCACCTACAGCACGCTTCTCACCTCGACCTTCCTGCATGGCGGCTGGATGCATCTTGCGGGCAACATGCTCTTCCTGTGGATCTTCGGCGACAACATGGAAGAGGAGTTCGGCCATATCGGCTACCTCCTCTTCTACCTCGCCTGCGGGTTGGCCGCCAGCGGGGCACAGCTGGCCTCGGCCCCGCTCAGCCAGGTGCCCACGGTCGGCGCCTCGGGGGCCATCGCGGGGGTGATGGGCGGCTACCTGCTCCTGTTCCCCAAGGCCAAGATCGACATCTTCATCTTCCTGATCTTCATCATCCGCATCATTTCCGTTCCGGCCTGGATCATGCTGGGCCTGTGGTTCCTCTTCCAGCTCTTCGGCGGCGCGGGCAGCAGCGCCGACGAGGGCGGCGTGGCCTACTGGGCCCATGCGGGCGGCTTCGTCGCCGGTCTGGTCCTGACCCTGCCGCTTTTCCTGCGCCGCGGCGGCCCGGCCTATTGGGACCGCACCGAAGGCCACCCGCCCCACCCGGAGGCGAAATACAGGCTCAGCCGCACCAACATCCCGAAGGTCACCCGCAAATGACCCTGCTGAAGGCCAGCTGCCATTGCGGCGCCGTGCGCTTCACGGTCGATATCGACGGCCCCATCGAGGGCGCGATGCGCTGCACCTGTTCCTTCTGCCGCCGCCGCGCCGCGCCCAATATCAGCGTCCCGCTCGACCGCCTGACCATCACCGATGGCGCCGACAACCTGACGCTCTACAGCTGGGGCACCGGCACGGCACAGCACTATTTCTGCAAGACCTGCGGGATCTACACCCACCACCAGCGCCGCTCGGATCCCAATGAATACGGCGTGAACCTGGGCTGCATCGAGGGCCAGAACCCGGCCCATCACGAGCCGATCCCGTGGAACGACGGCGTCAACCACCCCTCCGACGCGAAAAAGACCTGAGCGGCCTCACGTGTTGCGGATCACGCCCGCGAACTTGTCGAAAATCGACTCGTTGGCGCACAGCACGTCGCCCCGCTCCAGCACCGCCGCACCCG
>JBKAGF010000196.1:0-1078 GCA_046290265.1 Roseovarius sp. | reverse complement strand
AAAGGTTCTACCGCGTCGACAGCCATCGCTCGCGCGAGATGGGCGGCACCGGGCTTGGCCTGGCGATCGTCAAGCATATCGTCAACCGGCACCGCGGACGGCTTCGCGTCGAGAGTGAGCGAGGCCAGGGCAGCCGGTTCTCGGTGATCCTGCCACGCGCCTGAGCGGACACCGGACGGCGGATCCAATAATCGCATAATCAGTATTATGTTAAATATGCAGCCGCAGAGACACAGTCACGTTGATTTCCCCACGAGAAACTCCGCGACCGCAGACCAAAGGCAAATCTGCCGTTAATTCCCTCGTCATATCAGGTGCCTGCACGGCAATGCTGAAAAACGGATGAAGGATCTTTCCCAATGCGCATGGCGCGATGCCCCGCAAGGTTGACTCGATTGCGATCTCGACCCGCGCCGGGCAATGTGTGTAACGTCTTGCAAGCCGCTCGATCCGACTGCCTGAAGGACACACATGCTTGACTATGTCGAACGCCTGACGCGCACGAACGACATACACCTCGCATGGAAGATCCACTGCGAAGCCATGGCTCGTTTCGGGTTCGACCGACTGCTATATGCATGCAACCGTTTCGGCGACCAGGGACTTCGCGGGTCTCCCGACGATTACCTGCTCCTCAGCAACCATCCCGCCGGTTATCTCGAAGGCTATATCGGCCGACGGCTTTACCTTCACGCGCCATTCTACAAATGGGCGCTGCAGAACACCGGCGCGCGCAGTTGGGGAAGCATTGCCCCCGAGGAGATGACCGAAGGCGCCCGGGCCGCGGTAGAGTTCAACCACGATTTCGGTATCGTGGCCGGCTACACCATCAGCTTTCCGGTCTATTCCCCGATGACCCGCGCCCTGATCTCGATGGCCGCGCGCGAGGGTCTTTCACAGGCAGAGCTTGACGAGTTGTGGGAGCGTGACGGACGCACCATTTCCGCCATGTGCCAGGTGCTGCACCTGACCGTGCTGCAATTGCCCTACCCCGTCCGCCGCCCGCTGACGGCCCGCCAGCGCGAGGTGCTGGAATGGGTCGGCGCCGGGAAGACGACGCAGGACATCGCCCAGATCA
>JBKAGF010000195.1:0-1080 GCA_046290265.1 Roseovarius sp. | reverse complement strand
ACGTGCCCTGGCTGGACACGTGGTTCAGCACCAGGTCCGAGACCAGGTGAAAACTGGTGGCGATGCGGGCGATATCGCTCCATTCGCCCAGCTGCGGGTTGACCGCGCGGTAATCCGTGACGGCGAACCCGTCATCCGAACTGAACGGAAAGAATGGCAGGATATGCACGCCGTCCACCACCCCGGTCATGTAGCGGGACAGAAAATCCTCCAGCAGGTCCAGCGGCTTGTGCGCGCCATCCAGGATACTGTCGCCATAGGTGATCAGGAAGGCGTCCTTTTCCGACCAGAGCCGGTTGCTGGGCGTGCGGGCGCGCTTGCGCGGCACGGCGCCCTCGGGCCAGAACGCCTGGATGATCTGCCCTGCCAGGTCGGGCGCGGACTCGTCGGGATAGATCCGGGACAGAAGTTCGCGCAGTCGCGCCTTCAGCAATTTGTGTTCCAGATGCACGCCCGGATGTTCCCCTGACCTTGTCCCGCGGGCCCAGCGAAATCGGGCCGGGCCTGACCTGCTTTGACCATATCGGCGGACGCGATGAAAGCCGCACCGCGCAGTTTGTTCAACCGCGAAGGCCGGTTAGCCCGGATTTTGGGCAGTTTGGACGCGGGCGTCAGGACCTTTAAACATTTGTCAGACGCGGCCGAAGCCAGAGCGGAGGGCCCTCTGCGAAAAACGCCTCGCGCGGCAGTTGCCGCAGGAAAATCTCGTCGGGGATCGCGGTACTGCCGGTGCGGATGGCCATGTTCGGATTGTCGGGAAAACAGGTGGCTTCCGACCGCAATTCCTCGATACAGAAGGTCAGCTCCGACAGAACCTTTGCGGACAAATTGCCCCGTGTGGCGCCCGAGCCTTGCAGGCGCGCGATGTCCGCTTCCAGTCCATCGACATCGTCAAGACCGACAAAGCCACGGTAGAGATGATGCCGGATGACGGGAAAATCGCCTGTGGCCGCGGTCACGGCATCGAAGAACTCCATGAGATCGGCGCGGGTGCCGATCATGTGGTTGCCGCACGGGCTGAGAAAGCCAAAGGTGGCTTGGCTGTCCGCAATCAGGGTCGATGCTTTCGCCATGACTGAC
>JBKAGF010000194.1:0-1093 GCA_046290265.1 Roseovarius sp. | reverse complement strand
CGGGCTCGACCCGGGACCTCCCCAATCCCGTAGGGTGGGTGAAAACCCACGCGCCCCCGCCTTATTCCTCGCGGCTCACTCCTCGCGCGGCAAAACCCGCAAACCCAACTCCATCAACTGATCACTCGCCGGCTCGCTCGGCGCGTTCATCATCAGGTCCTCGGCCCGCTGGTTCATCGGGAACATGATCACCTCGCGGATATTCTGCTCATCCGCCAGCAGCATCACGATCCGGTCGATCCCCGCGGCACAGCCCCCATGCGGCGGCGCGCCGTACTGGAACGCACCCACCATGCCGCCGAACCGCTTGCGCACTTCCGCCTCGTCATAGCCCGCCAGCTCGAAGGCCTTGATCATCGTCTCCAGCCTGTGGTTCCGGATCGCCCCCGACACCAGCTCATAGCCGTTGCAGCTCAGGTCGTACTGGTAGCCCAGCACCTTCAGCGGGTCGCCCTCCAGCGCCTCGATCCCGCCTTGCGGCATCGAGAACGGGTTGTGCGAAAAGTCGATCTCGCCCGACTCCTCGTCGGCCTCGTACATCGGAAAATCCACGATCCACGCGAAAGCAAAGCGGTTCTCGTCGGTCAGCCCCAGTTCCTCGCCGATCGTCACCCGCGCCTTGCCCGCCACCCGCTCGAACGCGGCCGGCTTGCCGCCGAGGAAGAACGCCGCATCGCCCACGTCGAGGCCAAGCTGCTGACGAATGGCTTCCGTCCGCTCCGGCCCGATGTTCTTGGCCAGCGGCCCGGCCGCCTCCATCTCGTAGTCAATTTCACCTATCCGGTTACGAATATCAGCCAGAAGCTCGTCGCGTTCGCCGGAAACCATCTCTCCAGTTTTTTGGAACTTATAGTTAACCTGCGTTCCAGCTTCGAAGTGTTCACTAATGTTTTTATGCTGCGCCAATAAAGCATTCACTTCATCATTCGCGGTCCGCCAGAAGATATACCCCATCCCCGGCAGCCCCTCTTTCTGGGCGAACGCGTTCATCCGGTCGCAGAACTTCCGGCTGCCCCCCGTCGGCGCCGGAATGGCGCGAATTTCCGTGCCGTCCTGCTCCAAGAGCTTGGCGAAAATGGCAAAGCCCGAACCA
>JBKAGF010000193.1:0-1120 GCA_046290265.1 Roseovarius sp. | reverse complement strand
GCCGATATCGAGAGCGCGGTGAACGCGAGCGTGGCCGGCATATTCGGCGCCTCGGGGCAGTCCTGCGTCGCCGGATCGCGCCTGATCGTGCATGAGGACGTGGCCGACGCGGTGGTGGACCGGCTGGCCGGGATCGCCGCCGGCATCCGCATCGGCGACCCGATGGACGAGGCGACCGAGATGGGGCCGCTCTGCACGGCGGGGCAGCTGAGCCATATCGAGCGAGAGATCGCGGGCGCGGTCGCGGAAGGCGCGCGGCTGGTCTGCGGCGGCAGGCGTTCGGAGGCGGGGGAGATGTTCTTCGAGCCGACGATCCTGGACTGCCCGGGGCCGGAGCTGAAGATCGTGGATACCGAGCTTTTCGGGCCGGTGCTGTGCGTGCTGCGGTTCCGCACGGACGAGGAGGCGCTGGCGCTTGCCAATGGCAGCGAGCACGGGCTGGCGGCGGGGATCTTCACCCGCGACGGCGCGCGGGCCCTGCGGATGAGCCGCGCGTTGCGGGCGGGGATCGTATGGGTGAACACCTATCGCGCGATTTCGCCGGTGGCGGCCTTTGGCGGGACCAAGGCCAGCGGGTACGGGCGCGAGAGCGGCTTTCAGGCGGTCTATGACTATACCCGGCCCAAGACGGTGTGGATGAACCTGTCGGACGCGCCGATGGCGAATCCGTTTCAGATGCGGTGAAGGAGACATGAGATGAAGTTTCACCTGGCGATCAACCTGGAGCGCATGAGCCCCGAGACGGACATGCGGGCGGTGCGCGATCATACGCTGGAGATGGTCAAGATGGCCGATGCGGCGGGGTTCGAGGTGGCCTGGGCCGCCGAGCACCACGCGCTGGAGATGACCATCGCGCCCAACCCGTTCCAGATTCTGGGGTGGTGGGGCGAGCATGCCAAGCGCATCCGGCTGGGCGTGGGCGTGGTGAACGCGGCCTACTGGCATCCGATCAACCTGGCGGGCGAGGCGGCGATGCTGGACCTGCTGAGCGACGGGCGGCTGGAATTCGGCATCGGCTCGGGCGCCTACCAGCGGGAGTTCGACCGGATGAAACCGGGATTGGATCAGCGCGACAGCTGGCGTTACATGCAGGAGATGCTGCCCGTCGTGCAGAAGCTCT
>JBKAGF010000192.1:0-1132 GCA_046290265.1 Roseovarius sp. | reverse complement strand
TCCCGATCATCCTGGTCACACTGGGGTTCACCTTCATGGGCGAGGCGCTGCGCGACATCTTCGATCCCAAGCTGAGAAAGGCCGGCTGATGGTATCCAGCGTTGCGACAGAGCCGGACCGGCAAACGGAAGGCGGCGCCGAGCCGCTGGTGCGGATCGACGGGCTGTCGGTGGATTTCGCCACGCCGCGCGGGGCGATCCATGCGCTGCGCGACATCACGCTCGACGTGCCCAAGGGCAAGGTGCTGGGCCTTGTCGGCGAAAGCGGGTGCGGCAAGTCCACGCTGGCCTATTCGCTGATCGGTCTTCTGGCCGAGAATGCGCGGATCGCGGGCGGGCGGATCGACATGGACGGCCAGAACCTTGCGCATTTGAGGCCGAGGGAGTGGCGCGCGCTGCGGGGCAGGCGGATCTCGATGATCTTTCAGGACCCGATGACCTCGCTCAACCCGGTGACGACCATTGGCCAGCAGATGATGGACATCCAGTATCGTGAAAAGGGCGGGCGGGCCGAGAAGCGGGCAAGGGCCATCGAATTCCTGGAGCAGGTGCAACTGCCGGATGCGGCGTCGAAGCTCGATGCCTATCCGCACCAGTTGTCGGGCGGGATGCGCCAGCGGGTGTGCATCGCCATGGCGCTGCTGACGCGGCCGGACCTGTTGATCGCGGACGAGCCGACGACGGCGCTGGATGCCACGCTGGAGATGCAAATCGTCACCCTGCTGCGCGAGTTGCAGGAGAAATTCGGCTGCTCGGTGCTGTTCGTGTCGCACCACTTGGGGACGGTGGCCGAGCTGTGCGACGAGGTGGCGGTGATGTATGCGGGCGAAGTGGTGGAGCGGGGCGACGTGGCGCAGGTGTTCCGCGACCCGTGCCACCCCTACACGCAGGCGCTGTTCGAGTGCGACCCGGCGCGAATTCGCGAGGCGACGCGTCGGTTACCGACCATTCCGGGCACCCTGCCGGACCTGCGCCGCCCGCCCGCCGGATGCGCCTTTCGCGCGCGCTGTCCCAAGGCGTTCGAGCGCTGCAAGACCGAGCATCCGCCGCTTTACGATGCCGGCGGGAGCAGGCGGCGCGATGCCATCTGAACGACCCGGCGGAGGACAGGGCATGAGCCTTCTGGAAGTCGA
>JBKAGF010000191.1:0-1159 GCA_046290265.1 Roseovarius sp. | reverse complement strand
TGTCAGCCCGCGCGCGGTTGCGTGGCGCGCCAGCGTGTGGGTGACCCCGTCGCTGGCCGAGTAAGGCTCGTTCAGGCGGGTGACCAGCGTGTCGTCGGCGGCACGCAGCATCGCCGTGGCCAATCCCGCATCGGCATCGTGCAGAAGACCAAGTTGCGCGGCGCGGGGTGTGCCGTGCCAGACCGGCGCGAAACTGTGGATCGTGACCAGCGCCGGGGGCGTGGCGAAGCCGTCGAGAACGTCGGACAGGGTCGCATGGAACGGGTCATAGACCCGGGCCGTGCGGGCGGCCTTCTCGGCGTCGGTCAGGTCACGGTTGCCCGGCACCGGTATCTCGCCGCTCTGGGATGGCGTTGCATCCGGTGCCTCGGGCGGGCGGTTCAGATCGTAGACCAGCCGCGAGACCGTCGCGAGGACCAGCGGCGCATCCAGCCGGGTGGAAAGCTCCCGCGCCAGCGCCTCGGCGCCGATATCCCAGACCGCGTGGGAATGACGGTGTTCGGGGGCCAGCCCCAGCGTGCCAAGTGCTGGCGGGATCACCGCGCTGGCATGTTCGCACACAAGGCACAAGGGCGCCTGCCCGTCCGGGTTGATCACCTGGGCCACGGGTCCGGCGCCGGGGCCCGGAATCTGGTATGTTGTCGATCCGCTCACACCGGCCATTAGGGGCAGCGGCCCGAGAGCTGTCAAGAAATTTCCGTAGACGAATTTACGACTCTGGGGTAGCTTGTAGCGATTGCTTCAAACTCTTGGCAGTTGCATTCGAAGAGGGCATTCGTGGCACGCAGCGTCATCGTGAAAGACACGCTCAAGGACATGGCCGGCGCGCTGACCCCAGCGGAGCGGCTGTTGTCGGACACGCTGTTGCGCGACTATCCGATGGCCGGGCTGCAATCCATCACCAAGCTGGCCGAGGCCGCGGGCGTGTCAACGCCGACAGTCATTCGACTGGCGCGAAAGCTGGGGTTTGACGGCTTTCCCGAGATGCAGGCCGCGCTGCGCGAAGAAGCCTCTGCCCAGATCAAGAAGCCGATCCTCAAGCGCGAGGGATGGCCGCAGGGACGCAAGGATTCGCCCGCCTTCCGCAATTTCGCCGAGGCCGTCTTCGACAATCTCAACCAGACGATCGAGCGGCTGGATCCCGCCACCTTCGACGCGC
>JBKAGF010000190.1:0-1167 GCA_046290265.1 Roseovarius sp. | reverse complement strand
CTTTTCCGATCTCGACGGAACGCTTCTGGATCACAGAACCTATTCCTGGCAGCCGGCCGCACAGGTTCTGGCGCGGCTGAAGGCGGCCGGCTGCGGCGTGATACTCGCCAGCAGCAAGACCGGGGTCGAGATCGCCCCCCTTCGCGCCGCGATGGGATTTCCGGACTGGCCCGCCATCGTGGAAAACGGCGGCGGCATCCTGGAACCGGGCGCCGACGGTGACGGCGAGACGGGCACCTACCGGGAACTTCGCGCCGCCATCGGGCGTTTGCCCGAGGGTTTCACGGGGTTCGGTGACATGACATCCGACGATATCGCAGGCCATACGGGACTGTCGACGGAAGATGCGGCACGCGCCCGCAAGCGGCAATTCAGTGAGCCGGGTCTCTGGACCGGAACCGACGCGGGCCGGGACGCATTTGTTGCGGCCGCCGGTCGCGCGGGACTGACGGCGCAACAGGGGGGACGCTTCCTGACCTTGTCCTTCGGCGGCACCAAGGCCGACCGCATGGATACGCTGATCGAACGCTATGCCCCCGCACACACGGTTGCGCTTGGCGATGCTCCGAACGATGTGCAGATGCTGCAAAGGGCCGCGTTCGGCGTGGTGGTGGCGAATCCTGCCTCGCCGGGCATTCCGCCTTTGCCGGGCGAAGAGACAGGCAAGATCAGGCGGACCGGTGCAGCAGGCCCCGAGGGCTGGGCCGGGGCCGTGGCCGCGCTTCTCGACGAGTTGTCAATAACGAAAGACCCCTGACCACATGGCCGATTTTCACCAGAACGGAAATATCACGACCCTGCACAACCTGCGCACGCGCAGCCTCGAGGACCTGACCTACGAGCTGACCGCTTTCGCGGAGACGCGGAAGATCTCGCTGGTGCTGCCCAGTCTGTATTCCGAACTGGAAGGCCCCGCGCTGGAACATATCATCCAGGAACTGAGCCAGGTGCCCTATCTGCACCGGATCATCATCGGGCTGGATCAGGCCGACGAGGCGCAGTTCCGGCACGCGATCGAGTTTTTCGGCCGCCTGCCGCAGCAGCACATGGTTCTGTGGAACGACAGCCCCCGGATGAAGGCGCTTGGCGCACGGCTGGAAGACCTGGGGATCGCCCCCGAGGAGCCCGGCAAGGGCAAGAACGTCTGGACCTGCATGGGCTATCTGA
>JBKAGF010000189.1:0-1177 GCA_046290265.1 Roseovarius sp. | reverse complement strand
TACGCGCTCGCCGCCGCGCTGTCGTCGGGGGCCTTCTTCGCCTATCTCGGCGGCGCGCCCTTCGTCGGCGCGCAGGTCTTCGGCCTCAGCCCCTCCGAACTGGGCTTCTTCTTCGGCGCTCCGGCCGTGGGCTATTTCACCGGCAATTTCCTGTCGGGCCGCTTCTCCACCCGGATCGGCATCAACCGCATGGTGTTCTACGGCTCGGTGGCCAACGCCATCGGCCACGCCATCAACCTGGCCACGCTCTATGCCGGGCTCAGCACACCCGTGACCTTCTTCGGCCTGATGACCCTGATGGGCTTGGGCAACGGCATGACCATCCCCAACGCCACCGCCGGTGCGCTCTCCGTCCGCCCCAGCCTTGCCGGCACTGCCAGCGGCCTTGCCGGCTTCCTGATGATCGGCGGCGGCGCGGGGCTCTCGGCGCTGGCCGGCGCGCTGCTCGGCCCCGGCACCGGGGCCTTCCCGCTGGTATGGCTGATGCTGCTGACGGCGCTCGGCGGCATTCTCGCCATCAGCCTCGTCATCCTGCGCGAGCGACAGCTGGCGGCACGGCCGCCCGAATCCCTGTCCTAGCCCCCCACAGGCGGCGCATATCCGCCTCTCACGGACCTTGCGCGCAGCGTTTTGCAAATCTACACCAGTCTGGACGCAAACCTGCAAAGCGAGCCGTTCATGGCCACCCAGAAACTCTATGCCGGCGCAAAGCTGCGCGAGACGCGCCAGCGCCTCGGCCTGACGCAAAAGGATTTCGCCGCCAAGCTGGGCATTTCCCTGCCCTACCTGAACCAGATGGAGAACAACAATCGCCCCGTCTCCACCACGGTCATCCTCGCCCTGGCACAGGAATTCGGCTTCGATGTGACCGAGCTTGCCACCGGCGACGCCGAACGGCTGGTGACCGACATGCGCGAGGCGCTGGCCGACGCTGTCTTCGCCGACGACATCCCCGGCCTCAGCGACCTCCGCCTGACGGCCTCCAACGCTCCCGCCATGGCCCGCGCCTTTCTCGAACTGCACCGGGCCTACCGCGACACCCATGAACGGCTCGCCTCGCTCGACGACGCGCTGGGGCGTGCCGACGCCCGCCCCCAGGCGTCACCGTGGGACGAGGTGCGCGACTTCTTCCACTATTGCGACAACTATATCGACGCGGTCGACCGCGCGGCGGAGC
>JBKAGF010000188.1:0-1209 GCA_046290265.1 Roseovarius sp. | reverse complement strand
CGCCGTGGCCGACAGGGGCGTCTCCGCCGCCGGACGCCCGACAAAGGCACAGCCCGCCGCCAGCGCGGGCGCGGCCTTGCGCGTGATCATCGCGTTCGGGAAGTTCCACGGCGTGATCGATGCGGCCACCCCGATGGGCTGCTTCAGCACCATGATCCGCTTGTCGCGCTGGTGGCCCGGGATCATCTCGCCATAGACCCGCTTGGCCTCCTCGCCGAAGAACTCGATGAAGGACGCGCCATAGGCGATCTCGCCCTTCGCCTCGGCCAGCGGCTTGCCCTGCTCGGCGGTCAGGATCGTGCCCAGGTCGTTCTGGTGCTCCATCATCAGGTCGAACCACTTGCGCAGCACCGCGGCGCGCTCCTTGCCGGTCCACTTGGCCCATTCCTTCTGCGCCTTCGCGGCCCCCGCGATCACCTCGGCCACCTGTTTACGATCGAGGTCCGCCACGTTGGCGATCACGTCGCCCCGCGCCGGGTTCACCACCTCGAAGGTCGCGCCCTCCGCGCCGTCGATCCACTTGCCCCCGGCATAGGCCTTCTCGGCCAGCAGGTCGGGATCCTTCAAAAGCGATTTCAGGTTGGTGGCAGTATCGAGCATGGCGCATCCTCCGGCAAAAACTGTTGCTCATGGCAAAGCATCTGGGGCACGGAATGTCTAGGGCCAGACCGAAGGAGAAAATCATGAAACTGGACGACGCCTACGCCAACGTCCCCTACATCCCCGGCGGCGAGGATTACCCGCCGCGCTGGGCCGCCGAAGCCGCCGCTTTCCGCGAAGCGCGCCCGCGCGAGCGCGACGCGCTCGGAGTTCCCTACGGCGACACACCCCGCCAGGCCTACGATATCTTCCGCCCCGAAGCCGCGCCCGAAGGCACGCTCATCTTCGTCCACGGCGGCTACTGGCTCCGCTTCGACCGCAGCTACTGGTCCCCCTTCGCCACCGGCGCGCTGGCCCGCGGCTGGTCCGTCGCCATGCCCTCCTACGACCTCTGCCCCGATGTCCGCATCGCCGACATCACCCACCAGATAGCCCGCGCCATCCAGACCATCGCGGGCACGACCGATGGCCCCCTCGCCCTCGCCGGCCATTCCGCCGGCGGCCATCTCGTCTCGCGCATGGCCCAGCCCGGCCTACTGCCCGGCAACGTCACCGACCGGATCACCGCGATCACCCCGATCTCCCCGGTCTCCGACCTGCGCCCGCTCA
>JBKAGF010000187.1:0-1211 GCA_046290265.1 Roseovarius sp. | reverse complement strand
ACCGGCGTGCTGTCCATCTTCGCCCGCCAGATCCAGGAGGGCCGCACGCTGGGCATATTCGAGGACGGCGATATCGTGCGCGACTTCGTGCTGGTCGATGACGTGGTCGAGGCATTCCGCCTGATGGGCACCTGCCCGCAGATGCCGCGCGATATCCTCGACATCGGCTCGGGCGAGACCGCCAGCATCCGCGATGTCGCCAGCACGATGCTGCAGATGTTCGGCCGCCCGGGCGACGACCTGACCATCACCGGACAGTTCCGCCCCGGCGACATCCGTCATGCCGTGGCCGATATCTCTGCCGCGCGCAAGGCGCTGGACTGGTCGCCCCGGGTCACGCTTCGGGACGGTCTGCAAAGACTGGTGGACTGGTCACGCCAGCAACCCGCGTGACCCCGGCTGCACGGGCAACCGCCCGGTTCAGGCGTTCAGCAGCGCCTTGTGGTGCCTGTGCAGCAGCATGAAGCCGAACGCCCCGCAGACCAGAGCGATCCCGGCGACATAGGGCACCGACACGTAAGTGGCGTCGTAACTTGGGAAAAACCCGCGTCGCGCCATGCCCACCACGTGCAGCAGCGGGTTCCACCACACGACGTTCTGCGCGATCGGCGGCATCGTGTCATAAAGAAAGATCACCCCCGACAACAGCACCAGCGGACGTGTGACCGCCGACCAGACCCGCTCCCAGGGCGGGATCGCGGTGAACAGGTAACAGTTCAGGGATCCGATCCCCATGGCCAGCCCCACCGCCATGGCCAGCGCCGTCGCGATCGACGCGAAATCCAGGATCGTGTTGATCGAGAAGATCGTGAAGATCGCCGTCATCACGATCAGCATGATCCCCACATCCGTCACGAAACTCAGCAGCGTCCGCGCGAATATCGCGTCCGTCCATGTCACGCCGGGATAGGCCAGCAGCGACCGCGAGAACCGGATCGACCGCGCGGTGTTGTTCATGATGTCCAGCGCGATCATGTATGGCAGATATCCGGTGGCGAAATAGAATGGAAAGTTGTTGCCCAGCCTCGGCTGGCGGAACACCAGCTGGAATGCCATCGACAGGATCGCGATGGCCACAACCGGCTCCAGGATCGCCCAGGCATAGCCCCCTGCCGACTTTCCATAGGTCGTCGACATCTCGCGCAGCATCAGGGCCGAGATCGACCGGCCGGTGCGAAAGCTCTGCGCGCGCATCTTGTCGGAACTGGGTA
>JBKAGF010000186.1:0-1220 GCA_046290265.1 Roseovarius sp. | reverse complement strand
GCGGGAAGCGGCGGTTGGGCTTGTAGTGGTGGTCGGAGTGGCGCTGCAGGTTGATCAGCAGCCAGTTCGACGCCTTCTGCGCGGCGTTCCAGCTGTGCTGGGGTTTGACGTGCTCGTACTTGCCGTCGCCCAGATGCTTGCGGGTCAGGCCGTAATGTTCGACGTAGTTCACAAGTTCCAGCTGCCAGATGGCGACGAAGGCCTGCCACACAAAAAGCGCGAGGCCGGTCCAGCCGCCGATGAGCGCGGCGAGGAGCAGCATGAAGGCTTGCAGGCCCCAGTACTTCCAGAACGGGTTCCCGAGGTCCCACCACGGCTTGCCCTTGCGGGCCAGCATGGCCTTTTCGGCCTCCCATGACGACAGAAGGCTTTCGCGCAGGACGCGGGGGAAAAAGCGGTGGAAGCCTTCGTTGTAGCGCGCCGTCACCGGGTCGCGCGGGGTGCCGACGTGGCGGTGATGGACCTGAAGGTGCTCGGACCGGAAATGCGAGTAGAGCACCATCGACAGGAGCGCGTCGCCCAGGAACCTTTCTGCCCTGCTTTTCTGGTGCATCAGTTCGTGGGAAAAGTTGATGCCGATGGTGCCGCTGATCACGCCCATGCCGAAGAACAGCAGGATGGTTTCCAGCGCGTTGAGATGCGCGTCGCCGGGGCCGGTGGCGTACCAGATCATCCAGAAAAGCAGGCAGAACTGCACCGGCGGCCAGAGCACGGTGACGGCGGAATACATTCGGATGTGGCTTTCGCGCGTTTCGGGGTCGAGATTGTCCAGCTCCAGCCCCAGCACGGCGTCGAGCGCGGCGAAGAAATACCAGGTGAAAAGCGGCAAAAGGAAGACCGTCCAGCCGCCCTGGGTGGCGCTGACGACCGCCAGTGGCACCAGCGAGAAGGCGGCCCAGAAGGGCAGCGCGCGTTGCAGGCGCGCAACCTTGTCGGCGGGAAGATACCTTGGCGTGGCGGTCTGCATGGCGGTCACCTTTTGCCCGCGATTCTAACGCGATATGCGGGGTCGGGCGATTGCGCAAATCGCCTCAGGGCGTGGTCTGGCCGCAGTCTTGCAGGGATGTGCGTGCCAAGTCAAAAACCTTGCGCATGACGGTGGGTAACGTGCCGGGATTGAAGGCGTGCCCCGGGATAAAGCGAAGGGTGTCCGACGGATCGTCTGTCTCGTCGCGAATGCAGGCATAGGCGATTTTCAGGCGCAGGTGAAAATGGGTGAA
>JBKAGF010000185.1:0-1230 GCA_046290265.1 Roseovarius sp. | reverse complement strand
TGATGCCGATCTTGCAGGCGTCGGGCGTGATGATGCCGGGGCAGTTGGGGCCGATGAGGGTGGAGGCGCTGCCCTCGAGCGCGCGCTTGACGCGCATCATGTCCAGAACCGGGATGCCTTCGGTGATGCAGACGATCAGGGGGATCTCGGCGTCGATGGCCTCGAGGATCGAATCCGCGGCGAAGGGCGGCGGCACGTAGATGACGCTCGCGTTCGCGCCGGTCTCGTGCATCGCCTCGTGGACCGAGTTGAACACGGGCAGGTCCAGATGCGTCTGGCCGCCTTTGCCGGGGGTGACGCCGCCCACCATCTGCGTGCCGTAGGCGATGGCCTGTTCGGTGTGGAACGTGCCCTGCGAGCCCGTCAGGCCCTGGCAGATGACTTTGGTATTCTTGTCGACGAGAACGGCCATGGGGCGTCTCCTTCCTTGATGTTCTGGTCCCCGCCGGGCGGGGTCTTGTTGGTCGAGGCGCGCGGGGCTCATCGCGGACGGTTGCGATCCTCAGATGCCGGTGGCATAGCCGAGGTCATAGGCGGTCACGGTGCGCCCCGGCGTGCCGCGGATCACCAGGATCAGGTTGCCCTTGGCGCCGAGGTTGTAGACGCGCGCGGGCGGCGTGATCCGGTCGGTCATGCGCGGCGCGCCAAAGCGTTCGGCCATGGCCCGTTCCAGCGTGGCGACATTGCCCGGAAACCGGGCGCTGACGGCGCAGAAGGTGCGGCCCCCGGGGGTGCGGGTGACGGCAGCGGACACGGCACTGGTGGGCGAGAAGTTGCGCCCGCCCTCCTCGACCGTCAGGCCCTCGGCCACCAGGCGCGCCGGCGATCGGGCGGGTCGCAGATGCTGTCGTTGAGCGTGATCACGCGGTCGAGGCTGACCGGATCGGTGCCGGTGCGCGAGATGCCGTCGCCGCCGGCCCCGCAGGCGGCAAACAGGAGCGTGGCGGCCAGCAGGCTGGCGTTGGCTGCCGCGCGCGCAGATCCTCGGGGGCGCGCGTGTGACGACGCCCGGGGCTCCGCCCGTTCGCAGCTTGAAAGGTCCCCCGGACCTTTCATCGGCTTTGCCGAACCGCTGCTCACCCCTTCACAGCCTTCACGATTTTCTCGGCGCCGTCCTTGAGGTCGTCGGCGGCGATCACGTCAACATCGCTGTTGTTGATGATCTCCTTGCCCTTCTCGACATTGGTGCCTTCGAGCCGCACGACCAGCGGCACCTTCAGGCCCACTTCC
>JBKAGF010000184.1:0-1231 GCA_046290265.1 Roseovarius sp. | reverse complement strand
CATGACCTCTTGCAGATGATCAACCGCCCCGGCGAGGCCCCGGTGAATCGCGACCAGCTGTTGCAGGACCTTGCCGCCGAATGAGCCAGCGCCCGCAGATCGTGCTGCATGGCGGATTTCACAAGACCGCCACCAGCCACATCCAGTCGATGCTGGCGCGCAATTCCAAGATGCTGGAGCGGACGGGCGTGCATTACGTGCACCACCGCGATACCCGCAAGCAACTGACCGTGCCGGTGCAGTGCAACGTCTACAACAAGATCGGCATGGACTGGGACCCGAAGATTTCCGACGCCGAACTGGCAGAGATGAGCCGGGCGTTTTTGAAGGACATATCGAAGGGCAATCCGAAGCGGATCATCCTGTCGGACGAGAACATGGCCGGCCATTGCGGGCATTGCGTGAAGCGCGGGGTGCTTTACCGCTGGCGGCGCAAGCTGCTGGAGGTGTTTGCCGGGCAGTTTCCCGACGGCGTGGACGAGGTGCATCTGGGGCTGCGCAACTATGCCGATTTCTTTGCGTCGGCTTACGTGGAATACCTGCGGTCGGTCACCGGGCAGTGGTTCGTCGACGAGCGCACCATGCGGCGGCAGGTGCTGGAGAACATGCCGAACTGGCACAATATCCTGAAATCGGTGGTGACGCTGTTTCCCGGTGCGAAGGTCACGGTCTGGCGCTACGAGGATTTCCGGCAGATCGACCGGCAGGTTCTGTCCAACCTTTGCGGGCCGGGGATCGACACCGGCGCGATGAAGGAACCCAAGGACAAGAACAAACGCCCCACGGCGAGCGGGCGCGCGGTGGCGGAACTGTTGCAGCTGATTCACAAGGATGGCGCGGACAAGGCGCTGGAACAGCGGGTCGCGCTGCAGGAGCGGTATCCGCGCGGCAAGGATTTTGGCAGCTACGATCCCTGGACGCCGAACGAGCGCGCGCACCTGACCCGGATGTACGCCCAGGACATCGCCGATATCCGGGCCAATCCCGACATCACGCTGCTGGAGCTGGAGCATGTCGAAGGCCGATAGGACCAAGGGCGCGCCCTGCGCCGCACCACGAGGAACCGAATGACCAAGGAATACGAGATCGGGATGCTTTGGGTCGAGGGGCCGCTGAGCTATGTCGAGGTGCTGTGCGCGCAGTCCTTCATCGACGCGGGCCATCATGTGAAGCTTTATCACTACAAGGACGTGCAGAACGTGCCCGAGGGGGTCGAACTGATCCACGGCGA
>JBKAGF010000183.1:0-1234 GCA_046290265.1 Roseovarius sp. | reverse complement strand
CCGACTGCACCACCGTCACCGTGGCTGCCGATATCGACCACGTCTATGCCGAGGCGCTGGTCATGGCGCGGCTCGCGGGGGTCGAGGTTCTGGCCTACGATTGTGCAATCACCCCGCAGGAGGTCAGGATTCGCGGCACATTGCCCCTGCGATAAGCCGCCCCACTGGCGCTCGCACCCGATTCCGCCTACATACACGGGCAGAAACTGACTGACCGGGATTCAGACGTGAACGAACAGCACCGAGGAAGACTGACGCGCGACGGCACCCGCATCCACGAGGCCGCGGATTTTGCCGGCATGCACGCCGCCGGGGCGCTGGCCGCAAGCATCCTCGATCAGGTCGCGGACCTCGTCGAGGTGGGCCAGACCACCGCCGTGCTCGACAAGTTCATCGAGGACAAGGTCACCGAGGCGGGGGCGAAATCCGCCACCATCGGCTACAAGGGTTACCAGCACGCCAGCTGCATCAGCGTCAATCACGTGGTCTGCCACGGCATTCCCGGCGACAAGAAGCTGAAGGATGGCGATATCCTGAACATCGACGTCACCGTGATCGTCGACGGCTGGTATGGCGACACCTCCCGCATGTATGTCGCGGGCAAGCGCAACCGCAAGATCGAGCGCCTGATCGAGGTCACCCATGACAGCCTGATGAAGGGCATCGAGGCGGTGAAACCCGGCAACACCTTCGGCGATATCGGCCACGCCATCCAGAGCTTCGTCGAGGGCCACCGCATGAGCGTGGTGCGCGATTTCTGCGGCCACGGCCTCGGCCGGGTGTTCCACGCGCCGCCCAACGTGCTGCATTACGGCCGCCCCGGCACCGGCCCCACGCTCGAGGAAGGCATGTTCTTCACCATCGAGCCGATGGTGAATCTCGGCCGCCCCGAGACCAAGGTGCTCTCCGACGACTGGACGGCGGTGACCCGCGACCGCTCCCTCTCGGCCCAGTTCGAGCATTCCATCGGCGTCACGGCGGAGGGGTGCGAGATTTTCACCCTCTCCCCGGGTGGCCGCTTCCATCCGACGTGGAGGGACTAGTCGAAGCGCAAGGCCTGCAAGGGCGGCTTTGAGCCCGCGATTGCCACAGTCACAAAGCGCTCGCGCGGAACAAGGGCGAAGACCGCCGCGCATCGCGCCAGAGGCGCGTCACTTAATATGCGCGCCTGTGGCGCGACGGGCCGCTCCGTCACGCCACAGGCGTGCCGACTATAGTTGGCGCACCTTTGGTG
>JBKAGF010000182.1:0-1239 GCA_046290265.1 Roseovarius sp. | reverse complement strand
ACGCCTGCTGACCATCCGGTTCGGCGATACCGACGAAGAACGCATCGCCGCCATCGAAGGCTTTCAGGGCGATCTGGGCGTCGACCTGCGTGGCGCGCTGAACCCGCTGGTGACAACCCGGCTGGAAGCCGCGGAAGCCGAGCCCGAGGGGCCCGAAATCGCCCGCATCCTGAAGCCGGGGTCGGAGGCTTTGCCCCGCGAAAATGCCTATGACCTCTTGGTGTCCGAAGGCTTCGCCAAGCCCCGCATCAGCCGCGCTGACAAGGCCGCGGCACTCGTGGCCAATATCGACGGAGAGGCTGTCGCCGGCATCCAGGTTGCCACGCTCGACAGCGAAGACGCCCGCGACATGGCCTACGCCAAGCTGGCCGAACAGGGCACGGTCGATCCCGTCGCCACCGAGGCCGAGATCGACGAGACGCTGGACCGATACACTTTCTACGAGGTCTTCACCGGCGCGCCGCCCGCCGTCGCGCTGGCCGCGATGGATGCCCTCAACGGCATCGAGACCCGCGTCGCCGTCAACCAGGCCGCCGACCTTGCGCTCGACGCCGTCTCGCTCGGCTCGATCTATTTTCTCGCCGCCATCGGCCTTGCCATCACCTTCGGCGTGATGGGGGTGATCAACATGGCCCATGGCGAGTTCATCATGATGGGCGCCTATACGGGATTCGTCGTACAACAGATCATCCCGGATCAGACGCTATCGGTGATCCTTGCCATCCCTCTGGCCTTTGCCGTGACCTTCGCGGCGGGCGTGGCGATGGAACGGCTGGTGATCCGCTGGCTTTATCATCGCCCGCTGGAAACGCTGCTGGCCACCTTCGGCATCTCCATCGCGCTGCAACAGATCGCCAAGAACATCTTCGGCACGCAGGCGCGTCCGCTGACGGCGCCCGGATGGCTGGACGGGTCGCTGGTGTTCAACGATATCGTCTCGATCAGCTATATCCGCATCGCGATCTTCGTGCTGGCGCTCCTTTTCCTCGCGCTGTTCCTGGTGGTGATGAACCGTACCCGATTGGGGCTGGAGGTGCGCGCGGTCACGCAGAACCCGCGCATGGCGGCCTCGATGGGCATCAACCCCGACCGGATCAATATGCTGACCTTCGGCTTCGGCTCGGGCATCGCGGGCATCGCGGGTGTGGCCATCGGCCTTTATGCCAAGGTCACGTCCGAGATGGGTGCCGACTACATCGTGCAAAGCTTCATGACCGTCGTGGTAGGCGGCGTCGGCAA
>JBKAGF010000181.1:0-1247 GCA_046290265.1 Roseovarius sp. | reverse complement strand
GGGACGCTTCAGAAAGGGATCGAATGGCTGAACCCGTCAAACACGCTGGCGGCGCAGACCTACATGATCCTCTTCATCATCCTGTTCATCCAATTCCGGCCGCGCGGCATCATCGCGCTCAAGGGCCGGGCGGCGGAGGCCTGACATGACCGACAGCACCCTCGCCCGCCCCGCCCCGCGCCAACCTCTGGTCCTGCGCTTTCCGGCGATCCTGATCTTCATGGCCTGCCTCGCGCTTTTCACGGTCGGCGTCACCATCCTGTCCGAAGGCTTCGGCATCGGTGTCATTTCCACCAGCTTCGTCAAGACGCTGGGCAAGACGCTCTGCCTCTGCCTCGTGGCGCTGGCGATGGATCTCGTCTGGGGCTACTGCGGTATCCTGTCGCTTGGGCACATGGCCTTCTTCGGGCTGGGCGGCTATGCCATCGGCATGTGGCTGATGTATGAGCGCACCTGCCTCATCGTGGTCGAAAGCATGTCCGCCCAAGCACTGCCACCCACGCCCGAACAGATCTCGGACGGCATCGCCAGCCAGATCTTCGGTGTCGTCGGCGCATCCGAATTTCCAACAATCTGGGCGGTCGCCCATTCGCTGCCCCTGCAACTTGCCGCCGTTGTCCTGGTGCCGGGCCTCTTGGCGCTGATCTTCGGCTGGTTCGCCTTCCGCAGCCGGGTGACGGGCGTGTACCTGTCGATCCTGACCCAGGCGATGACCCTCGCCCTTGCGCTTTACCTCTTTCAGAACGACAGCGGATTGCGCGGCAATAACGGCCTGTCGGGTCTGCAAAACCTTCCGGGCCTTGGCAATGTCCCGCAATCCGTCGTCTCCGTGTGGTTCCTCTGGGCCTCGGCGCTTGCTCTCGCCTTGGGCTTCTGGTTGGCCACATGGGTCGTGTCGGGCAAGTTCGGCTCGGTCCTGCGCGGCATCAGGGATGACGAGGCCCGGGTGCGTTTCCTTGGCTATCCGGTCGAGGCGTACAAGCTTTTCGTCTTTACCCTGTCGGCGGTCATCGCGGGCATCGCCGGCGCGCTCTATTACCCGCAGGCCGGCATCATCAACCCCGCCGAACTGGCGCCCATCGCCTCGATCTACCTTGCCGTCTGGGTCGCCATCGGCGGGCGCGGGCGGCTTTACGGGGCGGTGATCGGTGCGGCCTTCGTGTCGCTTCTATCGACGTGGTTCACCGGCGGACAGGCGCCCGACATCGTGCTGGGCAGCTGGCGCATCCAGTGGGTCGACTGGTGGA
>JBKAGF010000180.1:0-1263 GCA_046290265.1 Roseovarius sp. | reverse complement strand
AGCGGATGGTCACGAACAATGGGCGCATGTGGTGGGTCTCCGGATCGGCTGGGCCTTATTTAGAGCGGTTTTCGCCGCGGAAGGAAATGGCGAATTTCCGCGGCCGGGGGCCTTTGGGTCACTCGTGCACGTGCCGCGCGCGCGCCCCGCGTTCGATGGCCGCGGCATGCAGGCGGTCGATGTTCAGCTGATAGCGGATCTCGCCCAGGAACCGCAGTTCGGTCTCATCCAGCGCGCCATCGGCGGCGGCCACGTCGCAGGCCAGCGCATAGGCCGTTTCATAGAGCCGCTCGGGCAGGTTGTCGGTGACAAGGCCGAAAAGCGCATCCAGCCCGTCCTCTTCGGCGAAGAGGTCGAACACGGTCTGCGCCATCGTCTTCATCCGGTCGGCATCGTAGCTGGCAAAGATCGGCAGGTTGTCGATCGCGCTTTCGATCTTGACCAGTTCGGAAGTGCGGATCGTCTCGTCCGAGGCCGAAACGGCGATCATCACCGCCACGAGGCAGTCCTGCGGGCTGAGCGGGTGGGAATCCTGATCGGTCATGCCATGTCCTTTAGCGGTCCTGTCGGGGCGCAGAATATTGACTGTCCGGGGGCGGAGCAATAGGAACCGAGGCGGCCCGCCATTTGCGCGGGCCGCAACTCTTGGAGACCGACATGTCCGAACTGCGCGACGCCGCGATGAGTGCGAAAGCCTGGCCCTTCGAGGAAGCGCGCCGGCTGCTCAAACGCTATGAAAAGGCGCCGCCCGAGAAGGGATATGTCCTCTTCGAGACGGGTTATGGCCCCAGCGGTCTGCCGCATATCGGGACCTTCGGCGAGGTGCTGCGCACGACGATGATCCGCCACGCGTTCCAGCAGATCAGCGATATCCCGACGCGGCTGTTCTGCTTTTCCGACGACCTGGACGGAATGCGCAAGGTGCCGGGCAACGTGCCCAACCAGGAGATGCTGCAGGAGCACCTGCAAAAGCCGCTGACCAGCGTGCCGGACCCCTTTGGCGAATACGAGAGCTTCGGGCATCACAACAACGCCATGCTGCGCCGGTTCCTGGATACGTTCGGGTTCGAGTACGAGTTCTATTCGGCGACGGATTTCTACAAGTCGGGCCAGTTCGACGCAACGCTTCTGCGCGCCGCCGAGCGCTATGACGACATCATGAAGGTGATGCTGAAGAGCCTGCGCGAGGAGCGCCAGCAGACCTATTCGATCTTCCTGCCGCTGCACCCCGAGACGGGCCGTGTGCTTTATGTGCCGATGAAG
>JBKAGF010000179.1:0-1281 GCA_046290265.1 Roseovarius sp. | reverse complement strand
GACCGTGGTGAAGCCGACCAGTAGCGCCCAGATCGCCACGTCCCACGGGTCGAGACGCCGTTCGCCGTAGACGGCCGCCACAAGCAAGAAGAAGCCCAGGAACACCGCACCAGGTTCCGGCGCGATCCTGGCCGACGAGCCGATGATGACCCAGCCCAACACCGCCAGCCCGATCATCGTCGCCTGCAGATCGATCTTTAGGTTCACTGCCTGCCCCGTTCCGCCGTTGCGCCTGCCGACCGCATCTCGCCATAGAGAAAGGCGCCGACCCAGGCAACACTGTGCGCCGCGCTGACCAGCGACACCACCACAAGTGCCCCGGTTCCGGCAAGGGTGCCGGCCCAGATCAGCGCCGACACCGAGGCCATGACCGCCAGCATTGTTACCTCTATCATGAAGATGCGGTGCTGGGTTCCCAGCGCATCGAACACCCGGTCCATCCAGCCTGCCCAAAGGAAGGTCACCGCCCAAGGATACATGATCGGCAGATAGTCGAGTGCCGCCACCCAGGACGGATCGAACCCGCGCACCAGCGGCGCCAGAAGCCCCGGAAACAAGAGGGGCGCAAGAAGGATGGGCGCCGACGCAAAGATCGCGATCGCGAGAAAGCGGAACCGGTTCGGAATGTCGGCGCGGCGCTTGTTCAACTCGATCAATCCAACGATCCGCAGGGCCGCGACCAGGAAATTCAGCGGTGATAGCGCCAGCCTGTTGGCGGCGAGAAACGCGCTGGCTACGCCGGAGGGCAGCATCGCCTCAAGCGCGATCAGCGGCAGACGCCCGGTGGCCATGCCGATGAAACTGTTGGGAAAGCTGAAGGTGACGATCTTGCGAGCCCGGCGAAAGTTGCGGCGTGGCGCGCGCCAGAGCCGGTCCAGCATCCGCACCCTGACGCGACCGCCGATGAGGATGCCCAGAAAGCCGACCGACAAGAGCCCGTGGACCAGGTTTGCGATCACGAAAAGGGCGGCGATCGCCGGGCCGGGAACCACGGCGCTCAGCCCAAGCGCCAGTGCGTTCTTGGCGATGTTGCTCATCTCGAAGGCCGCGACGCCCCGCTGTCGCGCCACGGCATAGGCCCGCACGATCCCCTGAAGCGCCAGCGCCACCCCGTAAGCCAGCGCCCAAGGCAGGCGTCCCTCCGCATCCGGGACCACCAGGGCTAGCGGCAGGAACAGGGTGCAGAACATCCCCAGCAACAACAGCGACAGCCCCATGAAATACCGCTGTCGGCTGCGCTGAAGCTCGACCTGGATCTGGTAGTCCATGCGCAGGGTCAGC
>JBKAGF010000178.1:0-1290 GCA_046290265.1 Roseovarius sp. | reverse complement strand
TGCAACTGGCCCATGGCGACATCTTCTATGGCGCGGTCAAGATCGACGGCACCAGCTTCCTGAGTCGCGAGCGTGCCCCGGTCCGCGACGATATCGACCTGGACACGCTGAGCTTCAAGACCTGGAAATCCTATGCAAAGGTCTGTGGTGCGGTGCTGGCGCAGGCGCATGCGCTGTCCGACGATCTGGGGCGGATCGACTACGATGTCGAGCCGTCGATCATGGAGGCGATGTCGCCGCTGGGCCTGTTCGAGGATGATATCGCCCGGTTTGCCGAGGAAGCCGTCGCGCGCTTGCGCCGCGACCACAAGTTTTTCCGCGAGGATCACGCCCGCGGGGCGTTTGACAGCCTCGACGTCGTCTTTCGCTGAGACGGTGCGCGGAGGCGTGTAAAAAAAATGTAATAAATCCCCGCACCGCCCCTTGCGGAGGTCCCGGTGCAGGAGTAGATAGCCCGCATTGGCGCGGGGTGGAGCAGCCCGGTAGCTCGTCAGGCTCATAACCTGAAGGTCGTAGGTTCAAATCCTACCCCCGCAACCAACATCCCCGAAGACAGGCACACCGGAACGGCACGCGCAATCGCGCGACGCGGCGCGTATGCGCTTTCGGGACCACTTGTGAGGTCGACGGCGCAGGCGTATATTTCATGCTGCGCCCGGGCCGTGGAAAAGCCCCTGGCGCGACTCATCGAAGTCATCGCCCTGACGCCTGCCAGGCAACCTTGATCTTCCTGAGGATCGACCCGTTCGGCATGTCGCCGGGCGGTTACTCAAACCGTGAGGTCATGATGGGAAAAGGCAATAACAGGCGCGGCAACCGCGAAGTGAAGAAGCCGAAACAGGAAAAACCGAAGGTCCTGGCAACGGCGCATTCCGGCGCGGCGGGCCCGGTCACGCTTGGGGAAAAGAAGAAGAAATAGCGGCGCATCCCGCGGCATGGGTTCGGGCCCGACCCGGGGCCTCCTGTGGCCGGGAGCTCCCGGATCGGGTCCGGGAGGGTGCTGCGCCAAGATGCAAAGAGAAAAGCCGCCCCCTGGGGCGGCTTTTGCATGCCGGGGGACGGCCCGGCGATGCGCGGCGGTGCAGCAAGCTGCACCTGGATACCGCGCGGGGCGTTCGTGTTGGACGTTCGTTTTGCGGGACATGAAAGACGTCGATCTACAGCCCCGGCGCGGAGTCAGGCCGCAGGCCCCGCGCCATCGACGGGCCCCCCACGGCCCGGCGATTGGGTGACGTTGGGTGCATCGCTCAGTTCTGTTTCGGATCTGGCCTGGATAAAATGCTGCCGAAC
>JBKAGF010000177.1:0-1300 GCA_046290265.1 Roseovarius sp. | reverse complement strand
GAAAGATTGGTTGAAGAAGAATCATAAAGATTTGGAAGAAGAAGAAGATGCTGATGAAATGTTAATGAGTGTGGAAGAACCGACATGACCCACATCCTCGCCATCGACCAGGGCACCACCTCCTCCCGCGCCATCCTCTTCGATGAGGGGCTCACCCCCGTCGCCACCGCGCAAGAGGAATTCACCCAGCACTTCCCGCAATCCGGCTGGGTCGAGCATGACGTGGACGATATCTGGGCCACCACCGCCGGCACCTGCCGCGCCGCCATCGAGCGCGCGGGTCTCACGCCTTCCGACATCGCCGCCATCGGCATCACCAACCAGCGCGAAACGACCATCGTCTGGGACCGCGCCACCGGCAAGCCCGTCCATCGCGCCATTGTCTGGCAGGACCGGCGCACCGCCCAGACCTGCCGCGCCCTGCGCGACGCCGGTCACGAGGACATGATAACCGATCGCACCGGCCTCCTGCTCGACCCCTACTTCTCGGGCACGAAACTCGCCTGGATCCTCGACAATGTCGACGGCGCCCGGGCCAGGGCAGAGGCCGGAGACCTCCTCTTCGGCACCGTCGACTGCTACCTGATCTGGAAGCTGACTGGCGGCAAGGTGCACGCCACCGACGCCACCAATGCCGCCCGCACGCTCCTTTACGACATCCGCAAGGGTCGGTGGAGCCAGACCATCTGCGACCTCCTGAACGTGCCCATCAACATGCTCCCCGAGGTTCGCGACTGCGCCGCCGACTACGGCACCACCCGCACCGACCTCTTCGGGCGCGAAATTCCCATCCTGGGCGTCGCCGGCGACCAGCAAGCGGCCACCGTCGGCCAGGCCTGCTTTGCCCCCGGCATGATGAAATCCACCTACGGCACCGGCTGCTTTGCCCTGCTCAATACCGGCGACGAGCCCGTGCGCTCGCAGAACCGCCTGCTCACCACCATCGCCTACCAACTGGACGGCAAACCCACCTACGCGCTCGAAGGTTCGATCTTCATCGCCGGTGCGGTGGTCCAGTGGCTCCGCGACGGGCTCAAGATGATCCGCGAGGCGGGCGAAACCCACGCCTTGTCCGACCGCGCCGACCCCCACCAGAACGTCATCCTGGTGCCCGCCTTCACCGGCCTCGGCGCCCCCTACTGGCAGCCCGACTGCCGCGGCGCGATCTACGGCCTCACCCGCAATTCCGGCCCCGCCGAATTCGCCCGCGCCGCGCTGGAAAGCGTCGGCTTCCAGACCCGCGACCTCTTGGAAGCCATGACCGCGGATTGGACGCCGAAAGGCGCGGAACAGGTCCTGC
>JBKAGF010000176.1:0-1311 GCA_046290265.1 Roseovarius sp. | reverse complement strand
TGACCAATGCCGAGGCCACCTCGCGCGCGTTCTGGCAGTATGCCGAAGCCAACATGATGGACAGCGACTTCAGCGACATCAAGGTGCTGGGCGTCTGGGTGCACGGGCCCGGCGTGATCCATTCCAGCTCTCCGGTGAACGAGATCGCCGATCTCAACGGCCTGAAGGTGCGGGGCCCGACGCGGGTGATCACCGGGATGCTGACCGACCTTGGCGCGACCGCCGTGGGCCTGCCGGTGCCGGCCATTCCCGAGGCGCTGTCGAAAGGCGTGATCGATGCCTGCGTGATCCCGTGGGAGGTGACCGCCGCGCTGAAGGTGCCGGAGCTGGTGCAGAACCACACGGTGTTCGGGGGTGAGGCGCTCTACACCACCGCGTTCATCTTTGCCATGAACAGGAACGAACCTGCGGTGACCTGAAGGCGATCATCGACACGCGGGCAGATTCGGCCGGCGGCGCTTCAGCCGCGTCGGCAGAATGGGCAACAACATCATCGACCGACCCAAGCGGTGCAAGTGGGAAGAGGCCACCGGGCACAAGTTAGCATCCGGACGAAAGGGGTGCCTGCACGGATGGTCAACAGCCGGTCAGCGAAGAGAATATAACGCTGAAGGTGACAGGCCGGCTACGTATGGTGATTCGCGGCGCGGCGTATTTCCTGGGATTTACGAAATGCAAAATGGTCATCTCTGGCCCGTTCATGGCCGTCCTGGGGGCGGTTCTGACGCTGGTGATCTTCGTGACCTGCTTCTCGGTCGCGGGCCGGATGCTGAACGGGTTCCTGCATGGCGGCGTGGCGCAGGGGCTGTTCCCCGAGCTGGCCGACCGGATGATCGCCGCCGGGGTTGGCCCGCTGCTGGGGGATTTCGAGCTGGTCGAGGCCGGGGTGGCGTTTGCCATCTTCGCCTTCCTGCCGCTCTGCCAGATCACCGGGGGCCATGCGAGCGTGGATATCTTCACCTCGAAGCTGCCGCGGACGGTGAACCGGGGCATACAGCTTGTCATCGACTGGGTGTTCGCCGCCGTGCTGATCCTGATCGCGTGGCAATTGTACCAGGGGATGCTGGAGAAGGTGCGGTACAACGAGACCACCTTCATGCTGCAGTTCCCGGTCTGGTGGGCCTATGCCGCGAGCCTGTTTGCCGCCGTGGTGGCGGCACTGGTGGGCCTGTTCGTGGCGCTGGCGCGGGTGGGCGAGATCCTGACCGGCCGGGTGATATTGCATGGTAACGAAGGGGCGGATGCGTGACGAGCCTGGAGATCGGACTGGCGTCGTTCCCCGTGCTGATGGGGCTGATTTTCCTGCGGGTG
>JBKAGF010000175.1:0-1318 GCA_046290265.1 Roseovarius sp. | reverse complement strand
CGTGCAGAAGCTCTGGGGTGGGGATTACGCCCATGACGGCGCGTTCTGGCAGTTTCCCGTCGCCACCTCCTGTCCCAAGCCGGTGCAGGCGGACGTGCCGGTGTGGGTGGCGGCGCGGGCGCCGATCACCTTCGACTATGCCGTCGAGCATGGCTGCAACATCCTGAGCTGGCCGCTGACCATGCCGATGAGCGAGGTCGAGACCTATGCCAAGCGGCTGGAGGAGGCGGTGGCGAAAGCGGGCCGGCCCTTTGACGGCAGCTGGGCGGTGATGCGGCACACGGCGGTCTACGAGACCGAGGCGGACCGGGCGGCCTTTCTGGACGCGATCCGGCACGTGCTGGGGCAGTTCGGCAACCAGATGATGAAGAAGGGCGAGGTGATCAACGGCTTCCCCGCGCAGGTGCCGCTGGAAGAACTGGACGGCAACGCCCGGGTGGACCCGGCGATGCTGGAGCAGAACCTGATGTTCGGCAGCCCGGCGCAGGTGATCGGGAAGCTGAGGCAGCACGAGGCCTGCGGCGCGGATGCGTTCGTCTACTATGCCTCGATGGGGGCGGATATGGATTTGCAGAAACGGAGCCTTCGGACGTTCATCGACAAGGTGATGCCGGAATTCGCGCAAAAGGAGGTGGCCCATGCCCGGTGACGTGGAACTTCGCCGCACGCTGAGCCACGTGCAGACGACCTGGAAGGAAGGCTGGAAGGAGGTCGCCGTGCCCACGAGGCTGATCGCGGCGGTGGCGATCATCCGCAACCCGTGGTTCGGGCGGGGCCATGTCGAGGACATGGGACCGGAAATCCGGAGCCACGGGCCGGTGCTGGGCACGCTGCTGACGGAGATGATCCTGGAGGCGGCGGGGGGCATGATCGAAGGCTATGGCAAGGCCTCGGTCGTTGGGATGGGCGGCGAGCAGGAGCACGGTCAGGGCCTGACCCATACGCTGTGGTTCGGCAACAGGTACCGCGAGGCGGTGGCGGCGAAATCCTACATGGTCTTTGCCAACACGCGCGGCGGGGCGGGCACGTCACTGGTCATCCCGCTGATGGACAAGGACGATGGCGGGCGGCGGTCGCATTACCAGACCATCCACCTGAGCGTGCCGGATGCCCCGGCCGAGGACGAGATCATCGTGGCGCTGGGGGCGTCGGTGGGCGGGCACCCCAACCACCGGATCGGCGACCGCTATGCCGATCTGAAGGAGATGGGACACGACCTGGAGAACCCGGCGGGGGTCTGAGCGCTGCGCGCGGCGGTCCGTCGGGACGGGGGCGCGAAAGGGCCGGCGGTGGCGCGGGAGGCGGGCGGCGGGACGCC
>JBKAGF010000174.1:0-1331 GCA_046290265.1 Roseovarius sp. | reverse complement strand
GTGGCGGCGGCGCAGGCGCATTACCGCGAGACGACGCCCACCGTCAGCAAGAACGCCGCCAAGGCCGCCTGAACCGGGCGCGGATTGCATGTTGTCCGCCCCTCGCGCATAACCCCGCGGGAGGGCGGACCATGACAAGGGAAGAGGACAGATGAAGATACTGGTAACGCGCGCCTGGCCGAAGGCGACCGAGGACCGTTTGACCAAGGCCGGGCTGGGCGACGTGACGCTGCGCCACCCCGACACGTCAATGAGCCATGACGAGTGGATGGACGCGGCCAAGACCTTTGACGTGATCATGCCCACCGTGTCGGACAAGATCCCGGCGGAGTTCTATCCGGCGGCCAAGGGCAAGGTGAAGATATTCGCCAATTACGGCGTCGGCTTCAATCATATCGATATCGACGCGGCGGCGGCCAACGACATCACCGTGACCAACACGCCGGACGTGCTGACCGACTGTACCGCGGACCTTGCCATGGGCCTCCTGCTGGCCGCGGCCCGCCGCATCGGCGAAGGCGAGCGCGAGACCCGCGCGGGCGGCTGGGAAGGCTGGCGGCCGACGCATATGATCGGCAAGAAGGTTTCCGGTGCGACGCTGGGCATCATCGGTTTCGGCCGGATCGGCCAGGCGATGGCGCGCCGCGCGCATAACGGGTTCGGGATGCGGGTCGTCTTTCAGGACGCGTGGGACGTGCCGGACGACATCCGGGCCGTCAATGGCCGCGCCGAACAGCTGGACAACATGCGCGCCGTGGCGGCAGAGGCCGATTTCCTGTCCCTGCACTGCCCCGGCGGCGCGGACACCTACAAGATGATCAACGCCGACATCTTCGGGGCAATGAAACCCGGGGCGATCCTGGTGAACTCGGCGCGCGGCGACGTGGTGGACGAGGACGCGCTCTTTGACGCGCTGGACTCGGGCCAGCTTGGGGCGGCGGGGCTGGATGTGTACCACAACGAGCCGGCGCTGGATCCGCGGTTTCTGAAATACGAGAACATCGTGCTGGCGCCGCATCTGGGCAGCGCAACCGATGGCACGCGCGAAGCCATGGGCTTTCGCGCGATCGACAACCTCGAGGCGTTCCTGAAGGGCGACACGCCGCGAGACCTGGTGACACCGAAGTGACGTTTACTGCGCTTTAACCAAGACTGGGTGAAGATCGGGCCATGAGACATCATGGCCCGATTTCCGTCGAACAATGGTTCGACAGCCTGTTTTCCTCCAAGGCCGCGCGCGATGGCCGGATCGTGCGACGGAAACTGAGCGACGTGGATCGCTACGTCGGTCGCGACCGGCTTCAGCACGAGTTGTCGCGGCGCGGCTACCA
>JBKAGF010000173.1:0-1343 GCA_046290265.1 Roseovarius sp. | reverse complement strand
GCCTATTACCAGGCCGCCAAGATCGACCAGGCCTCGCGCTGGAAGGTGTTCCGCTATATCGAGCTGCCCAAGATGGCGGGTGTGCTGATGATCGCCGTGCTCCTGCGCTTCATGGACAGCTTCATGATCTATACCGAGCCCTTCGTCGTCACCGGCGGCGGCCCGGGCAGCACCACGACCTTCCTCTCGATCGACCTCGTCAAGATGGCCCTGGGCCAGTTCGACCTCGGCCCGGCGGCGGCCTTCTCGCTGATGTATTTCCTGGTGATCCTGCTGATCTCCTGGGTGTTCTATACCGTCATGGTCAATCTCGACAAACGGGGGACCTGAGCCGATGCACCATGACAGATTTCTTCCCGCCCGCCTCGGGCTCGCCCCGGGGATCTCTCCCGTCACGAAGATCCCGGGTCACGCCCGGGATGACGCGCCCCGAGGAGCGACCCGATGACCGACGCCACCACCGACCGGATCCCCGGCAAACTCGCCCCCAGCGGCCGCAACCGCCGCACCCGCTCGCGCGTAAATACCCGCGCCATCGTCATGGGCCTCTACCTGATCTTCCTGCTCTTGCCGATCTACTGGCTCCTGAACATGAGCCTCAAGACCAATTTCGAGATCCTCAACAGCTTCACGCTCTGGCCGCGCAACCTGACGCTGGAGAATTACGCGACGATCCTGACCGACCCGGCGTGGTACTCGGGCTATATCAACTCGCTGATATACGTGGTGATGAACACCGTCATCTCGCTCGCCGTGGCCCTGCCCGCCGCCTACGCCTTCTCGCGCTACACGTTCCTCGGCGACAAGCACCTGTTCTTCTGGCTGCTGACCAACCGCATGGCGCCGCCTGCGGTCTTCGCCCTGCCCTTCTTTCAACTCTACAGCTCCGTCGGCCTCTTCGACACGCACATCGCCGTGGCGCTGGCGCATTGCCTCTTCAACGTGCCGCTCGCGGTGTGGATCCTCGAGGGGTTCATGCGCGGCGTGCCCAAGGAAATCGACGAGACGGCCTATATCGACGGCTATTCCTTCCCCCGCTTCTTCGTAAAGATCTTCATGCCGCTGATCGCGTCGGGCATCGGCGTCGCCGCCTTCTTCTGCTTCATGTTCTCATGGGTCGAACTGCTGCTCTCCCGCACGCTGACGACGGTGGACGCCAAGCCCATCGCCGCCATCATGACCCGCACCCAAGGGGCAGCGGGCATCGACTGGGGCGTGCTGGCGGCGGCGGGTGTCCTGACCATCGTGCCCGGTGCGCTGGTGATCTATTTCGTCCGCAACTACATCGCCAAGGGCTTTGCCCTGGGGAGGGTCTAGTGCAACGGTTCGTTAACCATAAACCC
>JBKAGF010000172.1:0-1344 GCA_046290265.1 Roseovarius sp. | reverse complement strand
ACTTGGGCACGAACTTGACGTTGTTGGCCTCCTCGAAGGCGCCGACGATGTCGGGTTCGCCGTGTCCGTACCAGGCCAGCATGTTGATTTCGGTGGTCTGCGCCCAGGCCCGGCTGACGAAAGGCGCGCTTAGGGCGACACCCCCGCCAAGCCGTAGAACATCGCGCCTAAGGAATTGTTTTCTTTTGTTTTTGTCGCAACTCATCTCGGTTGTTTCCCCGTTGGTTTCAAGCTGTGTTTTTATGGGAACTACACGCAGGAATCGCACGCGTGCCGTTACCGAAAAAGGTTACCCAGTTTCGATGATGAACGGAAATTTTACCCAGTCCGGCCGGCAGGTCGCGCAGACCTGAAACCTGCCCCGTTTCGGGGGCATCGACGCTTCGGGGAATCAACCTGTGGTAATCGTGAACGCCAGCGGGCCGGGCGCGATGCCTTCGCCATTGACCGGGGTCAGATCCTGCGGGCAGGCGGAAATCACGGCGATCACGTCCGTTTCGGCGTAAAAGGACATGCGGTCACCGGAGGCGGCGACGGGCGAGGCGAAGCGGGTGCTACCGTCCGGGGCCACGGGCACGTTCATCCAAAGATTGAAGGGCGCGGGGACCACCGGCGCACGAAGGCCAATGGCGATCAGCGCCATGCGCAGATTGTCGGCGCAATTGTCGTGATAGGTGGTGCACCCGAGTTGGCGGTAGCGGGCGTCGTCGCAGGAGGCGATGACCGTGTCATGCACGCCGGGCGAGGTGTCTTCGGTGATCGTCAGAAGCGTGCGCCGCAGGGTGCTGACCAGCGGGTCACCGACCTTAGGAAAGATGGAACCGAGCGTCGTGTGCAGATGCGCCATGGACAGATGTTCATGCAAGTTTTCGGGCGCGAAGGCCCAGAAGTCGCAGACCTGGTGACCGCTGGGATTGATGACGGTGAGGGTCTGGCCCTTCGCCACGCGGACGGCCACGCCGCAACGGGCCTCGACCGGGTAGGTGCGGCCCGGTTCGGGCGTGCCATCTGGGGAAATGGCGAGGGTCAGGCTGGCATTCGTGCCGTCGGGCTGGCCGGGATCGTAATGTTGCATGACGTATTCTAGGCCTATTGGCACGTATTCGCCATGCGGATCATATGGCGGTGCTTTCGGCCAGTTGATCGCTGGTCAGGCTGTCCTTGTCTCCGTTCAGTTTCACCGCACCGCGTTCGATCACGTAAAACCGGTCGCCCAGGTCGAAGGCAAAGCTGAAATACTGCTCGACCAGGATGATCGCGATGTCGCCCTGGCTGCGCAGCAGTCGGATCGCCTCGCCGATCTGCTGGATCACGTTGGGCTGAATGCCCTCGGTCGGCTCATCC
>JBKAGF010000171.1:0-1353 GCA_046290265.1 Roseovarius sp. | reverse complement strand
TCCTTTACGGGGACGCGGAGAAGCTGCCGCCGGATGCGCGGGTGAATTACGAGCGGTGGGGTGGGCATGTCCGGCCGATCCCGGTCACCGGTGATCTCCATGACCCTTGGGAGAGTGATCTGATCGTCGATGCGCTGTTCGGGACCGGCCTGACGCGCGGCATTGAAGAGGGCCTTGGGTCCTTACTTCCGGAGTGGGATCATCGGTTCGAGCCGGACTTCCCGAAAATCGTCGCGATCGACATGCCGTCGGGGCTTTGCAGCGACAGCGGGAAGGTGCTGGAGGGCGACGGGCTCTGGGCGGACCTTACTGTGTCGTTTCATACGGACAAGGTCGGGCATCACCTGGCGCGGGGGCCGTTCACATGCGGCAAGCTCGTGGTCGCGGATATCGGGCTGAAACGGTCAAAGCGGGAATTGCAGACCACGCCGTTCTATTGGAAGCGGAAGCGTTTGGCCGACATGCGGCCGGCCGAACTTGTCGGTCGTCCGTATCTTCTGGGAAAAACGGATTCTTTCGGGCGGCCGACGCACAAGTTCTCCCACGGCCATGCCCTCATCCTCACCGGCGGGTCCGGGCGGACCGGGGCGGCGAGGCTGGCGGCGAGGGGCGCGTTGAGGATCGGGGCGGGGCTGGTGACGCTGGGGGTGCCGCCCTCTGCGCAGCAGGAGGTGGCCTGCCAGATCACCGCGCTGATGTTGCGGCGGGTGGCGGATGCCGAAGGCCTGGCGGAGGTGCTGGAGGACAGGCGGGTGAATGCGCTGTGCCTCGGGCCGGGCTTGGGTGTCGAGCGGGCGCGGGAGCTGGTGCCGGTGGCGTTGGGGGCGGAGCCGTCCCGCTCGCTCGTGCTGGATGCGGATGCGCTGACGGCGTTTGCCGAGGCGCCGGAGGCGTTGTTCGGGATGTTGCACGGGGCTTGTGTGCTGACGCCGCATGGTGGGGAGTTTGCGCGGCTTTTTCCGGATATTGCGGAGAAGCTGGATGCGGCGCCCACGAAAGGCCCGGCCTATTCCAAGGTGGATGCGACGCGGGAGGCGGCGGCAAGGGCCGGGTGCGTGGTGCTGTTCAAGGGGCCGGATACGGTGATCGCGGCGCCGGACGGGCGGTGTTCGGTGAACTCGGCGCAGTACGAGCGGGCCGCGCCGTGGCTGGCGACGGCGGGCGCGGGCGATGTGCTGGCGGGGTTCATCACCGGGCTGCTGGCACGGGGTTTTGCGCCGATGCAGGCGGCGGAGACGGCGGCGTGGCTGCACGTGGAATGTGCGCGGGCCTTCGGGCCGGGGCTGGTTGCGGAGGATTTGCCGGAGGAATTGCCCAGGGTTTTCAGGGAGTTGGGCCTGGGTTAAGCAAAAA
>JBKAGF010000170.1:0-1378 GCA_046290265.1 Roseovarius sp. | reverse complement strand
TCCAGCAACAGGACCTTGGGTTTGGTGATGAGCGCCCGGGCGATGGCAAGCTGTTGCTGTTGGCCACCCGACAGGTCGCCGCCGCGCCGTGGCATGAATTCCTTTAGAATGGGGAAGAGGTCGAAGATGTCGTCGCGCAGGTGGCGTTCGTTGCGGGGCAGGCAGGCGAAACCGGTTTCCAGGTTCTCCTCGACCGTCAGGAACGGGAAGATGTCGCGGCCCTGGGGCACGTATCCGACGCCGCGCCGCGCCATGTCGTAGGCGCCCAGCTTGCCGATGCGTTCCCCCGCCAGCCTGTAGGTGCCGCCGGAGCGGGGGTGGGTGCCGGACAGGGCCTTCAGCAGGGAGGTCTTGCCGACGCCGTTGGTGCCCATGATGCAGGTGACCTCGCCCTGCCGCGCGCCCATGTCGATGCCGTTCAGGATCTGGCTGCCGCCGTAGTGGAGGGTCAGACCCTCGACGCTCAGGATATCATCGGCCAAGATACACCTCGATCACGTTTTCATTCTTGGTGACATGGTCGATGGAGCCTTCGGCCAGCACCGAGCCTTCGTGCAGGACGGTCACTTTGCAGCCAAGGCGGCGGACGAACTCCATATCATGCTCCACGACCACGACGGCGCGTGTCCTGGCGGCCTCGCGCAGCAAGTCTGTGGTCTTTTCCCGCTCTGCGGTGGTCATGCCCGCCGCCGGTTCGTCCACCAGCAAAAGCTGCGGGTCCTGTGCCAGCAGCATCCCGATTTCAAGCCATTGTTTCTGCCCGTGCGACAGCTCGCCCGATTTGCGACCGAGCGCCTGCGCGAGGCCGATCGTACCCGCCAAATCGGCGACGCGGTCGCGATCCTCGGCGCTGGGCTTGAAGAAGAGGACGGCGAAGGGCGAGCGGGGCTTGCGCAGCGCCATCATCAGGTTGGCCTCGACCGTCTGATCCTCGAACACGGTGGGGCGCTGGAACTTGCGGCCGACGCCCGCCATCGCGATGGTGCTTTCGGATTTGCCCAGCAGCGAGACGGGCGGCTCGGCCCAGAGCACGCGGCCCTCGTCGGGCTTGGTTTTGCCGGTGACCACGTCCATGAAGGTGGTCTTGCCCGCGCCGTTGGGGCCGATGACGGCGCGCAATTCCCTTTTGCCGATGGAAAAGGACAGGTTGTTGAGCGCCTTGAAACCGTCGAAGCTGACCGAGACGCCGGAGACTTCCAGAAGCTGGCTCATCTGTCGGCCTCCTGTTCGCGCAGGGCGCCTTGGTCGGGGCCCAGGTCCGCGCCGTGGCGGTTGGGGGTCAGGCGATCTGACAGCAGGTCGAAAAGCCCGCCGATGCCCTTGGGCGCAAAGAGCGTAACGGCGACAAAGGACAGGCCCAGCAGCACGGTCCACCAGT
>JBKAGF010000169.1:0-1394 GCA_046290265.1 Roseovarius sp. | reverse complement strand
CGGATGGGGCCGGTTCTGGTCGATGTGCCGATGGATGTGCAACAGGCTCAGCTGTATTGCGACATTGCCGATATTCGCCCGTCACCGGCGTTTCCCGAGGATGACGCGCGTGACGCGGCCGACAGGCTGACCGCCGTGCTGGCCGGGGCGCAGCGCCCGGTGGTTCTGTGGGGCGGCGGCGTGGGGATGGCGGGCGTCGGAGCGCAGTTGTCGCAATGGCTGGACCAGACCGCGATACCATTCGTGGCCAGTTGGGCGGGCCTGTCGGCCTTTTCGCATGACCATGACGGCTATGTCGGGCAGATCGGGGTCTATGGTAACCGGGGTGCAAATTTCGTCTTGCAGAATGCCGACGCGGTGATCGTGCTTGGCAGCCGCCTCGACAACCGCCAGCGGTCCGGAAATTCCGAGAATTTCGCGGTCGGGGCAGCCGTACATGTCCTTGACATCGACGGCGAGGAGATCCGGAAATACGGCGGCGGTCGCTATTCCGGCACCGTGATCGACCTTCGCGCCCTGCCGCAGATCCTGTCCCGCACCCGAACCCCTCCCGTATCACCCGACTGGCGCGACTATGTGCGGCAGATGAAGGCGGCCTATCGCGGCCGCGAAAGCAGTTCCACCGCGCGACGCTTGAACACGCTGTCGCCCTATGATGTCATGCGCCGTCTGTCCGAAATCGTTGACGAGGATGCCGTTGTGGCCGGCGATACCGGGGCGGCGGTGTGCTGGCTGCATCAGGGATTTTCCGTACGCAGGCAGACTCTGTTTACCGCGGGTGGCAATTCGCCCATGGGCTATGCGCTGTGCGCCGCGATCGGCGCCAAGCTAAGCGCGCCGGACCGTCAGGTGGTGTCCGTCAACGGCGACGGCGGCTTTCAGGTCAACATACAGGAATTGCAGACCATCGCGCATCTGGGCCTGGATATTCAGATCGTCGTGATGAACAATGTCTCTTACGGCATCATCAAGCAGTTCCAGGATTCCTATCTCGGCGGGCGTCACACGGCCTCGCAAGAGGGCTACTCGACCCCCGATTTTGGCGCTGTCGCGCGAGCCTATGGGCTGGCCCATCATCGGATCGAACGGATGGACCAGCTTCAGGCCGGGCTGTTTGTCGGCGGGCCTTCGGTCATCGAGATCGTGTTGTCCGAGGAAACGCTGATCGAGCCCAAGCTTGAAATGGGTCGCCCGATCAACGACCAGTTTCCGTATCTGCCGCAGGATGCCTATGTGAAAGGCAACAGGTTCGTAGACTATCCGCGCCCGGCGGCCATCCGGCAGATTGTTACGGACGACGACGGTCAATAGCGTAGCAGGATATACGAAGGGATGTCATGGCAGGCGATATTGACAGGCGCATAGTTGACGGCGATGTCGATTGCATCCTGGCC
>JBKAGF010000168.1:0-1394 GCA_046290265.1 Roseovarius sp. | reverse complement strand
CGAGGCCGATCATCCGTTCCTGCGCGAGGCGCGGGCGTTTGCGCGGGCGGCGGGGGTTTGGATGAACCTCGGCTCCATCGCGGTGGACGGACCGGACGGGCGGATCATCAACCGTGGCATCATGCTGGACGATAAAGGCGCGATCACGGGGCGGTATGACAAGATCCACATGTTCGACATCCAGTTGAGCGAGACGGAAGTTTATCGCGAGAGCGAGCGGGTGGCGCCGGGCAGCCGGGCCGTCATTCACGACACGCCGTTCGGGCGGATCGGGCATACGATCTGTTACGACCTGCGGTTTCCGATGCTGTGGCGCGGGCTGGCGCAGGCGGGGGCGGAGATGCTGATTTGCCCTGCCGCATTTACGAAGAAGACGGGCGAGGCGCATTGGCACGTGCTGAACCGGGCGCGGGCGATCGAGAATACGCGCTTTGTCGTCTCGCCCTGTGCGATCGGGCCGGTGCCGGGCGGGGGCGAATGCTACGGCCATTCTCTGATCGTCGGGCCGTGGGGCGAGGTGCTGGCCGAGGGCGGCACGGAGCCCGGCGTGGTGCAGGCGGTGATCGACCTCGATGACGTGGAAAAGGCCGCGGGGCGGGTACCGAGCCTGACCAGCGACCGGGATTTCGACATGGAAACGCCAGACCCCGAGAGGAGCGTGGCATGACATCTTTGGCGGCCCAACTGGGGCAGAGCTATTCCGACAACCCGCTGCGGCTGGGGTTCCTGAAATGGCAGTGCCATGTGCGGCAGCTGGCCATGCGCAACAATGACGGGCGCCCCGATGATGCGATCATGCCGGAGGTGACGCCGGAAGGGCATGAGGCGCCCATGGGCGTGGTGATCACGCTTTTGAACAAGGCGCCGGGCTATTCGGTGACGCCGGAATTGCAGCATATGGCGGCCAAGACCAACGACCCGGCGCAGCGGCGGCAGAGTGCGCTGCAATTCCTGTCGGCGACCTATTATCAGAAGGCCAAGGAGTTTTCCGACATCCTGACCGCCACCTTCCCGCCGGGCAGCCCGGGCGCCAAGGCGCTGCACGAGGCGGGGCATGCGACGTTGCGCTTCGCGGCCTATGGGCAGGCGTTCGAGCTTTATTGCAAGGTCTGGCGGCTGGCGCCGCACAACCTGCTGCACCAGGCGACGATGGCGCATAATGTCCTGTTCAATCCGGCCCTGCCGCCGGCGACGGAAGTGCTGGGCTTCGAGCCCGACTGGGACGCGAGCCGGGCCGATCCGCCGGTGGGCTGGCGACGCTAGGCTTTCAGTTCGATCGAGCGCGTTTCACGCGCGCAGGGTCGCCTCGGACCTGCGTCCTCGGAAGGGGGCTGGCGTGACGCGCCCCCGCCGGCCGTGCGCGCCAGGCCGGCGGGGGCCGGCGGCGCGAGTAT
>JBKAGF010000167.1:0-1441 GCA_046290265.1 Roseovarius sp. | reverse complement strand
GATACGTTGTCTCGCGTGAGGCTTCGGAGGTCAGGTATTGTCCCGTCACTACCCGGTCCTGAGTCAGCGCACCCTCCACGCAATCCAGAAGATTGGGCTGCCGAAGAACGGTGATGTAGTGCCGGCCCAACATGGTCGGTCCGAAAAGCCGCTGGGCAGGAGCGTTGGCGGCAGCGATGCGTTCGGACCTGTCCACAAAAAGCGATGGCGCGGGCAGCGCCTCGATCATGGACTGGAGAAGGGCCTGGCTCATCCCTGCCCCGAAACGGCTGCGTCGATTGCGGCCGTCAGTTCGCCGATCAGAAGCGCGGCCGGTTCGACGCCGACCGAGACGCGGAAGAAGCCCTCGCTCATGCCCTTTTCCGCGCGCGCCTCGGGCGTCAGGGCGCGATGGGACGAGGTCGCGGGATGGGACAGCGTGGTGCCGATGTCGCCCAGCGTGGGCGCAAAGGCGATATCGGGGGCCGCGCGCACCAGCCGGTTGGCGGCATCGCGGCCTCCCTCGATCTCGAAGCTGACCATGTTGCCGCCCCTGCCCCCGAGGAGCCCGACCGCGCGGTTGTGATCGGGATGATCGGGCCGCAGCGGATAGAGCACGCGCCGGACACCGGGATGCGCGCCCAGGGCATCGGCAAGCGCCGCGGCGTTCTCCTCGGCCCGGTCATAGCGCAGCTCGAACGAATAGAGCCCGCGTTCGGCCAGCCAGCAGTCGAAGGGGCTTGCCGTCAGGCCCATGGTCACGGCCACGTCGAGGATCCGCTTGCGCAGGGCCGCGTCGCGCGCGGCGACATAACCCAGCGTGGCGTCGGAGTGTCCGGCGAGAAGTTTTGTGACCGAGTGAATCACGATGTCGGCGCCATGTTCGAAGGGCCGGATCGCCCGCGGCGTGGTGAAGGTGTTGTCCACCGCCAGAAGGATGCCCCTGTCCCGCACCATCGCCGCGATCCCAGCCAGGTCGGCCACCCGCAGCGTCGGGTTCGAGACCGTCTCGATCAGGATCAGCCGGGTTTCGGGGCGCAGCGCGGCGGCCATGGCGCCCACGTCCGTGGGGTCGGCAAGGCTGGTGGCGATGCCCATGCGCGGCAATTCCTCGTGCATCAGGCGCAGCGAGCGGCCGTAAAGCTGGTCCCCGCCCAGAACGTGATCGCCCGCCTTCAGCGCGCCCAGCATCGCCGCCGTCACCGCCGCCATGCCGCTGCCGGTCACCAGGCCATCGGTGGCGCCCTCCATCCCGTCGATCTTGGCGGCCAGCACATCGGCGTTCGGATGACCCTCGCGGGCGTAGGTGTAGCCCGGCATCTGCCCGCCGTATTGCGCGTCCAGCATGTCCGGGCTTTCGGAGGCGTAGACGACCGAGGGCTGGATCGGCGTGCCCACGGGGCGGCTTGCGCTGTCTGGCCAGGGTGTACGGCGGACCAGCGTTCTGGGGGTGTCTGTCACC
>JBKAGF010000166.1:0-1467 GCA_046290265.1 Roseovarius sp. | reverse complement strand
ATTCGCCGGTCTGCGCCGGGCAGAGATCGACCTTGCGCTTACTTATGACATGACATTGCCTTCAGACCTGGAGTTTCACCCGATCCGGAACCTGTCCCCCTTCGTGCTGCTGGCAACGGATCACCCGCTGGCCGGATATGAAAGCCTGACTGTGCGCGATCTTGCCCCGCATCCCATGGTGCTGCTCGACCTGCCGATGAGCGCGGATTATTTCCTGGCATTCTTCACCCGCGCCGACCTTCGCCCGACGATCACCGAGCGCACCCGCGACATTGCGGTGATGCGCAGTCTCGTGGCGAATGGCTTTGGCTATTCCATCGCCAATTTCCGTCCCCGCGACGCCGTCGCACCCGATGGCAAGCCGCTCAGCTTCGTGCCACTGACGGGCGAGGTGGAACCAATGGCGATGGGCGTTCTGGGTTTGCCGGACAGCATGAAAAGCCGCACCAACGCGGCCTTCCTGGAACATTCGCGGGCGGAACTGGCCGAAGGCGCCGCGCCATGACCGACACGCTGAGCTATCTCGACCGTCTCATCGGCTTCGAAACGGTCAGTCATCAAAGCAATCTGGACCTTGTGGAGTTCGTCGAAGAGCGCCTGTGTTCCGCAGGTTGCCGCGTGACGCGTCTTCCGTCTCCGGATGGCCGAAAGGCGGGGCTTTTTGCCGAGATTGGTCCGCAGGCCGAGGGGGGGATCGTGCTTTCCGCGCATACCGATGTGGTGCCCGTGGCTGGCCAGAACTGGACACGCCCGCCGTTCCGGCTGACCGCCGAAGGCACGAGACTTTACGGTCGTGGCACCACCGACATGAAGGGTTTTGTCGCCTGCATGATGTCTTTGGCCGACCGGGCGAGCCACGCCCAGCTTTCGGAACCGCTCAAGCTGGTCCTGTCCTATGACGAGGAGGTCGGCTGTGCCGGGATCGCGGAAATGCGCGATCGGCTGGCCCCGCTGCTGGGCAACCCACGCTACTGCATCGTGGGAGAACCCACGGAACTGTCGGTGGCCACCGGGCACAAGGGCAAGATGGCCTTCACCGCAACCTTCGAGGGCGAGGAAGGCCATTCCGCGCTTGCCCCGCGCTATCAGAACGCCTTGCACCTGGCGGGAGATTTCATGGCGCTTCTGCGGGCGCTTCAGGCCGAGTTCGAGAGGGACGGCGCGCGCGATCCGGCCTTCGACGTCCCCTATTCCACTGTCCATGTCGGGCGACTGACGGGTGGGACGGCAGTCAATGTCGTTCCCGCCCATGCCGAAATGGATTTCGAATTCCGGCACCTGGCCCAGGATGATCCGCACCAGATACTGGACCGGATCACGCGCATGGCAAAGGCGCTGGCAGCCGCCCACCCGGCGGGGCGTATCGCGCTGACCCGGAAAAGCGCCTATCCCGGTCTGGACACCGACGAGACCGGCTCCGTGGCACGGCGCGTCGCCGATCTTGCACAAAGCCAAATGACCAAGGTC
>JBKAGF010000165.1:0-1490 GCA_046290265.1 Roseovarius sp. | reverse complement strand
ACCGAGGATTACCCGCTGACGGCGCCGATGTTCCTGTACCTGCCGGCGCGGCGCCTGCCGAAGCTGGGGCGCGACTTTCTGGCCTATCTGAACGATCCGACGGCGCAGCTGGTGATCCGGCGTGCGGGTTTTGTCGACCAGTCGCCCGAGGAGATCGGGGTGGATGAGCAGGGCGACAGGTTTGCCAACGCGATCGCGCAGGCGGGCGACGAGCTGGGGCTGGAGGAACTGCAGCGCATGGTGGCCGCCCTGACGCCGCTGAAGCGGCTGACCACGACGTTCCGGTTCGAGCCCGGATCGGCGCGGCTGGATGCGCAGTCGCGGTCCAACGTGGCGCAACTGGCGCGGGCGATGGAGGTGGGAAAATACGATGCGCGGCGGCTGGTCTTTGTCGGGTTCAGCGACGGCGCCGGACCGGCCGACAACAACCGGCGGATCGCGCTGCGCCGTGCCGAGGCGGTACGCGACGCCGTGGTGGCGGCGGCGGAGACCGCCAACATGGAGCGGATCGGCATGGACCTGGAAGCGTTCGGAGAGGCGATGCCGATGGCCTGCGACGGCACCGCCTGGGGGCGACAGATCAACCGGCGGGTCGAGGTTTGGGTGCGTTAGGGTCTATAAAAGGCCCGCGCTGCGAAAGCTGGTCTCGCAGGATTTGCCGATGATGATGTGATCGTGCAGCGTGATGCCCAGCGCCTGGGCGGCGGTCTCGACCTGACGGGTCATGTCGATATCGGACTGCGACGGGGTGGGGTCGCCCGAGGGGTGATTATGCACGAGAATGAGGGCGCTGGCATTGAGATGCAGGGCACGCTTGACCACCTCGCGCGGGTAGACGGGGACATGGTCCACGGTTCCGCGGGCCTGTTCCTCGTCGGCGATGAGCGTGTTGCGACGATCAAGGTAGAAGACGCGGAACTGTTCGGTATCGCGATGGGCCATGGCCGTATGGCAGTAGTCCAGCAGGGCATCCCAGCTGGAGACGATGGGGCGTTGCGCCACGCGCGAGCGCGCGAGGCGGTGTGCGGCCGCCTCGACGACCTTCAACTCGCAGATCACCGCCTTTCCAATGCCGGGGACTGCGCAAAGCTGTTCCAGGGGGGCAGAGATGACGGCGTTGAAACTGCCGAAGCGGTCCAGCAGGGCATGGGCCAGCGGTTTGACGTCGCGCCGGGGGATCGCGCGGAAAAGCACGAGTTCGAGCATTTCGTAATCCGGCAAAGCGCTGGCGCCGCCGGACATGAAGCGGTCGCGCAGGCGTTTGCGGTGGTCGCGGATGTAGGAAGGCTGCGTGCCGGGCGCGGTCGCGGACACGGGCACTTCGTCGCTGTCGAAGAGCGGCAGGGACATTTCCTTGAAGGCGCGCGGGTCGGACATGGGGCCGAGCGTGGCGCGGGAAAGTTAGGGAATGGTTAAAGCCGGGCGGGAGGCCCCGGGTCAGGCCCGGGGCGGGGCCTTGCGTTGCGCGACGCGATCCCGGACCTGATCCG
>JBKAGF010000164.1:0-1519 GCA_046290265.1 Roseovarius sp. | reverse complement strand
ATGTTACCGGAATGCGCGTGCAGGATCGCGGCGTCGCCATGGTCTACCAGCAGTTCATCAACTACCCGTCGATGTCCGTCTACGACAACATCGCCAGCCCCATGCGCCTGTCGGGCAAGCCCAAGGACGAGATCGACCGCGCCGTGCGCGACACCGCCGAGATGCTGCAACTGACCCCCATGCTTAACCGCAAGCCGCTCGAGCTGTCCGGCGGCCAGCAACAGCGCTGCGCCCTGGCCCGCGCGCTCGTGAAAAATGCCGGTCTCGTCCTGCTGGACGAACCGCTGGCCAACCTCGACTACAAGCTGCGCGAGGAGTTGCGCATCGAGATCCCCCGCATCTTCGAGGAGTCCGGCGCGATCTTCGTCTACGCCACCACCGAACCCGAAGAGGCGCTTCTGCTGGGCGGCAACACCGCCACCCTCTGGGAGGGCCGCGTCACGCAATTCGGCCCCACGCCCAAGGTTTATCGCCAGCCCGCCGATGCCACCACCGCGCGCGTCTTTTCGGACCCGCCGATGAACTTCCTGCAAATCTCCAAGACCGGCGGCAAGCTGATGCTGGGCGAAGGCCAGTCCCTGCCCGCAACCGGCAGGATGGCCGACCTGCCCGATGGCCGCTACACCGCCGGCTTCCGCCCGAACCACCTGGAGATCGCACAGCACACCGACGCCGCCATGCGCTTCGTGACAAGGCTCGGCGTGACCGAACTCACCGGCTCGGAAACCTTCATCCATCTCGACCACGCGGGCAGCCGCTGGGTCGGTGTGATCCACGGCATTCACGAGCTGGAACCGGGCCGCGACCTGCCGGTCTATCTGGATCCGGCCCATATCTACATCTTCAGCGAAGACGGCGCGCTGGTGGCCCCCGCCGCCTACGCGCTGGCGGCATGAGGGGCTGACGACAATGGCAAAGATCACGCTCGACAATCTCGCGCACAGTTATCTTCCCAACCCCACCTCCGAGGACGATTTCGCCCTCAAGGAGCTGAACCACGACTGGTCCGATGGCGAGGCCTATGCCCTTCTGGGGGCGTCAGGCTGCGGCAAGACCACGTTGCTCAACATCATCTCGGGGCTCCTGCAGCCCAGCCGGGGCCGCATCCTCTTCAACGATGTCGACGTGACGCATGCCCCCACGACCGAGCGCAACATCGCGCAGGTCTTCCAGTTCCCGGTCGTCTACGACACCATGACCGTGCGCGAAAACCTCGCCTTCCCGCTCAAGAACCGTGGCGCCGACAAGGCCTATGTCGCCCAGCGCGTGCAGGAAATCGCCACCATGATCGGGCTCGAGGACACGCTGAACCGCAAGGCGCGCGGCCTCACTGCGGACGCCAAGCAAAAGATAAGCCTCGGCCGCGGCATGGTCCGCGAGGACGTCAACGCGCTTCTCTTCGACGAGCCGCTGACCGTCATCGACCCGCACATGAAGTGGGAACTGCGCACGCAATTGAAGCAACTGCATCAACAGTTCGGCCACACCATGATCTACGTCACCCACGACCAGACCGAGG
>JBKAGF010000163.1:0-1530 GCA_046290265.1 Roseovarius sp. | reverse complement strand
GGTCGGCTTCACCACGGTCTTCGCCGCAAGAAACGCCTACGACCTGCTGCAGATCACCTTTCTGTTGATCGAGGTCACTGCCTTCTCCTTCATCTTCCGCAAGCCCGGCGCCGTCGCCACTACGGCCTTCATCAACCTGATCGTGATCTACGCGGCCTTCTCGCTGTTCTGGAAACTGTTCATCCACGGCTATGGCTTCTGGGACCGAGAGGACATGGTCTTCAGCGGTGTCATCAAGTTCGGGATGATCTGCGCGATGGGCTATGCGCTGCTGCTTCTGACCCCGCGCGCGCAGTTGCGGCCCGGGCCGTTCGACATCTTCAAGCTGGGAATCCTGTTCCTCGGCGTCGTCACGACGCTGAGCCGCACGCCGATGGCCTTCGTCGTCCTTGTGACGGCCTGGTATCTGATGCGCAACTTCAGCCCGACGCGCTGGCTGCTGGCGGGCGTCGGTGTGGCGGCCCTGGCCGTGCCGATCAGCCAGTCACGCTTTTTCCATTCCTCTGGAATGGGGGGCAGCCTGATTGAGCGGATCCTGCAGCAACGCGCCCATGCCTGGCAGGAGGCCTGGGATGTCTTCCTGTCCGCCCCGCTGTTCGGTCCCGGCGGCGAGGCATATCGCCGGATGAACAGCTGGGATCTCCGGTATCCGCACAATGTGTTCATGGACGTGCTCATCAACACTGGCGTCGTGGGGCTGATGGTCTTCGCCGTGATCTTCGCGCTGCGACTGCGGCAGATGAACGGCTATCACTTCGCCATGCTGGCGACTTCGATGACCAGCGGGGACATCTTCCTGTGGCTCAAGGTCCTAATCGCCGGACCCAGGGCGGTCGACGCCACCGCCGCCCGGCGCAAGGTCCGCGCGACGCCCGGGACGACCGCGCCCGCACTGCCCGACACCGCGCCGCCGCCGGCGCAGCCCGCCTGACCGAGGAGCAGACATGACCCAGCCGGCCTTCGCACCCTGGCCCAGTTTCACGCAGGAAGAGGCCGACGCCGTGTCGGCTGTCCTGCTGTCGAACCGGGTGAACTACTGGACCGGCGAGGAGGGGCGGGCGTTCGAGCGGGAGTTCGCCGCCTTCGCGGGCACGCCGCATGCCATTGCGCTGGCCAACGGCACGGTCGCCATCGACCTGGCCCTGCACGGCCTGGGGATCGGGTCGCAGAACGGCGGGACGGCCGAGGACGAGGTCATCGTGACACCCCGCAGCTTCATGGCCTCGGTCTCGGCCATCGTGAACGCGGGCGCGGTGCCGGTCTTTGCCGACGTGGATGCCGAAAGCCAGAACATCAGCGCCGAGACGGTGGCCCCGTGCCTGACGGACCGGACACGCGCGATCCTTTGCGTGCACCTGGCCGGCTGGCCCTGCGACATGGACCCGCTGGCCGCGCTGGCGAAACCGCGCGGCATCGCGCTGATCGAGGATTGCGCCCAGGCGCATGGCGCGCGCTACAAGGGCCGCCCGGTGGGCGGGCTGGGCGATGTCGCGGCCTGGTCCTTCTGCCAGGACAAGATCATGACCACGG
>JBKAGF010000162.1:0-1537 GCA_046290265.1 Roseovarius sp. | reverse complement strand
AGGGCGTGCTGCCCGCCGAGGAAAAGCAGCGCATGATCGGCACCGCGCAACAGGCCGGCGCCCTGGTGTCCATGCGCACCATGCCGGACGGGACCGAACAGGCCTATGAGCTGAACTGCTCGCTTTTCGACGTGATGCGCGTGACGTTCAAGGGCGAGGATGCACATCATCTCGACCGGTTTCTCTGCTCCCAGACGATCCCGATGTCGCTGGAGGGAATCCCGGCCTTCTATATCCATTCCTTCCTGGCCACGCCCGGAGATCACGAGGGGGTCGAGCGGCGCGGCATGAACCGCGCGATCAACCGGTATCGCTGGCACTATCCGGACCTTCTGGACCTGCTGGAAGATCCCGAAACCGACCAGGCGTGGGTGATGGCGGCGCTGTCGCGGCGGCTGCGGGTGCGTGCGGGTCAGCCGGGGTTCCATCCCAATGCCACGCAGTTCACCCTGCGGCTGGATCCGCGCCTGTTCGGTGTCTGGCGGCAGAGCCTGGACCGCCACCAGTCGATCTTTGCCATCCACAATGTCAGTGACGAGACGGTCACGGTGACCCCCGACGCCTTGAACCTGATCGAGGACGACGCCTGGCGCGACCTTCTGACCGGCGAGCCGATCTGCCCCGAGGCAGAGGCGATATCCTTTGCGCCCTACCAGTGCCGCTGGATCGCCAACCGCAGCGGGACCGAACGGCGCGAGGGCGTCAGCTGAACTCCTGCGCGTCCTCCAGCGCCGCGGCCTTCAGGTTCGACAGGAATTCTTGATCGGCGGCGTGCACGCGGCTCCATGTCGGGATGAAGGGGGTGGCGTGGGGGTTCTCGATGAAGATCTGGCCGGCACGGATGATGTTCTCGGCGAAAAGTTCCACCGATTTCTCCTCCTTGTGCCGGTCCACGGTCAGCCCGTTCATCTTGGCGTCGGCGTAATAGCTTTCCAGCAGGTCCAGCGCGACGCGGTAGTAGGTGGCCTTGAGCGTCCGGAAAAGATTGGGCGTGAATACCGTGCCGTCCGAGGCCAGCTTGCGGAAGACGGCCTTGCAGATATCCGTCGACATGCGGCTCAGCCCCTTGGAGGCATCCTCGGGCGACAGGTCCTGATGCTTGTGGTCATAGGCATCCGAGATCTCGACCTGGCAGACCGATTGCGGGGCAAGATTGCGCCACGCCTCGGACAGCACCCCTATTTCCAGCCCCCAGTCCGATGGCACCCGCAGGTCGGGCAGCATCGGCGTGCGCATGGCGAACTCGCCCGACAGCGGATAGCGGAAGCTGCGCAGGTAATCGAGGTAATCGCGATCCCCGATCACCTTTTTCAGCGCGATCAGTAGCGGGCTGACCAGCAGGCGCGTCACCCGGCCGTTCAGCTTGGTCCCGTCGACCCGCGGATAATATCCCTTGACCATCTGGTAGCGGAAACCGGGATGCGCCGCCGGATAGACCAGCCGCGCCAGCATCTCGCGGTCATAGGTCACGATATCGCAGTCGTGCAGGGCCATCACGGCGGTGTCGGCGCAGGCGATCAGATAGCCCATGCAGGTC
>JBKAGF010000161.1:0-1537 GCA_046290265.1 Roseovarius sp. | reverse complement strand
CCTGGGCGCTGGCGCATCGCGGGCAGTTCCCCGTCGACGTGAACCGCGCGGGGCGGGACGTGCTCTTGCGCGTACCGGGGTTCGGGACCAAGACCGTCAACCGCATCCTCACCGCGCGTCGCTCCGGCGCGCTGCGCTATGCCGACCTTCTGCGCATGGGCGCGCGGATGGGCATGGCGAAATCCTTTGTCACCACGCCCGACTGGTCCCCCGGCGGCCTGACCGACAGCGCAAACCTGAGGGCCCGCTTCGCGCCCGCGCCGGAACAGCTGAGCCTTTTCTGATGTACCGCGTCACCCTCCCGACGCTCGGCTTTTTCGAGGCGTGGCGCGATGCTGCCCGACGCCTGCTGACCCACGCCGTGCCGCCGGATCGGGTGGAGTGGGGCAGGGGAGAGGACAACAGCCTTTTCCCCGCCGACCCGCTGCCCGAGGCGGATGGCCCCCACGCTGCGACCACGACGAAAGAGTTCCTGTCGCTGGCCAGAACCGCCCTCTGCCATTCCGGCACCGAGGCGCCGACTCTGCTCTACCAGGCGCTGCACCGTCACCAGACCAACCGCCGCGCGCTGGCCAACCCCGCCGATCCCGTCGCCCGCAAGCTCTCGGTCCTGCAAAAGGCCGTGCGCCGCGACATTCACAAGATGCACGCCTTCGTGCGCTTTCGCGAACTGCCGTCGGACGGCCCCCGCCGCAGCTTCGGCGCGTGGTTCGAGCCCGATCACTTCATCCTGGAAACCGGCACGCCCTTCTTCGCCAAGCGCTTTGCCGACATGGACTGGATGATCGCCACGCCGCAGGGCGTCGCCCGGTTCGAGGACGGGACCCATACCTTCCATCCCCCGGCGGAGCGCCCGAATCTGCCCGAAGACGCCTCCGAGGCGCTCTGGGGCACCTATTTCGCCAATATCTTCAACCCCGCGCGCCTGCATCTTCAGGCCATGCGCTCGGAAATGCCGCTGAAATACTGGAAGAACCTGCCGGAAACCGACCTCATCCCCGGCATGCTCGCCGATGCCGAGGCGCGGGTGGAAAGGATGCGCGCCGCCATGCCGACCCAAGCGCCCGCCCATGCCGAACGCATTCTAAGCCGCCTGCCACAGCCGCGAGTCGCCGATTTGCCCGACACGATGGAGGAGGCCCGCGCCGCCGCCATGCACTGCAAGCGTTGCGGGCTGTGCGAGGCCGCAACCCAGACCGTCTGGGGCAGGGGGAGCCCTGGGGCCGACCTGATGATCGTCGGCGAACAACCCGGCGATGCCGAGGATCTGGCCGGCAAACCCTTCGTGGGGCCAGCGGGACAGTTGCTGACGACGCTGATGGACGAGGCCCGCGTCGGCGACAGCTGGATGACCAACGCGGTCAAGCATTTCAAATTCCGCCCCACGGGCAAGCGCCGCATGCACCAGAACCCCGATCGTCACGAGATCGACCATTGCCGCTGGTGGCTCGATCTGGAACGCCGTTTCGTCAAGCCCACGCTGACGGTGGCTCTGGGCGGTTCGGCGGCCTATGCCCTTACGGGCAACGATGCCGCG
>JBKAGF010000160.1:0-1558 GCA_046290265.1 Roseovarius sp. | reverse complement strand
GGTTCCCTCGACGACCAGGGCCGTGTCGACGTCCAGGTGCGGTGTGCAATCGATGCCTTCCGCCGCCAGGGCGCGCTGCGCCTCCGCGCGGCTTGCCAGCGCGGTGTTGACCCGAAGAAAGACCGGGGCGCGCTGGCGGCTGGCCTCGAGCACGGCCTCCATCTCGTCGCCAAGGCTCCGGCGGGTGTCGGGCAACAGCCAGTCGGGCCAGTCGAGCCGCGCACCGATATCTGCCGCGCGCAGCCGTTCGGGCGCATCCCGATCCTCCGTTTCTTCAACGGTGAGGGGCGCGGGGGCATATCGCTCGCCGGTGAACACCGTGGCCAGGTCGATGTCCTGAAGGCGCAGATGCCCGATCATAAGCGACCGCCCGTCCTCGCCCCCGCCCGCCAAGGCCGAGGAGCGACGGCAGCGCAGGATGTCGAACACGAGGTCCCGGATGGCCGAACGATCGCCCGACCCCGCGAACCTGTGGGTGCGGGCCCAATGGGTCAGGACCTGCTCTGCCGCCTCGCCGTCCACGACACGGTCGAGGATCTCGATCGCGGCGGCGACACGTGCGGCGGGCGTCACGGCTCAGAACGCGCGGTAGTTCGGGCTTTCGCGGGTAATCTGCACGTCATGGACATGGCTTTCCTTCAGGCCCGCGCCGGTGATCCGCACGAACTGGCACCGCGTGCGCATCTCCTCGATCGTGGCGCAGCCGGTATAGCCCATGGCCGCGCGCAATCCGCCCACCAGCTGATGGATCACCGCTCCCGCAGACCCCTTGTAGGGCACGCGGCCCTCGATCCCCTCGGGCACCAGCTTGTCACTGGCGGCATCCTTCTGGAAATAGCGATCCGCCGAGCCGCGCGCCATCGCACCCAGGCTACCCATGCCTCGGTAGCTCTTGAAGCTGCGGCCCTGGTAGAGGATCACCTCGCCCGGGCTTTCGTCGGTGCCCGCGATCATGGAACCCACCATCGCGCAGGAGGCCCCGGCGGCGATCGCCTTGGCGAAGTCGCCGGAATACTTGATCCCGCCATCCGCGATCACCGGCACATCGCCTGCCGCCGCCGCGCAGTCGAGGATGGCGGTCAGTTGCGGAACGCCCACGCCCGCCACCATCCGCGTGGTGCAGATAGAGCCCGGGCCGATCCCCACCTTGACCGCATCCGCACCGGCATCGATCAGAGCCCGCGTCGCCTCGCCCGTCGCGACATTCCCGGCCACAACCTGAACCTCGTTCGACAGCCGCTTGGCCCGCTCCACCGCGCGCGCGACGCCTTCGGAATGACCATGGGCGGTGTCGATGACGATCAGGTCGGCGCCCGCGTCGACCAGCGCCTCGGTCCGTTCGAACCCGGCATCGCCGACCGTCGTCGCCGCCGCGACGCGTAGCCGCCCGAGGCGGTCCTTGCAGGCCTGCGGGTTCAGAACAGCCTGCTCGGTGTCCTTGAGCGTCAGGAGGCCAGTCAGCTTGCCGACCCCATCGGTCACAAGCAGCTTCTCGATCCGGCGGGCCTTCATCAGGCTCTTGGCCTCATCGAGTTCGACCGGCTCGATCAGTACCGCA
>JBKAGF010000159.1:0-1563 GCA_046290265.1 Roseovarius sp. | reverse complement strand
TTTCGCCTGCCGCCAGAGGCCGGTCATGACACGGGCATAGCGCAGCAGCCGGGTGCCCGCAGGCGTGAGCGTGGTGCCGGATTTCTGGCGGTTGAGAAGCTGCTGGCCGATCTCGTCCTCGAGCGTGTGCAGCCGCGCGGTGACGGTGGACTGGGTGACGTTGAGCACCTGCGAGGCGCGCACGAGGCTGCCGTTGTCGACGATGGCGAGGAAAGTATGCAACGCGGCGATGTTCATGCGGGGTCCTGCGGGTTGGAGGCCCCGGGGATCGGGGTCTGGGGAGGGTCCTGCGCGTGTCAATTCGAGTTTTTCGAATTAAACGTGCAAAACAATTCGTTTTCAAGAATTTCCGACTCGTGGCATTCCTGAGCGACAGGACAGGCAGACCCGGGGAGGCACAGCATGATACGTCCGATCGACACGCCTGAGGACCGCGCCGCCTTTGTCGCGGCGATGCGGCGGGTGGCGGCCTCTGTCACGGTGGTCACGACCGACGGCACCGCGGGGCGCACGGGTGCCACGGTGAGCGCCTTCACCTCGGTGTCCGCCGATCCGCCGCTGGTCCTGGTCTGCCTGCACGGGGAAAGCCGGATCGCCGGCGCGGTGCAGGAAAACGGGCGGTTCTGCGTCAACGTGCTGCCGGAAGGGTCGGACCGGATCGCGGACCGGTTCGCGGGGCGCGAGGACGCGCTTGTGGCGGACCGTTTCGACGGGATCGAGGTGTTCGCGCCGAAAGGCCAGGCGCCGGTGATCGACGGGGCGACGGCGTTTCACTGCGAGATGGAACAGGCCTCGCGGGCGGGCAGCCATGTCATCGTGCTGGGGCGCGTGACCCGCGTGCTGGAGGGCGGGGCGGCGCCGCTGGCCTATGCCGATGGCGCCTATCGCCGGGTGGTGCCGCAGATGCGCGCGGCGGGATGAAGGAGAACGGGATGGTCCAGGTACTGAAGATGCTGATCGATGGCGCATGGGTCGACGCCTCGGACGGGGGCAGGTTCGCCACGGTCAACCCGGCCACGGGCGAGACCTGGGCCGAGGCGCCCGAGGCCACCGCCGAGGATGTGGACCGGGCCGTGCGCGCCGCGCACCGGGCCTGTTACGAGGGGCCGTGGGCGCAGATGACGCCGGGCGCGCGGGGCGCCTGCCTGCGGCGGCTGGGCGACCTGCTGGCCGAGCGGTCGGAAGCCCTGGGCGAGATCGAGACGCGCGACAGCGGGAAGATGTTCCGGGAGACCCGCTGGCAGGCGAAATACATCGCCGAGTTCTTTCATTTCTACGCGGGCGCCGCCGACAAGATCGCGGGCGAGACCCTGCCGATCGACAAGCCCGACATGTTCGTCTTTACCGACCGCGAGCCCCTGGGCGTCGTGGCCGCGGTGGTGCCTTGGAACAGCCAGCTGTTCCTGACGGCGGTGAAACTCGGGCCGGCGCTGGCCGCGGGCAACACCGTGGTTCTGAAGACATCCGAGCACGCGCCGGGCGCGATCCTGGAGTTCGGGCGGCTGATCGCCGAGGCGGGCATCCCCGATGGGGTGGTGAACATCCTGAGCGGGCATGGCGACC
>JBKAGF010000158.1:0-1566 GCA_046290265.1 Roseovarius sp. | reverse complement strand
TAGCTATGAACGGACAGGATAACCGCTGAAGGCATCTAAGCGGGAAGCCCCCCTCAAAACAAGGTATCCCTGAGGGCCGTGGTAGACCACCACGTCGATAGGCCGGAGATGTAAGTGCAGTAATGCATTCAGTTGACCGGTACTAATTGCCCGATAGGCTTGATTTGATCCAGTAAAAGCCAGATTGGCTTATGCGGATCCAGAAGCCGTACACTTAAACAAGTGTACTGACTTGGACTTCAAGGATCTTTCTCGGTTTGGTGGTCATAGCACGAGCAAAACACCCGGTCCCATCCCGAACCCGGCCGTTAAGTGCCGTAGCGCCAATGGTACTGCGTCTCAAGACGTGGGAGAGTAGGTCACCGCCAAACCTAGTAAGATCCTTGAATTGTATCTCTCTTGCGATGCCCCCCACCAAAAACGACACTGACACGTAACCCGAAGCGCGCGTCGCCTCGGGATTGTTGCCGTGCCCGCGCGCCGGGAACTTTCGATTTGCCGGTTTCGTTTCTTTCCGAACATGGAGAGGGACGTCATGGCCAAGAAGGCTTCCGCGAAATCAAAGGTCGAAGACGCCCCGTCGCCGTCGGAGCAGACCATCGAGGAGCGTTACGAGCTGCGATCGCAGGCCTTTGCCGGGCTGAGCCGTGCGATCGCGTCGGGCAAGTACCTGATTCCGCCGCGCTTTCTGGAGGGCCAGGCGCGCCGGCAGCATGTGCGCTCGACCATCCGCGAGGACCATGCGGCCCGGATCGCCGAAATATCCAAGGGCGCGCGCGACAAGTTCGACAAGCTGGCGGACAGTTTCTACAGCTTCTTTCGCGGAACGGCGCTGTTGTTCTACCGCGACATGGTGGGCGAGGATGGACACATGCCCACCGTCATGGCGCTGGGGGACGTGCATCCCGAGAATTTCGGGATCATGCCCGACAGGAATGGCGCGCCGATCTTCGGCGTGAACGATTTCGACGAAACCACCTATGCGCCCTTCAGCTGGGACATCAAGCGTGGCGCGGTGGGGTTCTGGATCGCGGCCCAGGAAGAGGGCGGGTTCAAGCCCAAGAAGGCGCGCAAGATCGTCTGCAAATTCGTGCGCGGCTATGCCGAGGCGATGCAGCGCTACGCCAACAGTTCGACCGAGCGCAACAACGCCTACAGGATCGACAATTCGCCCAAGGTGATCCGCAAGCTGTTCGAGGAAGCCTGGCAGGATCGCCAGACCTGGCTGTGGGCGGATTACCTGCAACCGAACGGCCGCGGCTTCCGCCCGGGCACCGAGTTGCAGCCGCTGTCTTCGGAGGTGGCGAAGTTCCAGAAGGCGATGAAGGATCTGGCCAAGTCCAACGAGATCGACACGCCCGACCGCGCGGGCGAGCTGAAGGTCAAGGATGTCTGCGTGCGGCACGGGCAGGGAACGGCGTCATTGGGCCTGCCGCGGTATTACGTGCTGATCGAGGGGCCGTCGAAGAACGCGACCGACGACCTGATCATCGAGTTCAAGGCCGCGCGCCGGTCGGCGCTGGACGGGCTGACGCCGCCGAACGCGTTTCATGCCGGTGAACAGGC
>JBKAGF010000157.1:0-1600 GCA_046290265.1 Roseovarius sp. | reverse complement strand
TTTTTTCGGCGCGCTGGTCCTGCTGGGGCTGGGGTGGAATTTCGGCTTCATCGGCGCCACGACCATGCTGGCCGGCGCCCATGACGCGCATGAACGCGGCCGGATGCAGGGGATGAACGACCTGCTGGTCTTTGGCGGCGTCACCCTGGCATCGCTGGCCTCGGGCGGGCTGATGAACTGCTCGGGCAGCACCGCCGAGGCGGGGTGGACGGCGGTGAACCTGGCCATGGTGCCCCTGCTGGCACTGGCGGGGGGCGCGCTGATCTGGCTGGTCCTGCGGCCGAAGGAGGCCTGAGATGGCCTGGTTCAGGCGCGCGCCGCTGGTCAGCGACGATATGGCGGGATGGATCGAGGAAAGCTTCGACTGGGTCCAGGACGAGCGCCCCGGATGGTGGGCCGCCGCCACGCTGGTGACGCCGACCAAGGCATTCTTCACCGCCCCCGGAGGCGAAGATCACACCACCGCGAAACTGGTGCTGGACGACCTGCGCCGGATCCTCGGGATAGAGGCCGCGATCGCGCTGGAACGGCTGCCGGTTCTGCCGGACGAGCTGTCTCACGAATATGGCGTCACCTCGCGGGTGGCCGGCGAGTACTGGCACGACGAGACCGACCCGATGATCACCTATGATCCCAAGCTGATGCGCCGCCCCGTCAGCTTCATCAACACCATGGCGCATGAGCTGATGCATGCCCGGCTCGCCCTGGTCGTGGACATCCTGCCCGGAGGCGCGGGTGCACATGAACTGGCCACCGACCTGCATTGCATCATCGCGGGATTCGGCCTTTTCCAGCTGAACGCCGCCGAGCAGGACGGCTGGTCGGGCTACATGTCGCAGGCGGCGCGTGCCCGGGCCCTGGCGGAGTTCCTGCACCGCAAGTCGATGGACCCGACCGAGGCGCTGGACAGGATCGGCACGCGGCCGGGGAAACTTCTGCGGCGCGCCCTGAAGGAGCTGCACTGATCGCCTTTTTCTTGGCGCAAATACTCTCGGGGGTTTGGGGGTGAAACCCCCAACGCGGGATCCTGCACGCCTGAGGCGCCCGGCCTACCAGGTCCCGGTAAGGGCGCGGCGCATGAGGCCGAGGCGGGAGCGGAAAGGCGGCGGTTCCAGGCGGTTGTCCGCGACCGCAGCCGGGTCGCGGGCGGCTTTTCTCAGCAGAGCTTCGGTCTGCCAGAGGGCCAGCATCGCCGGGTGGGTCTCGCGCGGCAGGCGTGTGCGGCGGGCCTCTGCCAGGTCTGTCAGCGCATCGTCGGCCAGCGCCCGGATGGCGGCATGGGTGCCTTCGACCAGCGGGATGCGGCCCTGGCGTTCGAGTTCCGGCACGGCGCGGAGCCAGTTGGCGACGCCCTGGGCATAGCCTGCCTTGAGGATCGGGCCTTCCGGCGCGTCACCCAGTGCGCGTGCGGCGGCGAGCAGCAGCAGGCCCGACGTATTGGTGAGGTGGGCGCGGAAGGCGCTCATGTCCTCGAACGGGTCGCGGTAGATGTCCCAGCGGCGGGCCTCGACCAGCGCGTCGAGACGTTCAGCCATGTCTGGGTCGAGCACCGTGGCAAGTGGCGTGGCGACCTCGTGGCGGCGCACCTCGGCGCCTGTGC
>JBKAGF010000156.1:0-1642 GCA_046290265.1 Roseovarius sp. | reverse complement strand
CGCGGCGCGGCCCCGGTCCGACGACACGCAGGACGCGCGCGCGCAGGACATCGCCGCACAGGACATCGCCGCGCAGAATGACACGCCGGACGACACCCCGACGCCCGCACCTGCCCCGGCTGGCCGGGACATTTCGGCCGATCGCGCGCCAGCGGTCTCTTTCAGCTCGATTCGCGCCCGCCGCGACAGCCCGCCCTCGGCCCCGCGCCCGCTGACCGGCGCCACGCGCTCTGCATCCGCGCCAGAGGCGGCGCCGACATCTGCCGGTGTCACCCGCCCGGTCGAGCCGCCCCTCACCGCGTCGGCTCCGGCGCCGCGTGACGCCGCCAAAGGCGTGACCGGCACGCCGCAGGACGCCCTGCCGCAAGAGGCCGCGGCCCGCATCGGTGCAACCCTGCGCCCGACCGAGGCCGACCGCATGGGCCCGCCCGCCGAACATGGGGACCGCGACACGAACCAGCCGGCCCCAGCGGACGACATGACCTGGGATGTCGGGGATGATGACACCGGCGATATTCCTCCGCCTCCGGCCTTCATGGCCGAGCGTTCCGAAACGCCACCCGATCCATCGCCCGACACGCCCCCCCTTGCCGCCACCCCGGCCGATATCCGGGGTCCGGACACGTCCGGCGCCCGCCTCGCGGCGGAGCCTTCGTTCACATCGCGCCGGCAAGGCCTGCTTCCCGGCAAGGACCGCTCCGGGCTGCGCTCCGCGACACGCCCGACACCCGGAACCGAGCGCGAGAAGGAAAAACAGCGCCTCACGATCTTCGGCGCGCGCAAACCTGCTTCGGTCGGCGGCAAGCCACGGTTTCTCGGCCTGATCCTGACGGCCGTGCTCCTGCTGTTTCTCGTCGGCGTCGCCGCCTGGGCGTCGATCTTCCTCGAGGACGGGCTCGCGCATGTGCTGCGCGGCGGTCAGGACCCGGATGCCGAACAGACCGCCTCGACCCCGGAGGCCGAGATCGCCTCGGATGTCGTGGCCATCCCCGAAACGTCCTCGGGCCCCCAGACCGGTACAACGGGCGACGAGGACGTGATCGCCGCCCTGCCCGGCGTCACCTCCGATGCCGACGATGCCCCCGCCAGGGCCCTGCCGGAACCGAATCCGGCCGAACCGACCGATCAGCAGGCCCGCTCGCGCTATGCCGTGACCGGTATCTGGCAACGTGCCCCGGATGCACCGGACGCGCCGTCGGCCCAGACGCTGGACGAGTTCTACCTCACCTCGATCGACCCCAAGGTGCTGGAACAGGATGCGGTCGCCCTGCCTGCACCGGACACGCTGCGTGGCGATACGCGGCCCGACACCCCCGCCAGCCCGCCCGCCGCCGACACCATGTTCACCATGGACACGCGCGGCCTCGTTCAGCCCACGCGCGACGGCGCCCTCACGCCGGACGGCGTGCGCGTCTACGCCGGCCAGCCTGCACTTGTCCCCCCCGAGCGCCCCGCGGAAACAATGGCCCAGCCGGGCGAGGATCCCGCCGACGCCGCCGCGCGCATTGCCGCCGCCGAGCGGCTCGCGGGGTTCCGCCCCCGCACCCGGCCGGGCGACCTGTCCGAGACCAACCAGCGCGAAACGCTGGGCGGCCGTACCCGTGACGAACTGGCCACCCTGCGGCCCCGCCTGCGGCCCCAA
>JBKAGF010000155.1:0-1666 GCA_046290265.1 Roseovarius sp. | reverse complement strand
AGCGCCGGTCCTGGCGCCGGTGCTGGCCCAGGTCCCGAAGCAGGACCCGGCACCGGCGGTGGCAAGGTCACCTTGCGTCTGCCCCTGCGCGTGGCCGGGGTCGAGGATATGCCCGGCTTCGTCCTCCTGGTCGAGGACAGCGCCGACCTCCGCGACACGATCCGCGCCATGCTCCGCGCCGACGGCCACCAGGTGATCGAAGCCTCCAGCGTCCCCGAGGCGCAGGCGCTGCTGCAGGGCTTGCCAGAGATCACCGCCATTCTCAGCGACATCACCCTCGAAGGCGAGGCGACGGGCCTCGACCTCATCGAGGCGCTGCCGCCCGCGCATCCGCCGGCGGTGCTGATGACCTCGCTACCCCCGTCCGACCCGCTCCACGCCGCCGCCCTCGCGCGCGCGCCCGTGCTGCGCAAACCGTTCCGGCCCGACGCCTTGCGCACGGCGCTCGCCTCGGGGGGTGCCGCATGACCGCCAGGCCCCCGCTCGTGACCGTGCTCGACGATGAACCGGCGATCCGCACCATGCTGGCCCAGGCCCTGGAAGAGGCCGGCTTTCGCACCCTCACCTTCGCCCGCGCGACCGAGTTCGAAGCCGCGCTGCGCTCCACCTCCCCCGACATCTGCCTCGTCGACCTGTCGCTGCCCGACCGCGACGGGCTGACGCTGGTGCATCGCCTCGCGCTGGAACAGGGCGCGCGGGTCATCATCATCTCGGGCCGGGCCGAGGTGCAGGACCGCGTCACCGGGCTGGAACTCGGTGCCGACGACTACATCATCAAGCCCTTCGACCCGGCCGAGGTCGTGGCCCGCATCCGCGCCCGCCTGCGCCGCGACGCGCCCGCCTCGCAGACCGGCGACACCGCGCATTTCGGTCCCTGGACCGCCCATTTCGACCGTTACGTGCTCGAAGACGAAGCGGGCCACGAAACCCCCTTTTCCCATGCCGAGGGCGAGGTGCTGCGCCTTTTCCTCGACCGCCCCAAGCGCCTGATCTCGCGCCAGGCCATGCAGGAGGCCCTGGGCGGCGCCGCCGGCGAAAGCTTCGACCGCGCGATGGACGTCCGCATCTCGCGCCTGCGCACCAAGCTGCGCGAGGACCCCAAGAATCCCCGCCTGATCAAGACGATCTACGGCGCGGGCTACATCTTCCTCGGCGACGTCACCTGGGGCGCAAGACCCTAGCGCACCCCCCCGCACACCCTGCCGGAGGACACCGCGGCCTGTGCCCCCGCCTTTCCCTCGTGCCTCGACCGCACCCGGCGCGTCACCCCGGCTCCGTGCGGCGACCCGCCCGATATCGCCCATCCACTCCCCGCCCCCTGACCGAAGCGCACCTCATCGGTTTTTTCTTGGCTCAAATACTCCCGCCGGAGGCGTCCCGGCGCCTGCAACCATTCCCCCGCCGGGACCTGCAAACGCCCCGGCCCGACCCCGTCCCGGGCCTGACCCGGGACCTCTCGACCCCGCTTGCGCCACACGGTCCCGCCTGACCGGTCGGCCTTTTTCAAGCGCTCAGACTGACCAGCCTGGCCCGCCAGCCAAACCCGCGCGAATGCAGGCCCCACCACAGGCCCCGGGGCGGCGCCGTCCGCCGCAGGACGCTCCCTCTCTTTCACTCTTCCCGCAAATACTCCCGCCACAGGCGCATCGCCCCAAGGCGATCAGCC
>JBKAGF010000154.1:0-1683 GCA_046290265.1 Roseovarius sp. | reverse complement strand
TCCAGCTGAGCACCGGCGACATGCTGCGCGAGGCCAAGGACAGCGGTACCGAGATGGGCAAGGTCGTGGCCGACGTGATGGCGCGCGGCGATCTGGTGACGGACGAGATCGTGATCGGCCTGATCCGCGAGAAGCTGCAGGGCGACAAGAAGGGCGGCTTCATCTTCGACGGCTTCCCCCGGACGCTGGCGCAGGCCGATGCGCTGGCCGCGCTGCTGGAGGAAAACGGCGAGACGCTGGACGCGGTGATCGAGATGAAGGTCGACGACGACGTGCTGGTCGAGCGGATCGTCGGCCGGGCCGAGCAGGCGCTTGCGGCGGGCCAGGAGGCCCGGGCCGATGACAACGCCGAAAGCCTGAAGATCCGGCTGATGGAATACTACAAGAAGACCTCGCCGCTGATCGGGTATTACCATGCCAAGGGCGACCTGAAAGCGGTCGACGGGCTGGGCACGATCGACGCGGTCAAGGCCGAGATCGCGGGCATCCTGGACGCCTGAGACGGGCGCCGTTGCTGCCTGGAAGGGCTTTTTTCCCTGGGGTTCGGTCCGAGGGAACAATTCTCTTGACAGAGGGTTGACCCATCGCCCGTTTCCTCCTACATCGCACCATCTCTGACGAGAACATGATTCCCGCACGGGTCGCGCCCGTGTCCGAATCGATCACCTGAATTCAGCTGCGGCCCGGAGCAATCGCCTCGGGCCTACGTTGTGAAAAAAGGGTCTGGAGCTACGGACCCGCAACGAAAGGACATGACACGTGGCACGTATCGCCGGCGTTAACATCCCGACCCACAAACGGGTCCCGATCGCCCTGACATACATCACCGGAATCGGTCAGGCCTCGGCCAAGGCCATCTGCGAAGCCGTCAACATCGACCTGACCCGCCGGGTCAACGAATTGTCGGATTCCGAAGTTCTGGCCATGCGCGAGCATATCGACGCCAATTACATGGTCGAAGGCGACCTGCGCCGCGAAGTGCAGATGAACATCAAGCGCCTGATGGACCTTGGCTGCTATCGCGGCCTGCGCCATCGCCGCAACCTTCCCGTTCGCGGTCAGCGCACGCATACCAATGCGCGCACCCGCAAAGGCCCGGCGAAACCCATCGCCGGCAAGAAGAAGTAAGGGAGGGCAGCACCAATGGCACGAGATACCCGCCGGACCAAGAAAAAGGTCTCGAAGAACATTGCCACGGGCGTGGCGCATGTGAACAGCTCGTTCAACAACACCAAGATCCTGATCTCGGACGTGCAGGGCAACGCGATTGCGTGGTCCTCGGCCGGCACCATGGGCTTCAAGGGGTCGCGCAAGTCGACGCCCTATGCCGCGCAGATGGCCGCCGAAGATGCCGGGCGCAAGGCGCAGGAACACGGCATGAAGACGCTGGAAGTCGAAGTGCAGGGGCCCGGATCGGGCCGCGAGAGCGCGCTGCGCGCCCTGGCTGCCGTCGGCTTCAACATCACGTCCATCCGCGACGTGACGCCGATTGCCCACAACGGTTGCCGCCCGCCGAAGCGCCGCCGGGTCTGAGACCGCTTTTTTGGGTGGGGCCGCGTGAGTTTTCACGGCCCCATTCCGTTTTTTTGAAACCTCGAGCGTCTCGGCGGCCTTTTGGACATGGGGCCAGAGACAAGGATGGAGGGACCGCATGATCCATAAGAACTGGGCAGAATTGATCAA
>JBKAGF010000153.1:0-1708 GCA_046290265.1 Roseovarius sp. | reverse complement strand
TGCTGTCGGAGGTGATCGAGCGCGAAAGCGTGGGTAACCTCAAGCGGACATGGGTGAACAACGGCCGTGGGCGCGACTGGTTCGATCCCGGCGATACCCGCGCGTTCCTGGAAGAGGCGACGGAGGTAAAGACCGTCTGGGTGCCCTACGGGGTGTGACGGAGAATGGGCCGGAAGCCGTTTCCCCGGTAGCCGGCGGGGTGCGGCGCGGCGGGAGGAATTCGGGGCAAGCCCCGAACCCCGGAATATTTCCACCAGGAAAAACCCGTGTTCAGGCTTGCGGGCCGGCGGGAAGGCTGCGCAGGTGGTTTCGCTTGATCCAGACGCGGGCGCCTTCGGGGCCTACCTCGGCTGCGGATGACGCGCCCTTGGGCAGGCGCAGCCAGCTGAGGCGTCTGAACCTGTCGTTGTCTTCGACGAAGCCGCCGTCCAGCACCAGAAGTTCCAGCCCCTCGGGTGCTTCGAGCGAGACGGTCGCATCCGGCGCCCAGCGTTCCAGCGCGACATCCTCGCGGCCATCGGAAAAGAGCGGCATGATCTCGACAGCGTTGCCGCCGGGCAGGAAGCGCATCTTGTTCGTGTCGATGCGCACATGGGTCCGGTCGGCCAGGTCGAACTGCCAGAGCTTGACGAGGATGGTGCAGCCGGGGTCCGAGCCCGGCGTGTGGGATGACTGCGGCGGGTTGCGGATGTAGCTGCCTTCGGGGAAGTCGCCGTGCTCGTCCGAGAAGACGCCGTCGAGCACCAGAAACTCCTCGCCTCCGGTGTGGACGTGGGATGAAAATGCGCTGCCGGGGGCGTAGCGCACGATCGAGGTTGCGCGGGCCACCTCGTCGCCGATCCGGTCGAGGATGCGGCGGTCGACGCCGGGCATGGGCGAGGCGATCCAGTCTTCGTCCGCGGCATGCACGACGGCGCGTCGGGTGAAATCGCTGTTGCGGTCCATGGGATCCTCCCTCCTCTTGCCTTGTCTGAAGATAAGGCATCTGGCGGGATTGTCAGCGCCAGAGACCGGCGCGGCTGGCGAAAACCCCCTGAAGCTTGGCCAGAAGGCGGTTGGCAGCACCGGGATGCGGGATGTCGCCGGTGGCAAGACGGTCGAGAACCACCTCGACCGGGCAGGCCGTGCCGGTGACAGGATCGAAATAGCGCGGGTAGTCGATAAGCGCGGCATGGACCAGCCCGTGCAGGCCTGGGCGCGCGGTGCGGCGAGGCGGGACCGGGCCGGTGTCGGTGGTCAGGCCCCAGCCGGCATAGAATGGCGTGCCGGTTGTGGTGACGGGCACGCCGCGCAGCAGGGCCTCGAACCCCAGGAGCGAGGTCATGGTGAAGACGTGGTCGACATGGCCCAGCAGGGCGGCGGGATCGGTGCGGGGCAGGGACGTGGCGCCGAGGCGGTCGATCTCGGATCGTGGAACGACGCCGCGGCGCAGCCCGGCCTCGACATCCGGGTGAGGCTTGTAGAGCAGCGCCGCGCCGGGATGGGCCGCGCGGGCGGCCTGCAGCAGGGCCAGGTTGGTGGCGATGTCGCCCGCGCCGGTGCGGATCGAGGCGTCATCCTCGACCTGGCCGGGCACCAGAACGCGGGTGCCCTCGGGCAGGTCGGGCAGGTCGAGGCCGAGATTGTATTTGCTGACCCCGCGCGAGACGAGGCACGCGATCAGCCGTTCGGCGCGCAGATCCTGATCCGGGCGCAGGGTCGCGCGGAG
>JBKAGF010000152.1:0-1767 GCA_046290265.1 Roseovarius sp. | reverse complement strand
TGCGCGCCCAAAAGCGACAGGATCTGCTGCATCACCACCGAAATGGCGATCAGCGGGGCCAGGATGCCCGTGATCTGCGCCGAGCGCATCACGATCCCCGGAATTTCGGGAATGGTGAAACCTTCGACCACCAGCATCGACAGGTAAGACCTTTCATCCCATGACTTCGTACTGTCCACATGCATCACCCGGCTGATGAGCCAGCTCAGCAACCCCGCGATGATGCAGAACCCCACCGTAACGCCCGCCGCCTCGGTCGGGGAGAACTTGCCGGTATAGATCCCCCAAAGCACCAGCCCGATGGCGAAAAAGCCCAGCCACGCGCCGAACGCCGTCTTCAGCACCCGGTTCAACTGCAGCGGGATGATGTAACCCCAGCCATTCATCCGGCAGATGATCCAGCAGGCGAACTGCATGCCGAAGACCATCAGCGCCCCGGGCAGGATACCCGCCACGAACAGCTCGGATATTGGCAGGTTCATCAGGAAACCGTAGACGATGAAGATGATCGAGGGCGGGATGATGATGCCCACAGTGCCGCCGGCGGCGGCGGTGGCCGCGCTGAACCGCTCGTCATATCCACCTTTCACCATCTCGGGATGCAGCATCGAGCCGATCGTGGCCGTCGTGGCCGAGTTCGAACCCGAGATGGCCGCGAACAGTCCGCACGCCCCGAGGCTCGCCATCGCCAGCCCGCCGCGCAGCCAGCCCAGGCAGGAATAGGCAAAGTCCGACAATCGTCGCGCGATCCCGGACTTGTTGATCAAATCGCCGGTCAGGATGAAGAGCGGCATCGCCAGAAGGGCAAACCCCTTGTTGAACACGTTCAGCAGTTCCGCGCCCAGGTTGTCCAGCGTGAGGTTCAGCACGAAGCTGCATCCGATCACCCAGTAGGCGATCACAAGGAACACCGGCACGCCAAGCATGAACAGGAATGTCACGCCCAGTGAAATCAGCGTAATGATGGTACCGTCGGTCATCAAACGTCGCCTCCGATAACGGCCTGCTTGATCAGCGGCTGCCCCGACCGCAGGTTGCCGATATCTTCCATCATGTTCTGGAAGGTCCGCGCCACCATGAGCAGGAATGCCACCGGCGCGGTGACCAGAAACCACCATTGCATGGTATTGTCCGTGCCCAGAACGATCTGGAAATTCGACGCCGACAGGGCAGCGGCCCGCGCCGTGGTGACCATCACGATCACCGAGAAGATGAACCACAGCGCCGCATCCATCATCAGGCAGGCGAACTGTGCAGGCCGCGCCATCCGGCTGCGGAATTCAGAGAAACTCAGATGCGTGCGCAGGCGCACGTTATAAGTGGCGCCGAACCACGCCATGATCATGAACAACAGGGGCGGAATCGTCGTCGACCACGGCTGCTGGTTGGAGAACACGAACCGGTCGATCACGCCCCAGAAAATGATCAGGGCCACCGCCAGATAACTTACCACCATGACCGTCCGCTCCAGATAGCGCTCGACGAAGGGCGCGGCGCGGTACAGCCCCGCCAGTGCCAGCCCCCCGACAACGGCAACCGCCGTTCCGAGGTACCAAGCGGCATCGGCACTCAGTGCCTCCCGGATCGCCCACGCATCGTTCGATGCGACAGCAGAGAAAATCGCTCCCACGTCGGACAAGATCGACATGACGCCCTCCCATTCTCGTTGATTCCGGCATGTCACGCCGGCCCTGACCGCATGTCGCCGGCCCCCGCTCCGGGGCCGGCGACCGTCTTGTCAGGTATGTATCAGGCTTTCCACCAGCG
>JBKAGF010000151.1:0-1773 GCA_046290265.1 Roseovarius sp. | reverse complement strand
CATGGACCGCGCCGCGAACGTCGCCGCGCTGGAGGCGCTGGCCCCCGGTGACGGCGCGGCCTTTGCCGCCGGGGCGGATGCGGTCGGCGCCAATGCCGACCTCGTCTTCGCGCTGCTGGGCCAGGGGCTCTGGACCCGCAAGACCGCGATGCTTCTGGCGCGCACGGCCTGGAAACGCGGTCCCCGCGCGCTGGCCGCCTTCTTTGGCGAGGCGCTGGGGACCGCACGGCACTGGCTGGAGGCAGAGTTCACCTCGGACACGTCCCGCGCGCTTCTCGCGCCCTGGGTCCTGCACACCGGCCTCGGCCCGGAATCGGCCTATTCGGCCGAAATGGCCCGCGTGATCGCCTTCTCATTGGAGGCCGCGGGCGCGCCGATCTCGGTGGGCGGGGCGGAACGCCTGCCGCAGGCCTTCGCCGCGCTGATCGCCGAACAGGGCGGGCAGGTTCGCACCAATGCCGACGTGGCCCGGATCATCGTGGAGAACGGCACCGCGCGCGGGGTGGAGCTTGCCGATGGCGAGCGCATCTTCGCGGCGCAGGTCGTCGCTTCGGTCACGCCCGACCAGCTTTATGGCCGGCTTCTGGACACGCCATCGGAGAACGCGCGAACAGAGGCCCGCAAATACCGATACGGAAAGGGAAATTTCCAGCTGCACTATGCCCTCGACAGGCCGCCCGACTGGACCACGCCGGGGCTGGAGAAGGTGGCGCTGATCCACCTGACACCGGGTCTCGACGGGGTGTCGAAGGCAGCGAACGAGGCCGAACGCGGCATGCTGCCCGAAACGCCCACGATCTGCGTGGGCCAGCCCTCCGCGCTCGACCCCTCCCGCGCACCAGAGGGCAAGGCGGTTCTCTGGCTGCAACTGCCCGAGGCGCCTCGCCACGTCAAAGGGGATGCGGCAGGGTTGCTTGAAACGCCCGCCGACGGCCAGTGGACCGACAGCCTGCGAGAGGCCTATGCCGACCGGGTCGAATCCATTCTCTGCAACCATATAAAGGACTTCCGGGACACGGTTGTCGCGCGCCGGGCCCTGTCGCCCGCCGATCTTCAGGCGCTGAACATGAACCTCGTGGGCGGCGATCCCTATGGCGGGTTCTGCGGGCTTGACCAGTTCTTTGTCTGGCGTCCCTTCAAGACCAGCGTCAACCACGCGACCGACGTCGCGAACCTCTGGCACATCGGCGCCTCCACCCATCCCGGTCCGGGGCTGGGCGGCGGATCGGGCGCGCTGATCGCGCAGAGGCTGGGCTGATGGCCGAGGACCTGGCCCCCGACACCCCGCGCCCGCGCGTCACGCTGGGCGAGATCGGCCTGACCCATTTCGCGCCCTACCTGATGAACCGCATCATGGGCCGCTACAATTCCGAACTGTCGGCGCGGCTGCGCGAACAGGGCCTGACCACGGCCAAGATGCGCACGCTGGCGGTGCTGGCGGTGGTGCCGGGGCTGACGATCAACGAGCTGTCGGTCTATGCCGTGACCGAGCAATCGACGATGAGCCGCACGCTGGAAGCGCTTGAAAAGGCAGGACTCGTGCGCCGGGTCGAGCGGGAATCGGACGCCCGCGTGCGCGAGATCTACCTGACCGACGACGGCCGCGCGGCCTTCGAGCAGGTCTGGCCCGACATGCATGCCGCCTATGCCGCGATGTTCACCGGCATCCCCGAGCCCGAGCGCGCGGCCTTCGTGGGCACCTTGCAGCGTATCCTGGGCAACATCCGGCAGCACGATTTCTGAGCGCGGCCGGGGGGCCAGCCCCCCGGACCC
>JBKAGF010000150.1:0-1781 GCA_046290265.1 Roseovarius sp. | reverse complement strand
GGTCCCGGGTCGAGCCCGGGACGGCGACAGACACGCGCGGCCGGGGGCGGGTTTCACCCCATGCCCTTGTCTTCCAGTTCCTGTTTGGCGCTTTGCGATTTCCTGAGGTCGAGGCCCATGCCGCGCAGCACCGCATCGGTCTTGGAAAACTGAAGGTCGGCATAGTCCACCACCTGGATGCGGTTGCCCCACGGGTCGCGCAGGTCGAGAAAGTCGGTCTCCATCACCTCGGCCCCGGCGGCGCGGGCGAGATCGCGCACGCGGGAGCGGTCGTCGACCACGAGGCCGAAATGACGGTGTTCGTCGCGGGTCTGGGTCTTGCCTTCGAAAAGGCCGATGAATTGGTCGCCCATGTCGAGGAACACGTGGCCGTCGCCGCGTCCGCGCAGCTCGAATTCGAAGATCGCGCGCCAGAAGGCCAGCGCGGCATCGAGATCGTCGACCTCGAGCACGATGTGGTTGACGCCGACGAGGCGGGGTTTGTCCGGCACGTGGGGCTCCTTCAGTCTTCGAGGCTGTCCTCGCGCTTGTCGTCGATCAGCTTGCGTTCCTTGGACTTGCGGGTCTCGAAGCGTTCGCCGTAGCCCTCGATTTCGTCCTTGGGGATGACTTCCTGCGCGCGGGCGAAGACCTCGTCCTCTTCCTCGTCCATGTGGTGTTCGTAGTCGTGTTTCAGCGTCTTGAAGCGGGTGAGCCAGCCGGGGGATGCCATGTCGCCCTCGTTCAGCTCTTCCATGATGTCGTCGAGCTGCTGGTGCTCGTGCACCGAGTGGCGGGCGGCGTCCTGGCCCCAGGTCTTGGAAATGAGCTTGGAATAAAAGGTTTCTTCCTCGGCGGCGGCGTGGGATTTCACGTCTTCGTAGAATTCCGACCAGGCGTCCTTGCGGTCCTGGCTGTCGCCCGAGGTCTGCTCGATCCGGTTCAGAAGCGCACGGTGGTTGTCGTGGTCCGCGCGGATGGCGTCGTAGATGGATGGCATGGGGTTTTCCTCGTTTGTACTCAGCAGGCGAACGCGCCCTGGGGTGCGGCGGTTCCGGCGGATAGGATTCTTGTTGCCGATCGGCGACGGAAAGTTCCGCGTGGCCCGTGAATTCCTGTAGGATGGCCCCATATCAGTCGGGTCTTCGATACCGGAAAGGACAGCGATGTCATTCGATCCTGCCCGTGCTGCCATGAGGTTCGGCTGTGGCCTGTCGCCCAGCATCGATCCGCCGCGTGACGTTAACGCCATGCTGCGGGCGCTGGAAGGTCCGGACGCGGCGGCGGCACAATACCCCATTGCGGGGTTCGACAGGGTGACCGAGGCCGCGAATACCGTCCGCGAGGCGCGCCGGCAGATCCAGAAAGCCAAGGCCGAGACCGACCGCAAGGCGGGCCGGGCGTTGCAGGTGAGCACCGTCAAGGCGTTGAAGGCGGAGGCGGCCACGTGGTTTCGGCACATGCTGCTGCGGCGCGTTCTGGGCGAGGACGGGTTTCGCGAGCGGCTGACGTTCTTCTGGGCCGACCATCTTACGGCGCAGAACGGCAACGGCGTGATCGGCACCGGGTACCTGCCTTATGTGGAAGAGGCGATAAGGCCGCATGTGGCCGGGCGGTTTGCCGACATGCTGAAGGCCGCCGTGCAGCATCCGCTGATGCTGCTGTATCTCGACCAGAGCCGGTCGGTCGGGCCGAACAGCAAGATGGCTGAGCGGCGCGGTGACGGCACGGGCCTGAACGAGAACCTCGCGCGGGAGGTGATGGAACTGCACACGCTGGGCGTGGGCGGTCCCTACGGGCAG
>JBKAGF010000149.1:0-1838 GCA_046290265.1 Roseovarius sp. | reverse complement strand
TTCTCCAGCCGATACGCCTTTTTCATGTCGGTCAGCAGCCCGGTCACCAGGTCGGGGAAGTCCGGGGCGCGCATATCTTCCATCGGCACGTTCATGGCCCGCCGCACGGGTTCCGGCACATTGGTGGGGCCGGGGATGAATAGATGCTGGTAACCGTTCATGATGCTCTCGCTCCCTGTCACATGACTTGACGCAGGGTCGTAGCACGCATTCTGCATCTGTGAAGCCTGCTTTCCGGCAAAACCCCGGTGAAACCGCCCGATGGGTGGGTAATTCCTACCCGCCCGGGTGAGAAATCGCGGCAAATCCACGCTCGGCATACCGAGGCATACTAAAATTTCCTTTGATTTCAGTTGGTTCGGGTGGTGTTATTGAACGAATTGACCGCCGGTTGGGGAGCCGTCGGGGAGGAGAAACCGGGAGTAGGCGGATGAAAACTGCCCTTGCAACGACCATGATGACAGCAGAAAAAGCGAATGGCGGCATGCCCTTGCCGCAGGTGGTGGTGGCCGACCGGCAGCTGATCGTCTGCCAGGGAATCGGGTCTCTCGTGACGCAGATTCCCGAGGTCGAACTGGGCCATTACGCGACCGACAAGGCCAGTCTGCGCAAACATCTGTCGCAGGCGACGGGCAAAACCGTGCTGATCCTGGGCGTGCGGCTGGCGGATGGCGATTTGACGCAGGTGCTGGCCATCGTGCGCAAGGACTATCCCGACGTCATGGTCGTGGTGGTGGCCGAGGAGACCGAGTTTGCCTTCATCCGCACGGCGATCAAGGCCGGGGCCAACTCGGTCTGCATGATGGGCCAGATCCTGACCAGCCTGCCGCGCATCCTGGGCAAGCTGATCGAGGGGCATTCCATCGTCCCCACCGAGATCCTGCGCCGCCTGACCTCCGAGAACACCGACGCCCTGTCGCGCCGCGAGCACGAGATCCTCTCGCTCTTGGGCGACGGGTTGACCAATTTCCAGATATCGGCCCGGCTGGGGCTGAGCGAGAACACGGTGAAATATTACCTCAAGGCGATCTACCAGAAGCTGAACGTCAATTCCCGCGGGGCGGCCATCGCCAAATACGTGGCCGGGAATTACTGAGGCGTCCGTGCATCGGCTCCTGTGAATAAACCCGCGCGTTGCAAGGCCGATTGACGGAGTGCGCATTGCGTGCAAATGGGTCTTCGCCGTGGCCGGAACCTGTGATTTCCGGCGAGTCGGCGGCCCGATCCTCGGGGCGCGTCAGAGGTAGCTTTCCCAAACTCGAACGACACGTCGCATCAGGCGCGACCACGACAGGAGCCTTCCCGCGTTGACAGGTATCGGAACCAAGATGTTGCTGCGCGACATTACCGGCTCTGTCGTCCTCCATTCCTACCAGACCCACTTGCGCGTCACGTCGAAAATCGTGGCCGTGGTCGAGTCGCTGGATCTGGAGCCGGAGGGCTTTGACGCATTTCTCGAGGGCGCGGCCAGTGACGCCGAATTCGGGGCGCTGATCCGGCAGGGGCTGGACCGCACGCGCGTCATGGCCTTCGAGGACGACCCCTATGGCAAGACCGGCCACGGCTACGGCAAGAAGCTGACGGCGTGGCAAAACCGGGCGATGAAGGCGACGGGGAAGTCCCGGATGACCGAATTGCATAAGGTCACGCAGGCCTGCAGTTGCGTGCGCACCCGCCACTTTTTCCTGTTCGTCAACACGCGCAAGGCCTTCGACTGGAGCGACGGGTTTTCGACTGTTCCCGATACCACCCCGGACTACCGGGAGTTCCTGCTGGATCTTGATGCGGACGACCGGACCTTGGGCGAATCCGCCCGCGCCGCGCTGGACGCGATGGTG
>JBKAGF010000148.1:0-1842 GCA_046290265.1 Roseovarius sp. | reverse complement strand
CTTCGTATCGCGGGTCGGCCAGGGCGTGATCGTTCAGGCTGAACCCCAGCAGGCCCGCCGGTGGCAGGGCCCGCAGCACGATGTGCAGCGTGGTCGCCGGTGCGGCGCCGGTGCCGATCACCCCGATGCAGGTGATTGCGCCATAGATGCCTGCGGGGATCGGCGCCGGGTCGCCAAGATCGAGAGGGATCAGGGAACGGTAGACACCCTTGCGGCGCGCGCCGTCGAGCATTTCGTGGCTGGGATCCATGCCGTCGATCGTGGGAAACCCCGCCAGTTTCAGCGCCAGCCCCGACAGGCCGGTGCCGCAGCCATAGTCCAGCACCGGCGCCTCGGGCGACTTGTTGAACCGGAACAGGGCGTCGGCCACGCGCCCCGGCGTGGCATAGCCGTTGGCGGCGATCTCGGTGTCATAGCTGGCCGCCCACGCGTCATAAAGCGCGCGGGTCTCTTCGGGGTCGCCCGCGTCATAGACCTTGTCGAGGAAGTTTTCCGCCATGCCGGCAGAAGATCACAGAGGTGCGACCGCGTCCACTTCTGTTTCATTCAGCCAGCCGGTCCAGGCCGTCTTGGCCCGATCGGTATAGGCCTTGTAGCGGTCGCGCCGTCCGCGGCGCCCGCCCTTCAGCCCGTCGACGGGGCGGAAGAGACCGAAATTAACGTTCATCGGCTGGAACGTCTTGGCCTCGGCCCCGCCGGTGATGTGGTGGATGAGCGCGCCCATGGCCGTGTCCTGCGGCGGCGCGGGCAGGGGGCAGCCCAGGATTTCACCCGCGGCCAGCCGCCCGGCCAGAAGGCCCATCGCGGCGGATTCCACATAGCCTTCGACGCCGGTGATCTGGCCGGCAAAGCGGATATGCGGCCTGGCGCGCAGGCGCATCTGGTTATCCAGCAGTGTCGGAGAGTTCAGGAACGTGTTGCGGTGGATGCCGCCCAGTCGTGCGAATCCGGCATTCTCCAGCCCGGGAACCATTTTGAAAACATCTGTTTGCGCGCCGTACTTCATCTTGGTCTGGAAGCCTACGATGTTGTAGAGCGTCCCCAGCGCGTTGTCGCGGCGCAGCTGGACCACCGCCCAGGGTTTCACGTCCGGCTGGTGGGGATTGGTGAGGCCCACGGGCTTCATCGGGCCATGCCGCAGCGTCTCGCGCCCGCGTTCGGCCATCACCTCGATGGGCAGGCAGCCGTCGAAATAGGTCGCCGTCTCGCCCTCGTGGAACTCGGTCTTGTCGGCGGCCAGCAGCGCGTCGATGAAGGCCTCGTACTGATCCTTCGTCATCGGGCAATTGAGATAGGCGGTGCGCTCTTCCTCGGTTTCGCCCTTGTCATAGCGCGACTGCATCCACGCCTGGGACATGTCGATCGTGTCGTGATAGACGATGGGCGCGATGGCGTCGAAAAAGGCCAGCCGGTCGGTGCCGGTCTCGGCGGCGATGGCCGCGCCCAGCCCTTGCGAGGTCAGCGGGCCGGTGGCGAAGATCCAGCGGCCATCGTCGGGCAGGGCGGTGATCTCGCCTTCCTCGACCGTCACGTTGGGATGGGCGCGCAGGCGGGCGGTGACGGCTTGGGAAAACGCCTCGCGGTCCACGGCCAGCGCCCCGCCGGCGGGCAGGCGGTGGGTGTCTGCCATTTCCATGATCAGACCGCCCGCTTCCCGCATTTCCCAGTGCAACAGGCCCACGGCGTTCTGTTCGTCATCGTCCGACCGGAAGGAGTTGGAACAGACCATCTCGGCCAGGTCGCCTGTCTGGTGCGCGAAGGTGCCCACCTTCGGGCGCATTTCGTGGATGACCACGCGCACGCCCATATTCGCGGCCTGCCATGCGGCCTCGGACCCGGCCA
>JBKAGF010000147.1:0-1859 GCA_046290265.1 Roseovarius sp. | reverse complement strand
ATCCCGCACCGATGGGATACCGACGCGATACCGACGCGATACCGCCAGGCCGGACCCGCCCGGTCCGGGCCGGGTTAACCGAATCGCGGCGGCAAACCGAACCCGAAACGAAAACGCCTCAGCCGCAGACCCGGCAGACCGTGTCCCACGCCTCCAGCCGCTCCGCCACGCGGTCGGGCACGGGCCGGTCGGTGAAGAACATGTCGATCTGCGCCAGCGACGCGATCCGCGCCGGGGCCATGCGGTGAAACTTCGAATGGTCCGCCACAAGGCAGGTCTGCCGGGCGCGGGACAGGATCGACCGACTCACATGCACCTCCTGCACGTCGAAATCCAGCAGGTCGCCCTCCTCGTCCAGCGCCGAGCATCCGATCACCGCGAAATCGAACTTGAACTGCTCGATCACCTGGGTCGTCAGGTTGCCGATCAGCCCCCCGTCCGAACGTCGCAGGACCCCTCCGGCCACCACGATCTCGCATTCGGCATTGGCCACCAGGATATTGGCAACATTCATGTTATTCGTGATCACCATCAGGTCGCGATGGCTCAGCAATGCGCGCGCCACCGCCTCGGTCGAGGTGCCGATATTCAGAAAGACCGACGCCCCGTCGGGGATCTCCCGCGCACAGACCTGCGCCATCGCCTGCTTGGCCGCCTCGTTCAGCCCGCGCCGCTCCTCATAGCCGATATTGGACACCCCCGAGGGCATGACCGCGCCGCCATGCACCCGCTCCAGCCGTCCGGCCTCGGCCAGGTCCGTCAGGTCGCGGCGGATGGTCTGCACCGTCACCCCGAACCGCTCCGCAAGGCCTTCGACCGTGACCTTGCCCTCGCTGCGGGCGATCTCGAGGATCTCGGGATGACGAAAAGTCTGTGACATGCGCCTGGACCATGGTTTCGGGTTTTTTCGTTTTCGCGGAAATCACGGCCATGTCAAAGACATTTCCCGCATCCGGGGTCGTTTCGCAGGCGCGGCACGGTGTATCGCATGCGCAGCGAAGCCTGCCAGGCTACTGAAATAAAGCGATTTTTCCAAAACCGAACAAAAACGAAAGAAGCGTTTGACTCCATCGACCCGAACGTGGTCATTTACCGGGCACGGGATCCGGCGCCATCCGGGGAGGACAGATGCAGCCAAGTCACGAAAATATAAGCGATATTTTCGTCATTGGCGGCGGAATCAACGGCTGCGGCATCGCCCGCGACGCCGTCGGCCGCGGCCTCTCCGTCACCCTGGCCGAGATGAACGACCTCGCCTCCGCCACCTCCTCGGCATCGACCAAGCTCTTTCACGGCGGCCTGCGCTATCTCGAATACTTCGAATTTCGCCTTGTACGCGAAGCACTTATCGAGCGCGAAGTGCTCTTGCGCAACATGCCCCATATCAGCTGGCCCATGCGTTTCGTGCTGCCCTATCACCGCGACATGCGCTTCGAGGGCGGCACCCCCACCTCCCGCCTGCTGGAACGGATCATGCCCTGGACGCGCGGCCGCCGTCCCGCCTGGCTCATCCGCCTCGGCCTCTTCCTCTACGACAGCCTCGGCAGCCGCAAGGCGCTCGCGCCGGCGCGGTCCCTGTCGCTGGACGGCACCCCCGAGGGCGCACCGCTGAAACCCCATTTCAAACAGGCGTTCGAGTATTCCGACTGCTGGGTCGAGGATGCCCGCCTCGTGGCGCTCAACGCCCGCGACGCCGCCACCCGCGGCGCCGAGATCCTCACCCGCACCCGCGTCACCGCCGCCCGCCGCGAGGGAGAGCTGTGGAAGATCGACCTCGAAGACACCGCAACCGGCGCCCTGCTGACCCGCCGCGCCCGTGCGCTGGTCAATGCCGGCGGGCCGTGGGTGGGCAACATCAT
>JBKAGF010000146.1:0-1883 GCA_046290265.1 Roseovarius sp. | reverse complement strand
CCACCCCCCTATCCCATTGCGGCGCGGATCGGCTTCGGGCCGGCGCGACCCCGAATATTCCGGCGCAGCCCCCCCCCGGGCCCGGCCGCCGTTCCATCAGGAGACTGACATGAAAAACCTTCTTGCCTTCGCATCCGCCATTGCCATCGGCCTTTCAGCGCATACGGCCCTGGCCCACGACTATACGTCCGGAAACCTTCAGATCATTCATCCCTTTGCCTTTGAAACGCACCAGGTGGCCAAAACAGGCGCCGGTTTCATGACGATTACCAACACCGGCGGTTCCGGCGACACGCTGCTGGAGATCCGGTCCGACTTTCCCAAGGTCGAAATCCACACCACCGAGGAAACCGAGGGTGTCGCCAGGATGATCCACGTCGAAACCCTGCCGATCCCCGCAGGCGAAACGGTCGAGCTTGCCCCCGGCGGTTACCACGTGATGTTCATGGGCCTCGACGCGCCCTTCGAGGAGGGGCAGAAGATTCCGGCGACGCTGGTCTTCCGGAATGCCGGCGAAGTCGAGGTCACGTTCAACGTCGAACCCCGCCCCGAAAGCGGTGAAGGCATGGACCATTCCAGTCACTGAACGGACAGGTCTTTGTTCAATCCACTGTTGGTGACAGGGTGCTGCCGGCCAGCTCTTGCGAAAACGGTACCGGGTGCGGCTCTTTCCCCAGCCGCGCCCGGTAGACCGGCAGGCTTTCGGCCACGCGCATCACGTAGTTGCGGGTCTCATTGAACGGGATATGCTCGATCCAGTCGATGATGTCCCCGCCATCCTGCCTTGGGTCTCCGAATTGCGTCATCCAGCGCGGCGGGCGCGCAGGACCGGCGTTATAGGCCGCCGCCATCATGATGATATTGCCGTCGAACTGCGACGCCATCTGCGCCAGATAGGCCGACCCCAGGCGCGCATTGTAGGCCCAGTCGTCAAAGACGCGCGACCGCGTATGCCCCGATTCGCCCAAGCGCCGCGCGACCTCGGCCGCCGTGCCCGGCATAAGCTGCATCAGGCCCATCGCTCCGGCGCCGCTGGCGACGCCCTGGTCGAACTCGCTTTCACGCCGCGCGATGGCCAGCGCCAGTTCCATCGGAACGGGCAGTTCCAGCTCGTGCATCGGGTGCAGCGGGTAATAGGGCGCGGGCAAGGTGATGCCGCGTTGCGCGGCCGCCTTGCCCACCATCACCTGCAGATGTGGCGAGCCCAGGTCGTACATGGCCTGTCCCAGCTGACCAAGGGCGGGCTGGGCCAGCGTATCCGCCAGGTGAGTGAAGAACCGTTCGGCCAGGGACGCATTCCCGTTCGCCAGCAACAGCAGACCGGCCTGAAACACGTCGCCCTGCGCGAATTCGGCCTCGCGCCAGTCGGCAAAGCTCTGCCGTCCGTTCAGCGCGGGATCAAAGGGAAAGCCGCCGCGCTCTGCCGCGAGCAGTCCGTAAAAGCTGGTCTGGTGCAAGGCCCCCAGTTCATAGGCAATCTCGGCCGCACTGGCGTTGCCCGCGGCCTCCTGCGCACGGCCCAGCCAGTAACCGGCGCGCCCCAGCGAAATCGGCGTCTCGACCGCGTCCATGAAGCGCTCGAAATGGAAGACCGCCAGTTCCGGATCGTTGAGATCGGTCAGCGCGATGAATCCCGCAAGCCATTCCAGATCGGCAAAGTTCGAACCTTCCACCAGCCCGTGCACCGAAGCAAGGTCATAGGCGGTACGCGCCGCGCCGTCGCGCATCCGGGCGCGGGCCAGTTCGCGCCGCCACCCCGCCCAGCGCTCGGCATTTCCCAGCCCGTTTCCCTCCAGCCGGCTTTGACGAAGGATCAGCTTGATCGCGTCATCCGTCCGGTTCTTGTCGATATGCCGGTTGAAAAGCGCATAGGCGATGTGTGG
>JBKAGF010000145.1:0-1899 GCA_046290265.1 Roseovarius sp. | reverse complement strand
CCATCACCACGCAGATCGCGTACATGACGCCGCCTTTCGGCTATAACCTTTTCCTGATGCGCGCCATGGCGCCGCCCGAGATCACGCTGAAGGACATCTACACCTCCATCCTGCCTTTCGTGCTGGTCATGGTGGCGGCGCTGGCGACGATCATGATCTTCCCGGAAATCGCGCTGTGGCTGCCGGGGTATGTCTATGGAAATTAAACAAAAGACCTTGGTCACAAGGCGTCGAGCAACTGAACCTAACAGAGAGGGTATTAAGATGACGACAAGACGCAATTTCCTGAGAGCGGCCGGTGCGGCCGTCCCCGCGACGCTGGCTGCTCCTGCGATCGTCAAGGCGCAATCCGCGATCAAGTGGCGCTTCCAGACCTATGCCGGCAGCGCGCTTGGCGAGGAAGTGACCAAACCGGCCATCGACTATATCAACGCCAATTCCAACGGCGAGCTGGAGATCGAGCTCTTTTACGCCGACCAGATCGTGCCCACCGGCGAGCTTTTCCAGGCGCTTCAGCGCGGCACCATCGACGGCGTGCATTCGGATGACGACTCGATGGCCTCGCCCACGCCGCTGCGCATGTTCGGCGGGTATTTCCCTTTCGCCACCAAGCACATCCTCGATGTGCCGGTGCTCTTCAACCAGTATGGCCTCGCCGATATCTGGCGCGATGAATACAGCAAGGTCGGTGTGCAATGGCTGTCGGCGGCGGGGCAGGACCCCTGCAACTTCAACACCAAGAAGGAAATCACCTCGGTCGCCGATCTCGACGGGCTGAAGCTTTACACCTTCCCCACGGCGGGCCGGTTCCTTGCGAAGTTCGGCGTCGTGCCGGTGAACATCCCCTACGAGGACGCCGAGGTCGCCGTGCAAACCGGCGAGCTTGACGGCATGGCCTGGTCGGGCATCACCGAGGACTACACCGTGGGCTGGGCCGACGTGACCGACTATTTCCTGACCAACAACATCTCGGGCGCCTGGATCGGATCCTGGTTCGCCAACCAAGAACGCTGGGCGGAACTGCCCGATCACCTGAAATCGGTCGTCATGGCCGGGATCGAGGCCGGTCACACCTACCGCAACCAGTGGTACTGGGGCGGCGAGGCCGCGCTGCGTGCCAATGGCGAGAAGCTGGAACTGCGCTCGGTGCCCGCGTCCGAATGGGCCGAGGTCGAAAACGCCGCCAAGGAGTTCTGGGACGAAGTCGCCCAGGAAGGCGAAGTGCACGAGAAGATCGTCGGCATCTTCCGCGAGTACAACTCTGTCATCAACGAGGCCGGTGTGCCTTACAATTTCGAGTAAGCCGACAAAACGACCCGGAGCGCCTTCCTGCAGGGCGCTCCGTTCATTTCACGGAGAGTTCACATGACCGCCAACCTCACCTTCGCCGACCTGAAAAAGCTTGCCTCCAAGGGCGAGATCGACACGGTGCTCGTCTGCCTCGTGGACATGCAGGGCCGGCTTGCGGGCAAGCGGTTCCATGTGTCGAACTTCCTTGAAAGCGCGCATGTGGAAACCCATTGCTGCAATTACCTTCTGGCGACGGACCTGGAAATGGCGACGCCGGACGGCTATGCCGCGACGTCCTGGGAAAAGGGCTATGGCGACTACGTGATGAAGCCCGACCTTGGCACGCTGCGCCTTGTGCCGTGGCTCGAAGGCACGGCGATGGTGCTCTGCGATATCCTGGACCACCACACACACAAGCCGGTGCCGCACAGCCCGCGCCAGATCCTGAAGGCCCAGATCGAACGGGCCGAGGCGATGGGCTTTACCCCGATGATGGCGACCGAGCTGGAGTTCTTCCTGTTCGAGAAATCCTTCGACGAGATCCGCAAGGACGGCTTTCGCAGCCTGACCCCCTTCAGCGGCTACAACGAGGATTACAACATCCTTCAG
>JBKAGF010000144.1:0-1941 GCA_046290265.1 Roseovarius sp. | reverse complement strand
AGCTCGGCGATGGCATATACATTTTCAACCGAAAACCCCACTATGGCCGAGCGGGCAGGCATCTTGCTTATCTTTTTCGAACCTGTGTAGGTCAGCTGGCTCATCCGCTCGCGCCCGACGAACTCCACCCCCGGGACCAGCGCCGCGATCGCCCCGCGCATCGTGTGCGCCCCCAGGAACTGGGTTTCCTTCAGCCCCCGCATCCGCAGCAGGCGGTCGGTAAAGACATGCCCGCGCTCGGGGTCGGCACACAGCTGGATCTCGTCCACCGCCACGAAATCCGCGCCCATGCCTTCCGGCATCGCCTCGACCGTGCAGACCCAGTATTGCGTCCGCGGCGGCACGATGCGCTCCTCGCCGGTGACCAGCGCCACCACAGACGGCCCGCGCACCGCGACGATCTTGTCATAGACCTCCCGCGCCAGCAGGCGCAGCGGCAGACCGATCACGCCGGTCCGGTATCCCAGCATCCGCTCTATGGCGAAATGCGTCTTACCGGTATTCGTCGGGCCCAGGACCGCCAGGATCCTCGACTGCTCGCCCATGGGCATCGCCCCTTGATCGTGAAAAGCTAAAGTTCCCAGCCGCCGATTTCGCGTTCGACCATCGGAAGGACCTGCGCCACGTCTTCATGGTTGGGATGCATCGAAAGCACAAGATCAAACGCCTGCTTGGCCAGATGATAGTTTTCAACGTGATAAAGAATGCCGCCAAGGCTGGCGATCGCGTTGTAATGCCGCGGGTTCAGCGCCAGCGCCCGTTCGATATCCGCCAGCGCCGGTCCGAAAAGGTCAGCATCGGCATAGGCCATGGCCCGCATGTGATACCCTTCGGCGAAATCCGGCGCATGATCGGTCAGCGCCGTGAAATGCCCGATTGCGGCGGTCGTGTCCCCGGCCTCCAGCGCATCGCGCCCGCGTTTCAGCAACAGGTCCGCGGTGGCCGATCCCGACCGCGTCCAGGCCAGTTCGATTTCCTTCGCGATCCGGTTGGCCTCGCGCGGCTCGGCGGTTTTCAACTGCTCGAAAAGCGGATCAAGCGCCGTATCCTGCGCCGCGCCGGGTAAGGAAAACGTGACTAACAGCAAAAGTGCCGCCACGATACATTTGGAAAGTCGGTTCATAACGCCCATAACGTACCCAGTTTAGCGCACATGACCGGGAATCAAAGCCCCCGGCCGATCAATTATGGAGGAACTGACATGAGCGACGTAACCAAATCCGCGGTCGAGGCCCTGTCGGCCAAGATGAACGGCAGCTTCGACGGCAGCGCCAAGTTCGTGATCGAGAACGAAGGCTCCATCGTGATCGACGAATCCGGCGTGCGAGAGGGCAATGACGAAACCGACGTCACCATGACCGCCGACGCCGAGACCTTCCAGTCGATCCTCGAAGGTGACCTCGACCCCACCGCCGCCTTCATGTCCGGCAAGCTGTCGGTCGACGGCGACATGGGCACCGCAATGAAACTCGGCTCGGTCCTGTCCTAACCCCCATGCTGACGGACGCGCCCTTCTTTTCCGATATTGCCGACTGCCCCGACGGCGGCCGCGCCTTCTGGTGCGACACCGCCGACGGGGTGCGCATCCGTCTCGGGCTCTGGCGCGCGGAGGACGGCGCGGACGCCGCCGCCGGCACTGTCCTGCTTTTTCCCGGCCGCACCGAGTATATCGAGAAATACGGTCGCACCGTCCGTCACTTCGCCGCCGCCGGCCTGACCACGCTGGTCGTCGACTGGCGCGGCCAGGGCCTGGCCGACCGGCTGATCGAAGACAGGATGTCGGGCCACGTCCTGCATTTCGACGACTACCAGCACGATGTCGCCGCCATGGTCGATGCCGCGCGGGAACTCGAGCTGCCCGAACCGTGGTTCGTCCTGGGGCATTCCATGGGCGGGGGCATCGCGCTCAAATCGGTGATGGACGGCCTGCCGGTGGCGGGC
>JBKAGF010000143.1:0-1997 GCA_046290265.1 Roseovarius sp. | reverse complement strand
ACTGGTCGCGCAACGCCTTCACCATGTCCGGTGCCCCGGGGGCGCCCGAGGGCGAGGATGGCAATTTCCACGACGCCGTCATCAAGGTCTTCGTCGACATGTACGACAAGGGGCTGATCTACCGCGGCAAGCGGCTGGTCAACTGGGACCCGCATTTCGAGACCGCCATCTCCGATCTCGAGGTCGAGAATATCGAGACGCATGGCCATATGTGGCACTTCAAGTACCCGCTGGCGGGCGGCGAAACCTATACCTATGTCGAGCGGGACGAGCACGGGAAAGTCCTCTTCGAGGAAGAGCGCGACTATATCTCCATCGCCACCACGCGCCCCGAAACCATGCTGGGCGACGGGGCCGTCGCGGTGCATCCCTCGGATGAACGCTACGCACCAATCGTCGGAAAACTCTGCGAAATCCCGGTCGGTCCGAAAGAGCATCGGCGCATGATCCCGATCATCACCGACGACTATCCCGACCCGAATTTCGGCTCGGGCGCGGTCAAGATCACCGGCGCGCATGACTTCAACGACTACGGCGTCGCCAAACGCGGCAACATCCCCATGTACCGCCTGATGAACACCAGCGCCCAGATGCGCTCGGACGGGGCCGATTACGCCACCTGCGCCACCCGCGCCCAGGAAATCGCCAACGGCAGCGATTTCACCATCGAGGAGGTCGACACCCTCAACCTGGTGCCGGATGACCTGCGCGGTCTCGACCGGTTCGAAGCCCGCAAGAAGGTGGTTGAACAGATCACCGGCGAGGGTCTGGCCGTCGAAGTTGTAAATGATCAAGGCGAACCCGAGCCGTTTGTGGAAAACAAGCCGATCATGCAGCCTTTTGGTGATCGCTCGAAGGTCGTGATCGAGCCGATGCTCACCGATCAGTGGTTCGTCGACACGCAAAAGATCGTCGGCCCGGCCATCGACTCCGTCCGCAAGGGCGAGGTCAACATCATGCCCGAGCAGGACCGCAAGGTTTACTTCCACTGGCTTGAAAACATTGAGCCCTGGTGCATCTCGCGGCAGCTCTGGTGGGGCCACCAGATCCCCGTCTGGTACGGGTTCGACCTCTCCAGCCCCGGCTTCCATGACGAGGGCAGCTCGCTCGATTTGTCGAGATGCTGGTGCTGACGAGACCCACAGCAGCTACCTGATGGAATGCGCGCCCGATTTCGACGGGATCACAAAGGCTTATCACGACAAGCTCGCGTCGCTTCCGGTGCCGCTGCACTCCATGACGGTGGTCGAGGCCAGCGACCGGAGGATGCGCTGCACAAGCTCGCCGCCAGCCTTGCCGACTACACCGCCAGCCAGGATCCCACGCACCTGGTCTACCCGGTCTGGCGCGACCCCGACGTGCTCGACACCTGGTTCTCCTCCGGTCTCTGGCCCATCGGCACGCTGGGCTGGCCCGAAAAGACGCCCGAGCTGGAAAAATACTTTCCCACCAGCGTCTTGGTCACCGGCTTTGACATCATCTTCTTCTGGGTCGCCCGGATGATGATGATGCAATACGCCGTCGTGGGCGAAAAACCGTTCTCGGATGTCTATGTCCACGCCCTCGTGCGCGACGAGAAGGGCAAGAAGATGTCCAAGTCGCTCGGCAACGTGCTCGACCCGCTGGAGCTGATCGACGAATACGGCGCCGACGCCGTCCGCTTCACCCTCACGGCCATGGCCGCCATGGGCCGCGACCTGAAGTTGTCGCCGCAACGTATTGCAGGATACAGGAATTTCGGCACCAAGCTCTGGAACGCCGCCCGTTTCGCCGAAATGAACGAGGCGGTCGGCAGCACCGGCGCCATTCCGCAACCGAAACAGACCGTAAACCGCTGGATTCTCGGCGAAACCGCCAAGACCAAGGCGCTCGTCGATTCCGCGCTGGCGCAATACCGCTTCAACGATGCCGCCAACACGCTCTACGCCTTCGTCTGGGGCACGGTCTGCGACTGGTATGTGGAATTCTCCAAGCCCCTCCTGCTGGACGGCACCGGC
>JBKAGF010000142.1:0-1969 GCA_046290265.1 Roseovarius sp. | reverse complement strand
CAGTCGATGTCGAACAGCACGTCGCGCCCGTCCTCGATGGCCTCCTGCACCGGGCCCATGGGCGAGCCGTAGAAGTTGCCGAAGACATGGGCGTGTTCCAGCATCTCGCCGCGCGCGACCATGGACTTGAACGCGGCCTCGTCGAGAAAGTGGTAATCGGCGCCGTCCACCTCTCCGGGGCGCGGGGCGCGCGTGGTGGCCGAGACCGAGAAGCTGATCGAGGGATCCCAGTCGCGCAGGCGGCGGGCCAGCGTCGATTTCCCGGCGCCCGAGGGCGAGGACAGGATGATGAGAAGCCCCCGGCGCGCGGTCATCGCCTACTCCACGTTCTGGATCTGCTCGCGCATCTGATCGATCACCGACTTCAGGTCAAGCCCGACCGCCGTCAGGTCCGCGGCGCCGGCCTTGGAGCAGAGCGTGTTGGCCTCGCGGTTGAATTCCTGGGTCAGGAAATCGAACTTGCGGCCAATGGGGCCCTTGTCTGACAAGAGCGCCCGTGCCGCCTCGACATGCGCGGCCAGGCGGTCGATTTCCTCGGTGACATCGGCCTTTACGGCAAGAAGTGCAAGTTCCTGCGCAACCCGCTGCGGGTCGGCGCCCTCGGCATTGTCGAGAATGCGCGCGAGGTTGGCGCGCAGGGTTTCGGCCACGGCGTCCTTGCGCGCCTCGGCCAGGTCCGCGGCCTGCGCGGTCAGCGCCGCGATGCGGTCGAGCTGGGTGCCGATGACGCCTGCAAGCGCCGCGCCCTCGGCGGCGCGCGTGGCGTCGAAGGCATCGAGCAAGGGTCCGATCTCGGCGTTGAGGGCACGGGCCAGGGCCGAGGTGTCGTCGTCGCCCGCGCCCGCCTGCAGCACGCCCGGCAGGCCCATGACATCGGCCGCGGTCACCGCCGCCAGCGGCACGCCCGCGGCGGCGGCGGCGGCCGAGATCTCGGACAGGTGGCCAAGCGCATTGGCCAGCCCCGCCGCGTCGATGCGGGTGGCGTCGCCCTCGGTGCTGCGCGACACGCGCAGGTTCAACGTGACCGATCCGCGTGAGAGCCGTGCGGTCAGCGCCTTGCGTACCGCCTGTTCCAGGCCCTCGATCCAGTCGGGCATCCGCAGGCGCAGGTCCAGCCCCCGCCCGTTCACGGAGCGCAGTTCCCACTGCCAGCTCCACCCCTCGATTGCGCCGCTGCGGCTGGCGAACCCCGTCATCGAGCGTGTCATGCGCGTTTACCCATTAACATAATTCCTGTCCGTTGCGCGAATAACCTGTGGCATGAAGGGCGCATTAACCCGTGGGTAACAATCCCGCACATAGCGTTAACAGAGCACCCGCCCGGTCACAACTCGGCGGGACGGGAGGCACCGAGATGTTCCGCAACGTGATTCACTTTCCCTCGCGTCCCGGCGGCGGCAGGCATCTGCAGCCCCTGGCCGAGATCGAGAGCTACTGGCACGTTCGCGCCGCCGGGCGCCCGATGCCCGAGCGTGCCGAGATCGGGCCGCACGGGATGGAAGCCGCCCTGCCCCACGCCCTGCTGCTGGAACGCATCGCCCCCGGCATCGGCCGCCTGCGACTTGCCGGCCAGCACCTGCGCGACCTCATGGGGATGGAGCTGCGGGGCATGCCGATGAGCGCCCTGTTCGAGCCCGAGGCGCGCGCCGAACTTGCCGAGGCGATCGACCGCGCCCTGGATCTTCCCGCGCTGGTGCATGTGGACCTGAGCGCCGCCCCGGGTCTCGGACGGCCCGCGCTTGCGGGATGGCTGTTCCTTGCGCCGCTGGCCAGCGCGACCGGGCGTCCGAAGATGCTGCTTGGCGGGCTGGTGGTGACCGGTGCCGCCGGGCGGACGCCCCGGCGGCTGGGCGTGGACGCGGTTTCGGTGCGCCCGCTAGAGGAGGCCCCGGGACCGTCCCGTTGCGACACCCCGCCTCCGGCCGCCGAACCCGCCAACGCGGTTGATGCGGGCGTCCCGGAACGGCAA
>JBKAGF010000141.1:0-1993 GCA_046290265.1 Roseovarius sp. | reverse complement strand
CCGCACGGCATAATGATGCAGCCGTGCATGGTCGTGCCGGAACCCGCCCCAGGCCGACCAGCCCATGTCGAAATATTTCTCCGGCATCGGCTGCCCGCCCGCGTCGGTCCAGATGAACCCTTCGGGCCGACCCTCGAACTTGGGCCGGTGCACGCCGAACTTCTTGATCGCATCCGATGGCCGGAACAGCGTCTTCAGCCCCAGCCCGCGGTATTTCTCGCGAAACTCCTCGGGCGCGGACCAGGTGAAATGCTCGTGGATGAACCGGTCCTCATAGGCCACCTGGTCGCCGCAACCGAAAAGCTTCCAGCAGAGCGAGATCGCGTCCGCCTCGCCCACCGCCTCGAAGAGGTCCGGCAGGCGTCCCGCGCCCGCGCGGATATTCAGGAACTCGTCGCAATCGGCACAGATCGCCCAGTCGGCCTGCTGGTAAAGGTCGTGCGAAAACGCCCGGCGCAGCGCCACCCGCTGCGGGCTCGCGCCCTTCTTGAACCGGTTGTCGACATGCACCGCGACGCCCAGCTCCTCCAGCCGCATGGCGATGCGGTCGGTGCCGTCGTCGCAATCGTTGGTGTAGATCAGGAAATCGGTGAACCCGATGGCCTTGTTATAGGCCACCCATTCCAGCATGAACGGCCCTTCGTTCTTCATCGTGGTCACGATCAGGCATCGCGCATTGCCGCGCTCGCCCATCGGGCGCGCGGGGCGGCCGGGCCCCGGCTTTGCCGTGGCGGCAGGCGTCGCCGGGGGTGTCACGGCGGCCGTCTTCTTCGGCGTCTTTCTCGGCGCATCCTCGGTCACGTCCTCGGACCCGTCCATCTCCGCCTCTTCGAACCCGTCATCATCGTCCAGCTCGAAATCCTCTCCGGCATCGGCCGCCTGCCGCGACTCCTCGCGCTGCTTGCGCCGCAACCGCTTGCGGAACGCGGTCCCGAAGGCGTCCGCGATCTCCTCCCGGCCCTTGTCGTTGAAATAGGTCGTGACCTGGTTCTTGTACCACCGCAGGTCGCGCCGCGCGCGGTACAGGCGGTAGAACTCCGCGTCGTCGATCTCGCCAAAGATCGCGGCCTGCATCACCGGCTTCAGCGCCCCGATCTTGCGCAGGAACACGGCTGTCTTGTGATCCGAATGGCGGCAGTGAAAGACCCGGATATTGTCGCCCGCGAACCGCCCCACATGCTGCTTGTCCAGCGCGTGATAGGGGTCGTAGAAAATGCTCACCCGCCCCAGCCCCGCCGTCAGCGCGGCGGCGTCCGACAGCGGCAGCGTCCAGTCCTGCCGCCGCCCGCCTTCATACCGCGTCTCCCACGGCACCAGCCCGGTATCCAGCGTGCTCTGCGGGTTCACCGACACCACATGCGCCCCCGGCACCAGCGAGCCAAAGGCGATGGCGGCAAAGCCGCCCATCGACACCCCGGCAAAGATCACCCGGTCGTAGCCCTCGAAGAACCCCTCGTCGCGCAGCTTCTCGAACCGAGCGATCAGGTCGCCGTCGCGGTACCAGTCCGCCACATGCGCCATGACACCCAAGTGCGAGATGTTCACGTCCTGCGCGAACTTGAACGCCCAGGGCTCGCGCTCCGCCGAGCTGTCATTGACGTTGGACAGGTTGTCGAAAGTGACCAGCAGGCGGTTCACCGGGCGCCGCACGAACATCAGCGAATGCCGCAGATGCCGCTCCAGGAATCCCTCGCCCTCGCCCCCGGGGCGAAGCTCGTCGAACCAGCGGGGCACCGCTGGCGTGTCGTCTGCTGAACTGTCCTGCTCGGCCATGGCCCGATCTTGTAGCTGGTAGGGCGGACGCGCGGCAAATCAGGGCCGCTCCGCCATCGGCGCCACTATACGCCCGGCCCGCGAATCCGCGCAACACTCGTCTCGAATTGTTGGCGCAAAGGCCATTTCCGCAACACCCCTCCGCCGCCCCGGCTTTTTCTTGGGCGAAATACTCCCGGGGGTTTGGGGGCTGGCCCCCAATCAATCCTGCGTTTGGGGG
>JBKAGF010000140.1:0-2049 GCA_046290265.1 Roseovarius sp. | reverse complement strand
AGTGCTGTTTTCCGGCATCAAGGCGGCAGTGGTGATCATCGTGTTCCAGGCGCTCTACAAACTCTCCCGCCGCGCGCTGAAGGGCGTTTTGGCCTTTACCTTCGCCCTTGCTGCGTTCGTGGCGATCTTCTTCTTTTTGGTTCCCTTTCCGGCGATCATCGCGACTGCCGCCCTCCTGGGGTTCCTGCTCGCCCCAAGGGGTGCGGAACCTACCGAGTCCATTTCGGCGCCGGTCTCCTCGATTGCCACGATGCGGATCATGCTGATCTGGGGAGCGATCTGGGCAGCGCCCTTGGGTCTGCTCTGGATCCTCGAGGCCGATCTCCTGATGCAGATCGGCCTTTTCTTTTCCAAGCTGGCCGTCGTCACCTTCGGCGGGGCCTATGCCGTTCTCGCCTATATGACACAAGAGATCGTTCAGGCCCACGGCTGGCTCAGCACGTCCCAGATGATCGACGCCCTCGGGCTGGCCGAAACCACGCCCGGCCCGTTGATCCTCGTGACCCAGTTCGCGGGGTTCATGACCGGTTTCCTGCAGGGCGGGCCGTGGCTTGGCGTGGCCGCTGCGCTGGTAACGCTGTGGGTGACCTTCGTTCCATGCTTCCTGTGGATCTTCGCCGCGGCCCCGTATGTCGAGGCGATCCTGGCCCGCCCGCGGCTTGCCGGTGCGTTCGACGCGATCTCGGCCAGCGTCGTGGGGGTCATTCTCAACCTGGCCGTCTGGTTCACCCTGCACGTGCTTTTCACCGACGTGCCCCATGGTGCGTTCGGCCCGGCACTCGCGCTGGACAGTTTCGATTTTCGCAATGCGCTGCTGGTGGTCATGGCGGCCGCTGTCTATCTCGTACTGCGCCTTGGGATGGTCACCGGGCTTGCCGTGATGGCCGTTCTGGCCTGGGTGGTCGATCTTGTCGCCTGAAACGCGCGGCCTCTTTCGTTTTGCATCGAATCCCTTATGCTGATTCCCATAAGTTCCGGGGACGGCGATGACGCATTCGATCGATTATGGAAAACTGATGCACCGCGCGATGCGTGGCCTGATACAGGAGGTGCTGTGTTCAGTGCGCGACAACGGCCTTCCCGGTGCGCATCACTTCTTCATCACCTTCGAAACGACCCATCCCGATGCCGAACTGGCCGCCTGGCTGCGAGAACGTTACCCCAACGAGATGACGGTCGTCATGCAGCACTGGTTCGACCATCTTGACGTCACCGATGAGGGGTTCACCGTTACCCTGAACTTCGGCGACAGCCCCGAGACGCTGTATATTCCATATGACGCCATCCAGACATTCGTGGATCCGTCGGTGGAGTTCGGACTGCGGTTCGAGTCGCAGGCGGAAGCGGACGAGGAAGACGACGACGAGATCGATCCCGGCGCCCTGGCGGACGAGGCAAGTATTGAAGCCGACGAAAACGATGCGCCGCCGCGTAAGGACGCCGAAGTGGTTAGCCTGGACAACTTTCGGAAATAGGCAGTCGCGCGGTATCCCATCGCATACAACATTGATCTTTCCGCCGGCTCGGGTATGAAGCCTCAACAGCAGTTTCAGGAGATGTTGACATGACCGCCACCCGGACAGAATCCGACAGTTTCGGCCCGCTCGAAGTGGCCGCGGAAAAGTACTGGGGCGCTCAGACTCAGCGCTCGCTGATGAATTTTCCCATCGGATGGGAAAAACAGCCCGTGGCCATTATCCGCGCGCTGGGCGTTATCAAGAAGGCCTGCGCCATCGCCAACAAGGAGGCTGGCGTTCTGGACGCCAAGCTGGCGGACGCCATCATCGAGGCGGCGGGCGAGGTTGTCGCGGGCAAGCTGGACGATCATTTCCCGCTGGTGGTCTGGCAGACCGGGTCGGGCACGCAGTCCAACATGAACGCCAACGAGGTCATCGCCAACCGTGCGATCGAGATCCTGGGCGGGGAGATTGGCAGCAAGGACCCCGTGCACCCCAACGATCACTGCAACATGGGCCAGTCCTCGAACGACACCTTCCCCACCGCGATGCACATCGCCACGGCGATGTCCGTGCGCGACGTGTTGCTGCC
>JBKAGF010000139.1:0-2086 GCA_046290265.1 Roseovarius sp. | reverse complement strand
ACGCGGGCCGATCCTTCACCGAAATTCTTTCCCCCGAAGGGCGTATACGGTATTAAACCCAGTTTCCCGGGACTATTCCGTAGTGAAGGGCACGTTCCCACGCGTTACTAACCCGTCCGCCGCTAGAACCGAAGTTCTCGCTCGACTTGCATGTGTTAGGCCTGCCGCCAGCGTTCGTTCTGAGCCAGGATCAAACTCTCAAGTTGAAAAGCTGTTACCAGCTTATCCTTGACGTTCGAACCTCTGCACATCAATTCCGACCGGCTAAGGTCGGAACTTGTCTCTGTTTGTTGTGCTTCTGGTTTTCATCAGAAAACCGGAAACCGTCCAAACAGTGAAGCTGACTATCCATCATCGGATCGGAACGAGTTCCTCTCCTAGGTAGTTTGATATGCGAGTGTTGATCCATCGAATAGACCAAACCGCCCACATATCTCTTCAGAAACTATCGATTTCAAAGAGCGCAGAGACAAAATCAACACGAAGCGCCATTCCTTTTTGGCGCAACCTGCGTCAGATACCTCAATGTTTGTTTGCCTCGCTTCCCTTCAGAGCGTCGCTCCGTCGTTCCGTCTGGCGTTCCGTTGTGCGCCTCAGCGCCGCCGGTGAGGGGGTATTTACGGATTGGGGCTGATACTCGCAACCCCTTTTTTCGGGAAACGTCATCTTTTTTTCAAAAATCTCATTTATCGTTTAGTATCAGCTATTTGCAGATGCTATTTCTTTGCCGATCCTGGTTGGCCCGGTATGCGGCGGCAGGTTTACGCAGGGGTAAATCGGTGAAAATCGGGTTATCCACAGCCTTTTCCACGGAATCTGCCGGGACTCGGACGGGAATCTGCCCCGAGTCACCCCGGAATCATCCTGCGACTCGCCGATTTTCGGGAAATGAATCGTCCGATTCCGCCAAAAAACCGGATTCGGCGTTGGCAGAGCGCGGAATCACCCGGCAACCCGGACCCGACTCGCCGCTTTTTTGCGCTTGGAAAGGAATCGCCACGCGATCAGGCCCAGGATGACGGCCAGAAAGACCAGCGGCCGGATCTGCCAGCCCTTCACCAGCATCACGTAATGTATCCCGCCCAGCACCGCCGCCGGATAGACCAGCTGGTGCAGCCGGTTCCAGCCCGCCGCCCCCATCCTGCGGATCGACAGGGCGTTCGAGGTCACCGCCAGCGGAATCAGCAGCACGAACGCCGCCATGCCCACGGTGATGTAAGGCCGCTTCACGATATCGGCCCAGACCTCGCCGATCCGCTGCACGTCCAGCACCGCCCAGACCAGCAGGTGACAGACCACGAAGAAGAAGCACGCCAGGCCGATCGCCCGCCGAAACTTCAGCAGGTTCACCCCCGCCAGTTTGCGCAGCGGCGTCACCATCAGCCCGGCCACCAGCAGATACAGCGCCATCTGCCCCATCTCGTGCTCCAGCACCTTCACGGGGTCCGCGCCCAGCCTGTTCGAAATCCCCAGCCACAGCATCCACGCGGCATAGCCAAGGCTCGCCACGTAAATGGGCCACGCCGGCACCCGGCGCAGCACGGTATTGAGGGTATCGGGCAGCGGCATCAGAAGTTGGCCTTCAGGTCCATCCCGTCATAGAGGCCCGCCACCTCGTCGCCGTAACCGTTGAACATCAGCGTGTCCTGCCGCCGCGCGAACAGCCCCGATCCGATCACCCGCTCGCTCGCCTGGCTCCAGCGCGGGTGGCTCACCTGCGGGTTCACGTTGCTGTAGAATCCGTATTCCCGCGCGTTGGCCTTGTTCCAGCTTGTCGGCGGCTCGGCCTCGGTCAGGGTGATGCGCACGATAGACTTGATCGACTTGAACCCGTATTTCCACGGCACCACCAGCCGCAACGGCGCGCCGTTCTGGTTGGGGATGTCCTTGCCGTAGATCCCCGTCGCCATGATCGTCAGCGGATGCGTGGCCTCGTCCAGCCGCAGCCCCTCGACATAGGGCCAGTCCAGCACCGGGTATTTCACCCCCGGCATCTCGTCGGGGCGCAGCGCGGTCTCGAAAGCCACGTATTTCGCCCCGGACTGCACGCCCGCCATCTCCAGCAGGTCGGCCAGCTCGAATCCGT
>JBKAGF010000138.1:0-2143 GCA_046290265.1 Roseovarius sp. | reverse complement strand
CCGGCCATGATAGTCCGGTGCGCGGTCGATCCAGTCCGGCATGGTCGCGCAGGTCGCCGGGCGGCCGAACCCCTCTCCGGGGCGGAACGGCCCCTCTTCGTCGAAATCCGGTTCGGCACGCGCCGCTGGCGCCGCAAGAAGGGTCGCGGCGAGGATGATCGCGACGTGGCGCGCGAGAGGTTCTTGCAGGATGCTTTTCATGGAGAGTGCTGCCTTTATTCGTTGATCTTGTGCCTTTGGCCCGTATCAGCCCAGACTAGGCCCCAAGGCGCCTGGTGTCTTTCAGGTTCCGCTGACGGCTGATAGGATTCGCCTGTTTGCGCCGGATCGCTGATGACACACGCCCAGACCGAACTGCGTTACACCGATCACGCCGATTATTACCGGCGCGGTCCCTATGCGCAGTACATGACGGACCGCAAGCTGGTCGGCCGCATGCCTGTCGCCATGTTCGCCGCCGAGCAGCCGGACGGGCATTTCCCGGATCCGGCGCTGCCCAACCTGCTGCTTTACCGGGCGCGCAAGGGCGTGCGGGAGGCGGCGTTCGACTGGGGCGCGGGCCGGTGGCGCGGGACGTGGCGGCGGGATGACCTGACATTGGTTCCGGCCGGGGCCGCGTCGGATGTGACCTTGTCGGAGCGGCACGTGTTTCTGGCGCTCTGCCTGCCGGTGGCGATGTTTTCCACGCCGGACGATCCGTCCGGGCGGGACGCGGTCGAAAGGTTCGGGGCGCTTTACGCCGCCCCGTTCCGGGACCGTCTGATTGGCGAACTCTGTGATACGCTCTGGCGGGAAGGCGGCGATGGCGGGATCGGGTGCGGCCTGTTCGCGGACAGTGCGCTGCAGCTTCTGGCGGACCGGTTGCGCCACCTGGCGGCCGGATCCGGGACGCGGCGGGACCGCCCGGCCCTGTCGCAGCGCAGCCTCTTGCGGGTGGACGCGTTCATCCGCGCGCAGCTGCACGGGCGGATCACGGTGGCCGATCTTGCCGCGGTGAGCGGTCACAGCGCGTCGCATTTCACCACGCTCTTCAAGCGCGCCACGGGGCGCACGCCCTATCGCCATGTGCTTGCGCTGCGGGTGGCGCGGGCCGAGGATCTGATCGCGGCGCGGTCCGGGCAATCGCTGGCGGATATCGCGCTGGATTGCGGGTTTTCCAGCCAGTCGCACATGACGGCGGTGTTCCGCGAGGTCACCGGGCGCACCCCGGCGCGGACGGCGTAACCCCTGCCCCGGCACAGGCCCACCGATTGCAGATGGCGAAACTTCGGAAGGGCTGGCTGCGTGGCTGCCGGAGTGACAGAAGGAAAGAGAGATCATGGCCGACCTCGCGCGTGACACCACATCCTGGACCCTGAGGATCGGACGCGCGCTGATCGCCGTGCTGTTCCTTGCGGGCGCTGTGCAGAAAGCGGTGGCGCCGGAGCAAGGCATGGCTTTGCTGGGCAACCTGGGTCTGCCCGGCGCGCTGATCTGGCCGGCGCTGGCGTTCAACGCGGTGGCGGGACTGGCGCTGTTGCTGGGTTGGGCCATGCGCTGGGTCGCGCTGGCGCTGGCGGTCTATTGCATGGTGACGAGTGTTTTTCACTTCCAGCCGGACGATGGCTGGCAGATGTCGATCTTCGTGAAGAACTGGGCGATCGCGGGCGGGCTGTTGGTGCTGAGCGACCACGCGCGGCAGAGGCAATAGAGCAGGGCAGCCCCCTGCCCTGCAAGTCATTGGGTTGCCTTCAGAAAAACGCCTGAAGCCCGGTCTGCGCGCGCCCGAGGATCAGCGCGTGCACGTCATGCGTGCCTTCGTAGGTGTTGACGGTTTCCAGGTTCATCATGTGGCGGATGACGTGGAATTCCTCGGAAATGCCGTTGCCGCCATGCATGTCGCGGGCCATGCGTGCGATATCGAGCGCCTTGCCGCAATTGTTGCGCTTGATGAGGCTGATCATCTCGGGCGCGGCTTGCGCGGCGTCCATCAGGCGGCCGACGCGAAGGGCTGCCTGAAGGCCCAGGGTGATCTCGGTCTGCATGTCGGCGAGTTTCTTCTGGAAGAGCTGGGTCTGCGCCAGCGGGCGCTTGAACTGCTTGCGGTCGAGGCCATATTGGCGCGCGGCGTGCCAGCAGAACTCGGCCGATCCCATGACGCCCC
>JBKAGF010000137.1:0-2144 GCA_046290265.1 Roseovarius sp. | reverse complement strand
TGACCATACCGGGGAAAGTTCGACGGTCTGTCACCAGTCGGACTGGGCACTGGTGGATGCCTACATGCCGGTGCTGTCGCCGGCGGGGGTGCAGGAGATCCTGGATTTCGGCCTTTACGGCTTTGCGCTGTCGCGCTTTGCCGGTGTCTGGGCCGGGCTGAAGACGATGAAGGACACGGTGGAGGTGACCAGCGTCGTCGATGGCAGTCTCGACCGGATGAATTTCGTTCTGCCCGAGTTCGACATGCCGGATGGGGGGCTGAGCATCCGGCTGGGGGATCACTGGATCGCGCAGGAAGCGCGGATGATCGACCACAAGAGATACGCCGCCGAGGCCTTTGCCCACGCGAACAAGATCGACAAGCGGATGTGGGGCAAGCCGGGGGCCAGGATCGGGTTCGTCGCCGCCGGCAAGAACTGGCTGGACCTGACGCATGCGCTGGACATGCTGGGGATCGACGCGGCCGAGGCCGAGCGGCTGGGGATCACCACCTACAAGGTGGGCCAGACCTTTCCGATGGACATGAAGGGGTTTCACGACTGGGCCGAGGAGCTGGACCTGATCGTGGTGGTCGAGGAAAAGCGCAAGTTGATCGAAATCCAGATCAAGGAGGCGATTTTCGACGACCGGCAGGGGCGGCGCGTCTATGGCTGGTACAAGGGCGGCGCGGGCGGCCTGCATTCCGAAGAGCTGTTTCCGACGCGCATGGCGCTGGACCCGGTGATGGTGGCCGAGAAGATCGGGACCATCCTGATCGAGGAAGGCCGCGGCACCGATCGCGTGAAGGCCGGGTTGCAAGCCATTGAAGAGGCGAAGAAAGCCGACAACGCGCAGGAACTGGCGGCGCGGCTGCCCTATTTCTGCGCGGGCTGTCCGCACAACACCTCGACCAAGGTGCCCGAAGGCGGGCGCGCCTATGCCGGGATCGGCTGTCACATCATGTCGTTGTGGATGGACCGCGAGACCAGCGGGTTCACCCATATGGGCGCGGAGGGCGCGAACTGGATCGGCGAGGCGCCGTTTTCCAACCGCGAGCACGTGTTCCAGAACCTGGGCGACGGGACCTACAACCATTCGGGCGTTCTGGCCATTCGCGCGGCGCTCGCGGCCGGTGTGAACATCACCTACAAGATCCTCTACAACGACGCGGTCGCCATGACCGGCGGGCAGACCAATGAGGGCGGGCTTGGCCCCGACCGGATCGCGCGGGAATTGAAGGCGATGGGGGTGAAGGACATCGCCGTCGTCTATGACGAGAAAGAAGAGCCGGAGAAGACGCATTTCCCCTCGGGCATCGGCTGGCACGAGCGGGCCGAGATGATGCAGGTGCAGGAGAAGTTTCAGGACATCAAGGGCGTATCGGCCATCATTTACGTGCAGACCTGCGCCGCCGAGAAACGCCGCCGCCGCAAGCGCGGCACCTTCCCGGACCCCGACAAGCGGGTCTTCATCAACACCGATATCTGCGAGGGTTGCGGCGATTGCGGGGTGCAGTCGAACTGCGTCGCCATCGTGCCCAAGGAAACCGAACTGGGCCGCAAGCGGGCCATCGACCAGTCGAGCTGCAACAAGGATTTTTCCTGCCTCAAGGGGTTCTGCCCGTCCTTCGTGACGCTGGAAGGGGCCAAGATCCGCAAGGAAGCCTCGGCCGAGCTGAACCTGCCGGACCTGCCCGAACCGACGCTGCCGGATATCAATGGCACCTATAACGTGGTGATCACCGGCGTCGGCGGCACCGGCGTGGTGACCATCGGCGCGGTGATGGCGCAGGCCGCGCAGATCGACGGCAAGGGTGCCGGCATGATGGAGATGGCCGGCCTCGCGCAGAAGGGCGGTGCGGTGCATATCCATTGCCGCCTGGCCAAGAAGCCGGGCGATATCAGTGCCATACGGGTTGCCACCGGCGAGGCGGACGCGCTGATCGGTGGCGATCTGGTGACGAGCGCCGGGGCCAAGACGCTGGGGCTGATGCGCGCCGGGCGCACCGGGGCCGTGGTCAACAGTCACGAGATCATGACCGGGGACTTCACCCGCGACACCGAGTTCACGCTGCCCAGCGACCAGCTGGCGCTGTCCCTGCAGGCGAAACTGCAGGATGACGTGGTGCTGTTCGACGCCAGTGAACTGGCGCGGGTGGCGATGG
>JBKAGF010000136.1:0-2204 GCA_046290265.1 Roseovarius sp. | reverse complement strand
AGGAATACCCGTCGCTCTACTATGTCTGGCTGGGCATGAACCTGGACAACCCCGCGCTGGGCGACGAGAACCTGCGCAAGGCGATCCAGCACGCGATCAACGCCGAGCAGATCATCGATGCGGCCTATTTCGGCGAGGCGGCCCCGGCCACCGGCATGATCGCTCCCGGCCTGCCGGGCCACCGCGAGACCCCGTCGGTTCCGGTGGCGGGCGATCTGGACAAGGCGCGCGAGTACCTGGAGGCCGCGGGCGGCCCGCCGGCCGAGCCGCTGACCATCGACGCGCTCAATGCCACGGTGTGGAAGACCATTGCCGAGGTGGTTCAGGCGCAGCTGGCGCAGATCGGCATCCAGACGCAGATCAACGTGCAGGATTCGGGGTCTTTCTGGACGCTGGGCATGGAAAGCGAGGGCGACCGCTGGAAGGACATGCAGCTGGTGCTGAACCGCTTCTCGATGCTGCCCGACCCCTATTACGCGACCAGCTGGTTCGTGACCGACCAGGTCGGCGTCTGGAACTGGGAGCGGTTCTCGAACGCGGAGTTCGACGAGTTGCACGCCGCCGCGCTGAGCGAGGCGGATGGCGAGAAACGCGCCGAGATGTATCGCAAGATGCAGGACCTGATGGAAGCGACCGGGGCCTACAAGTTCATCACCCATGAAGGCACCCCGGTGATGTACCGCGAAGGACTGGAGCCGGCGCTGCGGCCCGACGGGCGGCCCTTGTTCATCGACTTCGACGGCGAAGTCTGACGCTAAAGGAGACCGCGACCCGTGCTGTTATACGCCTCCCAAAGGCTTGTCCTTTCGGTCGTGATCGTGATGGTCGCGGTCTCTATCCTGACGCTCATGCTGCACGTGGTGCCGGGCGATCCGGCGGTGATGATCCTGGGCCCACGCGCCACGCCGGAGCTGATCGAACAGACGCGCGAGGCGATGGGGCTGGACAAACCCCTGCCGGTGCAGATCGTGACGTTCTTCGGCAACATCCTGCGCGGCGACCTGGGGCAGGACGTGTTCACGGGCCGCGAGGTGTCGCAGATCGTGTTCGAGCAGTTGCCCTATACGCTGATCCTGATCAGCGTCTCGATCCTCTGGGCCGCGGTGCTGGGCATCGCCTTGGGCTGCTATTCGGCGCTGCGGCGCAACACGTGGCTCGATACGCTGACCGGGGTGCTGTCGGTCGGCACGATCTCGATCCCGGCCTTCGTCATGGCGCTCTACTCGGTTCTGGTATTCGCGGTCTGGCTGCAATGGCTGCCGGCGATCGGCGCGGGCGAGGGGTTCTGGGACGGGGCCACGCACCTGATCCTGCCGTCCTTTGCCATTGGGGTGTCATGGGTGGGCTACGTCTCCCGGATCGTGCGGGCCTCGATGCTGGAGGTGATGGGCCAGCCGCATGTGCGCATGGCGCGCGCCTATGGCCTGCCGGACCGATGGATCACCCGCTCGCATATCCTGAAGATCGCGGTGCAGCCCGCCGTGACCCTGATCGGCACGGGCGTGGCGCATCTTTTCTCGGCGGCGGTGTTCGTCGAGGTGATCTTTGCCCGGCCGGGGATCGGCGCGCTGATCGTGCAGGCGGTGAACGAACGCAACTATCCCATCGTCCTGGGCGCGGTGCTGGTGACGACCGGCATCATCGTGCTGGCGACGCTGATCTCGGACCTTGTGATCGCCTGGCTGGATCCGCGCCAGCGGGAGGACATGTGACATGACCGACGCCACTCAGGATTCCGTTTCCGAACCCGGCGTGATGAGCCGGACCTGGCGGGTTCTGTCGGCCAGCCCGACCGGCCTGATCGGTTTCGTGCTGGTGGCGCTGATCGTCGGCTCGGCCATCTTTGCGCCGTGGATCGTGCCCTATGATCCTGCCGCCATCATGACCGGCCCGCGCATGGCGCCGCCCTCGGCCGAGCACTGGCTGGGCACCGACAATATCGGGCGCGACATCTTCAGCCGGGTCATCGCGGGCGGGCGGATCGCGATGCTGGTCGCCGCAGCCTCGCTGGCCGCCGCGCTGAGCATCGGCCTGCTTCTGGGGCTGATCGCGGGGCTGGGGCCGCGCTGGCTGGACAATATCCTGCTGTTGATCTTCGACGCGCTGCGCTCTTTCCCCACCATCGTTTTCGGCCTGGCGGTGGTGACCATCATCGGCCCGAGCCTGTTCACGGTGATGCTGGTGGTGGCGATCACCTCGGTGCC
>JBKAGF010000135.1:0-2228 GCA_046290265.1 Roseovarius sp. | reverse complement strand
CCCCCCGGAGTATTTTCGAACAGAAGAAGCGCAATTTTATGCAAATGCAGGTCAATTTGGGCCGATCGGTTTGGGGATTGCCGTGACGCTTGGCGAAGCCCATGCAAACGGATATGAATTGCGGCAGCGAACAGGGAGACCACGGTCATGGCGGAGCGGTCGTTCAAGAAGGAGGTCGAGGATCTGCGCATCGGCGCGGGCGAGACCTTTCGCGGCGAGGGGATCCTTGCGATCACCAAGGCGCTTCTGGAAAACGGGGTGGGCTATGTGGGCGGCTATCAGGGTGCGCCGATAAGCCACCTGATGGACGTGCTGGCCGATGCGCAGGACCTGCTGGGCGAGCTTGGCATCCGGTTCGAGGCCAATGCCAGCGAGGCGGCGGCGACCGCGATGCTGGCCGCGAGCGTCCATTACCCGATCCGGGGCGCGGTGACCTTCAAGGGGCCCGTCGGCACCAACGTCGCCTCGGACGCGCTGGCGAACCTGGCCTCGGGCGGGGTTACCGGCGGCGCGCTCATCATCGTGGGCGAGGATTACGGCGAAGGCTCCTCGATCATGCAGGAGCGCACCCATCCCTACGCCCAGAAAAGCCAGGTCTGGCTCTTGGACCCGCGCCCGAACCTTCCCTCGATCGTCGATGCGGTGGGGCATGGCTTCGCCCTGTCCGAGGCGTCGAACACCCCCGTCATGCTGCAGGTGCGCATCCGGTCATGCCATGTCTATGGCTCGTTCCAGGCGCGCGACAACGTCCGTCCGCCGCTGACCGTGCGCGAGGCGCTGTCGAACCCCCAGCGCAAGACCGACCGCGTGGTGCTGCCGCCCGCCTCTTACATCCACGAGCAGGAGAAGGTGTCGAAACGCCTGCCCGCCGCGCTGGAGTATATCCGCACCCACAAGCTGAACGAGGTCTTCGGGCCCGAGACCGCGCCCGTCGGCCTTGCGATCCAGGGCGGCATGTACAACGGCGTCATCCGGGCGCTGCAACGGCTTGGGCTGGCCGATGTACACGGCGATACCGAGGTCCCGATCTACGTCATGAACGTCGCCTATCCCATTGTCGAGGATGAGTTTCTCGACTTCTGCACGGGCAAGGACGCGGTGCTGGTCATCGAAGAGGGCCAGCCCGACCTGATCGAACAGGCGCTGCGCTCGGCCCTGCACAAGGCGGGCCACCCGGTGAAGCTGCACGGCAAGGGGCATATCCCCATGGCCGGAGAGCTGACCGGCCGCATCCTTCTGGACGGGATCGAGGGGTTCCTGCGCGACACCGCGCCCGCCATGCTGCCCGACCCCGTGCGCGCCCCGAACGAGCCGCCGGCCCCCGTGCCGGACCTCTCGGGCGCCGTGCCGGGCCGCCCGCCGGGGTTCTGCACCGGCTGTCCCGAGCGCCCGATCTTCGCTGCGCTGAAGCTGGTCGAGAACGAACTGGGCGAGCACCAGGTGGCGGGCGACATCGGCTGCCACCTCTTCGGCAGCCTCACGCCCTTTAACATCGGCGGCTCGACCATGGGCTACGGGCTTGGCCCGGCGTCCAATGCCGCCTTCGACGGCGGCGGCGAGCGGCGGCCGATCTCGATGCTGGGGGATGGCGGGTTCTGGCACAACGGCCTGTCGTCCTCGATCGGCAACGCGGTCTTCAACAAGTCCGACGGGCTGACCATCATCGTCGACAACTACTACTCGGCGGCCACCGGCGGGCAGGACATCCTGTCCTCGCGCGCCGACAACGCGTCCAAGGCCACCCAGCACCCGATCTCGCAGGCGGTGAAGGGCGTGGGCGTCAAGTGGGTGCGCCAGATCGACCGGACCTATGACGTCAAGCGCATGCGCGACACGATCAAGGAGGCGCTGACCACCGATCACGAGGGCCCCAAGGTCATCGTCGCCTCGTCCGAATGCATGCTGAACCGCCAACGCCGCGAGCGCCCGATCCTGAACCAGGCGATCAAGGAGGGCCGACGCGTCGAGAAGCCGAAATTCGGCGTGGATGAAGAGGTCTGCACCGGCGATCACGCCTGCATGCGGCTGTCGGGCTGCCCCTCGCTGACGCTGAAGATGCCCGACGACCCGCTGCGCGACGATCCCGTGGCCCATATCGACCAGTCCTGCGTCGGCTGCGGCAACTGCGGCGAGGTCGCCGATGCCGCCGTTCTCTGCCCGTCCTTCTACGAGGCGCGGCTGGTGCACAATCCCACGCCCGTGGAACGCCGCCTGTCGCGGCTTCGGAA
>JBKAGF010000134.1:0-2245 GCA_046290265.1 Roseovarius sp. | reverse complement strand
AAGAACGTGTCGATTCGCGGTTTTCGAACAATCGACTCTGTCAACCTTGATTTGATTGAAAAACTGACGTTCGCTTTGTGAATGCTTGACGCGCAGGTGACGCCGGGCGAGGGACAAAGGGGCCAAATCCATGTCTGCATTGAAGAATGCCTCATTCAACACCGTGTTCATCGTGGCAATGATCCTGTGCCTCTCGATCGGTGTGTGGGGCGTCATAAGCCCCGAAAGCATGACAGGATCGGCGCAGTCCTTTACCAGCTACCTGCTGAACGGAGCAGGCTGGATGTGGCTTGCCATGTGCTCGGCCTTTCTGTTGCTCAGCGCCTACATGGCCTTCGGACCCTACGCGAACATCCGTCTGGGCAAGGATAACGAGGAACCGGAATTCGCCACTGGCTCATGGATCGCGATGCTGTTCGCGGGCGGCATGGGTTCGGGCCTGCTGGTCTGGGGCGCGGCCGAGCCGATGTATCACTTCGTTTCACCCCCCGGCATGGAAGGCGAGACGCCCGCCGCGGCGCGCGAGGCGCTGGTCATCACCAACCTGCACTGGGGCCTGCACGCGTGGTCGATCTATGGCTGCTGCGCGCTGGTGATCGCCTATTTCACCTTCCGCCGCAACGAAAGCTCGATGATCTCGACCCCGATCAAGCATGTGTTCAAGGGACCGGCCGGCGAGCGTGTGGGCAAGGCGGCCGACATACTGGGCGTGATCTCGGTCGTGTTTGGCCTGGCCGGGTCCCTGGCCATGGGCGCGCTCGCCGTGCGCTCGGGCATGTTCTATGCCTTCGAGACTCCGCAGAACGGCACCATGTCCATGATCATCCTCGCTGCGCTGTTCGTGGCCTACATGCTGTCGGCCACCACCGGGGTCGATAAGGGCATCAAGATTCTGTCCAACCTCAACATGATCCTGACCGTGGCCATCATGCTGATGGTGATCTTCGCCGGGCCAACCGCGTTCATCCTGGAAACGTTCGTGGATTCCATCGGTCAGTATTTCAGCGCCATCATCACCAAGTCGTTTACGCTCTACCCCTTCGAGGGCCTGCAGGGCTGGACGTCGGGATGGACGCTCACCTATCTGATCTGGTGGTTGGCGTGGGGGCCGTTCATCGGCATCTTCGTCGCCCGCATCTCGCGCGGGCGTACCATCCGCGAGTTCATCTTTGGCGTGGTGCTTGTGCCGACGCTCTTTTCGATGCTGTGGTTCGCGGCGTTCGGCGGTGCCGGCTTCTACATCGAGATGTACGGCGGCGGCGGGTTGAAGGAGATCATCTTCGAAGATGTCTTCGCCGCGCTCTTCGCCTTTCTCGGCTACTTTCCGGGCGACACGCTTCTTGCCGCGCTGGCGGCCCTGCTGCTGTTCATCTTCCTCGTCACCTCGGCCGACTCGGGAACCTTCGTGCTGTCGATGATGACCACCGACGGCAATCTCAACCCCCCGGTCATCCAGAAGATGATCTGGGGCATCCTGATCGCCGTTCTGACATTCTCGACGCTGGTGACGGAATCGGTAACCGTTGCCAAAGCGATGGCGATCACGGGTGCGATCCCCTTCGCGGTGATCGTCTGCCTGCAGGTCGTCGGCTTCCTGCGCGAAATCCGCAAGGAGATCACCGCGCCCGAAACCATCGAGGCCCGCGGCGAGGCCGAGGGGCGCGCGGCCGACCCCGCCGAAGGCCCCGCACAATGACCCCCGGAATGAAAGGCGTGTCTCATGCTTAGGACTGCAGTCATCACCTTCATTGCCGGTTTTTTCCTGCTGACCGGGTGTTCCGAGGACGAAAGACAGATTCGCATCGGGGCCAAGAATTTCGGGGAAAGCCGGGTTCTGGCCCACATGATGGTCGCGCTGATCCGTGAACAGGGCCTGCCGGTCGCGGGCGTCATCGAGTACGAAAACACCCCTGCGATCCTTGAGGCGCTGAAACGCGGCGATATCGACGCCTATCCCGAGTACAATGGAACCGGCCTCGTGATGCTGGGTCAAAGTCCGCTGACCGACGGGGACGAGGCGCTTGCACAGGTCAAGAAAGTGTTTGAACCGCTGGGTATCTCATGGCGCGAACGTGTCGGGTTCGCCAATAACTACGGTCTGGCCATGACCCCCGACCGGGCCCAGGAACTGGGCGTGACGACGATGTCCGACCTCGTGGCGCGCAGTTCCGAGGTGACGCTGGGTGTCGAGGACGATTTCACCCAGCGCCCGCTGGACGGCCTGACGCCGATGAACCAGCGCTAC
>JBKAGF010000133.1:0-2423 GCA_046290265.1 Roseovarius sp. | reverse complement strand
GGGTCTGCCGAGGGGCCGATCGAAGCGGTGCGCTAACCGCGCCACACCGTTTTCTTGAAAAGAAAACGTCCGGACTCTTTTCAAGAGTCCGGCCACAGCGCTTGCTCCTGTTCTCTTGCCCCCTTACCTCTGGGTCATACCCACCCAAGGCATTTCATGCTCAAATACCTCAACCTGACCCTGCTGGTCCTTTTCCCCATCGCCTGGTTCGCCCCCCTCATGCGCGCCGGTCTGCTTCCGCTCTTCGGCCTGTCGGAAATCTCCGTCATCACCGGGCTTCAGTCCCTCTGGGACAGCGACGTCTTCCTCGCCCTCATGGTCACCTTCTTCGCCCTCTTCGCGCCTTACGTGAAAACCATCGGCCTCGCGCTCATCCATTTCGGCCTCCTGCGGCGCAAGACCCTGCCGGCGCTGCAGATCCTCGGAAAACTGGCGATGGCCGACGTCTTTCTCGTGGCGCTCTACATCACCCTTTCCAAGGGCATCGGCGTCGGCCGGATCGAGACCGCCTGGGGGCTCTATCTCTTCACCGCCTGCATCCTCGCCTCCATCGCAATCGGGCACCTGACGGAAAAAACTGCACGCCATGGGGGAACCAACCGAAAAGACGCAAGTTGACAGTAAAACAAAGGCCGATTCTCGTTGTTCCCCGGGCAAATTGGAAAATTCCAGTAGGCGAATTGCAAATATCGGCGTAAACTTGCCGACATTTAGTTGGTGACACTTTTTTGGGGGAAGTGATGACCGAGACATTTCGTTCGGCAATCGTGATCGCACAATATTTTCTGAACCGGCTTGCGGTGGCGACCTTCGCACTGGCCGCGCTCCTGCTTACAGGGGCCACAATCCTTTCGGCCTTCGGCCTTCTTCCCTGGCTCGAATTTCCCGTCAGCTTCGGCGGACAGGTCTATGAAAACGCGGGCCAGATCGCCCAGATCGGCCTGACCGTTCTCGCCGTCCTGCTCTGCTTCTACCTGCCCGCGAATGCCCGCGTCATGGCGCTGGAAAACTCGCACCGCCGCTTTCACATGAACATGCACGACGTGGCGCAGGCCTATGCCGCCGCCCACGCCGCCGACCGCGCCGGCATGTTCCAAATCCAGTCCGAATTCGACGCCGTGCGCGAACGCCTCGCCTACATGCGCGAACATCCCGATCTGGAATCGCTCGAACCCCAGATCATGGAGGTCGCGGCCCAGATGTCCTATATCAGCCGCGAACTGGCCGAGGTCTATTCCGACGACAAGGTCGACCGCGCCCGCGCCTTCCTCAAGCAGCGCCAGCAGGAGGTCGAGCAGTTCAACAAGCGGCTCGACCATGCCAAGGCCGTCGGCGTCCGGCTCAAGCAATGGGCCATGGATGTCGAGATGGAGGAAAGCGTCGCGGTCAGCCAGCTGGAACGCCTGCGCGACGACCTGCGCCCGATCCTGCCGGAACTGGGATACGAGGAAGTGTCCCGGCTCGACGGCTCGGTCGTCAGCCTGCCCACCAAGGCCGCCGAGTAAAGCCACCCGTGGCAAATACCGGCAACAGCGTTTGACCGGCGCCCGCCTATAGGGCATGACCCGATCCATGGGAAAAACCGCCACCTTCACCTGCACCGCCTGCGGTGCCGCGCATTCCAAGTGGTCCGGACGCTGCGATGCCTGCGGCGAATGGAACACGCTTGTCGAGGAGGCGCCGCTTTCCGCCGGTCCCGCCTCCAGATCGCTCGGCTCCAGGCGCGGCAACGCCATAACCCTCGGCGATCTCTCCACGGCCGAGGCCCCGCCGCCCCGGACCAGATCCGGCATGGACGAGCTTGACCGCGTGCTGGGCGGCGGTCTCGTGCCCGGCTCGGCCACGCTGGTGGGCGGCGATCCCGGCATCGGCAAGTCCACCCTGCTGCTGCAGGCCGCCGCCCGCTTCGCGCAGGCCGGCCTCAAGACGGTCTACGTCTCGGGCGAAGAGGCCAGCGCCCAGATCCGCATGCGGGCCCAGCGGCTGGGCCTGGGCGACGCGCCGGTGAAACTCGCCACCGCCACCGCCCTGCGCGACATCGTCACCACGCTCGACCGCGACACGCCCCAGCTTGTCATCATCGATTCGATCCAGACCATGTGGGCCGACAATGTCGACAGCGCGCCGGGCTCCGTGGCCCAGGTCCGCGCCGCCGCGCACGAGCTTGTCACCTTCGCCAAGCGCAAGGGCTGCTCGGTCATCCTGGTGGGCCATGTCACCAAGGAAGGCCAGATCGCCGGCCCCCGCGTGGTGGAACACATGGTCGATTCGGTGCTCTATTTCGAGGGCGAGCGCGGCCACCAGTTCCGCATCCTGCGCGCGGTCAAGAACCGCTTCGGCCCCGCCGACGAGATCGGCGTGTTCGAGATGACGGGCGCGGGCCTCGCCGAGGTGCCCAACCCCTCCGCGCTCTTCCTGTCGGG
>JBKAGF010000132.1:0-2476 GCA_046290265.1 Roseovarius sp. | reverse complement strand
GCTCAGCTGGATCATGTCACGCTCCTGCACCAGCAATTGCGCCTGCGTGCCTTTACCGGCCCCCGGCGGTCCGAGAAGTATGATATTCATCGACGTCCTGTCCCTTTTCTGCGCGACAGTTTACGGCCCTTGCCGCTCAGCTGCGACTTTTCGATCAGGCCCTCGTACTGGTGCGCCAGAAGATGCGACTGGACCTGCTGGATCGTGTCCATGGTCACCGATACCACGATCAGGACCGAAGTGCCGCCAAAATAGAAAGGTATCGAAAACTGTCCACGCAGGATTTCCGGAAGGAGACAAACTGCCGCAAGGTAGGCCGAGCCCAGCACCAGGATCCGCGTCACCACGTATTCCAGGTATTCCGCCGTCCGCTTGCCGGGGCGGATGCCCGGCACGAACCCGTTCTGGTTCTACAGGTTGTCGGCCACGTCGTCGGGCTTGAACGCCACGTTGTAGGTATAGAAATAGGCGAAAAACACGATCATCGCCGTGAAGAACACCAGGTAGAGCGGCTGTCCGGGCCCGAAATAGGCCAGCAGGGTCGACATGAACGGCCCCGTGTCAGACCCCGAGAACGTGCTGACCGTCGCCGGCAACAGCAACAGCGACGAGGCAAAGATCGCCGGGATCACGCCTGCCGGGTTCACCTTCACGGGCAGGTGGCTCGACCCCCCGTCATAGACCTTCATCCCCACCTGGCGGCGCGGATACTGGATGTGGATCTTGCGCAGGCCGCTCCATGAACACCACGAAGGCGATCACCGCCACCACCATCACCATCACCCCGATGATCACCGCCGGGCTGACGGCGCCCGACCGGCCGCTGGCAAAGAACTGCGCCAGCGCGGCCGGCACTTCGGCGATGATGCCCACGAAGATGATCAGCGAAATGCCGTTGCCCACGCCCCGCGCGGTGATCTGCTCACCCAGCCACATCAGGAACATCGTGCCGCCGACCAGCGTGATCATGCAGCTTGCGATGAAGAAGAACCCGGGGTTCGACGCCAGGTCCCCCGCCTGCAGCGACGCGGCGAGGCCATAGGATTGCAACGTCGCCAGGAACACCGTGCCATAGCGGGTGTACTGGTTGATCTTCTTGCGGCCCTGCTCGCCCTCTTTCTTCAGCTGTTCCAGCGCCGGCACCATCGCCGTCATCAGCTGCACGATGATCGAGGCCGAGATATAGGGCATGATCCCCAAGGCAAAGACGCCCATGCGCCCCAGCGCCCCGCCGGTGAACATCGACAGCATCCCGCCGATCGACGACGCCGCGCCTTCCATGAAGTTGCGCAGCTCTGCCCCGTCGATTCCCGGCACCGGGATATACGTCCCGATCCGGTAGACGATCAGCAGGCCGATGGTGAAGAAGATGCGCTTGCGAAGCTCGGTGGCCTTGCCCAGGGCGGACCAGCTCGTGTTCGCCGCCATTTGTTCTGCTGCAGATACCATGCGGATCTCTTTGTTATGCAAACGCCGCCCGGGCCGTTTTCCGGCCAGGCGGCGTTAATAAGGAAAACTAGGGGTGTATGTAAGGGGCAGGACGCCCGCTCACAACCTCTTATTCGGCCGCCTTTGCGCTCGCCACGCTCAGCGAACCACCGGCTTTTTCCACCGCTTCGACGGCGGATTTCGACGCGCCGGTGACCTCGATGGTCAGCTTGGCCGACACCTCGCCCTTGGCCAGGACGCGCACACCGTCCAGCTTGCGGCGCACCAGGCCGCTTTCCACCAGCGTGTCCTCGGTGATGGTCTGGCCTGCGTCGATCTTCTTGGCATCGACGAATTTCTGGATCAGGCCCAGGTTCACAACGGCGAATTTCTTGCGGTTCGGCTTGTTGAAGCCGCGCTTGGGCAGCCGTTGATACAGCGGCATCTGGCCGCCTTCATAGCCGTTGATCGCCACGCCTGAACGGGATTTCTGACCCTTGATACCACGGCCGGCGGTCTTGCCCATGCCGGAACCGGGGCCACGGCCCACGCGTTTCTTGCGTTTGGTCGCGCCTTCGTTGTCGCGCAGTTCATGCAGTTTCATGTCGCTTCTCCTGAAGCCGGATGTGACCCCCGAAGCGATGGGGCCAACCACGGCATGCTTGGTTCATGTGAATCGGGTCATGTCTGACCACCGGGCGCGTATAGACCTCTTGGTCCCATCTATCAAGGGGGGCCGTCAGGCGGATGAAACGGGCACGCGCAACTCCGGCGTTCCGGTGTCCCTGGTCACACGTCCCTGGCCGCCGGGTTCTCCAGCAGCTGCGCAAGACGCGACGACAATTCTCCGGGGCGGAACGGTTTCTCCAGCACCGGCGCCTGAAAGCCCATCTCGCGGACCACGGCCTCGCAATGGGCCGTCACCAGAAGGTACGGCACCCTCACGGCGTCCAGCGATGCCGCCAACGGCAGGCAGCTCTTGCCGCCCAGGTCGACATCCAGCAAGGCACAATCCAGCGCCCCGGCACCCTGCGCCACGCGGTCCAGC
>JBKAGF010000131.1:0-2540 GCA_046290265.1 Roseovarius sp. | reverse complement strand
ATCCAGCACCCGCTCGGCCATCGCCTCTTTCGCCCCGGCCCAGTCCGTCGCCGCGATGACCCCGGCCGCGTCGCCCTTGATCGTGCCGGGCACGACACGCACCTGAACCCAGAGCGTGTGCTTGCCCGCGGGTGCGCGGCTGGGGTCGATGGCGGTGGGCTGGCCCACCACCAGCACCGGTTCGGCGGGCAAAAGCCCCGCCATCGCATCGGTATAGGCATTGGCCATCTGCCGCAGGCTCGGCGCCAGGTGGACATAGGCGAAGCGTTTGAGTTCGGCCCCCGCCGCCCAGTCCGGCAGCCCGTCCATCGCCAGGTGCAGCATCATCGTGCCGGGCCCGTGGCGGAAGGCGCGCGCGCCCGCGTCATAGCCCGAACGCCCCGATGTCCCGCCCAGCAGGCCGTCGACCAGCGCCTTGGGCGTCGTGTTCGCGATCACCGCCCGCCTGGCCTTGACCGTGCGCCCGTCGGCCAGTGTCACCCCCGTCGCGGCCCCCGCCGCCGTCGTCACGCCCGTCACCGCGACGCCGCACTCTACCGTGCCACCGTGCGCCTCGATCAGGCGCACCAGCGCGCCGATCATGCTGTCCGCACCGCCCTTGCCGATCACCATGCCGAAGGACTGGTTGGCCATCGCCTCGAGGTAGGGAAAGAGAGCGCCGCCCGCCTGGTCGGGCGGGAAATCAAGGTGCATGCCCCAGGCCGCCAGCGTGGCCTTGACGTGGTCGCTTTCGAAGTGTTCGTCCAGAAAGGCCCGCGGGGTCTGGATCAGAAGCCGCACCAACCGTGCCAGGAAGGCCGCGTCGCGCGCGCGCCAGATCTTCCATGCCGTGTGCAGCGCCGAGCGCGGCGTCATCGGGCTGCCCAGCACCGAGAAGATATGCGGCGCATCCGCCCCGAAGGCCCCCAGCATGGCCTGCCATGCCGCCGCGTCGGCGCGCGAGAAGCCGGCGATCCGTGCGGTGGTGATCGCCGGATCGGTCGACACGCCCAGCCAGCGCCCATCGGGAAAGGCGCTGGAAAAACAGTCCTTTGCCGGGACGAATTCCAGCCCGTGCTCGGCCAGCAGGCCCGCGTTCTGCTGATGGAACGCCGACCCCGCGAAGAGCGACAGGTTCAGCGCCCCCCAGTCGTGCCGGAACCCCGGAAGCGTCAGCTCCAGCGTCTTGGCCGCGCCCCCCGGGCGCCCGGACCGCTCGAACACGGCCACCTTCCAGCCCTTCAACGCCAGCGTCGCCGCCGCCGCCAGCCCGTTGATGCCCGCCCCGATCACGATGGCGTCCGTCATCGCCGCCCCTGCCTCTGCCCTCAAATTTTGCGATCCGATATTTGCATGCGCATATTTTTCTGTCTACTCTCCGCCCAAAACCAAGACACCAGGGAGATCCATCCATGTCCGCATCCGCAACCCTTGCCGATCTCGGCGCCAAGCTTCTGACCGGCGAAATCGAGGTCGTCGATTGCTCGGGCCGTCTCGGCCCGGACACGCCGATCCTGCAACTGCCCGAGGATTTCGCCAAGAACACCCCCAAGATCGAGATCCACAAGATCAGCGAGTACGACAGCGACGGCCCGTTCTTCGCCTGGAACTGGCTGGTCCTGGGCGAGCATTCGGGCACCCATTTCGATGCCCCGCACCACTGGATCACCGGCAAGGACTACGAGGACGGGTATACCGACACCCTGAACATCCAGCGCGTCGTTGCCCCCGTGAACGTCATCGACTGCTCGAAGGAATCGGCCGAGAACCCCGATTTCCTGCTGACCGCCGACCACGTGAAGGCCTGGGAGGCCGAGCATGGCGAAATCGGCGAAGGCGAATGGGTGGTGATGCGCACCGACTGGGACAAGCGCGCCCATGACGAGGCGCTGTTCCTCAATGCCGATGAAACCGGCCCGCACAGCCCCGGGCCGACGCCCGACTGCGTGGAATACCTGCTGTCCAAGAAGATCGTCGGCTGGGGCAGCCAGTGCATCGGCACCGACGCGGGCCAGGCCGGCGGCATGACCCCGCCGTTCCCCGCGCACAACCTTCTGCACCGCGACAACTGCTTCGGCCTCGCGTCGCTGGCCAACCTCGACAAGCTGCCCGCCAAGGGGGCGATCATGGTCTGCGCGCCGCTGAAGATCGCGCGCGGCACCGGCAGCCCGATCCGCGCGCTCGCGCTGGTCGCCAAGTAAGGGGCAGGGGCCTTCGGGCCCCGCCGCCGCCATGGCCGGATCGCCCGACATCGTCATCGTCGGCAGCGGGATCAACGCGCTCGTTGCCGCCGCCCTTCTGGGAAAGAAGGGCCGCCGTGTGCTGGTGCTGGAACGCAACGACCGGCCCGGCGGCTGCATGCGGACCGAGGAAATCGCGCCGGGCTTCCTGGCCGACCTGATGGCCGCGACCTTCGTGCTGTTCCGCGTCTCGCCCGGCTATGCGCAGCTGGCCGGCGATCTTGAACGCCACGGCTTTGTCATGGCCGACAGCCCGCATCCCACCGCCGTCCTGCGCCCCGACGGGTCGGCGGCGGTCCTGACCATGGACCGCGCCGCGAA
>JBKAGF010000130.1:0-2576 GCA_046290265.1 Roseovarius sp. | reverse complement strand
CGTGATCTGGGGCGGCAGCAAGCCGAGCACGCCAAGGTTCAGGACATGCCCGCGCCCCTGATCGTCACGCAGATCAAGGGGCAGCAGGACATGGGGCGGGCGCAGGGGCGCGACGCCATCACCGTCAAGTCGTAAGGCGTTGGCGCAGATCACCGGAAAGCGGGCGGCCGCAAGCGTATGGACCAGCCAGTCGAGGCCGAAGTTGAACTCGTGATTGCCGAGGTTGACGGCATCATATCCCAGCCGGTTCATCGCCTCGATCACGGGGTGGGGACCGGCCCAGTCGCCGTCGGGGCCTGCCACCAGATCGCCCAGAACCGAGCCTTGCAGGAAATCCCCGTTGTCGAACAGCACGGTGTTTCGGGCCTCGGCCCTGGCCCGGCGGATCAGCGTCGCGGTGCGGGCAAGCCCGTAATCCTGCACCGTGGTGTCGCGGGGATAGTCATGGGGCAGAATATGGGCGTGGACATCCGTGGTTCCGAGAACGCGCAGCCAGACATGCGAGCCGGTGTCGATGTCGTTCGGAGTGGATCGGGCATGCGGCCATATGAGGTCGGAAGGCATTAGGTCCGCTGGTTCATTTCAAAGGGACGACACGCGGTCGGGGATGTCGCAAAGTGGCACAGGCGATACGCCCCGGGCAATCGCCTTTAAGCCGATGTCGCAAATTTAGGGTCGCCTTTGGCGCGAGGGGCGCCTGACCTCCGGCGCGCGGTATGCCCGTATCGCTTGCCCGGGGCGCGGGGCTGTGGCAGGTCTGCCCCGGAAGGAGACGCCGATGCGCCATGCCGAAACGGTCACCTTCGGCGGATCGGGCCTGGACCGTGCTGCCGAACTGCGGGGCAAGCCCGACGAGATTGCCGGCGCGCCGCGCGACGTGGTGCTGTCGTGGCGCGGCAAGCCGCTGGTGACGGGGCCGGGGCTGGACCGGTTGGTGCGGCTGCCTGTTGATCACCCCGTGCTGTCGCAGGCCGCACCGGAGGCGATCCTGCTGGGGCGGGACGAGGACGGACGGCTGATCGAGGCGCGCGAACTGATCGACTGGATGCCCGAGGACGTGGACCCTGACCAGATGAACAGTTTCGTGGATGTCAGCGAGCAGCGCCATCCGCTGATGCAGGAGACCGAGGTCTTTGCCGAATTGCGGCGGGTGATGACGCGCCTGACGCCGCGCGATGCCGAACTGGCCGCAACCGCAAAGGCAGTGCTGCACTGGCATGTCAGCCACAGGTTCTGCGCCCGCTGCGGCGCGCAGAGCGCGATGACGCAGGCCGGATGGCAGCGCGCCTGCCCGTCCTGCGGGGCGCAGCATTTCCCGCGCACGGACCCGGTGGTGATCATGCTGATCACCCATGGCAACAGCGTGCTGATGGGCCGCTCGCCGCATTGGCCCGACGGGATGTATTCGCTGCTGGCGGGGTTCGTGGAACCCGGCGAAACCGTGGAGGCGGCGGTGCGCCGCGAGGTTTGGGAAGAGGCCGGCGTGCGTGTGGGGGCGGTGGAGTACCTGGCCAGCCAGCCCTGGGCCTTTCCGGCGTCCCTGATGCTGGGATGCCGCGGTGTGGCGCTGGACCGCGAGATCGTGGCCGACCCCGTCGAGATCGAGGATGCCATGTGGGTGAGCCGCGAGGAGATGATGCAGGCCTTTGCCGGGTCGCACCCCGTCCTCAACCCGGCACGAAAAGGCGCAATCGCACAATTTTTGCTGCGCAACTGGCTGGCAGATACGCTATAGTTCCCGTGTTTCGGAACAGGCCGACAGTTTCGGCCGGGCGCGAAGACCCGGCGACAAAAGAAGGATGAGGCGCAGAGATGAAGTTCGTGGCCCATGAAGACGTAGAAGCCCCGATTGATTTCGTATTCGAGCAGGTGACCGATTTTGCCGCGATCGAACGCTCGGCCCTGCGCCGTGGGGCAGAGGTTCAACGGGTGGATGCGCTGGACGGGACCCGGCCCGGGATGAAATGGGACGCGGCATTCACCTTGCGCGGCAAGCGGCGCGAGTTGCAGCTGGAACTGACCGAGCTGGACCGTCCGAACGGCATGGTGATCGCGTCGCGGTCGCCCAACCTTGGCGGTCAGATGGTGCTGGACCTGGTGGCGCTGTCACGGTCCCGGACGCGGATCAGCGTCGAAATCGAGATGGTGCCCAAGACCCTGTCGGCGAAATTGCTGGTGCAGTCGATGAAGCTGGCGCGCAACAACCTGACGCGGCGGTTCAAGTCGCGCGTGGCGGGATATGCCTCGGACCTTGAGGAGCGTTACAAGACCGTCGCCTGAACGGGCCGGGGCCGAGACGCAAAACGGGCCGCCCGGTGGGCGACCCGTTTTCCAAGGCCTTGAAAGGGCCTGTATCAACCAATCTGATTGTCTTTCTCCTGGTCGAAGTAAGGTGCGCCGTAGCCAAAGGCGACGCCCAGCTGGTTGTCTTTCTCTTCATCCTGGAAAGGTGCGCCGAAGCCGAAGCCCAGTTGGTTGTCCTTTTCCTCGTCGAAGTAAGGTGCGCCGTAGCCCGAGGCGAGGCCCAGCTGGTTGTCTTTCTCTTCATCCTGGAACGGTGCGCCGAAGCCGAAGCC
>JBKAGF010000129.1:0-2699 GCA_046290265.1 Roseovarius sp. | reverse complement strand
GCCCCGGAAAACGCAATATCACGGTGCCGTCGCCATCGATCACATAGGTTTCCGGCACGCCGTAAAGTCCCCAGTCCAGCGCCATGCGCCCGTTCGGGTCGGCCCCGATGGCCGCATAGGGATCGCCCAGTTCCTCCAGGAAACCGATCGCGTTGTCCGGCTGATCCTTGTAGTTCACGCCATAGATCGTGATGCCTTCCTCGGCCAGCGCTTCAAGGTGCGGATGCTCCACCCGGCAGGGCGCGCACCAGCTGGCCCAGTAATTCACCAGCTTCACTCCACCGCTGCGCAGGTCCGCGTCGGCAAAGGGCGTCTTGCCCTCCAGCGGCGTCAGCGCCACCGCCGGGGCCGGGTTGCCCTCGATGGCCGAGGGCAGCGCATCGGGGTCCTCGCGCTGCATCCCGATATAGAACACCGCGGCCAGTCCCGCGAAGATCACCGGCGGCAAGATCATCAACGGCGACAGCTTAGACATCCCGTTTCCTTTTATCTTCAACATCTTTCAGCGCGTTTTTCACGCGAACCGAGCGCCGCCAGCTCAGCGCGACCAGCGCCACCAGCAGCACCAGCGACACCGCGTAGGACGACAGCACCGCCTCGGCGTATTTTCCAAGCTCGGGCATCATGCCTCCATCCTGTCACGGGCCAGAAGCGCCCGCATCCGCCGCGCGCGTATTTCGGTCTGCGTGCGCAAAAACACCAGCGCGATGAACAAAAACACGAACCCCGCGATGCTGACCAGCAGCGGGAAATAGAACACGTCCGCCACGTTTTCTTCCTTGTCCAGGCTCAGCGACGCCCCCTGGTGCAGCCCCTGGTTCCAGAACAGCACCGCGTACCGGCTCAGCAGGGCAAAGACCGATCCCACGATGCACAGAATCGCGGTCAGGTCGGCGGCGGTGTCGTCATTCTCGATCGCTTCCCACAGGGCGATGTAGCCCAGGTAGAACAGGAACAGGATCAGGAACGAGGTCAGACGCGGGTCCCACGCCCACCACGTGCCCCACATCGGCTGTCCCCAGATTGCCCCCGTCGCCAGCGCGATCACCGTCATCACCACGCCCACCGGGGCCGCCGCGCGGGCGGCCAGCGCGCTCACATGGTGCCGCCGCACCACCCAGATCAGCGAGGCGATCAGCATCATGATCCACGCGTTGATCGCCATCAGCGCGCTTGGCACGTGCAGGTAGATGATCTTGACGGTCGAGCCCTGCCGAAAATCGTCCGGCGTGAAGAAGAACCCCCAGATCAGCCCCGTCGCCAGGCACAGCACGGCCAGCACCGACACCCACGGCAGGATCCTGTCCGTCGTGTCGATGAACTTCTTCGGGTTGGCGTATTCCCACAGTGATGCCACGCGCGCAGATCCTTCGTTAACGCAGGTTGACCCTCAATACCGCAGCCGCGGCGAAAGGCAAAAGCGCGATGGTGCCGCAGGTGATCCCCGCCAGCATCAGCATCGGCGTCAGGTAATCCTGCCCGTCCACGCCCCGTCGCGCCAGTTCCGCGCCAAAGATCAGCGTGGGCACGTAAAGCGGCAGCACCAGCAGGCTCAAAAGCAGCCCGCCCCGGCGCAGCCCAACGGTCAGCGCGGCGCCGAAGACGCCGATCATGCTCAGCGCCGGTGTCCCCAGCAGCAGCGATAACACCAAAGGCCCGTATCCCGGCCCCGGCAGGTTCAGAAGCACACCCAGCACCGGTGCCGCCAGAACCAGAGGCAGGCCCGTGGTGATCCAGTGCGCCAGCCCCTTCACCGCCGCCACGGCCTCCATCGGCAGGGGCGCCGTGGCCAAAAGGTCAAGGCTCCCGTCTTCCCAGTCCAGCGCAAAGATCCGGTCAAGCGACACCAGGCAGGCCAGCAGCGCCCCGATCCACAGGATGCCGGCGGCGATTCGCGCCAGCAGCTCCGATTGCGGGCCCACGCCGAAGGGCACCAGCACCACCACGATCAGGAAGAACGCAAGGCCCAGGCCGAACCCGCCCCCGGCCCGCACCGCCAGCCGGATATCGCGGATCAGAAGCGCGATCACAGGAAGGCCTCGTCGAAATCGTCCAGTGCCTGCGGCACCGCGCGAAAAGGCGTCACGTCCAGCACCTGCGCCTCGTCAAGGCCAAGGTCGATATGCGTGGCCAGCACCGCGATGCCGCCCGCGCCCAGATGCGCCCGCACCACGGCGGCGAACATCGCCACCGCACGGGCATCCAGCGACACGGTCGGCTCGTCCAGGATCCAGATCGCGCGGCCCGTCACCAGCAGTCGCGCCAGCCCCAGCCGCCGCTTCTGTCCGGCCGACAGAAGGCCCGCGGGCCGCTCGGCCAGGGCCTCCAGTTCATAGGCCGCCAGCGCGTGGGAAATCTCCTTGCCCCCGAACACCCGCGCCCAGAAGCGCAGGTTTTCCGCCACGCTCAGCGCGGGCTTGATCCCGTCGGCATGCCCGGCATAGACCACGCTGTCGGCGGGGGTGTCCACGTCGCCCGACACCGGCGGCTGCAACCCGGCCAGCGTGCGCAGCAGCGTCGTCTTGCCCGCCCCGTTCGGGCCGCGCAGCACCAGCGCCTCGCCCTCGGCCAAGTCGAATCGAACGCCGTCCAGAACCCGCATGCCGCCGCGCGCCACGCACAGATCCCGGACCGTCAGGCGCATCGCCGGCCCATCCTGCCTCAGACCGGCAGCAGGGCCACGGCCACCCGCCGCCCCT
>JBKAGF010000128.1:0-2727 GCA_046290265.1 Roseovarius sp. | reverse complement strand
CGCCCTTCTACCTCGGCGGCAGCCAGGAACCGACCCTGCCGATCCTGATCCTCGACACCACCAAATCCGGCCAGCAATGGCCGCGTGCCGCCGTGGTGGCGATCATGATGATGGTCACGCTTTTCGCCATCGCCTTCACCGCCATCGCGCTGGCCTACCGCAAACCGAAGGGGGCAAGATGACCGGCAATCGCACCCTCAACATTGTCCTCGGGCTCTACGTCCTGCTGATATTCGTCTTCGTCTTCGCGCCCATCATCTTCAGCCTCGTCTTCTCGCTCAACTCCCAGCGGTTCCCGACGATCCCGCTGGGCGAGTTCTCGACCGAATGGTATGAAAAGATCCTTGCCGACCCGGATATCTGGCGCGCCGCGCTCAACTCGCTGATTGTCTCGGCCTCCAGCGCGGTGCTGGGAACGATCCTTGGCTTTGCCACCGCCTATTCCGACTTTCGCTACAGCTTTCGCTTCAAGGGGCCGTACCTGGCGCTGATCCTTCTGCCGCCAACGATCCCGTTGATCATCATGGCGCTGGCCATGCTGGCGTGGCTGTCCCGACTGGGCCTTTCGGGGCAACTCTGGTCGATCATCATCGCCCATTCCGTGCTGACCGCGCCTTTTGCCATGGCCATCATCCGCCTGCGCCTGCAGCAAATGGACCCGGACCTGGAGGCCGCGGCCTGGAACCTCGGCGGCAGCGAATGGCAGGCGATGCGCCATGTCATCCTGCCCTTCTGCGCACCCGCCATCGTCTCGGCGCTCTGCCTTACCGCGGCCGTCTCCTTCGACGAATTCGCCGTGGCGTGGTTCGTCTCGGGCCTCAACAAGACCGTGCCGGTCGCCATCCTGGAAATCGTGCAGGGCAACATCGACCCGCAGGTCAACGCGATCGGTACATTCGTCTTCCTTACTTCCATGACGCTGGTGATCCTCGCGCAGGTCTTCTTCATCAGCCGCCAGATAAGAAAAACATCCTGACATGTCCGAGCCTCTCGTCACCTTCCGCAATGTCCAGAAACGCTTTGGCGATTTCGTGGCCGTGCGCGACTTGACCCTCGATATCCAGCCCGGCGAATTCCTCGCCATCATGGGCTCGTCCGGCTGCGGCAAGACGACGACCCTGCGCATGCTCGCTGGGCTGGAGCAGCCCACATCGGGCGAGATCCGCATCGCGGGCCGCCTGATGAACGAGGTAAAGCCGCATGACCGCGACACGCCGCTGGTCTGGCAGTCGCTCGCTCTCTTCCCGTTCTTGACCGCGCGCGAGAATGTCGAGTTCGGGCTCAAGATGCGCGGCGTCGACACGGCCGAGCGCAAGCGCCGAGCGCTCGACTGGCTGGATCGGATGCATATCGCGGATTTTGCCGACCGCAGCGTCGACACCCTGTCAGGCGGTCAGAAACAGCGCGTCGCGTTAGCCCGCAGCCTGGTGATGGAGCCGCAGATGCTGCTTCTGGACGAGCCTCTCTCGGCGCTTGACGCCAACCTCGTGATCCGGATGCAGGGCGTTCTGACCCAACTGCAAAAGGAGCTGGGCATAACCTTCGTCTATGTCACCCACTCGCAATCCGAGGCCTTCGCCATGGCTGACCGCGTGGTGATCATGAGCCAGGGGGACATCGCCCAGGTCGGCACGCCCAAGGATATCTACCGCGCCCCCGCCAACCGCTTCGTGGCCGAGTTCGTGGGGCGCAACAACATCCTGACCGGCACGGTGAAGGACGTCAGCCCCCAGGCCACGCAGCTCGCCACCCCGGCGGGCAGTTTTACAGCCGCGACGCCCGAAACCGCGCCGCAGACGGGGACAGAACGCAGCTTCGTCGTCTCCGCCGACCTCGTGTCCCTGTCGCTCGAAGACCCGCAGACCGCCAACAAGGTGCAGGCGAAACTCATCTCCGAAGAGTTCATCGGCTCGGTCGTGACGCTCTTTCTCGAAAGTGGTGACGGACAGGAATTCAAGGTACAGATGCAGGAACGCCAGCTGATGAATTACGCGCTTTCCGCCGGGTCGCAGGTCTGGCTTAGCTGGGAGACGAAAAATGCACACATGCTCGACGGTGACTGACTCATGATCCGCAATCCGATTCCCTGGCCCGACAAGGCGCGCTGCGCGGTCGCGATCACCTTCGACATGGACGCAGACAGCCTGATCCACATCGCGCGGCCCGAGGACAGCCATCGCAGGCTTTATCCCACCAGCATGGGCCGCTACGGCCCCAACGTGGCCCTGCCCCGCATTCTTGAAACCTATCGCCGCTTCGGGCTGAAACAGTCCTTCTTCATCCCCGGCTGGTGCGTCGAGCACTACACCGACACGGTCGAGGCGATCCTGAAGGACGGGCACGAGATCGGTCACCACGGCTGGATCCACGAGGACCCGATCGCCACCTACGGCAACCAGCGCGAACCGTTCGAACGGGCACTCGATGCCCACCGCCGCATCTGTGGTCAGGTGCCCCGCGGCTATCGCGCGCCGATCTACAACATCACCGACGAGGTGGTGGATCTGATGCTGGAACACGGGATGACCTATGACAGCTCGCTCATGGGCGACGACATTCCGCACGCTCTGCAAGCCCCGAAAGGCCGGCTTTACGAAATGCCCGTCCACTGGGGCACCGATGACTGGCCCCCCTTCGCCCATTACGACGAAATCGGATATCTCATGCCGGTCAAGTCCCCGTCCGAGGGGCTGGCCGCCTTTTGGGAGGAATTCGAGGCGCAATACG
>JBKAGF010000127.1:0-2745 GCA_046290265.1 Roseovarius sp. | reverse complement strand
GTCAGCGGGTAATCCTCGGTCTTCACCGCGCGGCGCGTCGCGCGCAGAACGAAACCGCATTCGCCGCTCAGCGCCAGCGCCGCGGTGTTGCCCGTCTCGGCCCGCGCCGTCAGTCCCATCGCGAACGGGTCGCTGGCCACGGCCTCGGCCAGTGAGACCCCCTCGCGATGCCGCGTGACCGTCGGGGCGAACCCTGCGCCGTCGGGCAAGGGGATCAGGTCCTCGGTGGCCTGTCCCAGCCCGGTCCGGGCGTCGTGCAGGTGCACCGCGATCGGCGCGTCCGGCCCGCCCAGCGCGGTCCAGTTGTCGATATCGCCCGCCAGCACCCGTGCCAGCTCCGTCAGCGTGACCTGGTTTACCGGGTTCGACGGCGCGACCACCGGCACCAGCGCCTCCAGCGCCATCACCCGGCCGCGTCCCTTGGCCGACATATCGCCCAGCGCCGCATCCTTGCCCAGCCGTACTTCCTGCGGCCGGATCTCGCGCATCGACATGGCGATATCGGCCACGTCCGCGACAAGATCGGCAAATCCCTCGTCCGAGTTGGTCAGCCGAAACCGGAACTCCCCCACCACGCGCCCTTCCTCGGGGTCATGGATCGACAACAGCACATGCCCGTCCTCCAGCGTCTCGCGCCCCATGTCATAGCCTTCGCGTATGGCAAAGGCCTCGACCAGCGCGGGCATCAGCAGCCGCCCGATCGTGGGCGCCCCGGAAAACACCACCTCGGCCACGTAGGTATCCAGGTTGGGGCAGCCCGGACCGGCGCAGTCCACGCCCGAGCCGTCGACCGTCAATTCGCCGTATATCGTGTCGACCCTGTAGAACTCTCCGTCAAACCCCAGAAGGTTGCCCGAGATTTCCACGTCGCCATCCCGCGAGGTCAGCGTCACGTCCTGCGCGGCGCCGGAACGCGCGCCCGCAAAAAGGAAAAGTGCGGCGAAGACCGCCGCACACAGCATTTTCATGGATGCCCTCGGATCGCTGCGTCAGTTGCGCGCGATCTTCAGGTCTTCGTGCAGGTTTTTCAACACCAGAAAGTCACCCACGGCATCGCAGTCCGGGATCGCCAGGGTCAACTCCCGCGCAGTGATTTTGCCCCCTCCGGGTCGGCTCAGCGCCTGCGCCGTGACGTCCCGGCCGCAATTGGCGGCGTTGACCTCGGTCTCGATGCTCAGCTGCACCGCGCCATCGCGCAGCGCGGTCTGCGTGGGAAAGGTATAGACCTCGGCCATCAGCGTCGTTTCCTCGATCACCCCTTCGCCAAGGCGCAGCAGGAAACCGCCCTCGCCCAGGGTGGCACGGGTCGCGTCATGCGCCGCCTCGTTCCACACGTGACCGTCCTCGCCATAGGCCGCGCCATATTCCAGCGCGTGAAACTGCAACCCGCTGCGGCCCTGCCACTGCACGACATAACGATCGAACTGCTCGACCGTATCGGCGACTGCAGTGGCAACCGCACTGTCACCATCCTCGAAGGCCGCGATGAACAGCGCATTGCGGGCCAGCGCAGGCACCTGCATCGACCACGCCCCGTCGCCATCGGTGATGGCGCTGAACATCATGCCGTGATGATGCAGGGTAAATTGCGAATCCGCATGGCAGGGGGCCGTCAGTTCCAGCGTCACCATGGCCGCATCCGCGGTGCGCGCCGCCATCTCGACCGCGCTGTCGCAGATCAGCGCGGGGGCGCGTTCTTCTTCGGGGAAGGACCGGATCGGCACGTCCTGCAGCGCGGCCAGCTGCACCGGAACATCGGGCAGCGCCCGGGGCTGCGGTGCGGCGCGCGGCGGCATCGGGACGGCGGCAGTCAGCTCGACATTCTCGAACGCCATGCCATCGACCTCGAATCCTTGCTGCGTCGGGCGCGCGGCGGTGTCGAAAAGATCGACCTTCCCGGGATCGTTCTCGGGCATGACGGACAGGCCGGCGCCGTCCTTGGCATCGACCGCCTTCGGCTTTGGCACCGATTCGCCGGAAAAGGCCCGCGCGATGGACAGGGCATTCGCCCCTGTGACGTCACTCGCCTGTGCCTGCCCCGCGCCGGCCTGGGGGCTGGAAAGCTGCATCAGGTACCCGATGCCCAGCGCACAGCCCAGCGTCACGCCCGCCATGACGATACGTTTCGGATTGCCCAGCTTGATCATGTCGATCTCCCACACCTCGATTGGATCGGAAGAACGCTACCGTCCGAACAAGGCCGCTTGAGGGCGACCGGGTGGACTCATTGAGGCCGGTTTATGGCGTGCCGGCTCAGCTCAGGCGCCCATGGCAATGCTTGAACTTCTTGCCGGATCCGCAGGGACAGGCCTCGTTCCGCCCCGGATTGCCCCAGGTCGCCGGATCGGTCTCGTCGAAACCGGGCAGGGCGGCCCCCGTCGTCGGCTCCACCGCCGCCGCGCCGGGCTCGCGTTCTTCGGTCTGCGCCGGTTCGGGGTTTGCCGTGACCTGCTTTGCCTGAAGGTCGCGCAGCATCTTCTGCCGCTCTTCTTCCGTCATCGGGCGGATCCGGGCCAGCTGCTGCGTCACGTCCTGCCGCAGACTGTCCAGCATGCTTTCGAACAGCGCGAATGCCTCGTTCTTGTACTCGTTCAGCGGGTCGCGCTGCGCATAGCCGCGAAACCCGACGACGCTGCGCAGGTGCTCCAGCGTCAGCAGGTGTTCCCGCCATTTCGCGTCGATCGTCTGCAACAGGACCTGTTTCTCGATGACCCGCATCTGTTCGGACCCGAAGGCCGTGGCCTT
>JBKAGF010000126.1:0-2885 GCA_046290265.1 Roseovarius sp. | reverse complement strand
CGCATTGGTCGGGCAGGTGGATGTCGGTCAGGACCGGAACGCCGAGCGCGTCCTTGACCGATTGCAGCGCCTTTAGTCCTTCGTCGATGCCAAGGCCGCGCTTGCCTGTAACAGACGTGCGGTTGGCCTTGTCGAAAGACGCCTTGAAGACGTATTGCGCACCGGCTGCCGCGCAGGCCTCTTTCATCGCGCCTGCGATCATCTGGGCGTGATCGGCGCTTTCCAGCTGGCAGGGGCCGGCGATGACGGTGAGCGGCGCGTCGTTTCCGATGCGCAGGTCTGCGATTTCAACTGTCTTCATGTCTTACGACGAAACCTGTTCCTTGAGCACCGATGCGGTCAGCGACACCAGCAGGTAGATACCGCCGAAGATCAGGAAGGCAAGCAGAGTGTTCTCGAACTTGCGCGGATAGGAGGGATCCTGCGAAGCGACGGGTTTGACCGCGACGGTCAGGTAACGAACCTGCTTGTTCGCCTCGATCTCGGACTGGCGCTTGGTTTCCAGCGCGGATTGCAGCACGAGGTCGGCGGTGGCAAGGTCGGCCTGCGCCATCTGGATCTCGGCGGCCTGGCTGGCGAGCGAGGTGCGTTCCTCGGTCGCCTCGGTCAGGCGGGCATTCTGCTTGGCCAGTTCACGGGACAGGACCGTCACCTCCGAGCGCAGCGCCTCGACCCGGGCCGCGTTGGGGCGGGAATTGGCCAGCTGGGTGTTCAGGTCCAGCTGTTTTTCCTGCAATTGCAGTTCGACGTTGCCGATCAGCTGGCGGATATTGGCGATTTCGCCCTCGGGGTCGAGAATCGAGCCTTCCTGCAGCTCGACCAGCTGGCGTTGTGCGGCACGGCGGTCATCCTTGGCCTCCTGCAGGGCGCTTTCGGCGGTCTCGACCGCGTCGAAGCGTTTTTCCTGGCTGAGTGCATCGACGCGTTCCTCGGCATATTCGATCAGCTTTTCGGAGAATTCCCGGCTGGTTTCGGGATCGGCGGTGGACACCTCCAGCCGGATCACGCCCTCGGTCGGATCATAGCCCAGTTTCACGTATTTCTCGTAGACCTTGTAGGCGTCTTCGTTGGTGGCGTCGGGATGAAGCCGCTGGATCGGGTCGATCTCCTCGCTGGCGAACATCTGCTTGAAACCGACATCCTCGTTCAGGCGCAGCATCGCATCCTTGGATTCAAGATAGGACTGAACCGCGATGGAATCCTGCCCGGTGGCGAATTGCGACGGCAGCAGGCCGCCCAGACCGCCCTGGCCGCCGCCGGAGCCGTCGGCGGTGATGATCAGGAATTCGGACTTGGTGGCGTACATCGGGGTGGCGATGGCGTAGAAGTAATAGCCGGCGATCAGCGTCGGCAGCATGACGAAGGCCGCCAGCCGCGACATCAGCAGCAGCATCTTCTTGCGCCGGCGCGAGGCGATGTCGCGCTGGATCTTCTGGATTTCCTTGGCGCGGCGGTCGGCCGGGCTGAGTTCGGTCGAGGGCAGGGCGACCTGACCCACCGGCACCGTCTGGGGCAGCTGGATGCGTTCGCCCGGCACCTGCGCGGGCTGGGTGTTCTGCCCAGACGAGACCAGTTCCACGATGTTGGACCGCTGGAACGGGTCGATGCCGCGGGCGCGCAGGAGGCGGATCGCGTCGAAATCCGAAGTCGGGGCCAGCCCGTGTTTCTGGGCCATGCGGCGCGCCATGCGCAGCTGGCGGCCGGTCAGGCCTTCCTTGCGGATGTCGTCGATATTCTGCGACACGGACATCTCGCGGGCCGATGAAACCTCGCCCTCGTGGACATGCGTCTGCTCGGCCTCGGGCTCCTGCGGCTGCGGCGGCTGCGGCGGTTGTGAGACCTGTTGCGGCTGCGCCTGCGAGGGCTGCGGCGCTTCGCTGTCGGGGGTCTGCGACACGTCGTCTTCGCCGGGCTCGTGGGCCGGCGCGGCGGATTGGCCGCTGCCGGTGGGCGTGCGGCGGATGCGGAATTTCCTAGCCTTGGGTTTCATAGTCATAAAGCTGTTTTGCCTCTTCCAAGGTGTCGAACATGTGCAGCTTGCCGCCCATCAGGACGGCCGCTTCCCGCGCGAATTTCTCGAGCGTCGCGGGCTGGTGTGAAACGATCACCACGGTGGTGGTGCGCAGTCTTTCCCGCAGGATGTCGCCGGCGCGCCGGTTGAACTCGACATCCGTCGAACTGGGCATGCCTTCGTCGATGAGATACATGTCGAAGTCCAGCGCCAGCATCAAGGAGAAGGTGAAGCGCGATTTCATGCCCGAGGAATAGGTGCCGAGCGGCTGGTCGAAATATTCGCCAAGGTTGCAGACATAGCGGCAATAGGCCTCGACATAATCGGGGTCGAGCCCGTAGAGCGTGGCGATGTAGCGCGCGTTTTCGCGGGCCGAGACGCGGCTGATGACGCCCCCCATGAAGCCCAGCGGGAAAGAGATGCGGCAGCCGCGGCGAATTTCGCCCTCGTCGGGTTTTTCCAGGCCTGCCATCATCTTGATCAGCGTGGTCTTGCCGGTGCCGTTGGGGGCAAGGATGCCGAGCGAGCGGCCAAGCTCGACCCGGAACGAGACACGGTCGAGGATCACCTTGCGCTGCGTGCCCGTCCAGAAGGACTTGCTGACATTGTCGAACTCGAGCATCCCGCTGGCTCCGTCGCTGCTCTGGCCCCTCGTTTATCGAGGTTTTCTTAAGGCTTTGTCAGCCTTCGTCCCGCGCATTATGTCGGAATTGTCCACGATATGACAACAAATCGGGGCAATTTTGTGCTCGAGATGAGAAAAAGTGGGGCAGCGGCGCGAAAGCCGGCCGGACTTTCGCGCCAAGGTGATGATAGCGGGATCTTTGCACCGTCCGGTCAGGCGACGGCGTGCCATGCAAGACCGGCCAGCACG
>JBKAGF010000125.1:0-3028 GCA_046290265.1 Roseovarius sp. | reverse complement strand
CGGCAGAAAGATCATCGCCCCGCCGGCGACCAGCGTGATGTTCGTCGCCACGAACAGGCCATGCGTATGAAAGATCGGCAGCGCGTGCAGCAGCACATCGTCCGCAGTGAACCGCCAATGCTCGGCCAGCGTCTCGGCGTTCGACAAAAGATTTCCCTGGCTCAGCATGGCGCCCTTCGACCGCCCCGTCGTGCCCGAGGTGTAAAGCAGGGCGGCAAGGTCCTCTTCGCTGCGCTCCACGGTATCGAACGTCCCGGCGGCGTCCGCCGCCTTCTTTGACAGGCTCCCGCTGCCATCGTCGTCCAGCGTCTCCAGCGCCGCACCATGTTCCGCCGCAATCGGGCTCAGCGCGTCGCGCCGGTCGCCCTTGCAGATCACCATCGCCGCGCCGCTATCCTCGATGAAGTAACTCAGCTCCTCCACCGTGTACCCGGTGTTGAGCGGCAGAAACACCAGCCCGGCCTGAACGCAGGCGGCATAGACGGCCAGCGCGTGATGCGATTTCTCGACCTGCGCCGCCACCCGGTCACCGGGCGTCAACCCGGCATCCGTCAGCGTGTTGGCATATTGCGCCGCCAGTTTCAGGAACGCGTCATGGGTCAGCGTCTCCCCGCCCGGCAGATGAAGAAAGGGCGTGCCCTTGCCCAGGTGATCTCCGAACAGGGCATCGAAAAGCGGGTTGGTCATGCGTGTCCCTCCTCCGAAACGGTCTTGGCCGCGCTGGCCGCCTGCGACTTTATCTCGTTCGATACGGCGACGCGCTGTTCCGCCGCGAACCGCTCGTGGTTCTGCGATACCTTGGCAAGGTCGTAAAGGTAATTCACCATCACCCCGGCCGACTGCGACATGCCGTTGTCCGACACGTCCGCCCCGGCATGGACCTTGTGCACCTGCGCGCCGTTGCCAAGGTGGAACCGCGCCACCGGATCCAAGGGAAGGCCGTCGTCGCGCTTCGCCTCGGACAGGTAATAGGCCGCGTAATCCAGCAACGCCTCGGGTTGCTGCGCCTCGGGGTTCACGCCAATTCCCTGCATCCAGCGGGTCAGTCCGGGGATCGGCGACAGCGTGACAAAGGTCTTCAGGCCGGGGTTCTCCAGCGCCAGGTCCGCCGCCACCTGCTTGATCAGCGAATTGCCAAACGAGATCTGCGCCAGCCCTGACTGGCAATTCGAGATCGAATAGAACACGGCCGTATCCGCGCGCTCGGCATCGATCTGGTCCCGCTCCTCGGCCAACACCGCCTGGATCGAACCGGGAACGCCCTTGGTCAGCGCCACCTCGACGAAGATCAGCGGCTCGTCCGGCATCGCGGGATGGAAGAAGGCGAAACAGCGCCTGTCGGCCGGCTCCAGCCGTCGGCGCAGGTCGTCCCAGCTGTCGATGGCGTGCACCGCCTCATAGGCGATGATCTTTTCAAGAATATGCGCCGGGCTTTCCCAGCTTATCGGCCGCAGCACCAGGAAACCGCGGTTGAACCAGCTGGCGAAAAGATGCCGGAAATCAAGATCCAGCGCCTGCAGCGTGTCATCCTCCCGCCCAAGCCGCAAAAGATCGGTCCGCATGCCCACCAGCCGCTTGGTGGCGCCCGGCACCTGGTTCATCCGCCGGATCAGCTCCTGCCGCGGCGATTCCGATGCGTTCAGGAAGGCGCGGTAAGTGGCCTTGGACTGCCCCCGCTCATACTCGTCCAGCGCATCCCGAACCTTTTCCGGATTGACGACCATGTCCTGCCCAAGATGCCTAAAGAACTCCAGCTTCGCCGTGTCGTCCCAGGTCTCGTAGCGTTCGAGTATCTGCCGCGCCACGGCCTGCCCCGACACTTCGCCAGTGGCCCCGATCAGGTCCGCCGTCAGCTCCTCGATCGGCCGGTCGTCGCGTGGCACACCCCGCGCCGCACCGTAGCGCCGCTCGAACACCGTCGACAGAAGGTCAGCCAGCAAGGTCATAGTTCCGCTCCCATCACCATATCGGGCAGCCACGTGGCGATCCCCGGAAAGAGACACAGCAGGACGATCGCGATCACCATGCAGGCCACGAATGGCAGCGAGCCCACAAGGATCGTCTTCAGCGAGATATCCGGCGCGATCCCGTTGATCACGTAAAGGTTCAGCCCCACGGGTGGCGAGATCAGCCCGATTTCCATGTTGATCGTCAGCACCACGGCAAACCAGATCGGGTCGAACCCGGCGGTCGTGATCATCGGCAACAGGATCGGCGCCGCCATCAGGATCACCGCCACCGGCGGCAGGAAGAAGCCCGCGATCAGCAGAAAGACATTGATCGCTCCCATCAGCACCCAGCGGTTCACGTCCAGCGTCCCGATCCACTCGGCGATCGACTGGGTGATGAACAGCGACGACAGCATGTAGCTGAACACGCCCGCGGCCGCGATGATGAACAGGATCATCACGCTCTCCCGCGTGCTGTCGCGCAGCACCGTCCAGATCTGCCTGGGGTCCCACAGGCGATAGATGATCATCGCGATCAGCATGCACATCAGCGCACCCACCGCGGCGGTTTCCGACGGCGTCGCGATGCCGCCATACATGGCGTAAAGCACGCCCAGGATGATGAACAGGAACGGCAGCACACGCGGCAGGATCTCGAACCGCTGCGCCCAGGTGTACCGGCCCGCCGACAGGACCTCGGCATTGCCCGATCTCCAGGTGGAATAAAGCGACCACGCCATGAACAGGCCGACCAGCAGCAGGCCGGGCAGGACGCCCGCCAGGAACAGCCGCCCGATCGAGGTTTCCGTCGCGATGCCGTAGACGATCATCGTCACCGAAGGCGGGATCAGGATGCCCAGCGTCCCGCCCGCGGCGATCGACCCCGCCGCAACGCCATCGGGATAACCCCGCTTGCGCATTTCAGGGATACCCATCTTGCCGATGGCGGCGCAGGTCGCCGGGCTCGACCCGGACATTGCCGCGAACAGCGCGCAGGCGCCCAGGTTCGACACCACAAGCCCGCCTGGCACGCGTGTCAGCCAGCGTTCCAGCGCCTCGTAGAGGTCGGCACCGGCACG
>JBKAGF010000124.1:0-3129 GCA_046290265.1 Roseovarius sp. | reverse complement strand
ATGAACAAGCAAGCGCAACGACCGTAGGAGATCCGGCCGATGAACACCAAAGCACATAGTCACATTGCGAATGAAAGTCAATCGCAAATGCTGAGCGACCTTGCCGATTTGCCTATCTGGGCGGCGCGGGGCGCACCGGGCGACGTGCCGAAACGCGCCCCGATCAACGCCCGCACGGGCGGCATGGCGTCCAATGGCAAGCCCGCCACCTGGGCGACGCGGGACAGGGCAGAGCGCCGCGCCGCGACCTTCCCGGCCGAACGCGAACCGGGCGTGGGGCTCATGCTGGGCGACGCTGGTGCGCCCAATGGGCTGGTGCTGGCGGGGCTCGACCTGGACGGGGCGATTGATCCCGAAAGCGGATGGCTGACCGGCTGGGCGGCTGAGATCATCGAGCGGCTGGGCAGCTATGCGGAGTTGAGCCCGAGCGGGACCGGGGCGCATGTTCTGTTCTTCGCCGGTGCGGAAGACGTGGCGGCGCTGAGGGAAGAGGGCTTGATTGCGGAAGTGGGCGCCAGCTTCAGCCGGGGAGATCACGTCGAGATCGCCGCGTTCTTCGGCAACAAGTTCCTGACCGTCACCGATCATCCGTTCGATCTACTGGACGAAACGCCGATCCAGCCGGTGAGCCTGGACGCGCTGCGATGGCTGCTGAGCGACTTTGCGCCGGCATGGAAGGGCGACGCGGGTGACGCGACCGAAAGTACGGGCGGGCGCGACGAGTCCCGCTCCGGCGCGGCTTGGCGCTTCGCGCTCGATCTGGCGGCGGATGGGCTGAGCGCAGAAGAGATCGAAGCGGCGATGGCAGCGGAACCCGGCGACGTGGGCGCGTGGGTGGCGGAGAAAGCCCGCAAGCGGGCGGGCCAGCGTGAGATTGAGCGCACGATAAAGCGAGCCGTGGACAAGGCGGAAGCGGACGTGGCGGCGCTGCTGGACCAGTTCGAGGATCTGGGGCCGCTGGGCGACGATACCGATTCCGCTTCACCAGTCGAGCGAATGAATGCCCGTTTCGGTTTTACGTTCATGGGCACCAGCGGCGTTGTTGCGGACTTCGCTGGGCCTGTTGTCGAGTTTCGATCCGTGGCGGGATTCAATGAGATGTTCGGCAACAAGAAGGTTGCAGGGAAGAAGCTGGGCCGGTGGTGGCTCGATCACCCGAAGCGGCGAACCTTCGACCGGGGAGTCGTCTTCAATCCGAGAGGACGCGCGCCCGAAGGGGCGTTGAATCTTTGGCGGGGTTTCGCGGTGCGGCCGGATCCCGGCGCCGACTGCGGCTTGATCCTGGACTATCTGCGGGAAGTGATCGCGGACGGGGACTCCCACCTATTCGCCTATGTCATGACATGGCTGGCCGACATGGTACAGAATCCGGGCCGAAAGCCGGGCGTTGCGTTGGTGCTGCGTGGCGCGAAGGGCGTGGGCAAGGACACGTTGGCTGAGATCATGCGGCGTATCGTGGGGCTGGCCCATACCGCCCATGTCACGAAGTCTTCGCGGCTTTCGGGACAGTTCAACGCCCACCTTGCGACGGCGCTCCTGGTGCATCTGGAAGAGGCGAGTTGGGGCGGCGACAGGGAAGCGAAGGGCGTTCTGCAATCACTGATTACGGCGCCGCAAATGCCGCTCGAAAAGAAGGGCGTCGACGTCGTGCAGGTCGACTCGTTCTGTCGCCTGTTGATGACTGCGAATGATGAATGGGTGGTGCCCGCGACCGAAGACGAACGGCGCTATTGCGTTCTGGAAATCCCATCGCATCGGCAAGGCGACCGGGCCTATTGGTCAAACCTCTATAGGCAAATCGAGGGCGACGGCACTGCGGGTTTTCTAGCCCACCTTCGCGAATGGGTGGTGCCCGAAGGGGTAGACGTGCGCCAGCCGCCGCAAACCGCTGGGCTGGCTGGGCAGAAGCTGGCGACGCTTCGGGGAGTAGATCGCTGGTGGTTCGACCTGTTGTCTTCTGGTGACCTGAGCGGTGCCGAGTTCGATGACCTGGACGGATCGAAAACGTGGATCGAGGCGGCGCAAACCGTGAGCCGTGACCATTTGCGCCGCGAGTATGAGGATTGGATGCGAGTGCACCGATGGCAGGGAGAGGTTTTGGGCGTGGCGGCGTTCGGCCGGGCGTTGCGGCGCTTGTGTCCGCCGATCCGCGACTTTCGAGCCAAAGGGACGAACGGAACGCGCCCGAGGCAATACACCGTGCCGACGCTGAGCGAGTGTCGCCACGCTTTCGCGGATTGGCTGGGCGTTGATCCGTCGAAAATGGAATGGGGCGACAGCGATGGCTGAGTCCAAGCGAGTCCAAGCGGAGTCCAAGAGAAAGGGGTGCGCGAAACCCCTTATTTTTAAGGCCATGTCCAAGGAGTCCAAGGAGTCCAAGAGGATTCCTACTAGCTATAAACCTCACCCTTCACCGATGGGCAGTATGGGGTATCATATTACCTCATATTTACTTTGGGGAATAACCCACGTGGACTCCTTGGACTCCTTGGACTCGCGTTTGTTTTCAATGGGTTGCGAGGTGGTTTCTCTTGGACATGGGCTTGGACTCGCTTGGACTCGGTTGCGCCAAGTCAAAGAGAAGATGCGCTGTATTCGATCATCGTTTCAGTCGCATTTCCTTCGGGTCCTTCCCCTGGGGGCACCGCCGCGGGGGCGCCGAACCCCGAAAGATCGCACTTTGCAGAAAAATCGAATCCAGATCATCTGAGGTGAGGCGATGAGCGACGACGAATTTCTAGATCTGCTGGCCGATCCAGAGCCGCCACGGGCACCGCTCAGCGCCGTTCCCGAGATCGTGGGCACCGACGCCATGGCCGACTTGCTGGGCGTAACGGCGAACCGGATTCAGGCGCTGGCGCGGGATGGGGCTTTGGTGCGTGTCGCGCCGGGCCGCTACGATCTGCGCGCTTCGCTCCGCCGATACACGGCCGATCTGCGCGACAAGGCCCGCGGGCGGGCGCAGTCGAGCCTTGCCGCGGAAAAGGAACGGCTCGCCCGCGAGAACGCGGACAAGGTGGCATTGCAGAATGCAAAAGCGCGCGCCGAACTGGTGCCGGCGCCCGAGGTTGAACGCGCCTGGGCGGGCGTCCTGCGCGACGTGCGAGCGGGGCTCCTGGCCGTTCCGGC
>JBKAGF010000123.1:0-3289 GCA_046290265.1 Roseovarius sp. | reverse complement strand
CACGGCTTCGGAAAGGGTGGTGGCCGATGGCATGGCCTTTTTCGGGTCGATCAGGGCGGCGAGCCCCCTGGCGGTGTCCATCGACAGCATGTGATCCAGCCGCGTCATGTGATCGGGATCGGCCATGAAACGATTGCGGGCGTCGTAGGCCAGCTTGGTCGCCTCGGCCTCGATATGGGCGCGCTCGATGCCGACGGGATCCATCGCGGCGATGTCGAACTGCGCGAGGATGTTGAGCAGCAGGATCGCCGTGGCGCCCTGGCCATTGGGCGGATGCTCGACCAGGTCGGTGCCGCCATAGCTGCCGCTGATGGGGTCGGTGGCCGTGCAGGCGGTGGCGGCGAAATCGGCGGCGGTGTGAACGCCGCCAAGGGCGTTGAGCGCGGCCAGCATATCCTCGGCCACTTCGCCGGTGTAGAAGGCGTCGCGCCCGTCGCGGGCGACGCGGCGCAGCACCTCGGCCTGGCCGGGGCAGCGAAAGATCTCTCCCTGTTTCAGGGGTTTGCCGCTGTTCGAGAAATGGGTCAGCCCGTGCCCTTGCAGGCATTCGGCGGCACCGGGCCAGTCGTTTGCGACCCGGGGGGCAACCGGCACGCCCGCGTCGGCGTAGTGGATGGCCGGGGCGAGCAGCGCATCGAGGCCCAGCTTGCCGTGGGTGTCGGACAAGTGGCAGAAGGCGTCGATGGCGCCGGGAATGGTGACGGCCTCGGGGCCGTGGAGGGGCACGGTATCGATGCCGTGGTCGCGCAGGTCGGCGGCATTGGCTGCGGCGGGCGCACGGCCGGAGCCGTTGAGCGCGTGGATGTCATCGCTGCCGGGTTTGGTGAACAGCACGAAGCAGTCGCCGCCGATTCCGGTCATCTGCGGCTCGCAGATGCCCAGCAGGACCGCACCGGCGATGGCCGCGTCCATGGCGTTGCCGCCGCGTTTCAGGATGTCGACGGCGGCCTGCGCCGCAAGGGGATGCGACGTTGCGCACATACCGTTGGTGGCAAGGACGGCCGAGCGGCCGGGGCGTTGGAAATCGCGCATGGTTACCCCACTGATTGCACATTTTTGCGGCACCATACGGCGCGGTTCGGGGAATGCCAATCAGGGGAGTAAGTACCTCGACGTCGCGCACTGGGTGGGGGCTGTAAAACGCGACGCCGAGGGAAGCCATATGCAGCTACGGGGAAATATATGGCGTGCCATTGGGGCGGCGATGCGATGCTATTTGGGCAATTTGGTGGCCTCAGTGACGGAGCGTAACGCAGCTGGCTTCGAACCTGAGAATAAGGGTGTTCTGACCCTTATTCCGGTTGTAGGAAATATCGCTGCACAGCTTATGCATGAGAGGCCACCCGAATCCCCCCTCTGGCAGAGAATCGCGTGACACCGAAGGATCCGGCGGCCGGGGCGGCGGCAGGGCGCCGCCGGGCATTGCGCCCCCCGAGTCGCGCAAAATGACCTCCAGCTCCTCCGGCGCAAGGGTGGCGGTCAGGCTGACAGGTCCGGCCGCGCCTTTGCCATAGGCATGTTCGCAGATGTTGTTGAGCGCTTCGGCCACGGCGAGGGTGATCGAGCCGCGCTGGTCGTCGGTTACCCCGCTTGCGCGCAGCGCGGCGTCCAGGGCCCGGACCATGCGGCGGACCCGGGGTTCGGTCGCCCGGGCCGAGATCGAGATCAGCGGATCGCGACCGGAGGGGGCGGCGCTGGCCACGGGGCCGGATCAGCCCGCCGCGCGCTGCAGCGCCGCTGCCATGTCGGGATGGATGACGAAGATCGAATCCATCCGCGTCAGCCGGAAGACCCTGGCCACGTCCGGCGTCAGGCCGGCCAGGTCCAGGCGGCACCCCTCGCCCATCTGTTTCATCGCGGCGATGATGGCGCCAAGGCCGCTGGAATCGATGAAGGCCACGCCGGAGAGGTCGAGAACGGCATGGGCAGGCCCGTCTTCTGTCAGGGCGCGCATGGCGTCCTTGAACCGGATCGCCGACGCCGCGTCGATACGGTTGTCTTCGACGGTGATAACGAGGATGCTGTTGTGAGTGGTGGACGTGAGTTGCATGATGTCTCCGGACGCGAGATGAACCTGGCGCATCCTAGGAGCCATTCCTTACGAAACCGTTTTGCCCGGATCGCGGACAGGAAAGGACGAACGCATGAACGAGGTTGTGATCGCGGGCGCGGCCCGCACGCCGATGGGCGGTTTCCAGGGAGATTTCGACGGGGTCGAGGCCAGCGTTCTGGGCGGGGCGGCGATTGCCGCGGCTTTGAAGGATGCAGGGGCATCGACCGTTGACGAATTGTTGATGGGCTGTGTCCTGCCGGCAGGGCAGGGGCAGGCTCCGGCGCGGCAGGCCGGGTTCAAGGCGGGGCTGGGCGAAGAGGTGCCGGCGACCACGCTGAACAAGATGTGCGGATCGGGCATGAGGGCGGCGATGATCGGGTTCGACCAGATCGCGCTGGGCCATACCGGCACGATGGTGACGGGCGGCATGGAGAGCATGTCGAACGCGCCGTACCTGCTGCCGAAGATGCGCGGCGGGGCGCGGATCGGGCATGGACAGGTGATCGACCACATGTTTCTCGACGGGCTGGAGGATGCATACGACAAGGGGCGCCTGATGGGCACCTTCGCCGAGGATTGCGCCGAGAAATACCAGTTCACTCGCGAGGCTCAGGATGCCTATGCCATCGGGTCGCTGGAAGGGGCGCTGGAGGCGCAGAAATCGGGTGCGTTCGCGGGCGAGATCGCGCCGGTGACGCTGGAGACGCGCAAGGGCAGTGTCGTCGTTGAAACGGACGAGCAGCCCGGCAAGGCGCGGCCCGAGAAGATACCGCAACTGAAGCCCGCCTTTCGCGAGGGCGGGACGGTGACGGCGGCGAACTCGAGCTCGATCAGCGACGGGGCGGCGGCGCTGGTGCTGGCTTCGCGCGCGGCGGCCGAGGCGCAGGGGCTGAAGATCCGCGCGCGGATTCTGGGCCATGCCAGCCACGCGCAGGCGCCGGGATGGTTCACCACGGCGCCGGTGCCCGCCGCGCAGAAGCTGCTGGAACGGATCGGCTGGGCCAAGGAAGACGTGGACCTGTGGGAGGTGAACGAGGCCTTCGCCGTGGTGCCCATGGCATTCATGCACGAGATGGGCCTGCCGCGCGAGAAGGTGAACGTGCATGGCGGGGCCTGCGCGCTGGGCCATCCCATCGGGGCGAGCGGGGCGCGGATCATGGTGACGCTGCTGAACGCGCTGGAGAAACGCGACCTCAAGCGTGGTGTCGCGGCGATCTGCATCGGCGGGGGCGAAGG
>JBKAGF010000122.1:0-3372 GCA_046290265.1 Roseovarius sp. | reverse complement strand
CGAGGTGGGTGCGGTGATGGTGCGCGGCCGGACCGGGGCGACGGGCGCGCCGTTCAACCTTGGTGAAATGACGGTGACGCGCTGTTCGCTGCGGCTGGGCTGTGGGGCCGTCGGGCATGGATACGTGCAGGGGCGCGACAAGGCCCATGCGACGACCGCCGCGCTGGTCGATGCGCTGATGCAGACCGATGAGGCCGACCGGGTGCGCGAGGGCGTCGTGACGCCTTTGGCCGAGGCGCTGGCGGCGGCGAAGGCGCAGCGGCGGGCCAAGGCGGCGGCGACCCGGGTGGAGTTCTTCACCATGCAGCGGGGAGAGGATTGATGCAGACCGAGGCACTGACGGGCGGGTTCGGCGATGCGCCGGTGGACGCGGCACGGGCCTTTCGCGGGGCGATGAACGCGATGGCGCGGCCCGGGCGGATCGAGGAGTTGGCTGGGGCGGAGCCGCCTGCGCCGCTGTCGGTGGCGGCGGGGGTGCTGGTGCTGACGCTGTGCGATGCGGAGACGCCTGTGTACCTGGCAGGCGATCACGATGCGCCCGCCGTGCGGGAGTGGATCACGTTTCACACCGGCGCGCCGTTTTCCGGGCCGGAAGCGGCGATGTTCGCGGTTGGGTCGTGGGCGGCGCTGGGGCCGCTCGGGGCCTATCCGGTGGGCACGCCGGAATATCCTGACAGGTCGACGACCCTGATCGTCGAGATGCCGGACGTGGCGGCCGAGGGCGCGGTTTTGCGCGGGCCGGGGATTCGGGACACGGCGCGGTTAAGCTTGCCGGAGGTCGCGGCGTTCCAGCGCAATGCAAAGCTGTTTCCGCTGGGGCTGGATTTCTTCTTCACCTGTGGCACCCGCGTGGCGGCGTTGCCGCGCACCACGAAAGTGGAGGGCTGAGCCATGTATGTTGCGGTGAAGGGCGGTGAGCGGGCGATTGAAAACGCCCATGCCTGGCTGGCCGAGGAGCGGCGGGGCGACACCGGCATCGCCGAGCTGTCGGTGGCGCAGATCCGCGAGCAGTTGAGCCTTGCCGTGAACCGGGTGATGGCGGAAGGCTCGCTATATGATCCGGACCTCGCGGCGCTGGCGATCAAGCAGGCGCGGGGGGACCTGATCGAGGCGATTTTCCTCATTCGCGCCTATCGTACGACGCTGCCGCGGTTCGGCGCGTCCGCGCCGGTGGAGACGGGCGAGATGGTGTGCGACCGCCGGATCTCGGCCACGTTCAAGGATGCGCCGGGGGGGCAGGTTCTGGGGCCGACCTTCGATTACACGCATCGCCTGCTGGATTTCAAACTGGCCGCCGAGGGCGCGGTGCCGGAAGCGCCGGAGGGCGAGGCCGAGGACGGGCCGGTGCCGCATATCACCGGGTTTCTGAACCGCGAGGGGCTGATCCAGACCGAGGACGACAGCGACGCCACGCCGCCCGACCTGACGCGGGCGCCGATGGAGTTGCCGGCGAGCCGGGCGCTGCGGCTGCAATCTCTGACGCGGGGCGACGAAGGATTCGTGCTGGGCATGGCGTATTCGACGCAGCGGGGATACGCGCGGAATCATGCTTTCGTGGGCGAATTGCGCATCGGCACGGTGGAGGTCGAGATGGAGATCCCCGAGCTGGGGTTCGCGATTGATATCGGCGAGATCACCCTGACCGAATGCGAGACGGTGAACCAGTTCAAGGGCTCGAAAACCGAGCCGCCGCAGTTCACGCGGGGCTATGGGCTGGTCTTCGGGCAGACCGAGCGCAAGGCGATCTCGATGGCGCTGGTCGACCGGGCGCTGCGGTGGAAGGAACTGGGCGAGGATGACGTGGGCGCGCCCGCGCAGGACGAGGAATTCGTGCTGATGCATGCCGACAACATCCAGGCGACGGGGTTCCTGGAGCATATCAAGCTGCCGCATTACGTGGATTTCCAGAGCGAACTGGAACTGGTGCGCAAGCTGCGCGCCGGGGCCGAGGCCGCCCTGCGGGAGGCGGCGGAATGACCCCGGCGTCGCAGTCAGGCCTTGTCCGGGCCGTCCTTGGTTCCGCTCTTGCGGGCGGCGCCGAAGAGCGGGTGGGGATAGACCTCGCGCAGGATCTTGCCGATCAGCAGGGCCCCGAAGAGCACCAGCAGTCCGATGATGATGGATGCCATCATGGTTTCTTCCTTTCGTCGTTGTGCAGTGCGGGCAGAGGCATAGCGGGCGAAAAGGGCGACAACGTGGTTGAATTGCAGCGGTTTGCGATGCGGTCGCGCGTGTGGCGGCGGGCGTCATGAGCGCGGGGCTGTCGCATATCACCTTCATCTGTGCCGATCTCGACCGGATGCAGCGGGTGCTGGAGGATGTGCTGGAGGCGCGCTGCGTCTATGCCAGCGGCACCGAGCAGTTTTCGCTGTCCGAAGAGCGGTTTTTCGTGGTGGGCGACGTGTGGGTGGCGATCATGAAAGGCGCGCCGCTGGCGGAGCGGACCTATAACCACGTGGCGTTCAAGGTGGACGAGGCGGATTTCGAGGCCCGCGTGGCACGGATCGAGGCGCTTGGGCTGGAGATGCGGCCCCCCCGGCCCCGGGTCGAGGGCGAGGGGCGGTCGGTCTATTTCCACGGCCCCGACGGACATCTGCTGGAGCTGCATACCGGCACGCTGGAGGAACGGCTGGCGCGCTATGCACGCGGCCGGGAGGGCGTGGCGTGAATGTCGTCTTCGATATCGGTAACGTGCTGATCGCATGGGACCCGCATGCGGCGTTCCGGCATGCCTTTGACCGCGACGAGGAAATAGATGCGTTCCTGATGGATGCGGATTTCTATGCCTGGAACCTGGAGCAGGATCGCGGGCGGTCGCGGGAGGCTGCGGTGGCAGCCGCCGGGGCGGAGCATGCGGCGTTGCTGGACGGGTATTTCGACCGGTTCCACCTGACGATCCGGGACAAGATCTGTGAGACGTGGTCACTGATGGAGCGGCTGCGCGCAAAGGGCCACGGCATTTTCGGGCTGACGAATTTCGCCGCCGACACCTGGCCGGTGGCGCTGGAGGTGCATCCGCAGCTGGGCGAGGCGTTCGAGGACGTGGTCGTGTCCGGCCACGAGGGACGGGTGAAGCCCGAGCGCGAGATCTATGACCTGCTGTGCCGGCGCAACAAGCTGAGCCCGAGCGATTGCCTGTTCATCGACGACAGCGCGGCGAATGCAACAGGTGCGCGCAAGGCGGGCTGGCAGGCGCATCATTTCACCTCTCCCGACGCGCTGCGCCGGGACCTGAGCGAGCGGGGGCTGCTGTGAACGAGTACAATTTCGCCTATCTGGACGAGCAGACCAAGCGGATGATCCGGCGGGCGATCCTGAAGGGGCTGGCCATTCCCGGCTACCAGGTGCCGTTCGCGTCGCGCGAGATGCCGA
>JBKAGF010000121.1:0-3428 GCA_046290265.1 Roseovarius sp. | reverse complement strand
CGAGTACGCCATGCCGATCCACGTGCCCATGGTCGACGTGCGCACCGTGGGCGCAGGCGGCGGCTCCATCGCGCGCGTCAACGCCGCCGGCCTCTTGGAAGTCGGCCCGCAAAGCGCCGGCGCCGACCCGGGCCCCATCTGCTATGGCCGCGGCGGCACCGAACCCACCATCTCCGACGCCAACCTCCTCCTCGGCCGGCTCGACCCCGGCCGCCTCGCGGTCAAGGGCGGCGTCACCCTGCAAACCGTCGAAGAGATCTTCGCCGAACGCCTGGGCCGTCCCCTCGGCCTCACCGCCCACGAAGCCGCGCAAGCCGTCGTGCAGCTTGCCAACACCACGATGGCCGGCGCGATCCGGATGGTCTCGCTCTCCCTCGGCGCCGACCCGCGCGACTTCGCCCTCTTCGCCTTCGGTGGCGCGGGGCCGCTGCACGCCGCCGCACTGGCCCGCGAACTCGGCGTCCCCCGCGTCCTCGTGCCCAGCCGCCCCGGCATCACCAACGCCATCGGCTGCGTCGTAGCCGACCTCCGCCACGACTTCGTGCAGACCCTCAACACCCCCGTCGATGCCTTGGCCAAGAACCAGCTCGCCGACATCTTTGCCGCGCAGAAGGCCGAGGGCGAACGCCTCATCGCCAAGGAGCGGGTCGAAATCCGCGGCCTCCGCCACCTCTACAGCGTCGACATGCAATTCGTGGGCCAGACCCACCTCCTCCGCGTCGAGTTGGACACCCCCGAGATCGACAACGCCAGCCTCCGCGAGCTTTTCGAAATCGCCTATTTCCGCCGATTCCGGGTCGAGCTTTCCGAAATCCGCGCCAACGTGGTCAACGCCAACTGCTCGGTGATCGGCGCCCGCGTGCCCCTCGACCTTTCCACCCTGATCGACCCCACGGGCCGTAAACCCACCCTCGCCGACGCGCAGACCGGCACCCGCCCCGTCCGCTTCGGCCACGACATCCACGACACACCAATCTACTGGCGCGATCACCTGCCGCTCGACTTCACCCTTTCCGGACCGGCGATCATCGAACAGATGGACACGACCCTTCTCATCGAGCCCGGCGACCGGGCGACAGGCGACCCGCACGGCAACATCATCCTTCACGTGGGGGCGCCAACATGACCCCAAGCCACACCCGCCCCGGCCCCCGAGCCGGGGCCTCGCACCACGAAACAAACCCGGGACGAGCCGCATGATCGACCCCATCACCCTCTCCGTCATCCAGGCTGGCTTGCAACAGGTCTGCGACGAGATGGATCTCAGCTTCTCCCGCGCCGCCTTCTCCCCCGTCATCGCCGAGGCCAACGACCGCTCCGACGGCATCTACGACGCCGCCGACGGCGCGCTCATCGCCCAAGGCGCGGGCGGCCTGCCGGTCTTCGTCGGCACGATGCAATATTCCACCCGAACCCTCATCGAGATGATCCGCGAGGGCCGCGCCAGCGCCCCCGAGCCCGGCGATATCTACATCGTCAACGACCCCTATCTCGGCGGCACCCACCTGATGGATGTACGCTTCGCCCGGCCCTATTACCGCGACGGCCAGCTCTGGTGCTGGCTCTCCAACACCGGCCACTGGCCCGACACCGGCGGCGCGGTGCCCGGCGGCTTCTCCGCCTCCGCCACGGCGGTGGAACAGGAGGGCCTGCGCCTGCCGCCCGTCAAGCTCTTCAAGAAGGGCAAGCTCGACGACGAGATCTATGCCATCATCTGCTCCAACATCCGCGTCGCCGACCAGCGCATCGGCGACGTGAAGGCCCAGGCCGCCGCGCTCGACCTCGGCGCCGCCCGGCTCGACGCGCTGCTCGACCGCTACGGCGACGCCACCGTCTCGCAGGCCATCGCCGAACTCCGCAAACGCGCCGCCGCCCAGATGCGCGGCTTCATCGCCGACATCCCCGAGGGCACGCACAAATCCACCGCCTGGGTCGACAGCGACGGCGTGGTCAACGAACCCCTCGCCATCCGCCTCGCCGTCACCCGGCAGGACGACCAGCTCACCTTCGACTTCACCGGCTCCAGCGCCCCCTGCGCCGGGCCGATGAACTCCGTCCGCGCCACCACGCTCTCCTCCGTCTACCTCGCCATGCGCCACATCTTCCCCGAGGTCCCGATCAGCGCCGGCGCCTTCGAGCCCTTCACCATCACCGGCATCGAGGGCACCTTCCTCGACGCCCAATACCCCCGCCCCGTCTCAGGCTGCGCCGCCGAAGTCTCGCAACGCATCGCCGAAGCCGTGTTCGCCGCCCTCGTCGATGCCCTGCCCGACCGCGTCACCGCCGCCCCCGCCGGAACGTCGGGCAACTTCGCCCTCGGCGGCCACGACCCGGCGAAGGGCCGCGACTTCGTCATGTACCAGCTCTCCGGCGGCGGCTATGGCGGCTATGCGGGGGGCGACGGCATCACCAATGGCTGTTCCACCATCGGCATCTCCAAGGCCCCGCCGGTCGAGATCATGGAACAGGCCTTCCCCGTCCTCTACCACCGCTACGCCCTGCGCGAAGGCTCGGGCGGGGCGGGGCAGATGCGCGGCGGCTTCGGCCTCGATTACGAGCTCGAGCTCCGCCGCGGCCATGCCAAGGCCAGCTTCGTGATGGATCACGGCCGCTTCGGCCCGCAAGGTGTGCTGGGCGGCGCCGACGGCGCGCCCAACGAGGTCACCGTCTGGCGCGACGGCACGGCCTATATCCCCGAACACCTGTCCAAGGAACAGGACATCCCGCTGGCCCCCGGCGACCGCGTGCGGGTGAAAACCCCCGGCGGGGGCGGCTATGGCGACCCGATGACGCGCGACCCCGCGCTGGTGGCGCGGGACGTGGCGCTCGGCCGCTACACGACCGAACAGGCCGAAACCCTGTTCGGCGTGGTGCTCGGGCCCGACGGCGACATCGACCCGCAGGCCACCAGCTCGAAACGCGGCGCCTGACGCGCGCAACGCACGGTCCTCTCAACCTCCGTTAATGCACCGCACCCTAGACCCCCGGCGACCTAATCCAAGGGAGCCGACCACCCATGTCCGACATCACCGCGCGCCTCGACCTGCCGCTGATCCAGCCGTCACAGGCGCAGAAACACGTCACCCATAACGAGGCGCTTCAGGTGCTCGACGGCCTCGTCCAGGCGGCGCTGGAAGAGACCGGCGCCAACACCCCGCCCTTCGAGCCCGTCACCGGCACGCTCTACGCCACAGGCCCCAGCCCGACCGACGACTGGGCCGGAGAGCCGAACAAGCTGGCGCTGCGCATCACCGAAGCATGGCTCTTCATCGACCCGCAGATGGGCTGGCGCGCCTGGGACAAGGCCACCGAACAATTCAAGGTCTTCGACGGCACAGGCTGGGCCGAGATCATGCCCGACCTCGACAACCTCGACGGCATCGGCATCAACACCGCCTCCGACGGCATCAACCGCCTCGCCGTCGCCT
>JBKAGF010000120.1:0-3429 GCA_046290265.1 Roseovarius sp. | reverse complement strand
CCCGTCGGATCGCCACCCCAGGGGCTGACGATCGCCTCCGTCGTGAACGTCCGCTTCGTCCGCACACCGGACACACCCCTCCTGACAATACCCATGCGCCAAAAAACGGTCGATTTTGTCTGTCACGTTTCTGGCCGCAGCACCGGCAAGCCGGACCCGAAGCCGACAATCGCCGCACTTGTTGAGAAGGACCGGACTGGCCCCAAAGCAGTCATTGCGCCGCAAGTCCGCCGCAGGGTCCTGCGGGCACCATTTCCTGCGCAGGAAATGGCCGTGAAAATACGTATTTTCACGGCCGGAATTTTCCAGAATTCCGGTCCGCGCCCCGGTCACCCCTGCGACAGTTCCACCCGCTCCCCCCGGCGCGGCGGGTCGACCTGCGCACCCGTGACCGTCCGGGCAAAGGCGTGCCCGGCATGGACCGCCGCCGCGATCGTGCCCGGGCAATGGCAATCCCCGATCCGCGTCACGGCGGTGATCCCGGCCTCGCCCCACTCTCCCTCGCGCTCCTTCAGGCTGGTCCACAGCGCATCGTTCGGCACGCGCGACGTCACCGGCACCAGTGTCGCGCAGGCAACCTCCTGCCGCGTGCCGGAATAGACGCAGGCCAGCTCGACATGCGTGGCATCTCCGCCCGCAACCTTGTGCAGCGGCACCACCGTCACGCCCAGTTCGATCAGCCGCGACTGGATGCGCGCCTGTTCCAGCGTGTTCACGGTCCAGGGCGCCACGATGGGCGACGGCGTCACGAACACGGTCTCGCGCCCCGCCTGCACCGCCATCTCCGCCAGCACGCTGCCAAGGTAATACCCGTCATCGTCATAGATCACGACCGGGCCCGTGGCACCATCCGCGTCCAGCCCGCCCTGCATCGCGCTTTCGGGCGACAGCACCGGCAAGGCCCCGAACGCTGCGACCGGCAGGCGATGCGTGCGCCCCACGCCGTCCATCCGCCAGCCCGCGCCGGTGGCCAGCACCACCTGCCCGATCCCGTATTCCAGGATATCCGCGGCACTCAGCCGGCTTTGCAGGTAGAGATCGGCCGCATCCTTCTGCTGCAACTGCCACAACCGCCAGTCGCGCACCCGGCCCCATTCGGCCAGCCCCGGCAACGCGCTCTCGATGGCCACGCGCCCGCCCCAGGCATCGCTCGCCTCGGCCAGCACCACCTCGTGGCCCGCCTGAACCAGCCCGCGCGCCGCCTCCATCCCCGCAGGCCCGCCGCCCACGATCAGGAACCGCTCTGCCTCCACCGTCTCCCCGGTCATGACCTCCGGATGCCAGCCGCGCCGCCATTCCTCGCCCACCGTCGGGTTCTGCGTACAGCGCATCGGCATCAACAGCTGATCGCCCGACACGCAGATATTGCACCCGATGCACTCGCGGATCTCCTCCAGCCGCCCGTCCCGGATCTTGTTCGGCAGGAACGGGTCGGCAATCGACGGCCGCGCCGCGCCGATGAGGTCCAGATGCCCCGACTTCACCAGCCGCACCATCGCATCGGGCGAGGTATAGCGCCCCACGCCCACCACCGGCTTCGTCGTCACCGATTTGACGAAGGCGGTGTAGGGTTCCTGGAACCCTTCCTTGGCAAAGCGCGAAGTCTGGCTGTCATTCGACCAGTCCGAGATGTTGACGTCCCACAGGTCCGGCTCCTCGGCCAGCGCTTCGATGATGTCGCGTCCTTCCACGTCATGCCGCAGGCCCTCCGGCCCCATCAGTTCGTCCACCGCCAGCCGCACCGCGACCGCGCAACTGTCGCCCACCGCGTCCTTCGTATCCGCCAGCACCTCGCGGAACAGCCGCAGCCGGTTCTCGAAACTGCCGCCGTATTCATCCGTCCGGTGGTTGTGGCGTGCCAGCAGGAAATGCATGAGCAGCGTCATGTCGTGACCCGCATAGACATAGATGATGTCGAACCCCGCCCGCTTGGCCCGCTTCGCCGCGTCCACATGCCAGCCCCGGAACGCCTTGATGTCGGCCTTGTCCATGCCCCGCGCCTGCCACGGGTCGCCCCAGTCGCTGGGCGTCGGCGACGGCGCCAGTGTCGCCTCGCGTGAAAACCGCCCCGTCGCGTGATGCCCGTTATGCGCCAGCTGGATCGCCGCCAGGCTGCCATGCGCCTGAACGCTCTCGGCCATAAGCCGCAGCGCGGGGATGTCGCCATCGTCCCACAGCCGCCCCTCATTCGCGGGCGTCAGGTCGGATGTGGGGTGAATCTCGACCTCCTGGGTCGACACCACGCCCCAGCCCCCCTCTGCCTTGACGGCCCGATGTGCGGCATCGGCCTGCGGATAGCGGTGTCCCATCCCCGTGCAATGCGGCACCTGGTAGAACCGGTTGCGCGTGGTCTTGGGTCCGATCTGCACGGGCTCGAACAGGATGTCATAGGGGGACGTTGTCATCGGGCACCTTTTTCCTTCCGGGTGGGGTGCCCGCACGCTAGCAGCCTCATCGCCGGGCGCCAGACCTCAATGGGCGGCAAATGCACCGCCCGGTGCGTCAACCGGGATTACGCGAGACCGCCAGCGGCAGCCACACCGTCGGAATACCGACGTAATACCGACGCGATACCGAAATGCCGGAATGCGCAATTCCCTGCCGTTAACCCTAGGGGCGCGCCCTGCCCCATCGCACGCGGCCCTTCCCCCGTTCCCGGCAATCGGCTAATGCTCCTGAAAACAAGGCAAATGCAGGCCCGGTGCAGACATGAAACCCATCCGCCTTCTTTCCGGCGTCCTGACCGTGGGCGTCTGGACCCTCGCCAGCCGGATCCTGGGCTTCGTGCGCGACGTCATCATCGCCAACCTCATCGGTCCCGGCATGTTGATGGATGCCTATGTCGCCGCCTTCCGCCTGCCCAACATGTTCCGCCGCTTCTTTGCCGAGGGCGCATTCAACGCCGCCTTCGTGCCGATGTTTTCCAGGCGGCTCGAGGCCGACGAGGACCCGATCGGCTTTGCCCGGCTGGCGCTCTCCGGCCTCAGTTTCGTCCTGCTGGTCCTGACCGCGCTGGCGATGATCTTCATGCCCGCGCTGGTTTATGCCACCGCCGAGGGATACTACGGCGATCCGCGCTTCGACATCACCGTCGACTATGCGCGCGTCACCTTCCCCTATATCTTCTTCATCTCCCTCGCGGCCCTGTTCTCGGGCGTGCTCAACGCCGCAGGGCGCTTCGCCGCCGCCGCCGCCGCGCCGGTGATCCTGAACGTGCTGCTGGTCGGCGCGATGATGATCGCGCATTACACGGGCGGCCCCGTCGCCGACGCGCTGATCTGGACGATCCCCTTCGCCGGCGTGGCGCAACTGGCGCTCGTATGGATCGCCGCCGACCGCGCCGGGATGCGCATCCGCCCCACCCGGCCCCGCTGGACGCCCGAAATGTCCAAACTGGTGCGCGTTGCCGTCCCCGCTGCCCTGGCGGGC
>JBKAGF010000119.1:0-3433 GCA_046290265.1 Roseovarius sp. | reverse complement strand
ACAGCCGGACGGTCTCTCCGACATTCGATTTGGTCAGCTCGGCGCAGGTATGGCTGCGATATGCGTGCATGGGGTCCTCTCCGGGCGGATGAATTCGCCCAATTCGCGTGCAATTCGGTTCGCGCCGATACACCTTGGCAAGGCGGCAAAGTCAAGGCCTGCAGGGCTATTTCCCGCCTCAGCGGCTCCGGCATCCGCCATAAAACATTTACAGAAGGTTAATTTTGCGCAAGGATTTCGGCTATCGAGCGGAAAAGACGCGGGAAAACCGTGTCACCGGCAGGTTTCACACCAGAACCGAAGACGCGCCTTGCTGGGGCGCAGATGAAGAATGGGGTGGCCCATGTGGACCAAGATGCTGGATGTGTTCGTGACACATCTTTTCAAGCACGGCGATTTCAGCCTGACCTATCCCGACGGCACGACCCGGCGCTATGGCGACGGCGGCACGCCTTGCGTTGCGATCACGCTCACCGACCCGGCCCTGCCGCGCAAGATCATCCTGTCTCCGGAAATGGCCGTGGGCGAGGGCTACATGGACGGCACGCTGACCATCCGGGATGACGACCTGCGCGGGTTCCTCTCTCTTGCCGTTGCCAACATCGCCCGCCAGGGCAAGCCGTGGTTCCACCGCCCGCTCGAGATCTACCGGCATCTCAGCCGCTGGCTGAAACAGTTCAATCCGGCCAAGCGGTCGAAGGCCAACGTGGCCCACCACTACGACCTCTCGGGCGAGCTTTACGACCTCTTCCTCGACACGGACCGGCAATATTCCTGCGCCTATTTCCCCCGTCCCGACATGACGCTCGAAGCGGCGCAGGAGGCCAAGAAACACCACATCGCCCGCAAGCTGCTGCTGAAACCGGGGATGCGCGTGCTCGACATCGGCTGCGGCTGGGGCGGCATGGCGCTGACGCTGGCGCGCGATTACGACGTCACGGTCGTGGGCGTGACCCTCTCCGAGGAACAGCACGCGCTGGCCACCCGCCGCGCCGCCGAGGCGGGACTGTCCGACAAGGTCCAATTCCACCTGATGGATTACCGCGCCGTCACCGGCACCTTCGACCGGATCGTGTCGGTCGGCATGTTCGAACATGTCGGCGTGCCGCATTACCGCGAATATTTCCGCAATGTGCACGACCTTCTGGCCGAGGACGGCGTCGCGCTCATCCACACCATCGGCCACACCGACGAGCCCGGCACCACCAATCCGTGGATCCTGAAATACATCTTCCCCGGCGGCTATTGCCCGTCGCTGTCCGAGGCGACCCGCGCCATCGAGGTGAATGACCTCTCCACCTGCGACATCGAGGTCTGGCGCCTGCATTACGCTGAAACCCTGCGCCACTGGTACGACCGCTTCATGGCCAATATCCACAAGGCCCGCGATCTTTACGATGAACGGTTCTGCCGCATGTGGCGCTACTACCTCCTCGCCTGCGAGGCGACGTTCCGCCATAACAGCCAGGTCGTCTTCCAGTTTCAACTGGCGCGACGGCAGGACGCCGTGCCGCTCACCCGCGATTACCTCTACTGCCCGGAGGATGCCGAGGATCTGCGCCACGCCGCGGAATAGGCCCAGCGCACGCCCCCCCGTCCGCCAGCCGCCGGGATCAACCCGCGCAAGCGTTGCCCACGCTGTGCGCCCGCCGCCGCAGGTCCTCCAGCGACAGACCACTCCCGCGCCTTTGGCCGCGATATCCGCCGCAGACGCCGGGCAGCGCCACAGGTCAGCGGCGTCACCAGCCCCGCGCCAAGATCGGCAAAGACGTTGGTGATCGTCGCACACTGTCCGCTGGTTGAAAAACTCGTCCATGCTCGGGCAGTTCGGCGCGCCCGGTCCACCGCAGTCTCACTGGTGCTTGACCCAGCCGCCGGGTTGCCGCCTCCAGCCGCGTCTCCGACACGGCCAGCCGCCAGAGTGTTCCGGCAGGTTCCGGTGTAAACTCGTGCAGCGTGATCTCCGCCCGGCCGGCCGCATCCACCGTCAGGCGCAGCCGCCGCGGCCCGTCCGCATCGACACCGCCCAGCGCCTGCTCCACGCCCACGGGCGCGATCCCCAGATGCGCTGCACTGCCCTGCAGCCGCGCCAGGTGATACTCGGCCAGGTGCAGCCCCTCCCGGGGCGTCCACAGCCCGGTCTCGATCAGGCGAAATCCGGGATCAGCCGGCGGGCGAAGCGTGCTTTCCACAGGGCCTCCTCGTATTCGGACGCGGCCGTGCTGTCATAGACCACGCCACCGCCCACGTTCAGCGTGGCACGCCCGGCCTCCACCAGCAAGCTGCGGATCGCGACGTTGAACTCCGACCGCCCGTCCGGCGCGGCCCATCCGATCGTGCCGCAATAGACGTCGCGCGCCCCGTCCTCCAGCCGCGCCAGGATCTCCATCGCCCGCATCTTGGGCGCGCCCGTGATCGACCCGCAGGGAAACAGCGCCCGGAAGATGCCCGACAGCGTCGTGCCCTGCAGCATCCGTCCCCGAATGAGCGAGGTCATCTGATGCACCGTCGCCAGGCTCTCCACCGTGAACAGTTCCGGCACATTCACGCTGCCGATCTCGCAGATCCGCCCCAGGTCGTTGCGCAACAGGTCGACGATCATCAGGTTCTCGGCCCGGTTCTTTTCGTCCTCCATCAGGAACCGGCAGCGCCGCGCGTCCTCCTCCGCATCCTCGCTGCGCGGCTGGGTGCCCTTCATCGGCCTGGTCTCGATCCCCCCCGCCCCGTCGGTGCGGAAAAACAGCTCCGGCGAGCGTGACAGGATCGCGGGCAGCCCCTCGGCCTCGATCAGCGCGCCAAAGCGCACCGGCTGCACCGCCTTCAGCGCGGCATAAAGCGCGGCAGGCTCGCCCACCGCCTCCATCGCGCAGGCGAATGTCAGATTCGCCTGGTAAAAGTCGCCCGCGCAGATATGCCCATGAACCGCCTCGAACGCCTGTTCATACCGCGCCGCCGACCATGCGGGGCGGAAATCCTCCAGATGTCCCGACGCCTCCGGCAACGCCGCCGCCGCACCGGGCCGCTCGTACACGCCGAACTGCAACAGCGGCACCCGCCGCCGCGCGGGCATCAGCCGCGCCAGCTTCGGCTCCAGCGCATACCCCAGCTCGTAGCTCGCGAATCCCGCCAGCCATGCACCCGCCGCCCGCGCCCCGTCCATCGCCTCCAGCGCCGCCGGCACGTCCTCCGCCTCCCGCGCCGAGATCACCTCGACCGGGCGCTGGAACGCGCATTCGCCCCCCTCGGGTCCATGATCGAAACGGATTCGCAACTGCCATCCTCTCGCTTTGGCTGGTTATCTAAGCGTTCGCGCGGCCAAGTGCACTCATGAATTACGTCGCATCCCGTGCAAGGACCGATGCCCCTTGCGCTGTCCGGCGTAATGAATATAAGGCCAACAATGTGCGCCGCACCGGGGGATCACATGCCGAAA
>JBKAGF010000118.1:0-3519 GCA_046290265.1 Roseovarius sp. | reverse complement strand
TACAGCAATGAACGATCCCACGCCCTTCACGCTTTTCGCCTTCTTGCTTGGCGTTGCGAAGCGCCGTGGCGTGCCATTCGACAAAATCACCGGCACTGCGAACCAATCCGACTACATCTCGCATTTCGTAGCCAATCACATGTTCTACCGTCTCAGCCAGCCCGGTGCACGGCGCGTGTTCGTGGATCACGTCAAGTTTTGCCGTGAGCATGTTCCTAACTGGAACCCGGTGTCGGTAGTGGGTCAGCACATGCAACAAGCCGGCGCGACGCCAGCGGAAACCATGGGGCTGACGCTATCGACCGCGATCCAGTACGCAGACGATTGCATCGAAGCCGGGATGGATCCCGACAGAATCCTGCCGCGCTTCACCTATTTCTTCGACATCTCCATTAGCTTTTTCGAGGAGGTGGCGAAATTTCGAGCTGGACGACGCATCTGGGCGCGTATTGCACGTGAGCGCTATGGCGCTAAGGATCCTCGATCGTGGAGGTTTAAGTTCCATGGTCAGACCTCCGGCGTGGATCTAACGCAACAACAGCCCCTTAACAACATTGCGCGAGTGACTGCGCAGGCGATTGCAGGAATCTTCGGAGGTCTGCAATCCATGCACACCGACGGGTTCGATGAGGCGATGGCTTGTCCAACAGAAGACGCAGCGCGTATCGCCGTCGCAACCCAAAACATCCTGCGCGAGGAAGCGCATCTGTGCGATGTGATCGACCCTTTGGGCGGCTCTTATTATGTAGAGTCGCTTACCAACGAAATGGAAGAGAAGATCCTTAAAGTCATGGATGTGATCGAGGATGCGGGGGGCATGTATAAGGCCTCGGACGCCGGGATCGTGTACCGCATGATTGGCAAGTCCCGTTGGAAACCGGCGGAACTGGTGCTGGGGCGTGGTAGCGTGAATTGTTACAAGTCCGATCGATAGAGAGGTTGAGACATATCGGCGAAATAAGGCAATGGAGGCCCCGTGATCGTTAAGGCGTTAATAGCCGAAACCAAGCTGCCGGTAGACGCGGCACTGAACGATTGGCGCAGCAAACGGCACTGGAACGTTGGAGTCGGTGAGATCATTGCGTGCCTTCGCGGTGAGTTGGGCTTTGGCCACCCGCTGATGGTCGCCTGATGGCAGACAACCGCAAGGCAAAGCTTGAGGCGCTTGTTGAAAGGCTCCGCGCGGGCGATCCGCGTGCTCTGGGTAGGGCACTGACAATAGTTGAAAATGGCGGTGCTGCTGCCATGGCCCTGACCGAAGCGCTTTCCGGTTCATTTGGTAAGGCTCTCATCGTGGGTTTCACTGGTCCGCCGGGCGCCGGAAAGTCGACGCTTGTCGATACTTTGATCCATGAATGGCGAAGAGAGGGGCGTTCAGTAGCTGTGCTGGCCGTGGATCCGGTGAGTCCGGTCTCGGGTGGCGCGTGGGAACAGGACCGCATGGCGCGCATAACCTCGATGGCGTTTCATCCGTCAAGTCTCGCGCGCGGCCATCTCGGTGGCCCTGTGCAGCGGCGCTGGCAGACGTCATCAGGCCTTGACATTGATCCTGATAGAAACGGTCGGGGCTCAGGGTCGCTGACTTAAGCGTTGTGGTCTGTGCGCCCGGTCTTGGTGACGAACTGCAAGCGATCTCGTGGTGGAGCGATCGCGTCGGGAGGATGCGGACGAGACTGCGAGCACCTCGGATGCTTTCGCTCCGTTCCGGCCCAAAGAGAGAGGTTTCCGTACTGAGGGTTTCCGCGTCAACCAGAAGTGGCGTTTCTGCCCTAAAGGATGCGGTTGATCAGCGCCTCACTACAGCCGGTGCCGATAGACAAAACAACGCACCGCACGTAGAGATTGCTCGCCGTTCAACGATTTGAAACCGTATTACTGCCGGAATCCCTGACGAGGATTTCGCGGCGATGGGGGCAGTAGAGGTGGATCGGGCCATAATGCGTGCGATCGGTTCAATGTCCATAGAGACGGAGGAATGAATGACACTTGAAAATGATTGGACGCTCCGGGCTACGGGCCATCATGTCCTTGATTTTCCGGCATCTGTATCGGGACGGGGTCGTGCGCAAAAAACTGGTCTGCAGGAAAGTACACTTTGGAAGTTTCGATTTGTGGGAGTTGATTGGTGCTATGTGCCGCCTAGGAGACGGCATCTCGAGCAAGACCGTGCGCACGAGACCGATAGTGGCGATGTCGGAGCTGTGATCTCTACCGGGTCCGGCCGTGGTGAGGAGACCGGTTGGTGCTTTTTTGAAGAAATTGGTCAGACACTACGTGGTACTGCAAAGCGCGGTCCTTGTGGCGGTGGGGACAGCCCAATTCTGGTCAATGGCCGAAAACGGGCGCGCACAAGGAAATGAATTTGGCAACATCGCTTAAGGAAACCGGAGAGCTCAACTCTCTTTCGGCGCTACTGCATCGCAATGCGCGTCTTTTTGGTAACAAAGTAGCCTATCGGGAAAAGGAATTCGGGATCTGGCAAAGCTGGACCTGGGCTGAAACCGAGAAGGAAGTCGAAGCACTGGCGCTTGGGCTTCTGAATCTCGGCGTGAACGAGGGTGACTTTATCGCCATTGTCGGACGTAACCGGCCATATTTTTATTGGGCGGTAGTTGCCGTTCAGTCTGTAGGTGCTGTGCCAGTACCACTCTATCAGGACGCCGCGGCCGACGAGTTGGCCTATGCTCTTGAACATTGCGGCGCGCGGTTTGCCATCGTCGAGGACCAGGAGCAGGTCGACAAGATCATCGACATCCAGGACAAGCTCCACCAGTTCGAGCACATGATCTATGTCGATCCGCGAGGCCTGCGGAAATACGATCACAGCAAGCTGCACCAGTATGCCCGCGTGCAGGAGCAGGGCCGGGCGGCGCGCGAGGACCATATCGAGACGCTGAAGGCGCGGCGCGAGAAGCTGGATTATGCCAGCACCTGCGTGATGCTTTATACCTCCGGCACCACGGGCAAGCCCAAGGGCGTGGTGCTGTCGAACCGCAACATCATCGAGGCGTCGAAATCCTCGGCCGAGTTCGACCATTTGCGCAAGGAGGACGAGGTTCTGGCCTACCTGCCGATGGCATGGGTGGGCGATTACATCTTCTCGATCGGGCAGGCCTATTGGTGCGCGTTCTGCGTGAACTGCCCGGAAAGCGCCGATACGATGCAGACCGACCTGCGCGAGATCGGGCCGACCTATTACTTCGCCCCGCCGCGGGTGTTCGAGACGCAGCTCACCAACGTGATGATCCGGATGGAGGATGCCAGCCGGCTCAAGCAGCGGATGTTCCGCTACTTCATGGAGCATGCCCGGAGGGTGGGCCCGGCGATCCTTGACGGCAAGAAGGTCAGCGGCTGGGACCGGTTCAAGTACTGGCTGGGCGACCTGTGCGTCTATGGCCCGCTGAAGGACACAATGGGGTTCGGCCGGGTGCGCGTGGGCTATACCGCGGGCGAGGCGATCGGGCCGGAGATCTTCGATTTCTACCGCTCGCTGGGGATCAACCTGAAGCAGCTTTACGG
>JBKAGF010000117.1:0-3927 GCA_046290265.1 Roseovarius sp. | reverse complement strand
GGAGACGGTCGAGGCCGCCATCGTCGACGGCGCCAACCCGTTCCAGGTGTTCTTCAAGATCAAGGTGCCGCAGATCGCGGGCACCATCGTCGTGGTCTGGACCACTATCACGATCGTCGTGCTCAAGGTCTTCGACATCGTCTTCGCCATGACCAACGGGCAATGGGAGACGCAGGTCCTGGCCAACTACATGTACGACAAGATGTTCCGCGCCAATGACTGGGGCGTGGGCTCGGCCAGCGCCATGATCATCATGCTGCTTGTGACGCCGATCCTCGTCTGGAACGTCTACAACGCCCGCAAGGAGATGCGCTGATGGACAACATCGCGGGAAAGAAACCTGCCCTGACGTGGGCGGTGCATCTGTCGGTCGCGGCGCTGGTGCTGGTCTGGATCTTCCCGACGCTGGGGCTCCTGGTGTCGTCCTTCCGGACAACCGACCAGATCCGCAGCTCGGGCTGGTGGGCCTCGCTGTTCCCCGCCGTCCAGAACGAGGTCTTCCGGGCCGCCGACCCGGCCGAGAACCGGGTGGAACGCGACGGGGTCTTCACCGTGTCGGGCAACCTTTACGTTCTTGACGGTCGCGCCGACAGCGTCGAGGACGTGCGCGCCGAGATCCAGTCGTGGGGCACCTCGTCGCGGGCCATTTCGGCCTATGGCCCTGGCGAGACGGCCGATCTGGGCGACGGCGAGACGATGACGGTCGAGGTCAACGGAGACTACGTCTGGTCGGGCAATGACGACCAGATCAGCGGGCGCGGACAGCGCATCTTCGTTACGGCGGAATCCCCGCCGGAGTTCACGCTGGGCAACTACCAGACCGTGCTGTTCGACGAGTCGAACCGCGAGGGCATGGCCAAGGCCTTTTTCAACACACTGACGGTGACGATCCCGGCCACGATCATTCCCATCCTGATCGCGGCCTTTGCGGCCTATGCGCTGGCGTGGATGGAGTTTCCGGGTAGGGCGCTCCTGATCGCGGGGGTGGTGGCGCTTCTGGTGGTGCCCTTGCAACTGGCGCTGATCCCGCTTCTGTCGCTGCACAACGATCTGGGCATCGGCAAGGGTTATGTGGGCGTCTGGCTGGCGCATACCGGCTTCGGCCTGCCATTGGCGATCTATCTCTTGCGAAACTACATGGTCGGGTTGCCGCGCGACATCATCGAATGCGCCAAGGTCGACGGGGCCACGGATTTCCAGATCTTCATCAAGATCATCCTGCCGCTGTCTTTCCCGGCGCTGGCCAGCTTCGCGATCTTCCAGTTCCTCTGGACCTGGAACGATCTGCTGGTGGCGATGGTGTTCCTGATCGACAGTTCGGGCGAGACCACGGTGATGACGCGCCAGATCGTCGAGTTGCTCGGCACCCGCGGCGGCGACTGGGAGATCCTTGCGACCTCGGCCTTCGTGTCGATCGCGGTTCCGCTGGTTGTGTTCTTCGCGATGCAGAAATACCTGGTGCGCGGCCTTCTGGCCGGATCGGTCAAGTAGGAACGGAGCCTCCCGCGCATGAGTGCAATGGCGGAACTCGACCCGCGCCCCCTGGCGGCCGTGGACAAGGACTGGTGGCGCGGTGCGGTGATCTACCAGATCTACCCGCGCTCGTTCCAGGATTCCACGGGCGACGGGATCGGCGATCTGAACGGGATCACCGGGCGCTTGCCCTATATCGCGTCGCTTGGCGTCGATGGCATCTGGATATCGCCGTTCTTCACCTCGCCGATGAAGGACTTCGGCTATGACGTCAGCGACTATTGCGACGTCGATCCGATGTTCGGCACCTTGGCGGATTTCGACCGCCTGGTCGCGCGCGCGCATGAACTGGGGCTGAAGGTCATGATCGACCTCGTGCTCAGCCATACATCGGACCAGCACCCCTGGTTCAGGGAATCGAGCGCGAGCCGCGACAATCCCAAGGCCGACTGGTACGTCTGGGCCGACGCAAAGGCGGATGGCACGCCGCCCAACAACTGGCTGTCGATCTTCGGCGGATCGGCCTGGCAGTGGGACCCCGGCCGCTGCCAGTATTACTTGCACAACTTCCTCGTCAGCCAGCCCGACCTGAATTTCCACAACCCCGAGGTGGTCGATGCGCTACTGGCGGTGGAACGCTTCTGGCTGGATCGCGGTGTCGACGGCTTCCGGCTGGACACCATCAATTTCTACTACGCCGACAAGCAGTTGCGGGACAATCCGCCGCTTGCGCCGGAGCTGCGCAACGACAGCATCGCGCCGTCGGTGAACCCCTACAATCACCAGGAACACCTCTACTCCAAGAACCAGCCCGAGAACCTGGAGTTCCTGCGCAAGTTCCGCGCGGTGATGGAGGAATACCCCGCGATCACGTCTGTCGGCGAGGTGGGGGACGCGCAATACGGGCTCGAGATCCTTGGCCAGTACACCCGTGGCGAGGACCGCGTGCACATGTGCTACGCCTTCGAGTTCCTCGCGAAGGAGCCGCTCGGCTCGCATCGCGTCAGCGAGGTGTTTCGCGCCGTGGACCGGGTGGCGTCCGATGGCTGGGCCTGCTGGGCCTTCTCGAACCATGACGTGATGCGGCACGCCAGCCGCTGGAACCTGGACGACGCGGCAAAGCGGATGCACACGACGCTTCAGATGTGCCTGCGCGGCTCGATCTGCCTCTATCAGGGCGAAGAGCTGGGCCTGCCCGAAGCCGACGTGGCCTTCGAGGACCTGCAGGACCCCTACGGCATACAGTTCTGGCCCGAGTTCAAGGGCCGCGATGGCTGCCGCACGCCCATGCCTTGGGACAGCACGGCGCCGCATGGCGGGTTTTCCGAGACCCGGCCCTGGCTGCCCGTGTCGCAGGCGCATCTGCCGCTGGCCGTCGACAGGCAGGAGGCCGACGCCGGCGCGCTTCTGCACCACTATCGCCGCGCCATCGCCTTTCGGGCCCGGCACCCGGTGCTGCGCAAGGGCGACATGGTGGACATGCATGCCACTAACAGCGTGCTGCATTTCACCCGCCAGGGCGAAGATGGAGAGGTGATGTTCTGCGCCTTCAACTTCGGGGCGGAACCTGCCGAAATGGCCCTCACGTCAGGCACCTGGCGCGGGGTGGGGCAGGACCTGGGAAGCGTGGCGCCCGACGCCGACGGCGTCGTCACGCTTGGCCCCTGGCAGTGCTGCCTGGCGGTGCGGACATGACAAAAAGCCCGAGGGAGGGAGACGAATGGCCGATCTGAAGCTGACGAATGTAGGCAAGACCTATGGCGGAACGGTCGAGGTCCTCAAGGACATCAACCTCGACATCAAGACGGGCGAACTGATCGTGTTCGTGGGGCCCTCGGGCTGCGGCAAGTCCACGCTTCTGCGCATGATCGCGGGGCTCGAGACGATCTCGTCCGGCACGCTGGAGATCGGGGACATGGTGGTCAACGACATGCCGCCGGCCCAGCGCGGCATCGCGATGGTGTTCCAGTCCTACGCGCTTTATCCGCACATGACGGTCTACGACAACATGGCCTTCGCGCTGAAGATCGCGAAGAAAAGCAAGGAAGAGATCGACGCGGCCGTGAAAAAGGCGGCGCGCATCCTGCAACTTGAGCCCTATCTCGACCGTCTGCCCAAGGCGCTGTCCGGCGGGCAGCGGCAGCGGGTGGCCATCGGCCGGTCGATCGTGCGCGACCCCAAGGTCTATCTCTTCGACGAGCCGCTTTCGAACCTCGACGCGGCGCTGCGCGTGGCGACCCGCATCGAGATCGCGCAACTGAAGGAGTCGATGCCCCAGTCGACGATGATCTACGTCACCCACGATCAGGTCGAGGCGATGACGCTGGCCAGCCGGATCGTCGTCCTTGCGAACAAGGGCATCGCGCAGGTGGGCACGCCGCTGGAGCTTTACGAGACGCCCGAGAACGAGTTCGTCGCGCAGTTCATCGGCTCTCCGGCGATGAACCTCTTGCC
>JBKAGF010000116.1:0-4034 GCA_046290265.1 Roseovarius sp. | reverse complement strand
ATCCTGGCCGCCAATCTGCCCTGGTCGGCCTTTGACGGCGCGACGGTGGTGATCGCCGGGGCAGCCGGCTTTCTTCCTGCCTATATGGTCGAGGTGCTGCTGCGCCGAAATGAAACCGCAGGGGCGCAAACGCGGGTCGTCGCCTTGGTGCGCAACCCCGATGCCGCGCGCTGGCGGTTTCGTCGGCAAATGGATCGGGGGGCGCTTTCGATAGAGCGGCAGGACCTTGGCCAGGCCCTCGCCTATGCGGGGCCCGCCGATTTCATCGTGCATGCGGCCAGCCAGGCCAGCCCCAAGCATTATGGCGGCGATCCCGTCGGCACGGCTCTGCCCAACGCCATCGGCACGGCGCATCTGCTGGATCTGGCACGGGCGCAGGCGTGCCGGGGGGCGCTGTTTTTTTCCAGCGCCGAGGTCTATGGCGCGGCCACGGCCGACCCGATCCATGAGGCCGCGTTCGGCCCGCTGGACCCAACCGCCATCCGGTCATGCTATGCAGAATCCAAGCGGTTGGGAGAGGCGCTGTGCGTCGCCCACGCGCATCAGCACGGCGTACCTGCCAAGATAGCGCGTCCCTTCCACTGCTACGGACCGGGGATGAAGCTGGACGATGGCCGGGTCTTTGCAGATTTCGTGGCGGCGGCGGTGCAGGGTCGCAACATACGGCTGCATGGCACTGGCAGCGCCCGGCGGGCGTTTTGCTATATCTCAGACGCGACGTTGGCCTTTTTCACGATCCTGCTGCGTGGGCAGGCGGGGCTGGCCTATAACGTGGGCAACCCTGATGCAGAGATATCCATCCGCGATCTGGCAAAGATTGTCGTCGGGCTGTCGCCGACCAAGGGCCTGTCGGTCGAGACCGACGGCGGCGTTGCGGACGGCTATATCAAGAGTGGCGCGGCCTCTGCCACGCCCGATGTGTCACGGCTGACCGAGTTGGGTTGGGCGCCGGGGATCGGGCTGAAGGCCGGGTTCGAGCGGACGATCCGGGCCTATTTGTCGTGACCGGAGCACCAAAGCGCCCGGTTGGACTGTCCAGCCTTGCCGACAGATGGTTTCTGCGGTTTCTGGCGGTGGGTCTGCTCAACACGGGCTTTGGCTATGGTATATTCTACGGGCTATTGCTGCTGCGCTTGCCGCCAGAGGTCGCTCTTTTGCTGGCCATGGTGGCTGGGGTTCTGTTCAACTATCTGACCACCTCGCGTCTTGTGTTTCAGGCCAGGGGAAGGAGGGCCATTCTGCCCTTCGTCGCTTCGTATGTGTTCGTTTATGCGCTGAACGCAGTGGTATTGCGGTTGATGATCCTGGCTGGCATTTCTGCCGCGCTGGCACAGGCGTTCCTGGTCTTGCCTTTCGCGCTGCTGACCTTTTTGATCCTGCGAAGCTGGGTGTTCCCGGGCGACCTTGCGGCACAGGAGAACACGGGGGTGATCGGCGCGCGACCCTCGCGCGGCGTGCCTGACCTTGCCCGGCCAGAGCGCATGAACTAAGCGGGGGTGAGCGGCAAGCGAGGAGGAAAACGTGGCCCGGCCCTATGAATACACGCCAGAGGACATTCCTGGCGACGGCTTTGCCGAAAGGCTGCAACGCGACGGGTTCTGCCTGATCCGCGGCTTCTTTTCCCCAGATGATCTGCGCCCGATCTGGACGGATCTAGCTAACCTCGTCACGGCATTTGCCCGCGCCAACGGTATCACGCTGGACGACGTCCCCGACGGGCAGATCGACCGGCAACTGGTCACGCTGTTGCAAGAACGTCCCGATCTGCAGGGCACGCTCTACGACCGGCTGCAACTGGCTCCCGGCATACTGTCGACGCCCTCTCATGCCAAGTTCCGCGATCTGGCAAGCCGACTTTTTTCGACCGACGCATTCGGGGTCTGGCCCCGGGTGCAGGTGCGGCTGGACCTTTTCAAGGACGTCAAGAACGTCATCGAATGGCACCACGACTATCTGTACAATCAGGGCACCAAAAGCTCCTGGACGGTGTGGATGCCGCTTGTCGATATCTCAACAGACATGGGCCAGCTTAGCATCGCACCAGGCACGCATCGCGTCGAGATACCGTTTGAATTCATTCGTACCGGCGGCGGCAATCGTTTTGATTATACGCTGGATGCCGAAACGGTGTCAGGGCTCGACCTCGTGCGGCCCGAAGGCTATCGCGCGGGCGATCTGGTGTTGTTTCACAGCATGGTCGTCCACGCGGGCGCGGAAAACCGTACCAAGGACCGGGCGAGGCTGGTGCAATTGTTCCGGATGCAAAATGTCAACGATCTGGAGGCCTTCGAGACAAGCGCATGAGTGAAGATCGCACCACCGATGAGACGTTGATGGTCGAATGGAACCGCCAGACGGCATCCGACCGCGACGCGCTGGACGGCTATGAAGCATATTTCGTCGATACCGCCGGCACGACCTTGTCCAAGCTTGAAAACTTCGCCCGGCATGTGCGGCGGCAGCGGTTGTCGAAGTTTTTGGCGCATGCAGAGATCTTTAGGAGGATCCTAGGCGTACACGGGTCGGTCCTGGACCTTGGCGTCAACTCTGGCCAAAGCCTGTTCACTTGGGCTCAGCTTTCGGCGATATTCGAGCCGGTGAATTACACGCGGATGATCTACGGCTTTGACAGTTTTGCCGGCATTCCCGAGGTCACGGAAGAGGATAAGAGCGGCACACCCTCGCCGCATCTGCGGCCAGGCGGGTTTGCCTATGGCGATGTCGCAGCGCTGGAACGCGGGGCGCGGCTTTTCGATGGCAACCGCACCCTTGGGCACATTCCCAAGATCCATCTGGTCAAGGGCGACATCACCCAGATTCTGCCGGAGTTCGTGGCCAACAATCAGCATCTGGTGATCAGCCTGCTTCACCTGGACATGGACGCATTCCTGCCCACGAAAACTGCCCTAGAGGTTGCTTTGCCGCGCATGCCCAAGGGTGCGGTGATCGTTTTTGATGAACTGAACCAGATCCCGTACCCGGGAGAGACGCGCGCGGTGCATGAAACCGTCGGTCTGCACAATTTGCGCATTCAGCGTGTCAGTTGGGAAACCGGGCTGTCCTACGCGGTGATCGAGTAGGCGCGACGCTGGGTCGGCGCGTTTACCGGGGGATCCTGTCGTCCTGGCCTAAGCGCGCGTTACGCGCGCGGGGACAGGCGGGACGGACGCGCACGTGGAATAGCTTGCAAAGCTCCATCACCAGCAGGATCGACAGCGCCGTTGCCAGCAGTCTCGCCGAATGGTTCAGCGACACCGGCTTGACGTGCAGCACGTTGCTGATCCAGGGTGTGCACATCTCGCCGATATGGATCGCCTACGCAACGACGGTTCCCGCCAGCAGCAGGTTGCTGCGCAGCACGCTATGGCGGAAGGCGGATCGCGTTTCAGACCGTCTGCTGAAGAGATTCACATTTTCGAAGATCGCCATCAACAGTAGCTTGCTGTTGCGTGCCTCGTCCACGGTAAGCCCGTTTCCCAAAACCCACTGGAACAGCAAGAAGACGGTCCTGCCCGAGGTCAGCGCGGTCAGTGCCATGCGTTCCACCATGATGCGGTTGATGACAGTTTCGCGCGGGTGCCGTGGCGGTTGCCGCAATTCGTCGCCGTCGCTGGGTCCAAAGACAAGGGCCACTTACTGAATGCCGTCGGTCATGAGGTTCAGCCGAAGAAGCTGCAATGCCAGCAATGGCAGGGGCAGCCCGGTCAGAAGCGTCAGCGAAACCAGTAGTAGTTCCGCCGTGTCGGTCGAAATCAGAAGAAAGATCACCTTGCGCAAGTTGGCATAAGCGATGCGCCCCTTTTCGACCCCGGCGAAGATCGAGGTGAAATCATCGTCTGCAATGATGGTATCTGCCGTTTCGCGGGCTACGTCATTGTCGCTTGTGCCAGTGCCTACGGCGACCTGCGCGGCGCGCAGTGCCGGGTAGTGTCCCATGAGATGGTGTAGGAACTGGCGTCCACCTGCTTCTTCATAGTTGGTATCGCTCGGTCACTGGGCGGCGATCATCGTCGCCGTATCGGGATCGTTGCACA
>JBKAGF010000115.1:0-4138 GCA_046290265.1 Roseovarius sp. | reverse complement strand
CGAGATCGCGCTTGCGGATACCGGCTGGACACTGACCGGCGATGGCGGCTCGATAACGGCGGGGGTCATGATCGACGGCGTTCTGCCATCGCCCGATCTTTCGGCGATGCGTGACTCGCTGATCAGGGGGCTTCTGGATGACGGACGCCTTCGCGCCATAGCCGAGGGGCTGGCCGCGGACATTTCGGCGGATGGGCAGCTGGTCGGCCAAGAGGGGCAGGTCGTGCCGGGACTCAGCTTTCTGGGGCGGCTGGCGCTGGGCAGCGTCATCGCGGCGGATTCCCTGCACGATTGCTTTGGCCAGGCATCGGTCAGATGGGCCCGTGCCGTTAACGGACGCTCGACACGACAGCGCACATGAGTTAGGTATTGTGCATCCTTTCCGGGCACTTTTCGCGTGGGTGAGAATGTTTCCGCTTATTTGCAGAAATATCGAACCGTGATTGGAACTTTCCGGCTAGGGTTGCGTAGAAGGTTAGAGATACTTGAATTCCAACGGAGGCGACGACCAAATGAAGAATATCCTAGCAACGACAGGTGCGATTGCCGTCAGTGCCATGATGAGCCTGCCCGCAGCCGCACAACAGCCCGGTCCGCCGCTTCTGAACGGCGAGACGGCGACGGCCTATGCCGCACGTGTCAATGCCTGTGGCGCGGCACCCCTTCTGGGCGCCCGTTTCGCCCAGGGCGGTGACGTTGTCGAGGCACGCTGCGAGGTAGCGGGAACCGGCGGCATCGGCCCGGGACCGGCAGCTGCGGCGGCCGCGGCTGGCGTGGGCGCATTGCTGATTATTGCCCTGGACGGCTCCAGCAGCACGACCACATCGCAGTAATCTGGCTGGAAATGAGATCAGGAACGGCTCACCTTTCGGTGGGCCGTTTTTTTGCCGATAAGTCAGGTTCGACGTGACCAGTCCGATCGAGAAAAGGCCATGCCGATAGGGCATGGCCTTTTCGTTAAAGTCCGGGTTTCCGAAAGCTTTTATTCCGCGGCCTCGACGGGCGTGTCATCCGTCACCGGCAACGATGGCTCGCCGTGGTTGCCGCTTTCCAGCGCCTTGCGCACACCGGCCTCATAGTCCGGGTGCACCTTCTTCAGCACCGCCAGCCAGCGTTCCTTGACCGGCTCCGACACCGGCGCCATGCCGCCCGCCATGTTCGTGCAGGCGATCGCGCTCTTCGTCGCTCAGAACCTCGGCATAAAGCGCGCGGGGTTGCACGTAATCGACCGCGCTTTCCTCCTGCTTGAACCGGCCCACCACGGCTTCGGGGGCGATCCGCAGGGGCGGCTCCTCGGCGCTTTCGTCGGCCACGGGGCCGTCATACTGGTTCGGCTCGTAATAGGCGTTCGGATTGCCGAAATCATTGGTGAAGAACCGCATCGCGCCGTCCTTGTGGTAATGAGTCACCTTGGCCTGTTTCGGCGCATTGGCCGGCAGCATCTCGTAATGCGTGCCAAGGCGGTAGCGATGCGCGTCGGCATAGCTGAACAGGCGCGCCTGCAGCATCTTGTCGGGTGAAAAGCCGATGCCCGGCACCACGTTGTTCGGGCTATAGGCGGCGTTCTCGACCAATTGGAAATAGTTCTCGGGGAAGGTGTGCATTTCCAGCTCACCCACCTCGATCAGCGGGAAATCGTCATGCGGCCAGACCTTGGTCAGGTCGAACGGGTTGAACTCGGTCTCCAGCGCCTGTTCCTCGGTCATGACCTGGATGAAGAGCGTCCACTTGGGATGGTTGCCATCCTCGATCATGTGCCACAGCTCTTCTTGATAGCTTTCGCGCGTGTGCCCGATGATCTCGGCCGCATTGTCGTCCGACAGCGTCTCATGGCCTTGATGCGTGCGGAAATGGAACTTGACCCAATGCCGTTCGCCCTTGTCGTTCCACATCGAGAACGTGTGGCTGCCATAGCCGTTCATATGCGCCGGGCTGCGCGGGATGCCGCGATCCGACATCAGGATCGTCACCTGGTGCACGCTTTCGGGCTGGCCCGCCCAGAAGTCGAACATCGCCTCGGGCGAGCGGAGGTTGGTCTTGGGGTGGCGTTTTTGCGTGCGGATGAAGTCGGGAAACTTGAACGCGTCCCGGACAAAGAAGATGGGGGTGTTGTTGCCCACCATGTCCCAGTTGCCATCCTCGGTGTAGAACTTCAGGGAAAAGCCCCGCACGTCCCGTTCGGCATCCGCAGCGCCACTTTCGCCTGCCACGGTGGACCAGCGCGACAGGACTTCGGTCTGCTTGCCGACCTCCGAAAACAGTTTGGCGCAGCTGTAGCGCGTGATGTCCTTGGTCACCGTGAAGGTGCCTTGCAGCCCCCAGCCCTTGGCGTGCACCACGCGCTCGGGGATGCGTTCGCGGTTCTGGTGGGCCAGCTTCTCGATCAGCTGGTGATCTTCCAGCATAACCGGACCCCGCGCACCGGCGGTGCGCGAGGTCTCGTTGGTGGTGTAGGGGCTGCCCGAGGTGGTGGTCAGTGTCTTGCGTCTGGTCATCGTTACTCTCACATGTTCCGTTTCGGTAGGGTGGCAGGCCGGATCAATCCAGCCAGATACCCTTGATGTTGACGAACTCCCGCACGCCGAAGCCACCATGCTCGCGGCCATAGCCCGAGTCCTTCACGCCGCCGAACGGCATGTTCGGGTGTGCTGCACCAAAGCTGTTGATCCGCACCATGCCGCTGTCGAAATACTTCTTCGCCATCTCGGTCGCGCGCTCGGTATCCTGCGAGAAGATACCGCCGCCCAGGCCATACCGGCTGTCATTGGCGATGCGCATCGCGTCTTCGTCGTCCCTGGCGCGGATGACCGACGCCACGGGGCCGAAGATCTCGTCGTCATAGGCCGGCATCCCGGGCGTGACGTCCCCCAGCACGGTCGCGGGGTAATAGGCACCGTCCCGATCCAGTTTCTTGCCACCGGCGAGGATCTTCGCGCCTTTCTTCACGCTTTCCTCGACCTGCTCCATCACCGTCTCAAGCTGGTCCTGGCTGCTCAGCGGGCCAAGCTCGGTATCGTCGTCATCGGGTGCACCCACCTTGATCTTGTGCATCGCGGCCACGTAGGCGTCGACGAACTGGTCATAAACCTTGTCGGTCACGATGAACCGCTTGGCGTTCACGCAGGTCTGGCCATTGTTGTACTGACCCCTGGACCGACAGTTTCACCGCCTGTTCCACATCCGCGTCTTCCAGCACCAGGAACGCGTCGTTCGAGCCTAGCTCCAGCACCGTCTTCTTCAGGGCCTTGCTGGCGACCGAGCCGATATGGCTGCCAGCCGCATCCGAGCCCGTCATCGTCACGCCGCGCACCTTGTCATGCGCGATGACCTTGTCCGACGTGTCGTGGTCGATCAGCAGAACCCGGAAGATATCCTTGGGCAGACCCGCCTTGATACAGATCTCCCGCAGGCGCAGGGCGCTTCCGGTGCAGATCTCGGCATGTTTCAGGACGCAGCCATTGCCCGCCATCAGTGCAGCGGCCAGAACGCGCACGGGCTGATACATCGGAAAATTCCACGGCTGGATCGAATAGACCACGCCGATCGGCTGATAGGTCACAAGCCCCTTGGCGCCATCGCCAAGGTCGCGGGTCTCGTCCTTCAACTGGCCCGGCCCATGCTCGGCCGTGTACTCGAAAATCTGCGCGCAGAGCTCGATTTCGTCGCCGCCGTCCTTCAGCAGCTTGCCCATTTCGCGGGTCATCAGTTCCGACAGTTCGGAAGAGCACTCGCGCAGTTCGCCCGCGATTGCCTTCAGAACGTCACCGCGCTCCGCGTGGCTCTTTTCGCGCCAGTCGAGAAAGGCGGCGTGGCACGCCTCGACCGCCTCGAAGGCTTCCGCTTCGGTCATTGTCTCGTAGTCGGCGATCTTCTGGGCAGTCGCCGGATTGATGGTCTCTATCCTGGACATCGGGGGCCCTTTCGATTTTGCTGAGTGGCTGTCCGGTCAACCACTCCATCCGGCACATGTTCCAAACCCTGCGCGCGGATGCCGCGCCTTGGGATCAGACCCGCCGGGGGGGCTGCGCGGATTCGCGCGGTACGATCGCCGACCGGCCTGTTGCATTCGCGTTAATATGTTCTATTTTTGTTCCCATGCGCAAAACCCTGTCAGACAAGCTCGCCATCCTCGCCGACG
>JBKAGF010000114.1:0-4483 GCA_046290265.1 Roseovarius sp. | reverse complement strand
GGCGCCGGCCCTCGGGTTCGTGCAGGTACATGCCGCGGAAAGAGTTCCCCAGATCGAGGTCCAGAATGCAATAGTCGAACCTCCGCGAATTGATCGCGGCCAGCGCGGCCTCGTAGGTGCCCGCGCTTTTCAGGGACTGACAACCCGCATCGCTCAATGCCATTTCCAGACCGACACAGATGACGGGATCGTCTTCCACCACAAGAACCGAAGACAGTGTAATAACATGTTCCTTGGATAAACTGCCCGCGCGGAACCGTATCACAGATAGATTGGGGATACAAAGAACCGCATTGCTGCATGGGCGGAGGTCTGCCTTGCGCCGCCGGTCTGGCTGACGCGGTCAGAGAAATTGCTGCAACAGCATCTGGGTGGCGCGGTCGGCAGGCAGGAACTGGTTGGGCACCGCGTCGGTGGCTCCGGGCGATGGACGGCGCATTCGGTTGCGGCAGAAGTCGCGAAGCCGGGGTGGGTCTGCTGTGTCATGGGTCTGGCCCTTTCGGTGAACATATCAGTTCGTCGGGCCGGGGATTGTTTCGGTTCATTCACAGCCGCGCGTGCGAGGCTTGTATTGCGGGCGTGGCAAGCCATGTGAGTAGGGAACGTAAAACCGGGGGTATCCATGACCTACCACAAGACAGAAGACGCGGTTTCGCGGTTGACGCCCGAGCAATACCGCGTGACGCAGGAAAACGGGACCGAGCGGCCCTTTACCGGCGAATACAATGACAACAAGGCGGCGGGCATCTATGTCGACATCGTTTCGGGCGAGCCTTTGTTCGCGTCGTCCGACAAGTTCGAAAGCGGCTGCGGCTGGCCCAGCTTCACCAAGCCCATCGAACCGGCGCATGTGACCGAGTTGCGCGACGACTCGCTGGGCATGGTGCGTACGGAAGTGCGCAGCGCCCATGGCGACAGTCACCTTGGCCACGTCTTTCCCGACGGGCCGCAGGACCGGGGCGGGCTGCGATACTGCATCAACTCGGCCTCGCTGCGGTTCATCCCGCGTGACGAGATGCAGGCCGAAGGCTAGTATACTGATCAAGTAGAGACGTGATGGCCGAAGAACGCGCAGTACTGGCAGGCGGATGTTTCTGGGGCATGCAGGACCTTATCCGCAAGCTGCCCGGCGTGGGCAGCTAGACCGCGTGAAACGGCGGCGACGTGCCCAACGCCACCTACCGCAACCACGGCACCCATGCCGAGGGGATCGAGATCTGGTTCGATCCCGACAGGATCAGCTATCGGCAGATCCTGGAATTCTTTTTCCAGATCCACGATCCGACGACACTGAACCGGCAGGGCAATGACTTGGGGATGAGCTATCGTTCGGCGATCTACTATGTGAACGATGAACAGAAAGCCGTGGCCGAGGATACGATCGCCGATGTGAACGCGTCGGGCATCTGGCCCGGCCGGGTGGTGACCGAGGTCGAGCCGGTGGGCGATTTCTGGGAAGCGGAGGCCGAGCACCAGGATTACCTCGTCCGGTTCCCGGCAGGCTATACCTGCCATTTCCCGCGGCCCGACTGGGTTCTGCCGCGGCGCGACGCGGCGGAATAGGCGGCGGCGGAAAACGCCGGAAGATCAATGCAGAAGGGCCGTTCCACGAGGAGCGGCCCTTTTGCGTGGCGCCCGCATACCCAAAAATACCCTGTTGCGTCATACCCCCAGACGCCTAGTATCTTCGGCACAAAACAGGGAGAGAGAACCAATGAACAAGTTTATCGGAGCCGGCGTCACCGCCGCGCTGTCCTTTGCCTTTGCCGGAGAAGCGCTGGCGGTGGAATGGAACGTGTCCGTCTGGGGCAAGCGCCGCGCCTTTACCGAGCACGTGGAAAAGCTGGCCGAGCTGGTCTCGGAAAAGACCGACGGCGAGTTTACCATGAATGTCAGCTATGGCGGGCTGTCGAAGAACAAGGAGAATCTTGACGGCATTTCCATCGGTGCCTTCGAGATGGCCCAGTTCTGTGCCGGCTATCACCCCGACAAGAACCGCGTGATCACCGTGCTGGAACTGCCGTTCCTGGGTGTCAGCAACCTTGAGGAAGAGGTCGCCGTTTCGACCGCCGTATACAACCATCCGGCCGCCGCCGAGGAGATGGCGCAGTGGAACGCGAAGCTGCTGATGACCTCGCCGATGCCGCAGTACAACCTTGTCGGCACGGGCGAGCCGCGTGACGAACTGGCCGAGTTCGAAGGCATGCGGGTGCGCGCCACAGGCGGGCTTGGCGAGGCCTTCAAGGCCGTGGGTGCGGTGCCCACCTCTGTGACCGCGACCGAAGCCTATCAGGCGATGGAATCGGGCGTCGTCGACACTGTTTCCTTTGCCCAGCACGCGCATCTGAGCTTTGGCACGATCAACCAGGCGGACTGGTGGACGGCGAACCTGAACCCCGGCACGGTGAACTGCCCGGTGGTGGTGAACATCGACGCCTATGAAGGGCTGAGCGACGAACACCGCGAGGCGCTGGACAGCTCTGTGCCCGAGGCGCTGGACCATTACCTGGCCAATTATGCCGAGCTTCTGAAGCGCTGGGACAGCGTTCTGGAGGAAAAGGGCGTCGAGAAGGTGATGATCTCGGACAGCGTGAAGGAAGAGTTCAAGGCGCAGGCCGCGGACCCCGCGCGCGAAGCGTGGATCGAGGATATGGAAGCGCAGGGCCTTCCGGGGCAGGAGCTTTACGACCTCGTGCAATCCACGCTGGAAGAGCAGCGCGCCACGAACTGATCGCACATGACCAGCACCGCCCGGCGCCGCGCCGGGCGGTGCTGCAATCCTGACGGGGGAGGATCGGATGGCCGGGGCATCGACCGTTCTGAGCGACAGCAGCTTGCTGAGCCGGCTTGACCGCGCCTTGCTTCCCGTGGAGCGCTTCATGGCGCTACTGAGCGGGGTCGCGGCATTTTCCCTCATGTTTCTGGCAGCTTACTCGGTGTCGGGGCGCAAGTTTTTCGACGCGCCGCTGGCGGGATATGTCGATTACATCGAGGTGCTTATGCCGCTCATTGCGATCATGGGCGTGTCCTATGTTCAGCGCGAGGGCGGGCATGTCCGCATGGACATCCTGATCGGCAATCTGAGTGGGCGCGTCCTTTGGTTTCTGGAGCTTCTGACGGTGCTGCTGGTGCTGGTGCTCATCGTGGCGCTGGTCTGGGGCAGCTGGGCGCATTTCGACCGCTCGTTCGACTGCGCGCGGCCCTTGTGTTCGCGTGACAGCACGATCGACATCGGCTTGCCGGTGTGGCCGGCGAAACTGGTCGTGCCGGTGGCGCTGGGCGTGCTGGTGGTGCGGCTGGTGTTGCAGGCGGTCGGCTATGGGCGCGCGTTGCTGCATGGGCTGGAGCGGCCGGTGGCTGTGCCGCTGGCGATGTCGGTCGCCGAGCAGGCGGCGCAGGAAGCCAAGCAACTGGAAGGGCACGACTGATGGATCCGATCACCATCGGCCTTTGGACCACGGGCTTCATGCTGGTGATGGTGGTCATCGGGATGCGCGTGGCCTTTGCCGCCGGGCTGGCGGGGTTTCTGGGCCTTGTGTGGCTGCGCTGGAACGGGTTCGACTACGACCCGGCGCGGCTGTGGAAAGCGGTGGAGATCAGCGTCAAGGTGGCGGGGCAGGTGCCGCATTCCAAGGTGTCGGCGAACGCACTTTCCCTGATCCCGACCTTCATCCTGATCGGGTACCTGGCCTATTACGCCGGCCTGACGGGCGCGCTTTTCGAGGCCGCCAAGCGGTGGATCGCCTGGGTGCCGGGGGGCCTGGCCGTGTCGACGGTGTTCGCCACCGCCGGTTTTGCGGCGGTGTCGGGCGCGTCGGTGGCCACGGCGGCGGTGTTTGCCCGTATAGCTATCCCCGAAATGCTTAAGATTGGGTATAACAAACAGTTCGCTGCTGGCGTCGTGGCCGCGGGCGGTACGCTGGCGAGCCTGATTCCGCCCTCGGCCATCCTGGTGATCTACGCCATCATCGTGGAGCAGGACGTGGGCAAGCTGTTGCTGGCAGGCTTCATTCCCGGTGTCTTTTCGGCGGTTATCTATGCCATGCTGATCATCGGGATCGCGGTCATCTTCAAGTCCGTCGGCCCGCCGGTGGGCGGGTTCACCTGGCGCGAGAAACTCGCCTCGCTGCCCGCTGCGCTGCCCATCGTGGCGGTGGTCGTGATCATCATCTTCTTCGTCTACAACCCCTTTGGCGATGCCTGGGGCACGCCCACCGAAGGCGGCGCGGTGGGGGCGTTCCTCGTGTTCCTGATGGCGCTGTGGCGCGGCATGCGGCTGGGCGAGTTGAAATCGGCCCTGATCGAGACCGCGAAGCTGACGGTGATGATCTTCACCATCATCTGGGGCGTGCTGATTTACGTGCGATTCCTGGGGTTTGCCGACCTGCCGGGGGCGTTTTCCGACTGGATAACCTCGCTGACCGTGTCGCCGATGCTGATCCTGATCTGCATCCTGCTGGCCTATGCCGTGCTGGGCATGTTC
>JBKAGF010000113.1:0-4645 GCA_046290265.1 Roseovarius sp. | reverse complement strand
ATCATCACGCGCACGGGCGTCGCATCGTCGCTGGCAAAGCGCATGTCGCGGTTGGTCACGATTCCGACCACGTGCCCCCGGTCATCGACAACCGGAAAGCCCGTAACATTGTAGCGTTCCATCAAGGCCTTGGCATCCGCCAGGGTCTGATCCGGGCGAAGGGTGATGGGGTTGTAGACCACGCCGCTTTCGAACCGCTTGACGCGCCGGACCTCCTTGGCCTGCTGTTCCACGTCCAGGTTGCGGTGGATCACCCCCATGCCGCCGGCCTGCGCCATGGCGATGGCCATGCGCGACTCGGTGACCGTGTCCATCGCAGAGGACAACAGCGGAATGTTCAGCAGGACCGACCGTGTCACCCGCGTGCGCGTGTCCGCCGTGGATGGCAAAACGCTGGACGCGGCCGGAACAAGCAGGACGTCATCAAAGGTGAACGCCTCGCGAATCTCCATGGGGCAGGCTCCTTTGGAGGCTTCGTTTGACGCTTCCCTATTTCACGCAAGCCCGGGAATGAAAAGGCCCAATGCGCGCGACCTCATGCAATCGCGGCGTTGGTCTTCGGGCCAAGCACGCCGCGCGCCCAGGCTTGCAACACCTTGTAGGCAATCAGGGGAATCATGAACGTCACGACAACCAGCAAGACCGCTCCAGCCAGCCGGAACACCCCCCACCCGGTCGCGCCCGCGAGCCCAAGGCAGAGCGCGGTGAGGGCCGCCGAGGGAAAGGTGAACGCGCTCCAGAGTGCGCTGAAGCCAGCAACGGTCAGGTAGCGGGCATGAAGGACGAGCGCCGCGAGGATCAGAGCCGCGAACCCCGCAAGCCAGGCCGCAAGGGAGACCTGCTCCAGCAAGAGGGCCACCATGCCCAGCACGCTCGGCGGCGCCAGGTGAATGGCCAGGAGCGGGCGCAGCGGCGGCGGCGGGTCGCGCTGCACGAGTTGGCGCAGGCTCACCGCGTAGATCGCACCCGCGGCCAGCCACATCGCGTAGAAGACCCAGAGGCCCAGGTCGTAAAGCCCCAGCGGCAAGGCCGACAACGGCACGAGGACGAAGCCAACGAAGGTCAGGTGCCAGGCCGGGGTGACCATCCTCTGCTCGGACGGTCCTGTCGCAAGCACCCCGATGAACAGAACCGCTATCAGCCCGTGCAGCGCCAGCCCGAGGTAGAGCAGCCCGCGCGCCGCGCCCCGATCGTAGGGCACAAGCACGACCGCCAGCAGAAGCACCCCGATCGACAACGCCGACACCCCTGCACGCCCTGGCAGCGTGCGCATGTCCTCGACCACGACCGCAGGGCGCCGCGCCGCCTTGGCCCCGTAGGCCAGCACGCAGAACAGGAACAGCAGCGACACCGCGCCGAGATAGGTCTCGGGAATGGCGGATGGCACGCCGAAGGTCATCACAGCCTGGCGCCAGGCCAGGCCCAGCCCGAACAGGCCGAAAAGGGCAGGAAAGATCGCCGGCGGTGTCTGGCGGAACAGCCCCGGTCGCGGGGCAGGTTTCAAACCCGGTGGTCTCATGTCTTGATGTCCCGTGCCGCAACAGCAACGATGCCCCAAGGCATACGGCAGACTCGCGAGAGCTTAAATGGCAAAATTTGAATGCATCTGCCGCGCTGTCGGCCCACGTCCGGTGCCGAGATGAGCGGGCATGGCTATGACGGCGGCCGGCTGAACCTGCCCTTCGTCGGGATCGCGACCTTCGCCAAGGCGCCGATCGCGCCGGACTGGGACAGGATCGACGCAGATATCGCCGTGCTCGGCGCGCCCTTCGACGCGGGTACGCAGTATCGCCCCGGCGCGCGCTTCGGCCCGCGCGCCGTGCGCGAGGCATCGACGCTCTTTTCCTTCGGGCACGCGGGCGCCTACGATCACGAGGACGACGCCGTCTACCTCGGGCCCGAGGTGCGGATCGTCGACATGGGCGATGCCGATATCGTCCACACCGATACGCTGGCCAGCCACGAGAATATCCGCAAGGGCGTCGCCACGGCGCTGGCGGCTGGCGCCCTGCCCGTGGTGATCGGGGGCGACCACTCGGTCAATATCCCCTGTATCGAGGCCTTCGAGGGCCAGCCGCCGATCCACATCCTGCAGATCGACGCGCATCTCGATTTCGACGCCCCACGGCGTGACGCGGGGCCACGGCAACCCGATGCGCCGCGCGGCCGAGAAGCCCTGGGTCACGGGCCTGACGCAGCTTGGCATCCGCAACGTCTCCTCGACGGCGCGCGAGGGCTACGAGGCCGCCCGCGCCATGGGATCGGACATCCTGTCCGTGCGCCAGGTGCGCCACCTCGGCACCGAGGCGGTGCTGGCGCGCATCCCGCCGGGCGCGCGGCTTTATATCACCATCGACATAGACGCCTTCTGTCCCTCGATCGCCCCCGGAACCGGGACGCCCAGCCACGGCGGGTTCCTCTACTACGAGGTGCTGGAACTGTTGCAGGGCGCGGCGCGGGCCCATGACATCGCCGGGATCGACCTGGTCGAGGTCGCACCCGACTATGACCCCACCGGGTCGACCGCGATCCTTGCCGCGCAGGTCCTGTTGAACCTTCTGGGCTTCGTCTTCCACGCCCGGCGCGCGGGGTCCTAGAGCGTATCGCACTCAACCAGAGTCGAGACCTCGCCAAGGCAGACAAGGCAGCGTTTGCGACGTCAAACGCGTTCGTCTGCCTTGGCGAGGACGCTTGTGTGCGACACGCTCCAACCGCTCTAACCGCTCTGGGCCGCGGAACGGGCCGCCGCGGCTGCGCCGCGCAGGGACTGGGCCAAGGCCGTGACGTCGCTTGTCACCCCGATGAACTGCACCCCGTTGCGCAGGTGCCTGGCCGCGACGGCGGGATCGAAGGCGAGGATACCGGCCGCCTTGCCCGCGGCCCGTATGCGGGCGATGGCGTGGTCGATGGCCTCGACCACCTCGGGCGCGCCCGCGTTCCCGATGTGGCCCATGTCGGCGGCAAGATCGGCGGGGCCGATGAACACGCAATCCACGCCCTCTGTCCCGGCGATAGCGTCGATGTTCTCGATCGCACGCCGGCTTTCGGCCTGCAGGATCAGGCAGACCTCGTCGTTCGCGGTGTGCACGTAATCGGCGATGGCGTTGTAGCCCGAGGCCCGCGCCAGGGCCGAGCCCAGCCCGCGTATGCCCTGCGGCGGGTATCGCACGGCGCGCGCAAGCTCTCGCGCCTGCTCGCCGGTGTCGACCATCGGCACGAGAACCGTCTGGACGCCGAGGTCGAGCACCTGTTTCAGCATCCAGGCCTCACCGGCCGGAACCCGCACGATCGGATGGGCTGCGCCCGCGGCAAGCGCCCGCAACTGCGTCAGCATCTCGGGCAGCAGGTTCGGGCCGTGTTCCCCGTCGATCAGGCACCAGTCGAAACCGGCGGTGGCCGCGATCTCGGCGGCGGCCGGGCTGGACAGGGCCAGCCAGCATCCGGTCTGGACCTGCCCGGCGGCCAGGGCCGCTTTCAGGGGATTTGACGGTGCGGGCATGGCTGGATCTCCGTGGGGCGCGTGTTGCCCGCAGAGTAGGCAGCGCAAGTGCGGGCTGCAATCCACTCTCGACCGGTCCCGGCGGAGCGATCTCTCTACCTTCGCGGGATTCTCTTCAGGCATGAGCAACCCGGAGAAAGCCCACCGAGTCACGGCTGCAACACATTGATTCAGCGGAAACAATAGGGCGCCAATCCCGCTCCGCCGCCACAATCCTGCCTAAATTTGGGCATGGAACTGCGACTGTAGCCGTTTCGGAAACAAAAAACAGGGGCAGGCACTCCGATGCAGCAGACAAGTCGTTTTTATGGGTTTCTTCGTTTTCGTCGTACAGAGTTCCCGGTCGGAGAGATGACTTCACCGGCACCGCGCGCGCCGCGATCCCGGCAGGACAATGGCGCGGACCTGCAGCCCCGGGCCGACCGCGTGCGCACGGCCTTTTCCCGGATCCCCCTTTCCGAGCTGGAGCAAAGCGTTCTTGCCGCACTGGCCGAGCATCCCGATTCCACGGCCCGTGAACTGAGCGAGTTATGCGGCTGGCGCGGCAATGTCTGGCAAAGCCACCTCGCCGTGCTGTGCGCGCGCCGTCGCGACACGCTCTGGCCGCAGGGCGGACCCGACCCCGAGGAGCAGGGCTGCTTCCTGCACGGGCTTCTCACCCACTACGATCCCGTGGATTCGACGTTCCGGATGCGCAGCGACGTGCACGCCGTCCTCGAAGAGATCGGCGCGCTGGGGTGACCTGGTCGTCGATCGAGAGCGTATCGCACTCAACCGGAGTCAAGACCTTGCCAGAGCAGACAAGGCAGCGCTTGCGAAGCCAAACGCGTTCGTCTGCTTTGACGAGGGCGATTGTGTGCGAAACGCCCTAGCCGTCGCGATAGCGAAGCGACCGGCCGTTCGAGAAGACATGCACCTTGTCGGGGTCCGCCGTCAGCCGCACGGACTCGCCCCGCAGCGAGGCATGGATGCCCGGCAGCTTCGCCAGCACCGGGTCGCGGCCATGTTCCGCCTCGAAGTAAAGCAGCGTCACCTCGCCGAGCGCCTCCACGAAATCCACCGTGCCATCGTAGAGGTAGGTCTCTGCGGTGGTAAGCGTCAGGTCTTCGGGCCGCACGCCCACGTTCACGCGCAGGCCCATGTCGC
>JBKAGF010000112.1:0-4736 GCA_046290265.1 Roseovarius sp. | reverse complement strand
GGCATCGGGCAGTTCGGGCGGGTTCATGCGAAAGGGGGCAGATGTCATCGGGTTTCTCCTTTTCCTGCGGGGTACAGGCCCTATCTAGGGGGCATGGCAACGAACGGTGGTCCTGTCTGTGACGATCTCAATTCCACAATCCATTCCTCGATGACCGGCGCGGAGGTCAACGACCTGCTGGTTTTCATCGACGTGGTGGATGCCGGTAGTTTCGTCGCGGCGGCGCATCGCCACGGGCTGTCGCGCTCGGCCCCCGGCAAGGCCGTCGCCCGGCTGGAGGCGCGGTTCGGCACCCGGCTGCTCAACCGGACCACCCGCGCCCTCAGCCTGACCGATGCGGGCCGCACCCTCCTCGACCATGCCCTGGCGTGCGCGCGGCTCGATGCGCCGATGCCAGCATCGTCCGCAGCTGGCGAGCGCGGCCAGTTGCGCATCGGCGCGTGGCCGGCGGCTCAGCCTGCCGGCGGTGCGGCAGTTCTTGACCGCTGGCCGCTTGTGCAGGTGGAGATGAGCCTGTCCCCCGTGGACGCCGTCGCCAGGGGCCCTCCGGCCGCCTCGGTGTCTCCGACCCGTCCCGGCCTGCTCCTCCCACGCTACGGCGCGAGCCGCCGGCCTCTCTGCGCCAGCCCCGACTACCTGGAAATCAAGGGGCCGCCGGCCAGTGTCGAGGGGCTCTGCCGCCACGACCTGCTCGTTCACAGCCAGCAGGGCCAGCACCTGACCTGGCGCCTGCAGGACGGCGACGGCACGCATATGCGCGTCACGGGGCGCACCCGCCTGCGGCTCGACAACGCCGAGGCGCTGCGCGAGGCCGCGCTGGCCGGCATGGGCGTGATCCTGCTGCCCGAGGTGATCGTGCAGCCGGACATCGAGGCGGGGCGGCTCATCCGCCTTCTGCCGCGGGCCGGGACGGGAACGGTGCAGATCCTTGCGATCTACCCGCACCGTCGGCTGCTCGACGCCAACGTGCGCGGTTTCATCGACCATCTCGCCGCCGGCTTGTGACGGGCACGACGAAAAGGGCCACCCCGACGGGTGACCCTGAATAACTCGAAGGAGTGCCCTTATGCCGACAACAGCCCTCTCGAGAACCGCCCCGCCGCCTGTCCGGCACCCTGCGGGACATCGGTTCCCGACGTCTGGATGACATCGCAGAGATCCTCGTGAATGCGCTCCAGCTCTGCTGTCGACCCGGTCAGGGCAAGAAGCGGGCTGTCCTGCCCGGCCACCCGGACATAGAGCGAGGCAAATCCCGCGCGCCCCGCCGGGCGGCGCAGGAACAGGCTTTCGATCTCGTTCAAACGGATGCTGCGCACCACGCGGCCCTGGTCGTTCATGTTGATCTTGGTCAGCGACAGCGTCCCGCGCTTGGCATCCAGCGAAAGCTGGCGCCGGAAGCCGCGCGTGCCGTAGGCATAGACGACCAGCCCGGTCGCCGTGAACAGCGTCGCCAAAAGGCTGTGCGAGACGATCTGGTCCGCGCCCGCCCCCAGCGGCAACACCAGCCAAAGCAGGGTCGAGCCCGCCACCATCAGCCCGCCGGCCAGCCGCAGCACCAGCTCCGACATCGCCTCGACCTTGAAGCGCTCGAACCGTTCGCGCACCGTCAGGCCGGTCAGCGAAACGTGCTCCACTCGCCCTCGTAAATATTTTCCAGCCGTCCCATGCGGTTAGGTCGCGGTCAGCGAAAAACGGCACAGCTGTTCGCGCCATATCATTTCGCGGCGCAACGGATTTCGGCCAAGCCGAAGTCGCTGCATAATGCAGGCCCGGTCCGGGCCGACGGCCGGTCAGATCTGCCGCGGGCGGACGATGTGAAACGACCCGCTCATGTAGGTCAGCGGCTTCTCGCCGGCATTGGAAATGCCGGTGACGTCGCCGATACAGATGGCGTGGCTGCCATGCACGTGCCGGTGGTTGAGCGAACAGGTGAAGGCCGTGGCCCGCGCCAGGATCGGGCCGAACTCGGTGTTCGAGAACTCCACCCCCTGGAACCGGCTGTCGCGCTCGTGATCGAAGACCCCGGCAAAGGCCTGGGCCATCTCGACCGCATCCTCGGGCAGCACGTTCACGCAGAACACCCCGTTGCCGCGCACCGCCCGGGCGATGCCGCTGTCGGCCTTCAGGCAGACCAGCACCGAGGGCGGATCGGCCGACAGCGAGGTGAAGGCGCTGACAGTGGCGCGCCTGGCGGCCGGGCGCGGTGGCCCGGTGACCGTGGCCGCGACCTGGCGCATCGCCGTGATGAAAGCCTCGCGCGCGGCGGTCATCGGCGCGGGCCTTTCTCGGCGTCGGCTCTGGCGGCGGCGGCGGTCACGGGGGCGTCCTTGGGCGGCGCGCGGTGGGCGGACGGTGACCACCCACCGGCGAATCGGCCCGGTAAAGCGCTGCAAGCCGCCGGGATGGCCGTGCGGGATTGCCGAGCGGGCGAATTGCCCGTATCACCCTGCCTGCCAGCGGCGCCTGCATGGCTGATCCCACCCTGCCGTTGCCGTCCCCGCCATCAACGGCCTGCGCCGCAGGCGCGTGCCGCTCGACCGGCTGCTCTGGCCGCTGGGCCGGCCCGATCGGCTGGCGGGGGAGGGGGCGACCATCGCCGATCTCGCCCCCACCGATCACCTCGTGGGGTTCGCGCAAAGCTACTACCTCGCCTGGCCCGGCCTCGGCACGCGGGCGCGCGTCTCGATCATCATGGCCGAACCGGCCGCCATCCACGGCGCCTACCAGGCCCGCGTCGCCCGCGCCGCCCGCCGCTACCACCGCATCCTCAGCTACAATGAGGACCTGCTCGCGCGTGTCCCGAACGGCATCTTCTTCCCCTATGGCAGCACCTGGGTCCGCGACTGGCAGAGCCGCGACATGACCAAGTCCGCCATGTGCTCGCTTATCGCCTCGAAGAAGCGCTCGCAGGCGGGCCATGCCCTGCGCCACCGGCTGGTGGAACGGGTGCGGGCCGAGGCGCTGTCGGTCGACGTGATGGGCCGCGGCTACAAACCCTTCGACACCAAGGCCGAGGGGCTCGCCCCCTACCGCTACTCGCTGATCATCGAGAACGTGCAGGAACGGAACTACTTCACCGAGAAACTGGTCGACGCGGTGCTCTGCCGGACCGTCCGTCCCTCCCCAATATCGGCGATTTCATGGACGATATCGGTCGGAAAGCGGAATCGCGGCCCTCCTGTCAATGTCGAATCCGACTACGCGGCCCCCTGCCGGGGGAAACGGGCTCCCAGCCGCCGCGTCCACCGCCGATTACCACCGCCCGCCACCGCCGTCGGGAGGACCGCCCGACCCGCCCGGTGATCGGGCACATGAGGGGCCAGCCCCCTCAAACCCCGGGATATTTGCCAAGAGGAAGCAGGCGTGAGCCGTGGTTCCAATATCCCGGAGGCATCCGACGGACAGGTTCGCGCGTCGGGGGCCTAAAGGGCGGGCCAGATACCATATCGCCGCGTCAGCATCTCGACGCAGGCCATGTTCGCCTCGTGCCGCGTCCGGCCGCCGATCGCCGCATCCTGCAGCGCGTGCCCGTCGTCGTATGCCGGCGCCATGCCCGCCCGCGCGCCGGTCGCAAGGCGGATCGCGATGCCCTGCCGCGCCAGCTGTCCCGACAGCCAGATATCGTCGACCGCCCAGGCCGCCGACGGCGGCACGATCTCGTCGCCCGCCAGCCAGCGCGGGTCGATCAGCACGCCCGAAAACCCCTGCGCGATGTCCACGCAGCCCGGCCGCGCCCCGCTGCGCCGCGAAAGCCGGTCCACCGTCCAGCCGCTTGCCGCCACTGCCTCGCCCTTCCGCTGCGCCGAGAGCAGGGCACCGGCCCAGCCCGGCGGCATCAGCCAGTCGTCGTCGCAATAGATCAGCCGGTCCACCTGTCCTGCCAGCGCCCGGGCCGGGCCGACAGCCTTGGTCGCGGGGCCGAGATCCTCGGGCACGTCCAGCCGCTCGATCCCCTCGGGCAGGGCGGGCAGGGCGCCACCGCCGGGAAACCGCGCCCATCTCTCGGGCAGGCACAGTATCACCCGCGCCGGCGCCGGCTCCTGCGCAAGGAGCGACGCCAGCACCGGCCCCAGGCGGGGCAGGCGCGGCGGGATGGAGGTGAGCGCGATGGCATACATGCCCCGGCTCTAGCCCATGGCAGCCCGCTCCGCCAACCCCGCCCCCCTGAAACGACAACGGGCGGCCCCGAAGGACCGCCCGCCAATCCGTTCGCCGATCAGGGGTCTCAGCCCGCGATCAGCCCCATCTGCTCGAGCTTCAGGATCACCTGGTGCGCGCAGTTGTCCACGTCGGTGCCTTCCGTCTCGACCCGCAGCTCGGGGGTCTCGGGCACGTCATAGGGGTCGGAAATCCCGGTGAACTCCTTGATCTTGCCTTCGCGCGCCAGTTTGTAGAGCCCCTTGCGGTCGCGCCGTTCGCATTCCTCGATCGAGGTGGCCACGTGCACCTCGCAGAAGGCGCCGTATTCCTCGATCATCTGGCGGACCTTGCGGCGCGTCGAGGCGTAAGGCGCGATCGGCGCACAGATGGCGATGCCGCCGTTCTTGGTGATCTCGGACGCGACATAGCCGATCCGCTGGATGTTGAGGTCGCGGTGTTCCTTCGAGAAGCCCAGCTCGCTGGAGAGGTTCTTGCGCACGATATCGCCATCGAGCAGCGTGACCGGGCGGCCGCCCATTTCCATCAGCTTGACCATGAGCGCGTTGGCGATGGTCGACTTGCCGGACCCCGAGAAG
>JBKAGF010000111.1:0-4755 GCA_046290265.1 Roseovarius sp. | reverse complement strand
GGACAGTGACAAATCGGCCGAGGAGATCGCCCGTGCGGCGATGGCCATCGCGGCCGATATCTGCGTCTACACCAACGGCAACCTGACCGTGGAAACCATCGGCAAATGATCGGGCGCGACGATCTTCGCGCCGGTGTTTCGGCTGGAATCGTCTCTGAAGCACAGGCCGCCTCGCTGGCCAGCCTCGCCGACAGCCGCCGGGGCGCACGCGAGAACCTGGCGCCGGGCGATGAACCGTTCGAGCTCTTCAAGGGCTTCAACGAGATCTTCATCGTCGTCGGCCTCGTCATCCTCGCCTCGGGCTGGATCGCGGTGAACGCGGCCACCATGCTGACCGAGATCGTCAATTACCGCACGCAGGTCATCACCATGGCCGCCGTCGGCGCAGGCGTGCTCTGGCTCCTGTCGGAATACTTCATCCGCCGGCGCCGCATGGTGGCCCCGGCCATCGCGCTGTCGATCCTGTTCTTCGGCAACGCGGTCAGCGGGCTGGCGGCCGTCTTCTCGGAAATCTTCATGCTCGCGCAGGAGGATTACTCCAGCCTGCCGCTGCCCACATTCCTCGCCACGCTGGCGCTCTTCGTCTTCTGGTGGCGCTTCCGGGTGCCCTTCGCCATGGCGATGATCGCCATCGGGCTTTTCGCGGTGGCCATGCTGCTCGCCGCCACCTCCGCCGGTACGCCCGACAGCCTCGACGACCTGTTCCTCCTGTCGGCGGGCGGTCCCTTCGCCTTCATCACGCTGGTCCTGGGCTTCGCCGTGTTCCTCGTCGCCATGTGGTTCGACATGAGCGACCCGCACCGCGTCACCCGCCGCTCGGCCAACGGCTTCTGGCTCCACGTGGTCGCGGCGCCCGCGCTGGTGAACACCATCGCCCTCACCCTGCTCGACCGCGACACCGCCGGCTCCAACATCCTGCTGATGGCGGTGCTGGCCTTCTTCGCGCTTGTCGCCATCGTGATCGACCGCCGCTCCTTCCTGCTGGCGGCCATCGGCTATTCGGTGGCGCTGGCCTTCACCGTCCTCGGCGGCGACGGCGCACCCACGACCGTGCTCTCCCTCGGTATCGTCCTGCTGATCCTCGGGGCGTTCTGGGAAAAGATCCGCGCGCGGCTCCTCCGGCTCATGCCCTTCCTGCCGCTCGACCGGCTGCCGCCCTCGGCGTGACCCGACACACTTGCTTGCGTTTTCGCCCCCCGTGCTTACGTTCCGTCCAACCTCTGACAGGAGCCCCACATGACCGACCTCACCCCGCGCGAAATCGTGTCCGAGCTGGACCGTTTCATCATCGGACAGAAAGACGCCAAGCGCGCCACCGCCGTGGCCCTGCGCAACCGCTGGCGCCGCAAGCAGCTCTCCGATGACCTGCGCGAGGAAGTGTACCCCAAGAACATCCTGATGATCGGCCCCACCGGTGTCGGCAAGACGGAAATCTCCCGCCGGCTGGCCAAGCTCGCCCGCGCGCCCTTCATCAAGGTCGAGGCCACCAAGTTCACCGAGGTGGGCTATGTCGGCCGCGATGTCGAACAGATCATCCGCGATCTCGTCGACGCCGCCATCAACCAGACCCGCGACTGGATGCGCGAGGACGTGAAGACCAAGGCCCACGCCAATGCCGAGGAGCGCGTCATCTCCGCCATCGCCGGCGACGATGCCCGCGAGGGCACCCGCGACATGTTCCGCAAGAAGCTCAAGAACGGCGAGCTTGACGACACCATGATCGAGCTCGACATCGCCGACAATTCCAACCCGATGGGCATGATGGATATCCCCGGCCAGCCCGGAAGCCAGATGGGGATGATGAACCTCGGCGACATCTTCGGGAAAGCCTTCGGCGGCCGCACCACCCGCAAGCGGATGACCGTGGCCGAAAGCTACGAGATCCTGATCGGAGAGGAGGCCGACAAGCTCCTCGATGACGAGGCCGTCAACCGCACCGCGGTCGAGGCGGTCGAGCAGAACGGCATCGTCTTCCTCGACGAGATCGACAAGGTCTGCGCCAAGTCCGATACCCGCGGCGGCGACGTCTCCCGCGAGGGGGTCCAGCGCGACCTGCTGCCGCTGATCGAGGGCACGACCGTCTCCACCAAGTACGGCGCGGTCAAGACCGACCATATCCTCTTCATCGCCTCGGGCGCCTTTCACATCGCCAAACCCTCCGACCTTCTGCCCGAACTGCAGGGCCGCCTGCCGATCCGTGTCGAGCTTCGCGCCCTGACCGAGGAGGATTTCATCCGCATCCTGACCGAGACCGACAACGCCCTCACCCGCCAATACACTGCCCTTATGGGCACCGAGGATGTCACCGTCGACTTCACCGAGGATGGCATCGCCGCGCTCGCCCGCATCGCGGCCGAGGTGAACCAGTCGGTCGAGAATATCGGCGCCCGCCGCCTCTATACCGTCATGGAGCGCGTCTTCGAGGAGCTCAGCTACACCGCCCCCGACCGCGCCGGCGAGAGCATCACCGTCGATGCCGCCTTCGTCGAGGCGAACCTGGGCGAGCTGTCCCGCTCCGCCGACCTCTCGCGCTACGTGCTCTGACCGGTGTCTCGCCCCGCCCATAACCGGAAGGTCCGGCCATGAACATGATGTCCACCTTCATCAAGCCGATGCACCCCGAGGGCCGCCGCTTCGTGGCGATCTTCGCGGCCATCACGCTGGTGCTGTTCCTCATCTGGGACGTGCTCGGCTGGCTCGGCGTGGGCCTCACCATCTGGTGCTACTACTTCTTCCGTGACCCCGAGCGTCACCCCCCCGACCGCCCCGACGCCATCCTCAGCCCGGCCGACGGCATTGTTTCGCTCATCGAACCGGCCATCCCCCCGGCGGAACTCGGCCTGCCCGACACCCCCCTCACACGGGTCTCCGTCTTCATGTCGGTCTTCAACTGCCACGTGAACCGCGCGCCGGTCAGCGGCACCATAACCCGCATGGCCTACCGTCCGGGCAAGTTCTTCAACGCCTCGCTCGACAAGGCCAGCGAAGACAACGAGCGCAACGGCCTCGTCATCCGGATGGAGGACGGCCGCGATATCGTCACCGTACAGATCGCCGGCCTCGTCGCCCGCCGGATTGTGAGTTTCAATTCGGAAGGCGATCGGTTAAACGGGGGCGAACGCTTCGGGCTGATACGCTTCGGGTCACGGCTCGATGTCTACCTGCCCGAGGGCGCAAGGCTCCTGGCAAAACCGGGGCAGACCATGATCGCCGGCGAAACCGTCATCGCAGAGACCGGCACGCCAATCGAAAGCTGACATTCGGAACTGAATGCCACACAGGCACGGAAAACCCCTACGCGAAATGCTGTTCATCAGGATGTTGCCCAACCTGATGACCCTGGCCGCGATATGCGCCGGGCTGACCGCGATCCGCCTCGGGTTCGAGGCGCATTACGGGCCTGCCGTCCTGCTCGTGCTGGTCGCCGTGGTGCTCGACGGGCTGGATGGCCGCGTCGCCCGGATGCTCGGCACCGATGGCGAGATCGGCGCCGAGCTCGACTCGCTGGCCGATTTCCTCAATTTCGGCGTCGCCCCGCCGCTGGTCGTCTATTTCTGGGCGCTGCAGGAAATGCGTGTGCTCTCGTGGATCGTGGTGCTGATCTTCGCGCTTTGCTGCGTCATCCGCCTCGCCCGGTTCAACGTCGGCAACCGCGCCGGCACCCTGCCCGATGACGGTAACCGTTTCGTCGGCATCCCGGCGCCCGCGGGGGCGACGCTGGCCATGGTGCCGATGTTCATGGCCTTCGCCTTCACCGACCGACCGATCCTTCCGGACCTCGCGATCTGCGTCTACCTGCTGCTCATCGCCGGGCTGATGGTCAGCCGCATCCCCACGCTATCGCTCAAGGGCCTGCCCTTCGCCCGCGGCAATGCCGTGCTGCTCGCCGCCGGGCTCATCCTGCTGGCGGGCGCGTTTTTCATCTTCAAATGGGTCACGATGATCGTCCTTTGCGGCATCTACCTCGCCACAGTCCTCTGGGCGGCGCTTACCGCCTCCCGCCGACACCTGACAAGGAAGCGCTGACATGGAACTGAACGCCGTCGAAAACTCCTATGCCCGCTGGGCGCCGGTTTATGACGCCACCTTCGGCGCGGTCACCAATGCCGGCCGCCGCCGCGCGGTGAAATACATCAACGAACGGCCGGGCAGGGTGCTCGAGGTGGGCGTGGGCACAGGGCTGGCCCTGCCGCTCTACGACCCGGCCTGCCGGGTGACCGGCATCGACTACTCCGACGAGATGCTCGAAAAGGCCCGCGCCAAGGTCAAGTCGCGCGGGTTGTCGCATGTCGAGGCGCTCCGCCAGATGGATGCCCGCACGCTCGACTTTCCCGACGACAGCTTCGATACCGTCGCGGCGATGCACGTCCTGTCCGTCGTCCCCGAGCCCGAGCGCTGCATGGCCGAGATCGCCCGCGTCTGCGCCCCCGGCGGCCGGATCGTCATCACCAACCACTTCGTCCGCGAGAAGGGCCCGCTCGCCTTCCTCGAACGCATCTCGGCGCCCTTCGCCAACGTTCTGGGCTGGCATTCCGATTTCCACATCGACACCGTCCTGCGCGACGACCTCTCCGTCACCGACCGCAAGACCATCCCGCCGCTCGGCATGATGACCTTCCTCGTGATGGAAAAACCCCGGCCGTCGTAGGGCAGGGGTCAACCCACCATCTACAAGCCCCCGCCGGGCGAGCGCCGGCCCGTGGGGAGGCGCCGAAACGGATTTGGATCGCACTTTATGGTCCCGAGTACGTCCTA
>JBKAGF010000110.1:0-4832 GCA_046290265.1 Roseovarius sp. | reverse complement strand
GGCCGGGATAGACGTAGAAGGTGTTCCGCCCCCCTGCCTTCTCGGCCAGCGCCCGCCATCCGTCGAAGTTCCAGTAGGGGTCCGGCCGCCCGCGCAGCAGCGTCCCCAGCCCGGTTGCCAGCGCCGACCGCTCGCGCGCGTTGCGCGGCGCAAGCGCGGCCGCCCGCGCCAGCTGGAACGCATCGTGGAGCCGCGGCCCGTCGGTGTCATGGTTCAGGACAACCGCGCGGCGACCGGCAAAGGGCGGTTCCACGCCTTCGCGGGAATGCCCGGCGGCCTCGAGCAGGTCCATCAGATGGGCGGCGGCGTTCTCGATCAGGGGCTCCAGAAGAAGCCCGTCCAGCGCCAGCGGATGCGTCGCCGCGCTCACCCGGCCCATCGCGTCGCGCGGGGCGCCGGCCTCTGCCTCGAATGCCAGCAGGCGCGCCGTTCCCGTGACGACATCGACCCCGCTCGCGGCCTGCGGGCCGTAAAGCACCCGCCCCGCCACCGTGACAGAGGTGGACGGCCCGGCCCCCGGCGCCAGCGTCACCCCGCGCGACCCCTCGGGCAGGACAGCGCCAGGACAGGCGACGGCCCAGCCGTCGGAGGGCATGGCGGCGGCGTTCCGGACGACCCGGAACGGCAGACCGAGGCGCAGTCCGAGCTCGACCGCGGCACGCCCCAGACCGCGAGACTGTCCGTCCCCGTCGGGCAAGAGAAACGTCAGGATCTCAGGCATATGTGCCTTTCATGGAGACATAATGAACGCCCCCGAAGCGTTGCCTGGCTCTTTGCCGCAAAGACCGGCCCTTGTCCACGTTTGGAAGAACGATAGGCAAAGTCTCGACCAATGGATGTCAATATTTCAATTTCTCGTCATTTCTCATGGACATAAGGGTCTTTCGGCTTTACCGAAAATCGAAGCTTCGCCGCGCGGCTTCGCGTTTCGCGAAACGTTGGGTAAAGAGTGGGGGTCCAGCTGTGGCGAAACTCGAGGTGCATCTCCGGAAAGCTCTTGCGGGCCTGGGCTTCGCACTTGCCCTCTCATGGCTTTGTGTCGCGTCGGACGCCCGGGCGCAAAGCTCCGATCCTGACGAGGTTCTCGCCACGATCGGGTCGACACGCATCACCGCCGAAGAGGTCGACCGCATTCTCGCGGGGCGCAATGCGCTGGCCGGCCTGTCCGAGGAAGAGCGCCGCCAGCGGACGCTCGAAACCCTGATCGCGGAATACCTGATCGACTATTTCTACGGGCAGGACCTTGGCCTCTTGTCGGAACAGGTGCTCGACTCGCTGGCCGATGCGCGCCGCCAGGTGCTCTTTCAACTCTTCGCCCAGTCCCGCTTCGAGGCGCCCGAGATCGCCGAGGCCGACGTCGCCGCCTTCGTCGCCGAGAACCCCCAACTCTTTGCCGACCGGCGGGCCTATCAGTACCTCGATCTGCGCATCATCGGCGGCACGCCCGAGGCGCGCGCGACCGCCTTGGCGCGCGTGCCCGGCGCGCTCGCCTCGGGCGCTGCGCCGCTGACCGCGCTGACCTCGCTTGTGGCCGACCTGTCACGGAACGGCCTCAATGCCACGGTGAACCCGGTCTGGGCCACGTCCGAGGCCCTACCCGCCGACACTCTGGCCCGTCTGACGCCGATGGCCGCCGATGGCCGGGAACTGGATCAATGGACCACAGCCGACAGCGCGCGCGCGCTTGTCCTTCTGGCCGCGGACCCAGCGCCGCTCGACGCCGACACCCTGACCCCCCAGATCGAGCGCCGGCTCCTGCAACAGGCGTTCCAGGCCCACCGGGACGAGATCATCACCCTGATGGCAAAAAGCGTGCTCGAGGCCGACGCCGCCGCCGCGGCCGATCCCCGCGTGGTCAGCGCACCGCCGCGCGGCACCGTGGTGTGGTCCCCGAACCCGGTCCTCCCGCGAGAAGTGCGGCTGGCGGGTTTCTTCGGCGGGGCTCTCATGGCCCTGCTCGCGGCCTACGGGCTCATCACCTGGATCGCGCTCGTCTACCGCCAGCTTCCGATGCTGCAGAAGCATGAACTCGTGGTCCCCACCTTCCGCCGCGCCGGACCGGCCACCACGATGGCGGTGATCCTCGTTCTGCTGACCCTGCCCGCTGCCGGCCTTGCGGGCTGGGTCGCGGGCAGCACCTACGGGGTGCGCACGACGCTCGTGCTTCTGGCAGGGGCCGCCGTGCTGGCGCTGGCGCTGGCGCTGGTCTGGCATTCGCGCACCCGCCGCTTCCGGGCCGCCGCGCAACTCGAAGCCACCGAAACCTATTCCGATCCGCAGATGGCCTACGAGCGCGGCGTGCTCGAGGAAGGCTCGGGCTGGCGCCTGGTCGCCACGCTGGCGCTGTTCCTTTGCGCCGCCATCGGCCTTGCGGTGCTTCTGGACCTGCCCTTCGGCCTGCGGTGAGCGCGCCGACGGATATCCCCGGCACCACCGCCGCGCCCGCCGCCGCCTTCCGCTGGATCGCCGCCGGCATCGCGCTGACCGAACTCGCGCTGCTGCGCGAGGTCACGCACAGGCACTTCATGGTGCTGAGCATGGGCGACGGGCAGACCGACCTTGCCTGGTATCTGCACACCTTCACCAAGGTCTCGCTGCTTGCCGTCCTCGCCCTGCTCGTTGCCGCCGTGGTCGAGCGGCGCTTCATCGGCCCGGCGCTTCTGCCCGACCGCCTGCGGCTTCATGTGGGGCTGCTGCACGTGGCAAGCTTCGCACTGCTGGTCTGGCTGGTCAGCACCCTGCCCCAGGGCCGCAGGATCGAGCTCGTGGACACCGCGATGCTCTGGCGCTACGCGGCGACCTCGACGACCTTCCTGATCTGGCAGGCCAGCGCGCTGGCCCTGATTGCGCCCGCGGGCGTGATCCGCCGCCTGCGCTGGACCAGCCTCGGCTTCATCGCCACGGGCATGGCGGCAGCCGTCGTGCTGTCCTCCAAGAACAACGCCATCATCATCGCCATCCGCGCCACGATCGAGACCAGCACGCTGGAGCTGTCGATGGCCGCCTACCGCCTTTTCGGCCGGGCCGAGCCGATGGTGCGCGACGTCGACGGGGCGCCCGTCCTGTCGGCATCGGATTTCGCCGTCACCGTCAGCCCGGTCTGCGCCGGCTACCAGGGGATGCTGGCGGCGGCCCTCATCATGGCGGGGCTCGTGATGCTGGAATGGCCGGCGCTGCGGCGGGTGCCGGCCCTGATCCTCGGCTTCGGCACCGTGATCGGCGTCTTCCTGATGAACGCCTTCCGCATCGCGCTTCTGCTCCATATCGGAGAGGCCGTCTCGCCCGAAATGGCGCTGGACGGGTTCCACAGCTACTTCGGGACGCTGTCGCTTCTGGCCGTGGTGGCCGTGGCCATGGTCGCGCTGCAACTGCCGGTCTTCCGCATCGCTCCGGCGGGGGGCGCGGCGGAACCGGCCCGCGGCACGGGCCCGGGCATCGCCCACCGCGACGACGACATGGACGCCGGTGCGCGCCTCGTCATGCCGCTGGCGCTCTATCTCGGGATCCTGATGATCGGCGGACTCTTCGTCGCCGGATTCAACTGGCTCTACCCGGTGACGGCGGCGATGGGCCTTGGCATCCTCTACGCCTACCGCGGGATGATCGCCGCCGAGTTCGCCGACGGCATCGGATTCGGCGGCTTCGCCATGGGCATCGCCGTCTTCATCCTCTGGGTGATCGTGGTGCCCGCGGACCCCGAGGGCGATGTCGAGTTCGCCGACACGCTCTTCGCCGCGCCGCCGCTGGCCGTCCTCGCCTGGATCACCATGCGCATCATCGGCTCCAGCGTCGTCGTCCCCGTGGTCGAGGAACTGGCCTTCCGCGCCGGGCTGCCGATCCTGCTGCGCGGCTGGCTCGGGCCGCTCGTCGGGCGGCAAGCCGCCGCCATCGCCGCCTTCGCGGCCTCGTCGGTGGCCTTCGGCATCCTGCATTCCGACATCCTTGCCGGCACGCTGGCGGGCGCCTGCTATGGCCTACTGACGCTGCGCACGGGGCGGGTGGGCGACGCCATCGTGGCCCACGCGGTCACCAACTTCCTGATCTGCATCGCCGTCCTCGGCACCGACCGCTGGTCGCTCTGGTAGGGGCTGGCGCCCGCGCGCCCGCGCCCCTAGAAGGCCGGGCATGAGCTTTCCGCCCGACCTGCCCTACCTCACCCCGCTCGGCGCCACCGACCTCGCCCGCGCGGGCCTGCCGCCCGAGTGGCGCTATGGCCTGCGCGACGTGGTCCGCTTCTTCGAGATCGACGCGCTGAACCACGTCAACCACACCCGCTACCTGACCTGGTTCGAGGGCTTCCGCCTGCCCTACCTGCGCGACTACGGGATCAGCAGCTACGGCCCCGACGGCCCCCGCCTTGTGCTGCGCAGCGTCGAGGCCGAGTACTTCGCCGAGATGCACGAGGGCGACGACTATATCGTCGCGGGCCGCACTGCCTGGTACGGCACGTCGAGCTTCCGGATGGAGTATGCCGTCTTCGCCCCCGACCTGCGCGTCACCGGCGCCGCGCTCGTGGTCCTGCGCACGCCGGACGGCGCCGCGAAATGGCCGCTGACAAAGGCGCAGAAGGCGACGCTCCGCGACCGCGACGGCGCCCTCGAAAAAGTCTAAAGCGTCCGAGCCAAGAGTGAATTCAGGCGTGAGGTGCAACACCGTTTGCGGATTTGATATCCGCTTGTCGCCAAACAAGAAAACGATGTTGCCATGCCAGGATACAGCCACTTCGACCGGCCCGAAAGGGACCAGATTGCCGATTTGAAGGCTCAGGGTCTGGGCGTCACCGCTATCGCTCGGGCCGTAGGCCGCCATCCATCAACGATCAGCCGTGAGCT
>JBKAGF010000109.1:0-5019 GCA_046290265.1 Roseovarius sp. | reverse complement strand
TCCAGCATGTAATCGCAGATCTCGCGCACCACGTCATAGCGCCGCATCACCGCCTGCTGGTCATAACAGGGTTTCTCGGCGGTATCGAACTCGTCGCTGAGCGCGCTGCCGTCGGGCGTCAGCAGGAAATACTCGGCCTCGACGCCGGTCTTGACGTGCAGGCCTTCCCCGGCCGCCTCGTCGATCAGGCGGCGCAGCACGTTGCGCGGTGCCTGTGCCACGTCCTCGCCCTCCATCACCGGGTTGGCGGCCACCCAGGCGACCTCGGGCTTCCAGGGCAGTTGTATCACCGACTCCGGGTCCGGCACGGCCAGCATGTCCGGGTGGGCCGGGGTCATGTCCAGCCACGTGGCAAACCCCGCAAAGCCCGCGCCATCCTCCTGCATGTCGGCAATCGCCTGCGCCGGCACCAGCTTGGCGCGTTGGCCGCCGAAAAGGTCTGTGAAGGATATCATGAAGTATTTGACGCCGTTCTTTTCGGCAAATTTCGCCAGATCCGTGGCCATCTCTATCTCCCCGTTTCTTATGGTTCTGATGTTGCTTGCGATTACATACCGCCCTGCCCGGGAATCCAAGAGGTTCCGGCCAGCGGGACCCGCGCCATGGCGGCGGCCTCCACGGTAAGGGCTTGTAAATCTTCCGGCTCCAGATTGTGGACGTGGTTCTTGCCGCAGGCCCGCGCCAATGTCTGTGCCTCCAGCGTCAGAACCTTAAGGTAGTTGTTCAGCCGCCGCCCGGCCTCGACCGGGTCAAGGCGCTTGGACAATTCCGGGTCCTGGGTGGAAATGCCCGCGGGGTCGCGGCCTTCGTGCCAGTCGTCATAGGCCCCGGCGGTGGAGCCGAGCGCGTTGTACTCGGCCTCCCACTTGGGGTCGTTGTCGCCGATGGCCACCATGGCCGCCGTGCCGATGCTGACCGCGTCGGCGCCAAGCGCCAGCGCCTTGGCCACGTCGGCCCCCGACCGGATGCCGCCCGAGACGATCAGCTGCACCTTGCGGTGCATGCCCAGCTCCTGAAGCGCGGCCACGGCCTCGCGGATACATGCCAGCGTCGGGATGCCGACATGCTCGATGAAGACGTCCTGCGTCGCCGCCGTGCCGCCCTGCATGCCGTCGATCACCACCACGTCCGCCCCGGCCTTCACGGCCAGCGTCGTGTCGAAGAACGGGCGCGCGGCACCGACCTTGACATAGATCGGCTTTTCCCAATTGGTAATCTCGCGAAGTTCAAGGATCTTGATTTCCAAATCGTCCGGCCCGGTCCAGTCCGGGTGCCGGCAGGCCGAGCGCTGGTCGATCCCCTTTGGCAACGTGCGCATCTCGGCCACGCGGTCCGAGATCTTCTGGCCCAACAGCATCCCGCCGCCACCGGGCTTGGCGCCCTGGCCCACGACCACCTCGATCGCATCCGCCTTGCGCAGGTCCACGGGGTTCATCCCGTAGCGGCTGGGAAGATATTGATATACAAGCGTTTTGGACTGGCCACGCTCCTCGGTCGTCATACCGCCATCGCCCGTGGTGGTCGAGGTTCCGGCCATGGACGCGCCGCGCCCCAGTGCCTCTTTCGCCTGCGCCGACAGCGCGCCGAAACTCATGCCAGCAATGGTGATCGGGATCTTCAGCTCGATCGGCTTCTTGGCATAGCGCGTGCCCAGCACGACATTGGTGTCGCAGCGCTCGCGATACCCTTCCAGCGGGTAGCGCGACATCGACGCGCCCAGAAACACCAGATCGTCGAAATGCGGCACCTTCCGCTTGGCGCCGCCACCCCGGATATCGTAGATGCCCGTCGCCGCGGCCCGCCGGATTTCGGCGTTAACCTCGGGCGTGAACGTGCTGGAATATTTCGGCAATGTCCGCGGAGCGGATTTTTTCTGATCGCTCATTTTCCCGTCTCCTCAATAGGCGTTGTCGATGTTGAAATTGTACAGCGTCCGGGCCGAGCCGTAGCGCTTGAACTCCATCGGGTCGGCGTCGATTCCCGCCTTTTCCAGAAGTTCGGTCAGCTTCTCGACATGTTCGGGCCGCATCTCTTTCTCGACACAGTCGGCGCCAAGGCTTTTCACGCTGCCCCGTACGAACAGCTTTGCCTCGTAGATGGAATCTCCCAGCGCGTCACCGGCATCGCCGCAGACCACCAGGTGCCCCGCCTGCCCCATGAAGGCAGACATATGCCCCACATTGCCGCCCACCACGATGTCGATCCCCTTCATCGAGATCCCGCAGCGCGACGAGGCGTTGCCCTTGATCACCAGCAGCCCACCATGCCCGGTCGCCCCGGCATACTGGCTGGCATCGCCCTCGACGATCACGGTACCGCTCATCATGTTCTCGGCCACGCCGGGGCCGACATTGCCCGCGACCCGCACGGTCGCCTTCTGGTTCATGCCCGCGCAGTAATATCCGGTCGAGCCCTTCACGGTCACATCGAGCGGCGCGTCCAGCCCGACCGCAATCGCATGGCTGCCGCGCGGATTGACGACTTCCCAGCCGGTCTCGTTGCCGCTGGCCCCTTGCAGCGTGGCATTCAGCCCGCGCAACCCGTCCGCTTCCAAGTCGTATGTCTGCATGTCAGTGGCTCCAGAAATAAACGGTGGCGGGCTCGGGCTCCCACACGCGGGCGTCCTCGATCCCCGGCAGGTTCACCAGCGCGCGATACTCGCTGCCGAACGCCACGTATTGATCGGTTTCGGCCATCACGGCCGGTTTGCAGGCAATCGGGTCGCGCAGCACGCCGAACCCGTCCTTGGTGCCGACGACAAAGGTGTAAAACCCGTCCAGATCCGCCAGCCCGGCCTCCAGCGCTTCGCCAAGTGTATGCCCCTGCTGCATTTTCCAGGTCAGATAGGCCGCGGCAACCTCGGTGTCGTTCTGCGTTTCCACCTCGATCCCCTCACGCGCCAGTTGCCGGCGCAGGGCGTTGTGATTGCTGAGCGACCCGTTATGCACAAGGCACTGATCCGACCCCGTGGAAAACGGATGCGCGCCCAGCGTGGTGACCGCGCTTTCCGTGGCCATGCGGGTGTGCCCTATGCCGTGGCTGCCGGTCAGCTTGGGGATGTCGAAGCGTTTCGCCACATCCCCTGGCAGGCCGACCTCCTTGTAGATCTCGATGATGTCGCCCGCGCTCATGACCCGGATGTCCGGGCGCAGGCGTTTGACCACCTGTCGCGCTTCCGACATCTTTGCCTGCGCCAGCTCCAGCACGGCATGGGTGTCGATCACCCGCTGGCTGATCGCCGTTCCGATCTCCTTGCCGATCTCCTCTGCAAGCCCTTCGAACTGGCTCGGCTCGGCAGCCTGCAGCGTCAGTTTTGCCTGACCGTCGCGATCCGTTCCGTAAACCGCGATACCCGCACTGTCGGGCCCGCGATCGGACATCGTGATCAGCATGTCGGTCAGCATTTCCCCCAGCCGGGGTTCCAGCGACTTGTCCTTGAGGAACAGTCCAACGATTCCACACATATCGGTGTCTCCTATTCTGAGGAGACGCTAATACGGCTTTAAAAGACTTTCAAGAAGAGAATTAAATATTCCTGTGGTGAATATTTCTACTTGTCACCCTGCGGATAAGAGATCACGGAAAGATAGCGGATCGGCAACCGCATCAGTTCCACCGGCCCGTGTGGCGCGTCGGCATCGAAGAAAAGGCTGTCCCCGGGCTTGAGATGAAAGCTCAGATCGCCGTGGCGGTACCCCACCTCGCCTTCGAGGATGTAGAGAAGTTCGATCCCATCATGCTGAAATGTCGGGAAGATGTCCGACTCTTCGTTCAGCGTGATCAGGTAAGGTTCCACGACGACTCCGCTGTTGTTGGCGCCGATATGGCCCAGCAGGTTGTACTGGTGCCCGGCCCGCGTTCCCGCGCGCTCCAGTTCCACCGCCTCGCCCGCCTTGACGTGCACGACTTCGCGCCGTTCTTCGAACCGGCGGAAAAACGCGGTGATGGGAACGCTCAGCGCCGCCGATAATGCCTGCAGGGTCGTCAGGGAGGAAGACGTCACGCCATTCTCGATCTTCGACAGCATCCCGACCGACAACCCCGTCACCTCGGACAGGTCCGATACGGTCATGCGCCGCGTCTTGCGGAATTCCCGCACGGCCCGCCCGATGGCGGTTTCAAGGTTCTTGTCCTCGCTTTCGCGGACCTTGTGCGGATCCTGGTTCAATTTTGCGGGCGCCATGGCAATCGTCTTCAGTCCTTGTTCAGTCTATTCTTGCATGGAACCGCGCAGCGGCACGACGTAAAATTTCGCCGCACGTGCCACAATGACACCACATTCCAGCCCCAATTCCGCCCGGCTTGTCCGCGAACCTGAAACAATAACCGGGCGCCGGTCGGCGCTGTTCGGCCGGTCTGCCCCATAAAAGGAGCAGGCAAGTGGCAACGTCCCAAAACCCCACGACAAAATCGCATAAACCGACAGCAACGGCGCGCGGCAGCCTCGACTATGGCGCGAAAGTCACCGTGTCAAAGCAGGTCTTCACCGATTTCGCCGCAATCTGAGGTCTCACGCCGGATCAAATGAAAACGGCGCGACCCATGGGTCACGCCGCTTGCGGGTTCATCCTGCCGTCGGCTCAGCCGACCAGTTCGAGACCCGAGAAGAAATACGCGATCTCGACCGCAGCAGTTTCCGGCGCGTCGGAGCCGTGAACCGAGTTCTCGCCGACCGATTCCGCAAATTCCGCACGGATCGTGCCCGGGGCCGCATCGGCAGGGTTCGTGGCGCCCATCACTTCGCGGTTCTTGGCAATCGCGCCCTCGCCTTCCAGCACCTGCACGACGACCGGTTCGGACGCCATGAATTCGCACAGTTCGTCGTAGAACGGGCGCTCGGAATGCACGGCGTAGAACACGCCGGCCTGCGCCTTGGAAAGGTGAATGCGCTTCTGCGCGACGATGCGCAGGCCGGCATCCTCGAACTTGGCGTTGATCTTGCCGGTCAGGTTGCGTTTGGTGGCATCGGGTTTGATGATGCTGAGCGTGCGTTCGACAGCCATTGTAGCCTCTTTTCGT
>JBKAGF010000108.1:0-5177 GCA_046290265.1 Roseovarius sp. | reverse complement strand
GTGATGGCGCGCAGGTTGCCGGTGGCCGCGAGCACCAGCAAACGGCCCGGACAGCCGCGCGCCAGTACCATGCCCCCGCCGAAGACCAGCCCGCCGATCACCGCCCCCGACCAGCTGCCGGGGATGGCCATCATGCGGGCATCGGACGCGCGGAAAAGGCCCAGGAGCTGCGCGGCCTGCACCCAGACGACCGCGGTCGAGAAGGTCAGGAACCAGACCGCGATGCGGTCACCCATCCGGCCACGGGCGAATTCCACCGCCGCCGCGCGCAGGCAGAAGCGCGAGCGCTGTGCCGCGACGCCGAAGATCACGCCGGTCAGAAGGCCCAGGAGCGCCGCCGCCGGGGCCTCGTCGATCCATTCCACGAGGGCGAGAATATCCATCACCGGTGCCTTTCCTTGCGCATCGGGTCATGCCACCGGCCCGGGCGGGCGGCCTTGATCCAGATCAGGCCGCGTATTTTTGCACAGCCGGTTTGCGCGGGAGGGAATGGTCAAAGCCGAAAGATGGGCGTAAAGCATGAGGATGGCGAGAACATATCCCCTTGAGCTGGCGCGCGAGCTGCCGATCTGGAAGCGGCCCGTGGCGCTGCTCTTTCTGATGGCCGCGGCGATGCCGCTGGCCTTCGCGACATGGTCGGCCCTTCTGAACAATTTCGTCATCGAGGCGGCGCAGTTCGACGGCTCGGATATCGGCTGGCTGCACACGGTGCGGGAAATCCCCGGCTTCCTGGCCATCGGGGTGATCGCCATCATCATCTTCATGCGCGAGCAGACGCTGGCGCTGGTGTCGCTGATCCTGCTGGGCGTGGCCACGGCGATCACCGCATGGTTCCCGTCGCTGGGCGGCATCCTGACGATCACGATGCTGAGCTCGATCGGATTTCACTATTTCGAGACGGTAAACCAGTCGTTGCAGTTGCAATGGCTGAAGAAGGAGCGTGCGCCGCAGATGCTGGGCTGGCTGCTGGCGGCCGGGTCGGGCACGACGCTGGTGGCTTACGTGCTGATCGTGATGACATGGGAGACGCTGGATCTGAGTTACAACACCGTCTACATGGCCGCGGGCGGGGCGACGGTGCTGATCGCGCTTTACTGTGTGTTCGCCTTCCCGCAATTCGAGGCGCCCAATCCGCAGATCAAGCGGATGGTGCTGCGCCGGCGCTACTGGCTCTATTACGCGCTTCAGTTCATGTCGGGTGCGCGGCGGCAGATCTTCATCGTCTTCGCCGGTTTCATGATGGTCGAGAAGTTCGGCTTCGAGGTGCATGAGGTGACGGCGCTCTACCTGATCAACCTCGTGGCCAACATGCTGTTCGCGCCGCTGATGGGCCGGGCGGTGCATGTGTTCGGGGAACGGGCGACGCTGTTGTTCGAATATGCGGGGCTGGCGATCGTGTTCCTGCTCTACGGGGGCTTGTATTTCTTCGGCTGGGGGGTGCTGCTGGCGGCGGCGCTTTACGTGATCGACCACATGCTTTTCGCGCTGGCGCTGGCACTGAAGACCTATTTCCAGAAGATCGCCGATCCGGGCGACATCGCGCCCACGGCCGCCGTGGCGTTCACGATCAACCACATCGCCGCCGTGTTCCTGCCCGCGGCGCTGGGCTATCTGTGGCTGGTGTCGCCTGTGGCGGTCTTCGTGATGGCCGCCTGCATGGCGGGTGTGTCCTTTCTGCTTGCGATGCTTATTCCCCGTCACCCCGAACCGGGGTATGAGACGATCCTGACCGCCCGGGCGCCTGCCCCGGCGGAGTGATCTGTCCAAGGGAGGCCCCATGCCCACATTCACCGCATTGACGACCCTGCCCGGCAAGGCCGAGGCCGAAGCCCTGGGCGAGGCGCTGGAACGTCTGAGGCCCGAGCCCACGGGGGTGGGCGTGTTCGAGCTGGAGGACGGGTCGGGCCTGTGGGAAGTGGGCGGCTATTTCGAGGCGGACCCGGATGCGGCCGGGCTGGCCCTGCTGGCGTCGATGCACGGGGCAAAGGATTTCACCGTGTCGGAACTGCCCGAGACGGACTGGGTCGCCAAGGTGAAGCGCGAGCTGACGCCGGTGGTGGCGGGGCGGTTCTTTGTCCATGGCAGCCATGACGCGGACAAGGTGCCCGAGGATGCGCTGCCGCTGTTGATCGAGGCGTCGATGGCGTTCGGCACCGGGCATCACGGTACGACGCTGGGCTGTCTGCGGGCGCTGGATCGGCTGAACGCCGAAGGCGGGCCACGGGACAGCGTGCTGGACCTTGGCTGCGGCACCGCCGTGCTGGCGATGGCCGCGGCGCGGGTCTGGCCCGAGGCACGGGTCCTGGCCAGCGACATCGACGCCGTGGCGGTCGAGGTGGCGGAGGTCAACGTGGCGGCCAACGGTCTTGAGGGCCGTGTGGCCTGTCATGAGGCCGAGGGGCTGGACCATCCGGCCATCGCGGGGGCGGCGCCGTTCGACCTGATCTTCGCCAATATCCTGAAAGCGCCGCTGATCGCGCTGGCGCCGGGCATTACCGGCGCGCTGAGACCGGGCGGCAACGTGATTCTTTCGGGCATCCTGAACGAACAGGCGGCGGAAGTGGCAGAGGCTTATGCCAGGTCTGGAAACAGTATCGCGGGATCCGAAGAAATTGGTGAATGGACGACGATAATAATTCGTAAAAGTGTCTGAAAAGTAATGGAAAAACAGCTGGATTAAGGCGCTGGCCGCATTTTCGCCACAATTCAAACCTAGCGTCACGGTCAAGGGATCGGGGATGAAAATCGCTAGGACGCTGCCATGACCATGACCAATTCATACCAGGGCTTCGATGCCCGCCTGAAGAAAATCGACCGCAGCCGCGCGCGGATGGCCAACGGCTATTCCGCCAAGGTGACGCGCGATGGGCTGATCGTCTTTCGCCCCAAGCGGCGCAACCGGAGCCTGTCGGTTCGCGGCCTTCTGTTCCTGGTCGCCGGGTTCTTCCTGTTCAAGGCGATGATCCTGGCGCATCTGGGCGGCACCCTCTATGATCAGCGCGTCGATGCCCTGCAATCTGGCAGCGTGGTGGAGCAGGCCGGCGCCTTCGTGATGCAGAAAGACCCGGTTGCCACGGCGATGGCGCAATACCTGCGCCCCTTCGTGAAGTAACTGTTCGCCGGGACGACCGGCGTCCCGACCCTGCGAAGACCTCTCTTACATGAAAAAGCCCTGCACGGTGGTCCGCGTGCAGGGCTTTTTGCCGTCCGGCGCAGGGAGGAGAACGCCGGAGAGGGCGGTCCGGCTTAGCGGATCGCGTTTTCGATGTCGCTGCGCGACAGGCCGATATCGGCAAGCTCGCGGTCCGACAGGCGGTTCAGCGCGTTGCGGGTGACGCGGGCGTCGTTCCACGCGGAAACGGTGGCGACGAGGCGGGAGAAGAGCGAGCCGACGCCGTGCGGCGCGGTGCGGGTGGTTTCGATTGCAGCCATTGTCATGGTCCTTCGTATAAGTCGGTTTGTTCTTGTGTTCTGAGGCTGGAATTAGGGGGTCGCGCACATTCGGACAACACGCATTTTCCGCATAGTCACTATGCAGGCATTGCATGGCTGGAATTCCCATAACGTCATGAAAAGTTTATATTTTTGATGAGCACATATAGAGCGCACCAGGTTGGGAGGGGTCCATGTGGCGCAGATTGCATACCTGCCGGAGCGCCACATGTGCATGGAAGTGCTTGGTGTTTGTTCCCGTTTCGTGCTAGGCCGTACACAAAACAATGACAGGCGGGCAGTGTACATGCGGGTCATCGGGATCGATCCGGGCCTTCGCAACCTTGGATGGGGTGTGATCGACGTGGCGGGCAGCCGCCTGACCCACGTGGCCAACGGGATTTGCCACGGCGCCGGGAGCACGCTGTCGTCGCGGCTGTTGTCGCTGCATGGCCAACTGACGGATATTCTTGCGAAATACGCGCCCGAGGCGGCGGCGGTGGAGCAGACCTTTGTCAACAAGGACGGGGCTGGCACGCTGAAGCTGGGCCAGGCGCGGGGCATCGCGATGCTGGTGCCGGCGCAATTCGGGCTGGAGGTGGGCGAGTACGCCCCCAACACGGTGAAGAAGACGGTGGTGGGCGTGGGCCATGCCGGCAAGGAGCAGGTGGCGCATATGGTGAAGGTGCAACTGCCGGGGGTCGTGCTGGCCGGGGCGGACGCCGCCGATGCGCTGGCCATTGCCATCTGCCACGCCCATCACGGGGCCGCACGGGCGCTGAAAGAGAAGGTGCGCGCATGATCGGGCGGATCGCGGGACGCATCGACTATCGCGCCGCCGATCACGTGCTGATCGACGTGAAGGGCGTTGGCTACCTGGTTTACTGCTCGGACCGGACGCTGGCGGCGCTGCCGGGGGCGGGCGAGCACGTGGCGCTTTACACCGACCTTCTGGTGCGCGAGGACCTGTTGCAACTGTATGGCTTCACCTCTCTGGTCGAGAAGGAATGGCATCGCCTGCTGATGAGCGTGCAGGGAATCGGGGCGAAGGCGTCGCTGGCCATTCTTGGCACTCTGGGGCCGGATGGCGTGGGGCGCGCGATTGCGCTGGGCGACGTGAACGCGGTGAAGGCGGCCAAGGGAATCGGCCCCAAGACGGCGCAGCGCGTGGTGATCGAGCTGAAGGACAAGGCGCCGGAGGTGATGGCGATGGGCGCGAGCGCGCCGGTGGCTGCGCCGGTGGGGCCCGCCGACGACGAGGTGATCGAGACGCCGGTGGCCAAGGCGCCGCCCCCGAAGGCCCCGAGCGGCGCGGCACAGGCCGAGGCGCTGTCTGCGCTGACCAACCTCGGCTACGGCCCCGGCGAGGCGGCAGGCGCGGTGGCGCAGGCGGCGGGCGAGATGCCCGACGCGGCGACGGCGGACCTCATCCGCGCCGCGCTGAAGCTGCTGGCGCCGAAGGGATGAGGGACGTGGCATTCATCGGGCCTTGCGGCCTGCCGCGCGGACGTGGGACGATTGGCGCATGACCGAGCCTGACCCGACCCTGCGCCCCGAGGCGCTGCCCGAGGATGTGGACCGCGCGCTGCGGCCGCAGGCGCTGGCGGATTTCATCGGGCAGGCCGAGGCACGGGCCAACCTGAAGGTGTTCATCCAGTCGGCCCGGCAGCGGGGCGAGGCGATGGACCACACGCTGTTTCACGGCCCCCCCGGCCTGGGCAAGACGACGCTGGCGCAGATCATGG
>JBKAGF010000107.1:0-5617 GCA_046290265.1 Roseovarius sp. | reverse complement strand
TGGCCTTTTCGGCCATCATTTCCTCGGCCGCCTCTTCCAGCCGGTCCGCGACCACGTCGTCGTCAACGCCTTCCTCGTCGCCCCAGGACATCACCGGAACGTCCAGGTTCAGCCGCTCGATCACGGCGGCGTAAAGCCCTTCCATGTCCCACTGATCGGCATAGGTCTTGGGCGGCATGTACTGGTCGATCAGGTCGTCGATCACCTCGCCGCGCATGTCCTTGATGATCTCGGACAGGTCGGTGGCTTCCATGATGTCCAGACGCTGGCGAAAGATCACCTTGCGCTGCTCGTTCATCACGTCGTCGAATTTCAGCAACTGCTTGCGCACGTCGAAATTGCGGCCCTCGACCTTTGCCTGCGCGCGTTCGAGGCTCTTGTTCACCCACGGGTGCACGATGGCCTCGCCTTCCTTCATGCCCAGCGTCGACAGAACCTTTTCCAGCCGCTCGGAGCCGAAGATGCGCATAAGGTCGTCGTCGAGCGACAGGAAGAAGGCCGACCGCCCCGGGTCGCCCTGCCGGCCCGACCGGCCGCGCAGCTGGTTGTCGATTCGCCGGCTTTCGTGCCGTTCGGTGGCCAGCACGAACAAACCGCCCGCGTCGATCACCTTCTGCTCGTCGGACTTGTGCTCGGCCTCGATCTTCTGGCGCAGGGCCTCGGGGTCGGCATCGGGATCGGCGGCAATCGCCTCCATGATCTTGAAATCGACATTCCCGCCCAGCTTGATGTCGGTGCCGCGCCCGGCCATGTTCGTCGCGATGGTCACGGCGCCCAGCTTGCCGGCATCGGCGACGATCTGCGCTTCCTGCTCGTGCTGGCGCGCGTTCAGCACGTTATGCGTCAGGCCCGCCTTCTTCAGCAGCGCGCTCAGCATCTCGGACTTCTCGATCGACGTCGTGCCGACGAGAATCGGCTGACCCTTCCCGTGCGCCTCGTTGATCGACTCGACGATGGCGTCGTATTTTTCCTGCGCCGTGCGATAGACCGCGTCGTCCTCGTCAATCCGGGCAATCGGCTTGTTGGTCGGCACCTCGACCACGCCCAGCCCATAAATCTGGCCGAATTCCTCGGCCTCGGTGGCGGCCGTTCCCGTCATGCCCGACAGCTTGTCATACAGGCGGAAATAATTCTGGAACGTCACCTGCGCCAGCGTCACGTTCTCGGGCTTGATGCCACAGCCTTCCTTGGCCTCGATCGCCTGGTGCAGACCGTCCGACAGCCGCCGCCCGGCCATCATCCGCCCGGTGAACTCGTCGATCAGCACGACCTCGCCGTCGCGCACGATATAGTCTCTGTCCTTGAGGAAAAGCTTGTGCGCCCGCAGGCCCTGGTTGACGTGGTGCACGATGGTCGTGCTTTCCGGGTCGTAAAGCGACTGCTCTTCTTCCAACAGGCCCATCTGGTGCAGCAGCGCTTCAAGATATTCGTTGCCTTCGTCGGTGAAGGTCACGTTCTTGGTCTTCTCGTCCAGCTTGTAATGCTCTTCGTCCAGCTGCGGGATCAGCCCGTCGATCGTCACGTAAAGCTCGCTGCGGTCCTGCGCCGGCCCCGAGATGATCAGCGGCGTCCGCGCCTCGTCGATCAGGATGCTGTCCACCTCGTCGACGATCGCGAAATAATGCCCGCGCTGGCTCATTTCCTCCAGGCTCGACTTCATGTTGTCGCGCAGGTAGTCGAAGCCAAGCTCGTTATTCGTGGCATAGGTGATATCGGCGGCGTATGCGCCTTTCTTCTCGTCATCCGGCTGTTGCGGATAGACGACGCCGGTGGTCAGGCCCAGCGCGGAAAAGACATTTCCCATCCACTCGGCATCCCGCTTGGCAAGATAGTCGTTCACGGTGACCACATGCACACCCTTGCCGGTCAGCGCGTTCAGATAGGCGGGAAAGGTCGCCACAAGGGTCTTGCCCTCGCCCGTCTTCATCTCCGAGATATTGCCCTGGTGCAGAAAGATCCCGCCCATCAGCTGTACATCGAACGCCCGCAGTCCCAGCGCCCGGCGTGCCGCCTCGCGGCAATTGGCAAAGGCCTCGGGCAGGATCGCGTCCAGCGTCTCGCCATCCGCGACGCGTGTCTTGAATTCCTGGGTCTTCGCGATCAGTCCCGCATCGTCCAGCGCTTCAAACTCGGCTTCCAGTGCGTTGATCTTGTCCACCAGCGGGCGGGTCGTCTTGACCTTGCGGTCGTTCGGGGTGCCAAAAATCTTTTTGGCAACCGTTCCAATACCCAGCATATCCTATCCGTTCCGGTCTTTCGCTATCTCGTGATGGGCAATCGCTTGCCCCGTCCGTCGCACCGCCCTAGAACGGGCCCAAGGGGACGGCCCTGCCTTTGATCATAAGGCGATGTAAGGGGCCGCTCATGGACTGTCAACGTCACAACGCGCCGCGTCACGGCGCAACAAAGCAAAGGGTATCCATGTCACATCCGATCAAGACGCTTCTGGCCGCCGCCTGCACCTCCGCCATGCTGGCCCAGGGCACGCTGGCGCAGGACACGGCTGCGGAAAACGACACGGCCACCGAAACGGCCCCCCAGGCCGATCCCGGACAGGTCGTCGCCACCGTCAACGGCACCGAGATCACGCTGGCCCATGTCATCGCGCTCCGTGCCACTCTGCCGCAGCAATACGACCAGTTTCCGCCCAATCTTCTTTTGCAGGGCATCGTCGACCAGCTGATCCAGCACACGCTGCTGAACCAGTCGCTGGAGGGCGAACCGTCCCTGCGCAGCCGTGTTTCCATCGAGAACGAAGAACGCGCCATCATCGCCGGAGAGGTCATGGCCGGCGTCATGCAGCAGTCCCCGTCCGAGGAAGACCTTCAGGCGCTCTACGAGGAACAGTATCCCGCCGACGTTCAGGAAACCGAATATCGCGCGTCCCACATCCTCGTCGAAACCGAGGAAGAGGCCCAGGCGCTGGTGACAGAGCTTGAAGGCGACGCCGACTTCGCGGCCCTGGCGCGTGAAAATTCGACCGGCCCGTCCGCTGCAACCGGTGGCGATCTCGGCTGGTTCGGCGCCGGCGACATGGTCGCGCCATTCTTCGAGGCCGTGGCGGAACTGGAACCGGGCGAAATCTCCGGCCCGGTGGAAACCCAGTTCGGCTGGCACGTCATCAGCCTGACCGAAACCCGGAACAAGGAACGCCCCGCGCTCGACACCGTGCGCGAGGAGCTGTCGTCGCAAATTCAGCAGGGCGCGCTCGAAGCCTATATCGAAAGCCTGAAATCCGATGCCGAGATCGACCAGGTCGACCTCGAGGAAATCGACCCCAACGTGATCACCAATCTGGAACTCCTGGAGAACTGAGCCCATGGCCAAGACCCTTGCCGTGTCGCCGCTGGCGCCCGCCGCGTTCCCCGAACTGCCCGCGATCGGCGGCGTTGAATTCGCCAGCGTCGAGGCCGGCGTGCGCTATGCCGGCCGCAAGGACGTGATGCTGGCGCGGCTGGCCCCCGGCACGGCCATGGCCGGGGTCTTCACCCGCTCCGCGACACGCTCTGCCGCGGTGCTCGACTGCCAGGAAAAGATCGGTTTCAACTCCGCCGAAGGCGCGGCGATCATCGTGAACTCCGGCAACTCCAACGCCTTCACCGGGCGCAACGGGGTCGAATCGGTCAAGGCGGTGACAAATGCGGTCGCCAAGACCCTGTCCCTGCCGGAATCGCGTATTTTCAGCGCGTCCACCGGCGTCATCGGCGAACCGCTCAAGCACGAGCGCATCACCGCGAAACTGGCCGAGCTTGAAGGCAAGCTGTCACCCGACGGGATCGAGGATGCCGCCCGCGCGATCATGACCACCGACACGTTTCCCAAGGGCGCAACCGCCACCGTCATGCTCGAGGGCCAGCCGATCCGTATCGCCGGCATCGCCAAGGGCTCGGGCATGATCGCGCCCGACATGGCAACCATGCTGGTCTATATCTTCACCGACGCCGCCATCGACCGCGAACACCTGCAACAGATGGTCTCGGCCCTGAACGAAAAGACGTTCAACTGCATCACCGTCGACAGCGACACCTCCACCTCCGACACGCTGCTGGTCGCCGCCACCGGCGCCTCGGGCGTGCGCGTCACCGACCACAGCGTCGGCTTCATGGAGGCGTTGCGTGGCGTCATGCTGGACCTGGCGCACCAGGTTGTGCGCGACGGCGAAGGCGCGACCAAGTTCGTCACCATCTCCGTCACCGGTGCCTCCAGCGACAATGACGCAAAGACCCACGGCCTCGCCATCGCCAACTCGCCGCTGGTCAAAACCGCCATCGCCGGCGAAGATCCAAACTGGGGTCGCATCGTCATGGCCATCGGCAAATCCGGCGCGCCGGCCGACCGCGACACGCTCTCGATCTGGTTCGGCGACACGTTGGTGGCCGAAAAAGGCTGGGTTAGTCCCGATTATCGCGAGGAAGACGGCGCCGCCCACATGAAGAACCAGGAGATCACGATCCATGTCGATCTCGGTCTGGGGGGCGGCACCGCCCATGTCTGGACGTGCGACCTGACCCACGGCTATATCTCGATCAACGCCGACTACAGATCATGACACCGAAGCGATCACAGGGAAAGTGGGCTCCGGTATTCCGGCCGGGAATGCGACCATGAAAACTGTTCTGGTGTCCGCCGTCGCCCTGATCGACGTCGACGGCCGCATCCTTCTGGCGCAACGCCCCAAGGGCAAGTCCATGGCCGGCCTCTGGGAGTTTCCCGGCGGCAAGGTCGAACCCGGCGAGACACCCGAGGTCGCGCTCATCCGCGAGTTGGAAGAAGAGCTTGGCATCAACACCTGGGAAAGCTGCCTCGCGCCGCTGACCTTCGCCAGTCACAGCTTGACACTTCACCTGCTGATGCCGCTCTTTGCCTGCCGCAAGTGGGACGGCACCCCCCGCTCGCGCGAGAACCAGACCCTGAAATGGGTCCGCCCCAACGCGCTGCGCGACTATCCCATGCCCCCAGCGGACGTGCCGCTCATCCCGATCCTGCGCGACTGGCTCTGAGCGCCGCAAAAGCTTTCAAAAAGCTTTTGCCAGGTCATTTCTGCAAAGACTTGGGTCCAGCCCATGAAAAAGGGCGACCCAAAAGGCCGCCCTTTCCCGAAAACAGTCTCTGACACGGCTCAGTCGAGGTTCCGCTCGACTTCCTCGCGTTCGAATATCTCGATCACGTCGCCTTCGCGGATGTCCTCGTATTTCTCGAACGCCATGCCGCATTCCTGGCCCGACTGCACTTCCGACACTTCGTCCTTGAAGCGCTTCAGCGTCTTCAGCGTGCCTTCGTGGATCACCACGTCGTCGCGCAGCAGGCGCACACCGGCCGACCGGCGGGCAACGCCCTCGGTCACCAGACAGCCCGCAACCTTGCCGACGCCGGTCACCTTGAAGACTTCCCGGATCTCGGCATAGCCGATGAAGTTCTCGCGGATTTCGGCACCCAGCAGGCCGCTTGCGGCCGCCTTCACGTCATCCACAAGATCGTAGATCACGCTGTAATACCGGATCTCCACACCCTTCTGGTTTGCAGAGCTGCGCGCCGGAGCATTGGCCCGCACGTTGAAGCCGATGACAGGGGCACCCGACGCCTCGGCCAGGCCGATATCGGACTCGGTGATCGCACC
>JBKAGF010000106.1:0-5621 GCA_046290265.1 Roseovarius sp. | reverse complement strand
CAAAGCCCGCCTTGCCGCGCTTGCCGTTCTCGCCGTAAAGCCAGCGGTCCCAGCCCATCTGCACCGCGGCCTCGACCGCGACGCGCACGGGGCCGGGGGGCAGGATGCGGCGGCGATAGGCCTCGTCCTGCTGCTCGAACAGTTCCCAGCAGGGCATCGAGACGACACGCGTGCCGATGCCTTCGGCCTGCAGCGCCTCGCGGGCGGCCATGGCGATCTCAACTTCCGAGCCTGTCGCCATCAGGATCGCCTGGCGCTTGCCCTCGGCTTCGGCCAGGATATACGCGCCCTGCGCGGTCAGGTTCTTCTGCTTGTACTCGGTGCGCAGCGTCGGCACGCCCTGGCGGGTCAGCGACAGGACCGACGGCGTTGATTTCGAGGTCAGCGCCAGCTCCCATGCCTCGGCGGTTTCCACCGTGTCGCAGGGGCGGAAGACCATCGTGTTGGGCGTGGCCCGGCTGATCGCCAGGTGTTCGACCGGCTGGTGCGTCGGTCCGTCCTCGCCCAAGCCGATGCTGTCATGGGTCATCACGAAGACGCTGGGCACCTGCATCAGCGCCGCAAGCCGCATGGCGGGGCGGGCATAATCGGTGAAGCACATGAACGTGCCGCCATAGGGCCGGATGCCGCCATGCAGAGCCATGCCGTTCATCGCCGCGGCCATGCCGTGCTCGCGGATGCCGTAATGGATGTACCGGCCCTTGCGGTTGCCCTCGTCGAACACGCTCATGTCGCCCGACCTGGTGTTGTTCGAGCCGCTGAGGTCGGCCGAGCCGCCGATGGTTTCGGGCATGATCGGGTTGACGACCTCCAGCACCATCTCGCTGGATTTGCGGGTGGCGACCTTGGGGGCCTCTTCGGAGATCTGCTTTTTCAGCGCCCGGATGCGCGAGGACAGCGATTTCGGCACGTCGCCCGCCATAACGCGGGTGAACTCGGCCTGCCGCCGCTCGCTCAGATCGCCCATGCGGGTCTTCCATTCGGCATGGGCTTCGGCGCCGCGCTTGCCGATGGCTTCCCAGGCTTTCTTGATGTCGGCGGGCACCTCGAACGGGCCGGTCGTCCAGCCATAGGCCTCTTTCGCTGCCGCCATCTGGTCGGCATCCGTCAGCGCGCCATGGCCTTTCGACGTGTCCTGTGCCGCGTGACCCAGGGCGATATGCGTCTTGCAGGCAATCATCGTGGGGCGGCGGCCGGTCTTGGCCTTGGTCAGGGCCGCGTCGATCTCCTCGGGGTTATGCCCGTCGATTTCGATCACCTGCCAGCCTTCGGCGCGGAAGCGCTTCACCTGGTCGGTGCGGCTGGCCAGATCCACCTTGCCGTCGATGGTGATGTTGTTGTTGTCCCACAGCACGATCAGCTTGCCCAGGCCCAGGCGCCCGGCAAGGCCGATGGCCTCGTGGCTGACGCCTTCCATCAGGCAGCCGTCGCCGGCGATGACATAGGTGTGGTGATCCACCGCCTTCCTGCCGAAGCGCGCGCGCAGCGCTTCCTCGGCAATGGCGAAGCCGACGGCGTTGGAAATACCCTGGCCCAGCGGGCCGGTGGTGGTCTCGATCGCGTCATGCAGGAAGTTTTCCGGGTGGCCGGCGGTGATCGCGCCCCATTGGCGGAAGTTCCTGATCTGGTCGAGCGTCATCCCCTCGTAGCCTGTCAGGTAAAGCAGCGAGTAAAGCAGCATAGAGCCATGCCCGGCGGACAGGATGAACCGGTCCCGGTCGGGCCAGTTGGGGGCGCTTGCATCGAATTTCAGGTGCTTTTCGTACAGCACGGTCGCCACGTCGGCCATGCCCATGGGCATGCCGGAATGGCCCGAATTGGCCGCGTGGACCGCATCGAGCGTCAGCGCGCGAATGGCGGCGGCCTTGTTCCAGTGATCGGGATGAGCAGAGCGCAGGGCAGCGATATCCACGGGGCAGCGTCCTTTTGGAAATGGCATTCGGGGCCGTGCATACCAGCCCCGAAGCAAAGATCAAGCGCCCCCGCGCCGCCCCAAGGCGTTTCGCCTTTGACCCAAGGCAACAGCCAAAGGCGAAACGCGCGCAACGATTGGCTGTCGTGCTGCGTTTCGCGAAAAGCTGCACATCGGGATTATCGCGAAAGGCTTCAGGTTGCAGCATTACGTTAAGGGAAGCATTTTCTGCTGCAACTGGCTAGAGTTGCAGCACATGCTTAACCCGCGCGATTCGCGGGCGCTGGCGGCGAAACGGCGCGCATCGGTTGAACGGTGCCCTCTTTGCCGCGACGGATGAGACAGGACGAGGACCACAGGGGATGAGCGACATCGAGGAACTGCAGCAGCGCATCAACGCCGCGCTGGACCGGATCGGCCGCAGTCTGGAGGCCGGCACCCCCGCGACCGCGGACCCCGCCGAACTGGCCGAGGTCAAGCAGGCGCTGAACGACGAAAAGCTGGCCAACGAGCAACTGGAAGAACGCGTGAAGGCCCTGCGCGACAAGCGCAACACCCTGGAGGAAGAGCTGGAAGCCCTGCGCGAGCAGAACGCGCAGACCCTGTCGCGGCTCGATGGGGAATTGCAGTCGCTGCGCCGCGCCAACCAGCAGCTGCGCGACAACAACACCGCCCTGCGCGAGGCCAACGCCGCCGGCGTGGGCGAGGCGCACCTGATCAACAAGTCGATGATGGCGGAACTGGAAAGCCTGCGCGCCAGCCGCGCCGCCGACCGGGCCGAAACCAGCGCCATTCTGTCGGAACTGACCGCCGTGCTGGAAAGCGCCGGAGCGCCGGATACCCCCAAGTCGGAGGACCCCTGATGCCAGAAGTCGAGATAGAGATCGGCGGCCGCACCTTCGAGGTGGCCTGCCAGGAAGGCGAGGAACATTACCTGCACGCCGCCGCCAGGATGCTGGACGAGGAAGCCAGCGTGCTGTCGGCCCAGATCGGGCGCATACCCGAGCCTCGGATGTTGCTGATGGCGGGGCTGATGCTGGCCGACAAGACGGCCGGTGTGCAGGACAAGCTGCGCGAGGCCGAGGACAAGATGGCCGAGAAGGAGGCCGAACTGGACCAGCTGCGCAATGCGCCCCTGCCGGAACCCGAGCGCGTCGAGGTGGCGGTGATCCCCGACCAGGTGACGGAATCGCTTGCCGAGATCGCCGCGCGGGCCGAGGCGCTGGCCGACCAGATCGAAAGCTGACCGGGCCGGCCGCAGCGATGCGGATGGCCGGACGGAAAGAGCCCCGGCGCGCCGCGCGCGCCGGGGCATTCAGGTGGCCCGAGACCGGCGCAACGCTTGGGAGAGTGCGCGCCGTCCTGACGTGGGGTCAGGCCACCATTTTCTGAACCACCTCTCCGAAGGACGAGGGCGTCGGCACGATGGTCACGCCCGCCTGCTTTAGAATGTCGACCTTTTCCTGCGCCGACTCGCCGAAGGCCGACACGATGGCGCCCGCGTGGCCCATCCGCCGCCCCTTGGGTGCCGACAGGCCCGCGATATAGGCCGCCACGGGTTTCGACATGTGGTCGCGGATGTATTCCGCCGCTTCCGCCTCCTGTGGGCCGCCAATCTCGCCCACGAGCACCACGGCGTCGGTGTCGGGGTCGGCCTCGAACAGCTCCAGGATGTCCTTGAAGCTGGACCCGTTGATCGGATCGCCGCCGATCCCGATCGAGGAGCTGACGCCGATGCCGCAGGCGCTCAACTGGCTTGCGGCCTCGTATCCCAGCGTGCCTGAACGCCCGACGATGCCCACGCGCCCCGGCTTGTAGATCGAGGGCGGCATCAGCCCGGCAAAGGCCTGTCCGGGCGTGATGATGCCCGCGCAGTTGGGGCCAATCAGGCGCATGCGCTTCTCGGCCTTGTAGCGGCGCATGTAGCGTTTCACGTCGATCATGTCCTGCGCGGGGATACCGTCGGCGATGCACACGCAGGTCGCTATTCCCGCATCCGCCGCCTCCATGATCGAATCCGCGGCAAAGGGCGGCGGAACGAAGCTGACGACCAGCTCTGCCCCGGTTTCGGCGACGGCGCCCTTGACCGTGTTGAAGACGGGCAGGCCCAGATGCTTGGTGCCGCCCTTGCCGGGGGTCACACCGCCCACGACATTGGTGCCGTGGCTGATCATGTCCTGCGTGTGAAAGCTGCCGATCCGGCCCGTGATCCCGGTCACCAGAACGCGCGTGTCCTTGTCGATGATGATCGCCATCAGCTTGCCTCCGCCATTTGTGTCTCGGTGGCGCGCCATGCCGCGACCACCTTCTCGGCCGCTTCCGCAAGGGAAGAGGCGGTTTCGATATCCAGACCGCTTTCCGCCAGCAGCTTCATGCCCTCTTCGACGTTGGTGCCCGACAGCCGCACCACCAGCGGCATCTTCAGCTTCAGCTGCCTGACCGCCAGGATCACGCCCTCGGCGATCCAGTCGCAGCGGTTGATCCCGGCGAATATGTTGACGAGGATCGCCTCGACATTCCCGTCGTTCAGCACCGACTTGAAGGATTGCAAAACCCGCTCCGGGCTGGCGCCGCCGCCCACGTCGAGAAAGTTGGCAGGCTCGCCGCCGGCCATCTTGATCATGTCCAGCGTCGCCATCGCCAGGCCCGCGCCGTTGACGATACAGCCGATCTTGCCGTCGAGGCCGATATAGCTGAGCCCCCGGTCGCCCGCATAGGTCTCGCGCGGGTCTTCCTGGCTCTTGTCGCGCAACTCGGAGATGTTGGGATGGCGAAAAAGCGCGTTCTCGTCGAAACTGACCTTGGCATCCAGCGCCACGATCTCGTTCGAGCCGGTCACCACCAGCGGGTTGATCTCGACCATGTTGGCGTCGGTCTCCCACATCATCCGGTAACAGCCCATGATCGTCTTGGCCGCCTGGTTGATCAGCGCCGGGTCAAGGCCCAGCGAAAAGGCGATTTCGCGCGCCTGGAAATTCTGCATGCCCACGGCGGGGTCGACAACGGACCGGATGATCGACTCGGGCTCGCTTTCCGAGATTTCCTCGATCTCCATTCCGCCCTGCGCCGAGGCCACGACCACGACGCGCTCCAGCTTGCGGTCCATCACGAAGCCGAGATATATTTCCTGTGCGATATCCGTGGCTTCCTCGACATAAAGCCGGCCCACCAGCTTGCCCTGCGGCCCGGTCTGGTGGGTCACCAGCCGGCGCCCCAGCATCCAGCTGGCGGCGTCCCACACTTCTTCCTCGGACGTGCAGATGCGCACGCCGCCGGCCTTGCCGCGCGCGCCGGAATGGATCTGCGCCTTCACCACCCAGCTTTTGCCCGACAGCTCCGAACAGCGATAGACGGCCTGTTCGGGACTATAGGCGATCCCGCCCCGCGGAACATTGACACCAAAGCCGCTCAGCAGCTCCTTGGCCTGGAATTCATGGATGTCCATGCACATGCCCTCCTCGCATCGTGTTGTCCCATTCTGTCCCGCAATCCGCCCGCGCGATACTTTCGCCCGGGTAGCAATGTGCACCCCGGGTTGGGGGACAGGCCGGAACGGGTAGGGCGGGCTACCCGGAACGCCCATGACGGGATACCTTGGGATGCGCGGAAAAGCCGATGCGAAACAGGTGTTTACGAAAGGAAACAGATCATAGGTCGCGCGGATAGAATTTGCGCAAATTCTATTCCGGAAAATGCGTATTTTCCGGGC
>JBKAGF010000105.1:0-5708 GCA_046290265.1 Roseovarius sp. | reverse complement strand
TATTGTACATTTCTTCAGCGTCAGAATTGACTGCGTGGTAAAATGGCCCTAATTACGCCGGACAGTTTGCAAGGCAATTTCGCAACCGCAGGCTGATCACATTTGGAAACGGGGCAGCATTGCCTTCGTTAGGTCGGGTCCGAAACGTAACTGATACCTGGAAGAACGGGCGCGTCACTTAGACAGGGAACGAGTAAACGTGCGCACTTCAAAACCCCGTTACGTCGCCATTGCCGAAACACTGGAAACCGAGCTCAAGGACCTTGCTCCCAACTCGCTGCTGCCGACCGAAGATCAGATGGCAAAGCGATTCGACGTCAGCCGGATCACCGTCCGGGCCGCGCTGGAACTTCTGGAAAACAGCGGATTGATCTCTCGCCTGCGTGGCCGGGGAACGATCGTCAGCCCGCAAAAGCTTGTACGGAACTTCTCGCCCTACCTGAGTTTCGAAACCGATTTGCGGTCGCAGGGAATCGCCTTCACGACCGAAGTGCTGTCCTTCGAACCAAGTATCCCGTCCCCCATCAAGGTCGCCAGAAGTCTGGAATTGCCCGAGAACAGTCGCGTCGGCCGGATTTCCCTGATCCGTCTCGTCGAAGGCCAGGTCATCTGTCACGATCACCGCTACTATCCCGAAGACATCGCGATGCAGATCGATCCGAAAGACGCCGAGACCAAGACATGCGCCGAGATCGTCTCCGCCGCGTCGGGAACCCGGATCGACCGGGTCCAGTGGGACAGCGAAGTGTTGTCGGCGACACAGGATGTGGCGACAGCGCTCGGCATCGCCAATCGAACGCTCATATATGCGAGCAACTACATTTGGCACGCCCGAGAGCGGGCGCCGATCGAAACGGGCGTCGTAAGCTACCGTATCGACAGGTGCAAGTTCCGCTTCCAGCAGCAGCTACACAACAACACCGGCGCCGAGGCCCTTGGCACCGAACCACTGGCGGCCAGCAGCCCGAGCTGACGCTGGGCCGGGATCAGGACCCTGCCCCGACGCAGCCACGTTTCCCGGCCGCCCCGCCGAACCGGGCGTACTTTCCGGCGCTGGACTGCACCACTGGCGTGATCTCCGCGGCGTTGAACGACCGCGCGACCTGCTCCGGATCCACCTGTCCGTAAACTGTCGATCGCTGCCCCGGACGCCGGCCGGCCCGCTGAATCAGCTCCTCCATGCGCGTCGGTGACATTTCCTGGCCGAACTCGCTGCCTGCGGCACGGCTGATGCTTTCATTCATCAAGGTACCGCCCAGGTCGTTGGCGCCTGCCGCCAACGCGGCGGCAACCCCGTCCGCACCCATCTTGACCCAGGACACCTGGATATTGTCGATCGCCCCGTTCAGGGCCAGCCGCGCGACAGAGTGCATCAGGACCGCCTCGCGATAGCTCGGCCCCTGACGCGCCGCGCCGCGCAGATAGGCCGGCGCCTCCATGTGAACGAACGGCAAGGGCACGAATTCCGTGATCCCCCCGGTTCTTTCCTGAAGTGAACGCAGCCGGTTCAGGTGTCGTGCCCAGTTGTGGTACCCGTCGATATGACCGTACATTATGGTCGAGGTCGTGGGCAGCCCCACCCGATGCGCCGTTTCGATCACCGAAAGCCACTCATCGGTCGAAAGCTTGTCGGGGCAGAGCCTGCGGCGCACGTCTTCATCGAGGATCTCGGCGGCCGTGCCGGGCAGCGTTCCCAATCCCGCATCTTTCAGGCGCCGAAGGAATTCTTCCACCGGCAGACCCAGCGTGCGCGCGCCTTGCGAAACCTCCAGCGGCGAAAAGGCGTGGATGTGCATGTCCGGCACCGCGGTCTTCACGATCCGGCAAATCTCCAGATAGGTGTCGCCGGTATAGTCGGGGTGGATGCCGCCCTGCATGCACACTTCCGTGCCGCCGCGCTCCCATGCCTCGGTCACCCGGCGGGCGATCTCTTCAGGATCAAGGTCATAGGGTTTGCCGCGCAGGTGCTCTGCGGTGTTGCCTTTCGAAAAGGCGCAGAACGTGCACTTGTAGGTACAGACATTCGTGTAGTTGATGTTGCGGTTTACGACATAGCGCACATCGTCTCCGCATTTTTCCCGGCGCACGGCATCGGCGGCCTCCCGCACGGCCGCGGCGCCGGATCCCCGCGCCGAAAACAGCGCCGCGATCTCGTCTTCGGACAGGCGTCGCCCGGCAACCCCATTGTCGATGGCCCGGCTCAGGGCGGCGGAAATCGCCGGAACGCCTGTCGGTCCGGTTTCGGACGGCGCGTTCTGTCCGACGCGGCCCACGCGCCAGCCGCTTTCCTGAGCATAGCCCTGGCCATCGGCCAGTTTCAAGGCGGCGCTTCTCACCTTGGCAGACATCCACCTGTCCGCGTCTTTCTGCCAAGCGGGATAGATGGCCAGCCGGGGCACCAATGTCTTGCCTGCCGCCGCCGTCTCTTGCGCAAGGCGCTCAAGCTCGGGCCACGGCGCTTCGGGATTGACATGGTCGGGTGTCACCGGCGAAACGCCGCCCCAGTCATTGAGACCCGCGCGCACCAGATGGGCAAGTTCCCCCGAGCGCAGGTTCGGCGGGGCTTGCACCGACACGTCCGGCCCGAAGACGAGACGCGCAACGGCGATGGTCCAGATATGGTCCTCCAGCGTCGGCTCGGGCGCATTGGCCATCTGCGTGCCGGGTTTCGCACGAAAGTTCTGGATGATGATCTCCTGGATATGCCCATAGCGGTCGTTCAGGTCACGCAGCGCAAGCAGTGCTTCAATCCGCTCCAGGCGGGTTTCACCGATACCGATCAGAATACCCGTGGTAAAGGGAACGCCAGCCCGGCCGGCATCCTCGATCATCGCAAGACGGACCGCCGGCAGCTTGTCAGGGGAACCGAAATGAGGCCCGCCGCGCTCGCTCAACCGATCCGATAGCGTTTCAAGCATGATGCCTTGCGAGACCGAAACCTCGCGCAGGGCCTCGATTTCCGCGGGTTTCATGATCCCGGCATTGATATGCGGCAGCAAGCCGGTTTCCTCCAGCACCCGGCGGGACATGTCGGTCAGATACTCGACTGTCGTCGAATATCCCATCTCCGCCAGTTCCTCACGCGCGACGCGATAACGCAGTTCCGGCTTGTCACCCAAGGTGAACAATGCCTCGTTGCATCCTGCCCGCAATCCGGCCTGCGCGATTTCCATCACTTCCTCCGGCGTCAGAAAGGCGCGCTGACCCTTTTTCGGCGGATGCGCAAAGGTGCAGTAACGGCAAACATCGCGGCAAAGCGTGGTCAGCGGAATAAAGACCTTGCGCGAAACCGAGATCAGGTCGCCAAAGCCCCGGTCCCTGATCGACGCCGCCGCTTGGCAAAGCGCGTCAAGATCGTCGACAGTCGCGAGCGAGTGCGCTTCATCGGTTGAAAGACGGCCTCCCGTCGCGACACGAGACATCCAGCCTTCAAGCAAGAATCGATCGGTCATTTCAAGTCCTCCATCAGAGCGGGTGTCCTGACACGGGTGCACCGGGCCACGGCAAAACTGGTACAGGGCGCAACCCCCTGGCTGAGCTTTCCGCTCAGGGCATCAAGATCGTTCGGCCAGTCGACGTCATGGGCGACCGAGGGCAAGTCGATCGTGCACACCGGAGCATTTTTCGGGTCGTGAAGATGACGGCGAAAACTGTTCTTGCCGAAGGCAAATCGGGGCGCACGGTCCGCCCAGAAGATCAGCGCGTTCGTCCCTTCGCGATAATGGTCGGGCACCACCACCGTCGCGTTCTCCTCTATTGCCTGCATGATCGCGTTGTCGATGTCGACGGCGCACAGCAGAGGCACATCGCCCGGCAGGATCGCAACCAGATCGGCCCCGGCCTCGCGCAGGCTTTCGGTCCCGTAGCGCAGGGCAGAGTTCAACCCGCCTGGCTTGGGCTCGTTCCCGAAAACACGGATGCCTTGCGCCTTGGCCATCGCCTGGATGCTGGCATCCGGGCAGACAATCGCTATTCCCGTCAGCCGAGGAACCGTTTTCAGCTGGTCCAGCACATCCTTCAGCATGGCCCATTGCAGCAACGCGCGCTCGCGTTGCGACAGCCGGCTCGCAAGCCGCGTCTTGGCCCAGATCGGCGATTTCACCGGCACCAGCGCCCAGACGCTCACTGGTTCGATGGTTCCGACTTCACTCATCCGATGGCCTCCCTTGTTGTGCGGTCCGAACGACAAATCCGGCCAGCGCGACCCGGTCGGCCAACGTGGTCATCAAGGTCTTTGTCACGACCATGCGGGGCCCTTCTATCACCGCCTCGCGGTCGGCCTCGTCCACGACCAGCACATCGATCAGATCATCATAATGCGATGCGACGCTGGCCACGTCAGAGGTGATACCGAACTCTGCCATCATCTTGGACAGCGGTCCCTTGACGGATGCGCCGCCGATAATCGGGCTGACCGCGATCACCGGCACGCGACGCGCCTCGAGTCGCTCCCGCAGGCCCGGAATAGCCAGCATCGGATCAATCGACAGATACGGATTCGACGGGCAGATCACGACCATCGCCAGTTCGGGGTCGTCCAGCGCGGCAATCACCTCGGGCGTCAGGCGGGCCGCCTCGGCATTGTCGTAGCGCAGGGAGCGCGCCCTGGGTTGGCACTGCCGTCCGACAAAGTAACGCTGAAACGGCAATTCGCCTTCATCGGTATCCACCATTGTCCGAACCGGGTCATCCGACACTGGCAGGATAGCCGCATCAATCCCCAGCTTGCGAGCGACATCGCGTGTCACCTCGGTCAGCCTTGTGCCGCGGGACAGGCGCTCCGTGCGCCACGCATGCATCGCCAGGTCCGTATCGCCCAGGTTAAACCAGGTGTCTCCCCCCAGCCGTCCCAGCATCTCCATGAACCGCCAGCTTTCGTCGCGCCGCCCCCATCCGGTCTCGGGGTTGACAAGCCCTGCCAGCGTGTACACCACCGTGTCGATATCGGGCGAGACACACAGGCCCAGATGCTCGAAATCGTCACCAACATTCACGATTATTGATAACTGTTCCGGGTCCACGAGTAGCGAAAGCCCCAGGGCCAGCTTGGCCCCGCCCACACCGCCGCACAGGGCTACAATTCTGCCGTTCACGCGTTCTCCGGTCATCTGAACAGATCTTTGTCCCGAGGGCGCAGCACGTCGCTGGCCTTCTGTTCGGAATCCGTCCAAGTCAGTCCCCGCACCACCGCGACGGGGGTTGCTTCGGCGGCTTCTCCCATGGCCAGCACAGCGGCGGCCGCGACGCCGTCGGCAAACCCTATTTCGGTCGACTCGAGCGTACGCCCGAACATGTCCACCTCGCCGCGCCGGTCGATGACCGATGCGGGACCAGCCGCGCCGATGGCGATGCCCGTCGTGCCCAGGCGCCAGGGGCGCCCGAAACTGTCCGACACGATAACGCCTATCGGCGCCACGCCCGCAGCCTCGAACCGGCGCCTCAAGGCCAGCGCGCTGGCGTCGGGATCGTCGGGCAGCAAAAGCACCAGGTCATCGCCCTGCCCCGGCGCAGAGACATTGGAATGGTCGATTCCCGCATTTGCCATGATAAGTCCAAGCCGGTGCTCGGCGATACACACATCCCGTTTCGACCTCAGGATTGAGACCGACTCCCGTAGGATCACTTCCAGCAGCCTCGGGTCCTTGCCGGTCTTGATCTCAAGATCGCGCGCCTCGTCGGACGGCGTGATTGTCGACAGGTCGACGGTC
>JBKAGF010000104.1:0-5714 GCA_046290265.1 Roseovarius sp. | reverse complement strand
CGTTCCGGCCCGCGTCGGCTCGACGTTGCCCCACTTGACCGCCCACGACCTGGGCGAGATCGAGCGCGAAATTCGTCACGCATTGGAGGCGCTGGCCGATGACGGTTGAAACGATCCGCCGAAACGCGCTGCAGGCGTTGCGCCCGCCGCCGGCTGAGCCGCTGGCCGACTGGATCGAGTCCAATGTGTTCTTGCCGGAAACCCAATCGGCAACACCGGGCCGGATGCGCCTTTGGGCCTATCAGCGCGGCATCTGCGAAGCGGTGGACGATCCCGAGATTGAGCGCATAACCGTCCTGAAATCGGCGCGGATCGGGTACACGCAACTCCTGTCGGGCGTGATCGGCTCCTATTGCGCGAATGCGCCGTGCCCAATCCTGGTCGTTCAACCGACCGCCGACGACGCGCGCGACTATGCCGTGGATTTGGAATCGCTTTTCGAGGCGTCGCCCGCCTTGCGCGGAATCCTCACCACGGAAGCCGACGAGCGCGGGCGCTCTACTCTGTTGAACCGAAAATTCGCGGGCGGATCGCTCAAGTTCCTGGCCGCGAAGAGCCCGAGGAACTTGCGCCGCCACACCGCGAAGATTTTGCTACTCGATGAGATCGATGGATACGAAATCAGCCCCGAAGGCGACCCGGTGAGCATCGCCGAAATGCGAACCATGACTTTTCGAGATCGCAAGATCATTGCCGGATCAACTCCGATCTTCGACTACGGGCCTTCAACTCGACTTTACGAAAAGAGCGACCAGCGGGTTTTCGAGGTTCCTTGCCCGAGTTGCGGGGAGTTCTCGACTGTTGAATGGAAAGACATTCGGTGGACCGAAGGCGACCCGGACTCGGCGCACTGGTGCTGTCCTGCGAACGGGTGCGTTGTCGAAGAGCGCGAGAAGGCCGCGATGATCGCAAAGGGCCGCTGGCGCATCACCCGGCCGGACGTGAAGGGACATGCGGGCTTTCGGATCAATGCGCTTGTCAGCCCACATCACAACGCCCGCTGGGCGAAGTTGGTGGCCGAGTTCCTGGAAGCGAAACGAAGCCCCGAGACGTTGCAAGCCTTCACAAACCTTGTCCTGGGCGAGCCATGGAAGACCGAGGGTGAAGACCTCGACGAGCACGAATTGTTCCAGCGGCGCGAAGCCTTCACGCTCGACGCGCTGCCGGAAGAGGTTCTGTTTCTAACCGTGGGCGTCGACTGCCAAGATGATCGTCTAGAAGCCGTCATAGCCGGGCACGGCGAGTCCGATTTGTTCATACTTGATCACATCGTCTTTTGGGGACCAATCGACGGCGACGCGGTTTGGCTGGAACTGGACGCGCTGCTTCGCGAAAAGTGGCAGCATCCCAAAGGCGGGCAAATTGGGATTGATGCGGCTGCGATCGACTCCGGGGACGGGGGGCACACCGACATTGTGCATCAATTCACGCGCCCGCGCTTCGGGCGGCGCGTCATCTCGATCAAGGGCGTTCCCGGCTTTTCGCGCCCGTTCTTGCAACGGTCGGGCAGCAAGGGTGCGCCGCTTTGGCTTGTCGGGTCCGACGCGGTGAAGAGCCAGCTATTCAACCGCCTTGGCCGGGGCGAAGGCGTCCGCTTCGGGCAGGATCTGCCGCCCATATTTTTCGAGCAAATGACCTCAGAACGCCGCGTCGTGCGCCATTCGCGCGGTGCGCCGGTGGCGCGCTTCGAAAGGATCAAGGGCAAGCGGGCCGAAACGCTCGACTCGACCGTGTACGCATGGGCGGCGCGTTCGATCATCGGGAAGAACGTCGAGCGGCGGGCCGAAGAACTGGCGAGCCGGGGGGCGCCGAAAGCCGCACCGCGCGTCATCCGTTCAAGATGGCTCGACGGGCCAGCTTGACCGCCGCGCGACCGTCGCCGCGCCGCCCGTCGCTCCACGTCGAGCCGTCAAGTTCGAATCGAACAGCGGCGATTCCGCCCGCAAGGAGCACCGGAAATGCGCGCGGCGAGCCGATGAAGCCCTGAGCCTGTCCGATCCATTCGATTTTCGGGTTTTCGATCTTTTTCATCATCGACTCCTTGATGTGTGAGTCGAAGATGCGCCGACAAGGCGTTGATTCACAACGCACATTTGCCGTGAAAGTCACGTTTTAAATGCCCAATCGGAACGGGGCAGGAACGCGCGATCCAAGGCTTCCTCAAGAACGCTGAAGTCTCGCACCGGGTTGTGCCCAAGGAACTTCAAGCGCGCCGCCATGAGTTGCCACGCGCTATCGAAATCGAGCCCGTTCGCACGCGCGGCGCGGCCGAGCGCGACGGCGCTCCGGATCGCTTGGCGGCGGCTGGTTTTCGGCTTCGACATCCTGCGGTCCTTCGGTTGCGCGCCGCCGATCATGCGACCGGCGACGCGCCGCGGCTCATACCCCTCCGAGGGCGCCCCAATATCTAGAGGGGCCGCAAGTCTCAGTCAAGAGAAACTAGTTTCACATTTAGTGTTAAACTACTTTCACATAAATTAAAAAAATAGACTCGGAATAGTGTTCTTGGATATGGTCGGTGCCCAAGACTACTATATTTAGTGGAGACCCCGATGACCGAGCTTCCGACAATGCCTCTTCTTGTGTATGAACAGATCGGACCACGTGTCCCCGCCACAGAGATCGTGCGCGGGCTGGCAACACTTGGTTTTCCGGAACAGACCGCGCGGCAGAGGCTCCACAACTTCACGGCCAACCGACTCGTTCACACGCGCGAGGGTGAGGGGCGCCGCGCGCTCTTTGAGTTCAGCGACGCGGCGGCCGCAGCGGTGTTGATGGGATTGCTCGACGGTGCGATTCACGACGCTGAGGCGACGCAGCGGGCGAGCGACGCGCTTTACATCTGGTCCGACTCCGAAGGCCGCGACGCTCAATACCGGGCGCCGGGCGCCGAACACCTGCCCCGGCACCCGATTGACCGGGCCGTTGTCGGCTGCGCATTCCGTGGCGAAACGTGGATGTTGAGCGTCGATTTTTGGCGGTGCTCGATCACGGGGCAGCGGACCATCACGGCAGATTGTCACGATGCCACGGTGCCCGCCGTGGACCAGCAACCGGCCCCGAGTTTCTATCCGATGGCGGCGGCAACGGTGATCCTGAACCACCTGGTGATGCCCGCCGCGCGCCTCGTGATGCCCGCGGCGATGGCGCACTGATCCATGGGCCTGTTAGACCTCTTCCGCGCCCGACGCCGCGACGCCGCGTCGACGCGCCAGCGCAGCTTCGAGGCCGCGACCGGATCGGCGCGACGCTTCAATTCAGGCGCCGCCAGTTTCGGGCCTTGGAACTCCGAGATCGCGGGCGCGCGGGACAGTGTGCAACGCCGGGCGCGGCATTTTGTGGCGAACAACGCCCTGGCGCATTCTGGGGTGTCCGCCTGGACAACGGCGGCGGTGGGCGCCGGTATCACCGCCACCAGTCAGCACCGCGACCCGGTGATCCGAAGGGAATGTGATCGCATCTTTCGCCAGTGGGCGCGGGACGCCGACGGCGAAGGCCGAACCGACTTTGCGGGCCTTCAGGCGATGGCAGTTCGGAGCGAACGGATCGACGGCGAATCCGTTTTTGTGTGGCAGGACGACCGACTCCTTGCCGTGCCGGCGGAGATGTTGGCGATGGCCGAAACCCGCGACCTAGGCGGCGGGCGGCTGATCGCAAATGGCGTCGAAATCGACGCGGACGGGCGCCGGGTGGCCTACTGGATTCACCCCGCAAAGCCCACCGATCTGTTCCCGACATACGCGCCGCCCGCGCGGATCGAAGCCGTTGACGTCTTGCACATCTTCCGACCCGCCGGGCCGGGCGCCGTTCGGGGTATCAGCGCGCTTGCTCCGGTGCTCCTGCGATTGGCCGAACTCGACGCGACCGAAGACGCGGTGCAGATGGGCGCGAAAGTCGCGGCGCTTCTGTCGGTAATTTTGACCAATGAAAACGACCTCGGATCGGGCGACGATCCGTTTTCCGAGGACCAGTCGCTCGAACCCGGCGCCATGTTCAAGGTGCCGGGTGGCTGGAAGGTCAACACGACCGCGCCCCAACAGGCTCAGCAAGTGGGCGAGTTCCTTCAGCACCAAACGAGGGCGATAGCGGCCGGGCTCGACGTGCCGGAACACCTGCTGACCGGCGACTTGCGCAACGCGAACTATTCCAGCTTGCGCGCCGCATTGGTCTCTTTCCGGCAGAAAATCGAGCAATTTCAATTTCACGTTCTGGTGCCACAGTTCCTGGATCCGTGCTGGCGCCGCGTTATGGAGTCCGCCGTGCTTCGCGGCGACTTAGACCCGGATCCGGACTTGTTCCGCGTCGAGTGGATCCCGCCCGCTCAGCCGTGGGTTGATCCCCTCAAGGATGCGGAAGCGACGCTGAAGTTGCTGGGCGCGGGCCTCATGTCCCGCCGCCAAGCCGTCGCGGCGCTTGGCTATTCCGTCGACGAACTGGACGCGGAAATCGCCGCTGATCGGGAACGCGAAGCGGCGCTTAAGTTGCAATTCGGGGGCGGGGCGGATGCGTGATCGCGACGCGCTGGAGTCCGCGGAAGCCGCGCTGGTCCGGGCAGGGCAGGACACGCGGGGAATGCGGCGGGCGACGTTCACCTTGCCCGATCCGCCCGTTCTGACGGCCGAGTTCGCGGAAGAAATGATCGAGCGACACGGCGCTTGCCCGTGGATCCGCGACTATGTGGGCCGCGACTTCGGCACCATCGTTCGATCTCAGCCGTACGGGGCTTTGCAACTTTGTCCTGACCTTTTGTCCGATGAACAGTTCGACCGCGCCGCCCGCAAAGCCCCATTCGGGGCGCTTCAGTACGCGCTCGACCGGCTGAGTGATGAACAGTTCGCCCGCGCAATTCTGGACGCACCAATCGCGGCGCTGGCGTGCGCGGCGCACCGGATGACGCCCGCGCAATTCTGCGACGTCGTCGCGCGAACGCGAAGCGCGACCACACAAACCATCGCGCGCGCTGCGCTCGACATGGAGGAAAGCCAATGCGCCTGACCGCAAACCCGGCACGGGCCAGCCGGATCACCGCCCCGAAGTGGCGTGACGCGCCGCCGCATGATCCCGAGGGCGACGATTTTTTCATGCGCCGCGCGCCCGTTGCGGGCGAGTTCGACTCCGACGCCAGTACGATCGAGGCGACGGTTGCGACCGCGACTCCGGTCATGCGCCGCGACCGGGCGGGGCCCTACCTGGAGATTCTCGATCCTGCCGGCGCGGTGCTGCCCGACGATGCGCCGCTTTTGGATTCCCACGACCGGTTCCGCGCCACGTCGACGATTGGTCGCGCGTTCGACTTCCGGGTTGAGGGTGAAAGCGTTGTCGCGCGGCTGCGATTCAGCGCCGCTGACGACGTGGCGCCGATCATCGCCCGCGTGCGCGACGGCACGCTGCAACACTTCTCCGTTGGATACCGCGTATCGCGTTGGCGCGAAGAGCGGGACGCCGACGGGAACCGAGTCCGCGTCGCGGCGGCGTGGACAATTCAAGAAGTCAGTTTGGTTTCGATTCCGGCTGACCGAAACGCCAAACGAAGGAGTTTTGACATGGCGCTTGACGACGAAGAAACCGGCGCGCGACAGGCGCTGATAGAAGACCTAGCCGAGTTTGCCCGGCTGGATGACGACTGGAAAACCCGCATGATGGACGCGGGCGACGAACTGACCGACGACGAAATCCGCGAGTCCGCCCGCGAGGAACAGGCGGCGCGCCAGCGG
>JBKAGF010000103.1:0-5879 GCA_046290265.1 Roseovarius sp. | reverse complement strand
TGCGCGAATGCCACATGCTGAACGGCGAGGTGGATTTCATCCTGAAATGCGTGGCACCCGACCTCTCGACCTTCCAGCGCTTCCTGACCGAGGAACTGACGGCGGCCGACAATGTGGGCAGCGTCAAGACCTCGCTGGTGATCCGCGGCGCCAAGGACGAGCCGGGCGTGCCCTTCGACGTGCTGGAAGACCGGCTGAAGAAATCCGCGTGATCCGGGGCCGACGGCCCGGGGCGTGGCCCGCGACAATTCGGACACGCTTGGCCGGACGCCACTATTCACCTTGCTAAATGCGCGATCAGCGGCTTTTTATCGTCGCGACGGCAAGCCGGGGGCAATCCATCAGGTACAGAGCTGAAATCGACGGTCTCAGGGCGCTGGCCGTTGTGCCGGTGGTGCTTTACCACGCGGGTTTCACCGCGTTCGGCGGCGGCTATGTCGGCGTCGACGTGTTTTTCGTGATCAGCGGCTACCTCATCACCACGATCATCGCCGACGAAATCGACCAGGGCCGTTTCTCGCTCCGGCGCTTCTACGAACGGCGCGCGCGGCGGATCCTGCCGGCGCTTTTCCTCGTCGTCCTCGTCAGCCTGCCCTTCGCATGGTTCTGGCTCATGCCGCGCGACCTCGAGACCTTCACCTACAGCGTCCTCTCCGTCGCCACCTTTACCTCGAACTTCTTCTTCTGGAGCCGGACAGGCTATTTCGAGACCAGCGCCGAGCTTCAGCCGCTCCTGCACACCTGGAGCCTCGCGGTCGAGGAACAATACTACATCCTGTTCCCCCTCCTGATGATGCTCATCTGGCGCAGGTCTGTGATCCCGATCCTGGTGACGCTGACGATCGCCAGCCTCGTGCTGGCCGAATGGGCGCTGTCGCTCGACCGGGCCGCGGTCTTCTTCCTTCTGCCTTCCCGCGCATGGGAACTGCTCCTCGGTGCACTGGCCGCCCTCTACCTGAGGACATCCGGCGCCCCCCGGCTCCGACCGGTCCTGAGCGACGGGCTGGCGGCCTCGGGTATCGCGCTGATTGCCTTCGCAATCCTGATCTATGATGACGGCACCCGGTTTCCCGGCATAAGCGCCCTCCCTCCCACAATTGGCACGGTGCTGGTGATCCTCTTCGCCCGCGACGGCGGCGTCGTGCAGCGCATCCTCAGCCTGCGGCCACTGGTGGGGATCGGGCTGATCTCCTATGGCACGTATCTCTGGCATCAGCCGGTCTTCGCGCTGGTCCAGCACCGCTTCGGCCGGATCGCCTTCGACCAGAATGTCTGGCTGCTGATCGGGCTGTCCTTCGTGCTGGCCTATACCGGCTACCGCCTGGTCGAACAGCCGTTTCGCCGCCGCCTGCCGACCAGGGCGGTGGCGTGGTCCATGGTGGGCTCCGCCGCCGTCTCGGTCGGGGCGGCGGTGCTGATCTACCTGCAGGCCGACAAGCGGCCCGAGACGGTGCCCTCCTACCGCTGGGCGCTGGAAAACGCCGACGAGGACCTGCTGCGCTATGTCGAGCGGCGCGATGTCCGTATGGACTGTGGCGACCCCGACCGCTTCGGCGTGCGACGCTGCGAGTTCGGCGATCCGCAAGCGGCGCCGACCCTGGTGCTCTGGGGCGACAGCCTCGCCGGTGCCCTGCTGGGGGGGATGGACCGCATGGCGCGCGACAGGGGGCTGCGCGGCATTGCCTTCGTGGCCAATGGTTGCCCGCCGGTGCCCGGCCTCGCCAACAGCTACAAGCGCCGCTGCAACAGCGACACCCATCAGGCCATTCTCGATCAGATCGACGCGCTGCCGGGCATCACCGACGTGGTGGTCACCGGCAACATCATCGGCGCTGCCAGCGCTGGCAACGTCACCATCCACGGCCGGAAACCCTCCTTACGCCGCCGTCCGCGACAATGCCCGCCCATCGCCCGCCTGCGCCGCGACCTGCGCGTAGTTCCTCGAACAGGAGGGCTTCTCCGAGAACGTGGCGGTCTACCTGCTGCAGAACCTGCGCCTCGGCATTCAGGAGGTGCCGGCCATCGAAACGTCTCCAGCATTCGCCACCGGCGCGAGTTGCGCGGCCTCGACCTGCCGGACCTTACATCACCGACAGAGATCTTCTGCGGCGACGCACTGCACCTCGGTCGACGCGGAGGGCCACCTCGTCGTCTACGACCACAACCACGTGACCCGCAAGTATTCCGAGCGTCTGGCCCGGCTGATTGCCGAAAGGGCCGGTTTCTGAACGATGGCCGGCCGGGCGCGCGCCGAAGCGCTCCACACAATCGAAACGGGGCGCGACCCCCGTCGCGCCCCGTTTCGGTCGTGGCAGCAAAATTCGTGGCGTCAGGCCATCTCGGCCGCGTTCTCGATCCCCTTCAGTGGCAGCCGATCCTGCGCCAGCGGACCGAAATCGCGCGGCTTCTTGATATGCGGGAAAAACGACAGGAACAGGCTCAGCATGTTGGGCCCCATGTTGCGCTCGAAGCCCGGGCCGGGGTGATAGCTTTCGGCCTCCATCCCGCCCGCGGTAATGATCGCGTGGCGGCGCAGGCAGAGGTGATACACCGTCACCGGCCGCGGCGGCGTGATCTCGATGGCGTTGAACCCGTCGACCAGCTGCGCGGCGGGCGTCAGCGCCCGGTTGCTGCCGAATCGCTCGGCATAGCCGCTGGGCCGCAGCAGGAACCGCGCGCCGGGCCCGGCCATGATATCGGCCTGCGGGCGCCCGAAGCCGAAACTGTCGGCCATGATCCGGGTCAGGCTGCTGCCATGCGGATGCTGGTCCGAGCGCGGCATCAGCGTCATCGCCCCCACCCACACCAGCTGCATCGCCCCCTGGTCGGCGGTCTGCAGCTTCATGCCCGGCTCGAGATCCTCGACCGCGACCTGGCCTTGCGTGGTGTTGATCAGCGTACCGTGGGCAAAGGCCGAGAAGGCGGATTCGAAGATCGGCATCGCCGGCCCGATCTGGTCGGAGGTGCGGATCTGGCCGTCGGCCATCAGGGACGAGATGCGGTACTTGCGCATGGCAAGGGTCTTGCGTGCCTGCTGGGGCACGGCGCCGCGATTTTGATGTACAGAAGACTTGTTACCGGAACGCGCGGAAAAATGCGCGGAATCGTAGGGGGATACCATTATTGAGTCACCTTTATCAGGTTGTCTCAACCGCGTCGGCCCCCACCGACAACGACAGAAGGACTAGTTACCATTCACGTTGCGATGACAAACAATTGGCGCAATTGCCCAAGTTTAGTCAAATTTGACCAATCACTGTCATGCACTTGCCGACAATCCTTTAAACTTCGTTAAGATTGTTGGCCACGTGTCGACGAGTTCGCCACAATCCGGCATTTCCATACGAGTCGAATCGCGCAACTTCGCCACAATTGGGGCAATCCCGCCCGTGGCAACGCCGCTCAGGCGGTGCGCACGGCCTTGACCGGTACGGCGGCCTGGCCCGCCTCGCGCCGCGCCGTGTTGCGCATCCCGCGCTGGAACGGCAGCGCCGGCGTCGCCTGCTTGCTGGTTTCGATGACGGATTTCATCCAACGTCTCTTCATGTCCCTTACCCTCTTGCTCTGACGGTTTTCGGAGCGCTGCGGCGTCCCTCGTTCCGTTAGGGGCAATATTGCCCGGCTTTGAGGCCACGATTTGGCGCAGGTATGGGATTCCTCGGTCTTTTGCCGGGCAGGGCGGCCCAATTCCGGAAACCCTGCCAAATTCCGGTCACCTGCCTGGAATCATTGCGGAAATAGCCTCGATCCAAAGGCTTCCGCCGCTCCGGTCGGGGGTGATTGTGGCAGGATCGGGCACCGCCGGCCCCGGCCATGCCCCATTTACAGCCGGATCGCCGCCAGCAGCCGCCCGTAATCGGCCTCGCCCGCATGGGTCGCCCGGCGATAGGAAAAGAACCGCCCGGCATCGGAATAGGTGCAATGCCGCGTCCATTCCGCGTGGCCCACCCCGGCGCGGCGCAGCCGGTGCAGCCCGAACGCGGGCAGGTCGAACAGGTAACGGTCGCCCTCGCCATTGGCGAAGAACCGGTGGTTGTCGGGATCGTCGGCCATGAAGTCGTCAAGAAACTCGGGGCCCACCTCGTAGGCCTGCTGGCTGATCGACGGCCCGATCACCGCCACGATGTTCCGGCGCGACGCACCCAGCGCCTCCATCTGCTCCACCGTCTCTTCCAGCACGCCGTCCAGCGCCCCGCGCCAGCCGGCATGGGCCGCGCCGATCACCCCGGCCTGCCGGTCGGCGAACAGCACGGGCTGGCAATCGGCGGTCAGGATCGTCAGCGCCAGCCCCGGCACCTTCGTCACCATGCCATCGGCCTTGGGCCGCTCCTCCTGCGGGCCCTCCACCACCTCGACCCGCGCGGAATGCACCTGGTGGACGTTCACCAGGTTCTCCGGCCCGACCCCCAGAGCATCGGCCGCCCGCGTCCGGTTGATCCGCACCACGTCGGACTGGTCGGATGATCCCAGCCCGCAATTCAGCCCCGAGAACACGCCCGACGACGCGCCGCCCTTGCGGGTAAAGAACCCGTGGCGCAGCGGGGCAAGAGCTTCGGCGGTGATGATCTCGAGCGTCATGTGTCCAATCCGGGCGGCGGGGCCGCCCCGTCGGGGGTGAAAGCCATTACCTTGAAGAGCGTCCCCATTTCATGCGGGTGGGTCAAGCGGCGATGCGCGGCAATGTGGGTTTCCAGCCGATCTCCCTCGAGCCCCTTGGCCAGCGCCTGCGCCCGCGCGGTGATCCCCAGCCGCTCGAGGAACACGCCCTGCGGGGTCAGGCGGCTGTATGTGCTCGGCGTCGCCCGCGCCAGCGCCTCGAAATCCACATGCGCCGTCAGGTCGGCCCGCCCCGGCTCGGCCAGCGGGTCCGTGGCCTCGTGCCCCTTCACCGCCTGCCACGTATCGCCCAGCGACCGCCAGTCGCCGTAATCCACGATCAGCGCCGCGCCGCCATGCTTCGCGATCCGCCCGCCGATCTCGGCGGCGATGCTCTCGCCCATGGGCGAGAACTCCACGATATCGCCGTCGCGCGTATCCTCCAGCCGGTGCTCCAGCAGCGCCATCGCCTTCGGATCGCTCAGCCCGATCGCCAGCGCCTCGCCCTCGAGCCCCACCAGCCGTTCCCGCCAGCGCTCGCCCTCACGCTGCACCTGCCGGACGGGCAGGGCATCGAAGAACTCGTTCGCGACCACGAAAAGCGGCAGCTCCGGCAGGTCGCCCACGCTCTCGCGCCACGCGATCCCCGGCCATGTGACCGTCTGCGCCTGCACCTGCCTGAGCGCCGGGGAGGTCTCGACAAGGTTCACCCGCGCCGCGTCGTGGAACCCGGCCACCCCCTTCGTCGCCCGCAGCACATCCGCCATCAGCGTCCCGCGCCCCGGCCCCAACTCGGCCAGCACGAATGCCTCCGGCGCCCCCTGGTCCATCCACGCCTGCGCCAGCGACAGCCCGATCAGCTCGCCGAACATCTGGCTCATCTCCGGCGCCGTGGTGAAATCGCCCGCCGCGCCCAGCGGGTCGCGCGTCGCGTAATAGCCATGCTCGGGATGCATCAGGCAGGCGGCCATGTACTCCGCCACCGTCATCGGCCCGCTGGCCCTTATCTGGCTGACAAGAAGCTCTTTCAGCGCGGTCATGCCGGCCTGCGCGCCCGGATCACCAGGTAGGCGGCCAGCGCGAACATCGGCAGCGACAGGATCTGCCCCATGGTCAGCCCGTAGCCGCCCACGTGGAAGGCCAGCCCCAGCGGGTTGCCTTCCGACACGAACTGCGCATCCGGCTGTCGCACGAATTCCACCAGGAACCGCGCCAGGCCATAGCCCGCGAAGAACACGCCGGTCACCGTGCCCACCCGCTTCAGCGCGCCCTTCCGGAACACC
>JBKAGF010000102.1:0-5879 GCA_046290265.1 Roseovarius sp. | reverse complement strand
CAGCACGTCCTCGGCCACTTGCGGCGTGTTGATGCGGTTCGAGGTGATGACCGGGATGCCCACATGCCCCATCAGCTTTTTCGTGACCCAGGTGAAGGCCGCGCGCGGCACGGAGGTGACGATGGTGGGAATGCGCGCCTCATGCCAGCCGATGCCGGTGTTGATGATGGTGGCCCCGGCCTTTTCCACCGCTTGCGCCAGTTCGACCACCTCGTCGAAGGTCGATCCCTCGGGCACGAGGTCGATCATCGATAGGCGGTAGATCAGGATGAAATCGGGCCCCACGGCCTCGCGCACCCGGCGCACGATCTCCAGCGGCAGGCGCATCCGGTTCTCATAGGAGCCGCCCCAGCGATCCTCGCGCTTGTTGGTGTGGCGCACGAGGAACTGGTTGATGAAATACCCCTCGGACCCCATGATCTCGACCCCGTTATATCCCGCCTCCCGCGCGCGTGCGGCGGCGGTGACGATGTCGGCGATCTGTTTCTCGATGCCGTCCTCGTCCAGCTCCTTGGGCGGGAAGGGCGAGATGGGCGACTTGATCGGCGAAGGGGCCACGCATTCGGGGCCATAGGCATAGCGGCCCGCATGCAGGATCTGCATGGCGATCAGGCCGCCTGCATCATGCACCCGGTCGGTCACGACCTTGTGGTTGGCGATGTCCTCGTCGCTGAAAAGCCCCGCCGCGCCGGGAAAGACGCCGCCCTCGCGGTTGGGGGCCATGCCGCCGGTGACCATCAGGGAAACCCCGCCGCGGGCGCGCGTGGCATAGAATTCGGCCACGCGGTTCCAGTCCTTGGTCTCTTCCAGCCCGGTATGCATCGAGCCCATCAGCACGCGGTTCTTCAGCGTGACGTGGCCCAAATCGAGCGGGGCGAGCAGGTGGGGATATCGGGTCATGTGCGGCCTCCCGGGGGACGTTCGGATCAAAACGTAGGTTGACGCGCACCATGGTCACGTCAGCCGCGATTGTCACGCCCGACGCTGCGTTAGGCGACGGGATGGGTCACCCGGTTGTGATGCAGGGTGCAGGGGCGGATGGTTGACGACGGCGTGCGATCCTGTCCAGACTCCGAACCAACCCAGCCTGCAAGGAGACTGCCGATGCCGACCCGACGCAACTTTCTCGCCGGTGCCGCCGGTCTGGTGGCCACGGCCCCGCTTGCCGGTCTGGCGCAATCCGGTCCCGCCATTCATGTCATGAAAGATCCCAACTGCGGCTGCTGCGGGGCGTGGATGGAGGTTCTGCAGGAGGACGGCTTTGCCGTGACCAGCGAGGATGCGTTCGGTACGATCCTGTCGCGCTACAAGATCGAAAACGGCATTCCGCCGCAGATGATCTCGTGCCACACGGCCAAGGTCGACGGGTACATGATCGAAGGTCACGTGCCGCCCGCCGATATCCGGCGCCTGCTGGACGAGCGCCCCGACGCTGTAGGCCTTGCGGTGCCCGGGATGCCCTATGGCTCGCCGGGCATGGGGCCGGAGGACCGGCGCGAGGCTTATGACGTGCACCTGATCCTGCGGGACGGCGGGACCGAGGTCTTTTCCAGTTACGACGCGGCCGCCTGAGCGGCCCGGGCTCAGGCGCTGGCGGCCCAGTCCCAGTACATCTCGCGCACGCGGCGGGTGACCGGGCCGATCTGGTAATGCGTGTCGTCAAACGCCGTGACCGGCGTGACCTTCATCATGTTGCCGGACAGAAAGACCTCGTCGGCATCGTGGAAATCTTCGAAGGACAAAACCCGTTCATGCACGGTCACCCCGTCGGCGCGCAGGTTCTCGATATGGCGCGCGCGGGTGATCCCGGCCAGGAAGGTGCCGTTTGGGACCGGCGTGAAAACCTCGCCATCCTTGACGGCAAAGGCATTGGCGGTGGCGGCCTCGGCCACGTTGCCCAGCGCGTCGGCCACCAGCGCGTTGGTGAAGCCTTTTGACTTCGCCTCGGCCAGCATCCGGGCGTTGTTGGGGTAAAGGCAGGCGGCCTTGGCGTTGACCACCGCATCTTCCAGCACCGGACGGCGGAACCGCGTGCGGGTGATCGTGGCGGAGTACTCGGGTGCGGCCATGGGGATTTCTTCCAGGCTGATGGCAAAGCCGGTGGCGCCGCCTTCCTTGGGCACGATGGCCGACATGCCGCCCTCGATGGCCCAGTACATGGGGCGGATATAGACGGCCGCATCGGGGGCGTAGGCCTTCAGTCCCTCAAGGACGATCTCGACCATGTCCTCTGCCGTGACGGTCGGCGTGACCATCAGCGCCTCGGCCGAGGCGTTTACCCGGGCGCAGTGCCGGTCGAGGTCGGGCGTCAGGCCATGGGCGAAACGCGCCCCGTCGAACACGTTCGAGCCAAGCCACATGCCGTGATCGGCGGCGCGCATCACCGGGATGTCGCCCTCGTGCCAGGTGCCGTCGAAATAGGTCCGGATGTTGCTGCCTGTGGCCATGGTCGCCTCCCTTTTGGCGCGGACCCTAAGCCGGGGATGCGGCCGGGTCCAGAGGGGTCAGGCGGCCTCGGCCAGCAGGGCCTCGATATCCAGACGGCTGTTGACCATCTTCAGGCTGCCTTCCGCGTCGCGCGGCCAGTCCTCGGGCGCGCGGTCGCGGTATAGCTCGACCCCGTTGCCATCGGGGTCGGACAGGTAGAGCGCCTCGCTGACCCCGTGATCGGCGGCGCCCTCGAGCGGGATGCCGGCCTCCAGGACGCGTTTCAGAACCTGCGCCAGCGCCCTGCGGTCGGGATAGAGAAAGGCCGTGTGGTATAGCCCCGTATGCCCCGGCGGGGGTGGCGTGGCCCCCTTGCTCTCCCAGGTGTTCAGGCCGATGTGATGGTGATAGCCGCCGGCCGACAGGAAGGCGGCCTCGGTGCCGTAGCGCTGCTGCAGCTCGAAGCCCAGCACGCCGGAATAGAACCCGATGGCGCGCTCAAGGTCCGAGACGCGCAGATGCACGTGCCCGACACGGGTTTCGGGATGAGTGGTGAATGCCATGATACGACCCTTTCCTGTTTGACGCAGAAATGGGCTGGTTTCACGCGCCAGGCAATTCCGCACCCTGACGCAGAGACGGTGCGCAAACACACAGGGCTTTCATTGTTCTGCAAATACTCCGGGGAGTTTGAGGGGCAGCGCCCCTCATTCCGGCCAATCGAACCTGCGTGGCGCAGCCACTCGACCGGGTCAGGCGCCGACCATGCCGACGATTTCCTTGGTGCGCCTGAGGATCGGCGCGGCGATCTCGCGGGCCTTGCCGGCGCCGTCCGACAGGATGCGGTCGATCTCGGCGGGGTCCTGCATCAGGCGGGCCATCTCTTGGGAAATCGGCGCCAGCTTGGCCACAGCCAGGTCGGCCAGCGCGGGCTTGAACGTGCCGAATTGCTGCCCGCCCACATCGCGCATCACCTGATCGACGCTCTGGTCGTTGAGCGCGGCGTAGATGTTCACCAGGTTGCGGGCCTCGGGCCGCGCCTCCAGGCCCTCGGCGTCCGAGGGCAGCGGCTCGGGGTCGGTCTTGGCCTTGCGGATCTTCTTCGAGATCGTGTCGGCATCGTCCGTCAGGTTGATCCGGGACATGTCGGATGGGTCGGATTTCGACATCTTCTTCGTCCCGTCGCGCAGGCTCATGACGCGGGTGGCGGCGCCCTCGATCACCGGCTCGGTGATGGGAAAGAAATCGACCTCGAAATCGTTGTTGAACTTGATCGCGATATCCCGCGTCAGTTCCAGGTGCTGTTTCTGGTCCTCGCCCACCGGCACATGCGTGGCATGGTAGGCCAGGATGTCGGCGGCCATCAGCGCGGGATAGGCGAACAGGCCCAGCGAGGCGTTTTCCTGGTTCTTGCCGGCCTTGTCCTTCCACTGGGTCATCCGCTTCATCCAGCCCATGCGGGCGACGCAGTTGAAGATCCATGCCAGCTCGGCATGGGCCGAGACCTGGCTTTGGTTGAAAAGGACCGACCGCGCCGGATCGACGCCCGAGGCGATGAAGCCCGCCGCGAGTTCGCGGGTGGCGTGGCGCAGGTCGGCGGGGTCCTGCCAGACGGTGATGGCGTGCATGTCGACCATGCAGAAGATCGACTCGACGCCGCTGTTCTGGCTGTCGGCGAACCGCTTGAGCGCGCCCAGGTAATTGCCCAGCGTCAGGCCGCCCGACGGCTGGATGCCGGAAAAGACGCGGGGGGTGAAGCTGGCCTCGGCCATGGCGGACTCCGTCTGGAAATTCGTGTCCGCCTCGCTTACTGCTGCGGCCAACAGCCGTCAAGGAGCCCGCGCGCCATGTCAAACCTGCACGACCCCGCGCCGCAAGGCGGCCCGGTCAACCCGATCCCGCCTCTGGTTCTGGCCATCGTCGCCGCCATGGCCGCCGCCGAGGCGGTGTTCCAGCTTGGTGCGCGCGGCATGGTCGGCGGACCGGAGGCCATCGGTTGGCGGATCGCGACCATCCAGCAGTTCGGATTTTCGAATCGCGCGATGACCTGGATGCTGGAGACCGGTCAGTTAAGGATTGATTATCTTATCCGTTTCGTCACCTATCCGTTCGTCCATGCCAGCCTGTTGCAGGCGGTTTTCGCCATCGTCATGACCCTGGCCATCGGCAAATTCGTGGCCGAGCGCATGGCCGGATGGGCGGTGGCGATCTTATTTTTCGCCTCATCCATCTTCGGGGCGCTGGTCTTTGGCCTGATCTATCCTGACGGGCCGGGGTTAATAGGGGGTTTCCCCGGCGTCTACGGACTCATCGGCGGGTTCACCTGCCTGGTTTGGCTGCGGCTGGGGGTGATGGGCGAGAACCAGATGCGGGCCTTTGTCATGATCGGCGTGCTTCTGGGGCTGCAGCTGTTCTTCGGGCTGCTTTACGGCAACAATTTCACCTGGGTGGCAGATATCGGCGGGTTCGCCGGCGGGTTCGTCCTGTCCTTCGTGCTGGTACCCGGCGGACTGGCGCGGCTGCGGCAGAAACTGCGGCAGCGCTAGGGCGTGCCGCGTTCACCGGGGGGCACGCGCCGCGTTGCAACCCTTTGGCGCCGCACGTCCGGGGCGCGCAAGACCGGTGCTCATTTGTGCACGATGTGCCCTAGCGGCGCACCGCTTTGCGGAACTCGGACAGACGGAACGCGCCCAGAAGCTGGCCGAGGGCGAAATAGCTGATACTGCCCAGCACGATCAGCAGCAAAAGCGCCAGCCAGCGCCAGCCGCCAAGGCCGAAGAACGGCGTCATCATGACCGACAGTCCCCACAGGATCACGCCCAGCAGGGCCGAGGTCAGTAGGATGCGCCAGACCCGCCGGCGCAGTCGGTCGTCGAACCGGGCCACCTCGCCATAGCTGCGCGCGCCGCGCACCAAGAGCCAGACCATCGCCCATCCCGCCGCCGTGGCGGCGATGGCGGCGGCCCACCAGCCCAGGAGATACGACAGACCCACGGCGAGCGCGGCGTTCACGACCATCGCGACGAGGGCGTATTGAAACGGTTTCTTCGTGTCCGAGCGGGCGAAGAACAGCGGTTGCAGCACTTTTTGCAGCACGAAGGCGGGCAGGCCCAGCCCGTAGATCATCACCGCCAGCGCCGTGGCGGCGGTGTCGTCGGCATCGAACTTGCCCCGTTCGAACAGGACCGACACCAGCGGCAGGGGGATCACCACCAATGCCACCGCGCAGGGCACCGTCAGGGCCAGCGAGATCTCGGCCGCGCGGGAATAGGCGTGACGCGCGCCGGCGTCATCCCCGGCCTTGAGCCGGCGCGACAGGTCGGGCAGCAGCACGATGCCCACGGCGATGCCCACGACGCCAAGCGGCAGCTGGTACAGGCGGTCGGCGGCATAGAGCCAGCTGACCGCGCTTTCGGTGTTGGAGGCCACAAGCTGGCCCACCACCAGGTTGA
>JBKAGF010000101.1:0-5979 GCA_046290265.1 Roseovarius sp. | reverse complement strand
GGCCACCACCAGAGCGATCAGCGCGAAAACCACCCGCCGCTTGGCCCAGCCCTGCCCCTCGGGCCACAGATACGGGGCCACCCGGCGGATCACCTGCATCCCGTTTCCGGGCATTTCGTCTGTCGTCGTGGGTCTGCGGCGCATCCGTCTTCCTTGTCCGTCTCCCGCTCACATAGGCCAGCCACCGCGCCAAGGCCAGATGCGTCCGCGCACACAGTTCCCGATTATTTTGCAACAGGCGGAACCTTTGCCGCGCGGCTGCGTTTTTCATGCGGAGCAGGAAGCGCGCCGTGACGGTGCGTGCCCTGCGAGACGGGCGCCAGTATCGAATGAGTGAGATAAATCAGGATTGACGCCCTTCAAAGCCAGCGTATCGTGAAAGCCCCGATCCATATTCTTTCACGAAACGTTTTTGGGAAAGTTACAAGGCCCCGGCGCTCCGCGCGTCGGGGTTTTCCTTTTGCCGGGGCCGAAGCGTATCGCGGCAAACCCGCTGTGCAGCTTAATGTGCAGCTTATCGCGAGACGCCGCGCAGCCCATAGGCGTTGATGGCGTTGCGCCTTTGGCCGATGCCCCGGGTCAAAGGCGAGACGCCTTATTCCGCCGGTGCCGCGTCCGGAATGGTAAAGACCTGCCCCGGATAGATCAGGTCCGGGTCGCGGATGCGGTCGCGGTTGGCCTCGAAGATCCGCACATATTCGATCCCCTCGCCATAGTTGCGCCGCGAGATCCCCCAAAGCGTATATCCCGGCTGCACCGTGACCGCCTGCACCAGCTTGCCCGCCTCGGTGGCCTCCACCAGCAGCGCCTCGTCCTCGCGCTTGAAGGGAGTCTCGACCCGGCTCGTCACCGTGCCATCCGCGTCCACCTCGTCGATCCGCAGGGTATAGACCCCGGTATCCACGTCCGGCAGGTCCGACCGCCAGCTTCCGTCCGCCTCGATCCGCGAGGTGGTGATCGGCGTGTTGTCCAGGTAGACCCGCACGAACCCGTCGCGGGCGCCCCGCCCCGACAGTTCCACCTCGCCGCTGTCGGAATAGCTGATCGCGTCCAGCGCCACGACCGACATCACCTCGGGGCTGGCGTCGCCCGGCGCGGGCTGGATCACACGCACGCCCTCTGCATCCGACATCAGCACCGCCGCGCCGCCCGCCCCGGGCTGTGCCCCGTCATCCCCGGACGAATCCCCGGCCGGAGTCGCGGCCGCATCTTGCCCGTCCCCGTCCGCCGCAGGATCGCGCATGGCTGTCACGTCTCCGCTCGCCGCTTTATCCGCCGTCCCCGTCTCCGTTGCCCCCGTCTCCGTTGCCCCCGTCTCTGGCGTCCCGTTGTCTGTCACCGCCTCGCCTGTCGCCGCCCTATCTGTGGCTCCCGCCCCCTTGGCCTCGTCCCGCGTCTCACCGGCCGCGGCCCCTCCGGTTCCAGCCGTCCCTTCGCTCTCATCCACAGCTTTCCCGGAAGAGCCCGCCGCGCCGGACGCCGCCGGATCAGCCAGAGCAAGCGCGGTCTCCCCGGCTGCGGAACCGTCGCCCGCAGGATCACTGCCCGAAATCGTCTCGCGGGGCGCATCGGCCGGTTCAGCCTCCGGCGCAACGCCATCCCCGCGCTGCTGCACCGCGCTGTCCGCCCCGGCCACGGCCACCGGTTGCCCTGCTTCCGGCTCCGGCTGCAAGGCCGCCACCGCCTCCTCCGCGGCGGTCGCCGCCGAGTCCGCCACCGGGTCGGCCGCCTGCGCGGTCTCCGCCGCGCTGCTCCGCACCGGCGCACGCAACGGGGCGATGATGATTTCGCCTTCGCTTTCAATATCTTCGCCGGTCTCGGGCGAGCGCATGCTCAGGGACAGAACCCGCGGCTCCTCGCTGGGTTCGACACTCACGAATTCCACGAATTCGCCATTTCCCGCCGGCACGAAACTGTGCAGCACATCGCGGTCCAGCCGTATCGCGGTTTCCCAGCCCGGCGCGGCGCGCCCCGCCACCAGCATCTGGCCATCCGGGTCCAGCCGGAAGGTGTTGACGCGCGGCGGCGCCGGCATGTCGGTCGTGGCTGTCGCAGCTTCTCCCGCGTCGGGGGCGGCCTCTGCCGTATCTGTCGCGGGGGCGTCCACCGTGGCGCCACCGGCACCGCTCTCCTGCTCGGCCTCCGCCGTCGCCGGCTCGGTCTCGTCCGTGCCCGGCTCTGCCTCCGCTGTATCCTCTGCCGTTTCCGGCGCGGTCGCTTCAGTCTCCGACCCCGCCGCGGCCTCCGCCTGATCTGCCTCCCCGCCGGCATCGGCCTCAGGCGCCTCCGCCCTCTCTGTCCCGGCCGTCGTGTCAGCGCTGTCGCTCTCGGGCTTCTCAACCACCAGCGCCGCAGGCCGGGCCTCCTCGTCCTCGGGGCCGATCACCCCGGCCACGTAGAGCCCGCCCACCACAAGTGCCCCGACCACCCCGACGATCGCGACGCCTTGCCCTCCTGCAAGTCCAGACAGCTTGCTCATGTTTTTGGTCCCCCGACCGCGTGACAGCTCTGCGGTTGCAGGAGTTTAGCAACACGGGCTAGAACGGTCAAAACAAGCCCCTTCAGCCTTCGGTGATTTGATGTCCAAGCGTTCCGTCTGTGTCTTTTGTGGCTCACGCAAGGGGCGCCACCCGGCCTACGAGGCCGCCGCGACCGATCTCGGCACGGCGCTCGCGCAGAATGACATGCGGCTGGTCTACGGCGCGGGCGACGTGGGGCTGATGGGCGCCGTGGCCCGCGCCGCGCAGGCCGCGGGGGGCGAAACCTTCGGCGTCATTCCCGACCACCTGGTAAAATGGGAAGTCGGCAAGACCGACCTCACCCGCTACATCGTCACCGAGACCATGCACGAGCGCAAGAAAGTCATGTTCATGAACTGCGACGCGGTGGTGGTGCTCCCCGGTGGCGCAGGCTCCCTCGACGAATATTTCGAGGTCCTGACCTGGCGCCAGATCGGTCTGCATGAAAAGCCGGTTTTCCTTTTGAATACCGAAGGCTACTGGACAAAACTTATCCAGCTGATCGAGCATGTCATCGACGAGGGTTTCGCCGATCCCGGCCTGCGAGACTACACGCAGGTCGTCGACACCGTCCCGGCCCTGATGGACGCCCTGACATGAAAACGCCCCCGGTCCGGGACCGAGGGCGCTGATCTTCGAAATCGTCTGCCGATCACATGCGGCTCGAGACGTTTACCCGGTTCACCAAGCGCAACGCACCGCGTTGCGCGTCGGTGACTGGGAGAGATACGCCCGCAATTACATGCGGCTTGCGACGTTTTCCCAGTTCACAAGCTTGTCGAGGAAGTTCGACAGGTAGTCGGGACGCTTGTTGCGGAAATCGATGTAGTAGGAATGCTCCCACACGTCACAGCCCAGCAGGGCCGTCTGGTTGAAGCAGAGCGGGTTCACGCCGTTCTCGGTCTTGGTGACCTTCAGGCTGCCATCGGTGTCCTTGACCAGCCACGCCCAGCCCGAGCCGAACTGACCGCCGCCGGCGGCCTTGAACTCGTCCTTGAACTTGTCGACCGAACCGAAGCTGTCATTGATCGCCTTCTCCAGTTCGCCCGGCATCTTGCTGTCCTCGGGCGTCATCATCTCCCAGAACTGGTTGTGGTTCCACAGCTGGCTGATGTTGTTGAAGATGCCCGACTGCGCCACGGCCTTGGGGTCATAGGTGCCCTTGATGATCTCTTCCAGGGATTTTCCGTCCCACTCGGTCCCCTCGATCGCCTTGTTGCCGTTGGTGACATAGGCGTTGTGGTGGATGTCGTGGTGGTACTCCAGCGTCTCCTTCGACATGCCTTTGCCGGCAAGCGCGTCATGTGCGTAAGGAAGGTCGGGAAGTTCAAAAGCCATTTCGGGCCCCCTTTTCTTTGAGGTGATATTTCGCGACTACATGGTCGCGTTAAGGGATCAACGTCAAGGCTGATGTTTAGTTCCTGCCGCGCAGGGCCCTGTGCATGTGTGCAAAACCAAGCCAGGCCGCGCCGCCGTCCCGGGCCTGACCCGGAACTTCGTAGGGTGGGTTTTCAACCCACCCTGGCCGGATGATATCCCGCGCGCCCCGCCCCCCGGGACGCGCGCGCCCTTACGCGAAAAGCCCCGTCTCGCCGCCCGGCTCGGCCGCATCCTTCAACAGGTTGAACGCATAATCCGCCACCGAGCGGAAGCACACCACCCGGATCGTCTCGGCATCCACCATCCAGAACGCCGCCGCGATCTGCGCCATGCGCGTGCGCCGGATCATCCCCGGTCCGAACGCCCCCGGCACCATGTCCACCGGACACAGCTTGGCGATCACCTCGCGTGCGCCGTCGCCCTTCAGCTGGAACACCGCCCGCGCGTCCGACACGTTGACGGCCAGGAAATGCGCCCCCTCCAGCGCCGTTTCCACCGCCGCCAGCGCATCCGCGACGCCCTCATACGGCACCATCAGCAACAGCTCGTCCGGCGACATCCACGCCGCCCCCTTGTCGCCCGCGACCGCGATCTCGCGCTGACCGGGCAGGTCCACGCCGCACGCGTCCCTGATGGCTTTCTTCATCCCGTCAGAGGACAGATCGCCGCGCAGGGTGATCATCCCCTGCAGGCCCATCTCCCGGACCTCGACGTAGCCTTGGTAAACTGCGCCCTGCAAAGCACTGACAGCCTTAGACATTCTGCTTCTCCCCTTCAGGGTCGTAAAAGATCGCGCTGACGATCCGCGTGGGCACCGTGGTGCCGTCCACCTTGGCGAACTCGATCACCTCGTCCATCCGTTCCGTCCCATGCCTGACCAGCCCCATGGCAATCCCCCGGTCCAGCGTCGGCGAATAATAGGTCGAGGTCACCCGCCCCTGCACGTTGCGCTGCCCGTTGGCATTGTCGCCCTCGGCCACGCAATAGGCGCCATCGGGCAGGACCGATCCGTCCACCGTCTGCAGGCCCACCAGCTGCCACCGCTCGGTGTCGGTCATGTGACTGCGCGCCTGCGCCCGCTTGCCGATGTAATCGTCCTTCTTCTTCGAGATGGCCCAGTCCATCCCCAGGTCCTGCGGAATGACCGTGCCATCCGTCTCGTCCCCGATCATGATGAACCCCTTCTCGGCCCGCATCACGTGCAGCGCCTCGGTGCCATAGGGCATCACGCCGAACTCCTTGCCGGCCTCCAGAAGCTGATCCCAGAACGCCCGCCCCTGGCTCGCCGGCACGGCAATCTCGTAGCTCAGCTCGCCCGAGAACGAGATGCGGAAGACCCGCGCCTTCACCTCGCCAAAGTCGATGTCCTGCCACGCCATGAACGGCAGCGCCTCGGCGCTCAGGTCCGCATCGGTCAGCTTCTCCAGCGTCTTGCGGGCTTTCGGCCCGACAACCCCGATCTGCGCGTATTGCTCGGTCACGTTGGCGACATAGACTTTCCAGTCCCACCACTCGGTCTGCAACCACTCTTCCATGTGCGCATGGATGCTGTCCGCGCCGCCCGTGGTGGTGTGGCACAGGAACGTGTCCTCATCCAGCCGCGCCACCACGCCGTCATCCATCAGGAACCCGTTCTCGTTGCACATCAGGCCATAGCGGCAGCGCCCCGGCTTCAGCGTGCTCATCATGTTGGTGTAGAGCATGTCGAGGAACCTCCCCGCATCCGGCCCCTTCACGATCAGCTTGCCCAGCGTCGACGCATCCAACAGACCAAGGCCGCCGCGCGTCTGGTTGATCTCGCGCTTGACGGCGGCCGATATCTCCTCGCCCGGGCTCTGGCGGAACGTGTAGGGACGCCGCCAGTGGCCCACCGGCTCCCAGTAGGCGCCGTTCGCCTCGTGCCAGTCATGCAGCGGCGTCTTGCGCAGCGGCTGGAAGATCTCGCCCCGCGCCTCGCCCGCGATCGACGCCATGGAAATCGGCGTATAGGGCGGGCGGAACGTGGTCGTCCCGGTCTGGGGGATCGGTTGATTCAATGCATCCGAAAGGATCGCCAGGCCGTTGATATTGCTCAACTTCC
>JBKAGF010000100.1:0-6413 GCA_046290265.1 Roseovarius sp. | reverse complement strand
TATACCCCGTCGCTGACCCGCTACGAGCGCAGCCAGATCCTGCAGCGGGCGGGCGTGCTGATCGGCGAGCGGCGCGAGTACCTGGCCAAATGGCTGACGCTCGAGCTGGGCATCTGCCACCAGCACGCGATCTACGAGACCAGGCGTGCCCAGGACGTGTACCAGTTCGCCGCCGCCCAGGCGCTGCAGGACGACGGGGAGATCTTTTCCTGCGACCTGACCCACAACGGCAAGGCGCGCAAGATCTTCACCCGGCGCGAACCGGTGCGGGCGATCAGCGCGATCACCCCGTTCAACCACCCGCTGAACATGGTCAGCCACAAGATCGCCCCGTCGATCGCCACCAACAACTGCATGGTCTGCAAGCCGACCGAGCTGACGCCGCTGACGGCGATCGGCTGGCGATATCCTCTACGAGGCGGGGCTGCCGCCGGAGATGTTCCAGATCGTCACCGGCTGGCCCGGGGAGATCGGCGAGGAGATGATGGTGAACGATCACATCGACATCATCACCTTCACCGGGGGCGTGCCGGTGGGCAAGCTGATCGCGCGGACGGCGGGCTACAAGCGGCTGGCGCTGGAGCTGGGCGGCAATGACCCGCTGATCGTGTGCAACGACCTCGATGATGCCGACCTGGACAGGGCGGCCGGCATCGCCGTGGCCGGGGCGACGGGCAATTCGGGCCAGCGCTGCACGGCGGTCAAGCGCATCCTGGTGCAGGACAGCGTGGCCGACAGGTTCGTGCCCCTGGTGCTGGAGCGGGCGAGGAAGATCAGGTTCGGAGACCCGCAGGACCCCGAGACGGAGCTGGGCTGCGTGATCCACGCCCAGGCGGCGGAGCTGTTCGAGAACCGGGTCCTGGCGGCCGGGAAGGCGGGGGCGCGCATCCTCTACCACCCCGAACGCCGCGGGGCGTTGTTGCCGCCCATCGTGGTGGATCACGTGCCCCATGACAGCGAACTGGTGATGGAAGAGACGTTCGGCCCGATCATCCCGATCGTGCGCGTGCCCGACGATGACGAGGCGGTCATGCGGATCTCGAACGCCACCGCCTTCGGCCTTTCCTCGGGCGTTTGCACCAACGACCTGACCCGCGCCATCGCCTATATCAACGGGCTCGAGGTGGGCACCTGCAATATCTGGGAACAACCCGGCTACCGCATCGAAATGTCGCCCTTCGGCGGCATCAAGGACAGCGGAAACGGCGTCAAGGAAGGCGTCATCGAGGCCATGAAGTTCTTCACCAACGTCAAAACATACTCGCTTCCATGGCCGGAGTAGATACAATATTCTCCCCAGCTTGCAGGGCGCTCGTGCCCTGCGGCCTTCTCGGGGGGTGACAAGAGGCGTAAATGGCCATCGTTTCGTTTCTGACGCAGCTTTTCGGCGCGACCTTCCTGCTGCTGTTCGCGGTGAGGATGGTGCGATTTATCATGCGCGTACGGCGCGTGGTTCCGGCGCCTGATCGTCAGGAAACAGCCCCCTGTACCAGGCCCCGTTGGGCATCATTATGGCCATCGTCCTGCAAAGTTCCGCCGCGGTAACCGTTTTGGTCGCCGGTTTCGCGGGCGGTGGCGTGGTGTCATTCGTGCCGGCATCCGGGTCTCGGCGGCATCTCGGCTCGGCGCTGTTGATGCAGGTCCTGTCGCTGCGCCGCTGGCTGTCACCGCTGTTGCTGGTGATCGCGGCGTGCTGTTCTCAGGCCGCGGCGCGGCTGCGAGTAGCGGTGCTGGGGATTGCCCTGATCCTGATCTCGCTGGATCTGTTGCGCATACGATGGAGCCAATGCCGGGAGCAACTTCCTGCCCGCCATCGCGTCCTATCCGAGCGCGACGTGTCGCGGCGTTTCTTGCCGTGCCGTGCTGGCCTTCGTGATGCACTCTTCCGTCGCCGATATTGATGTCGTTGCCGGTGGTGGGCATCGGCGCTGCCGGGTCGTCGGCATATCGCTGGTGCTGGGGGCGAATCTTGGATCTGCCTGATCCCCGTCTGGCTGTGCCGGGAGCTTCCGCGCAACGCGGGCATACCGGCGACAACCTGATCATTCGCGGCCGCGCGTCTTGCCCTGTTCGTCGTGAATTCGGGGATTGCCGCGATCTCGCGCGCCTTGATGGCGCACGGCCTGATCCTGCTGCAGTATCCCTTTAACGCACATTGCTGGTTGCTGATCCGGTGTGCCCTTTGCTGGAGAGCCTGTCCGCGCTCTTCGGAACCGGTCGCCAGCAGCTGGGGCTGAAACCACATTTCGATCGGTCTGAGCGACAAGGCCACTGCGGCTGGGGGCAGGTGCAACTTACGCGCAGTCGGGATGGCCGGTATCGTCGCGGAATGCTGTCTCCGTCAGCCTTTATGCCGAACTCAACCGCAGAAGGTGAAATCATCAACGAACGGAAGTGGTGCCAACGGGCGCTGGATGGCGTCCGCTTTCGTCGCCCTGCCGAGAAAACCTCAACAAGAAGAACAAGGAACTGAGCTTGTCACTATGGCATTGCCCTGAAAGCGGCGGGCACATCATCGTCAGCGGCTTTGCCGCTTGCGGAAGAAATGCACATCACCGTCGGTTCAGCCAGGCCGCGGCAAACGAACTGCAGATATCCACAGGCGCGTCGCCGGGAAAATCTTTCCATCTCAAGGATCACGTGCTGGTCAGGGACCGTGGTGCACGCGCGGACTTCTCGCGAGAACAGGCAGAGATGGGCAGGTTACGCGCGCCGCAGCCGGAAAACCCTCAACGGCTGGATCCGGGGCGTCGAAAGCTTTGCCACAGCGACAAGCATGTGGGAACGGCCTACCTGCTGAAGGAATTCAATTCCTGGATCCCGACGTCGCCCATCCGATCCTGATGCGCGAAGGGGAACTGCTCGCGTCCGATTGGTCAAGTCAGATCGGTAGGGAACTTGCCGGATTTCCGGGCGGCCGCGGCCGTTTCCGCTTGTCGCTGAGGAGGGATGGATACGGGCTTTGACAGGTCGCCGTATTGCCGACGTAAACCAACGTCATGCTATTGCGGGCCGTACTGGAGATATCCGGCTCAGGGTGGATCGATCCTGAACCTGGGACACTTCAGCGGGCCGCTTGCGGCCGGCTATCGATCTCTGTGGTCACTACAGATCTCGTGGGGAAACCATGACGGGTGGCTGGCCAAATTCCCGGAGGAGCATTGAATCGCCTATCCTGGCCGCAGTTTCCCCGTCCATCGGCAATGGCTGCAAGACCTGCCCTCGGTGCGCATATCGACCGGATGCTGATGTGTCATGGCACCCCTGAAAACGAACCAACCTGCTGGAGCTGTAACGCCGGGAAGGGGTGCTGGAGCCGGAGTGCTCGCCGCCAGCGGGATCACTGTTCGTTGATCCTGTGCGGTCACACATACGCCAGGCGGGTCGATCTGCCGGACGGCCCGCCGATCGGGAATCCGGCAGTGTCGGTTGCCCTGGCTACGCGCACGAACCGTGGCGCACGTGGTCCCACAACCGGTTCGGTGGCAGCACGGCGGGTCAGCGATTGGCTCGGAACTGGATAACGGCAGTCGCGGCATCCCTGCTCGCCGCCAACATGATCGCGACGTCAAGCACGCGCGGCCTGGGTGCGTTCCTTTCGTCAAGGCAGGGGAGAGGCGAAATGCCGGCAGGGACAGTCGACTCGACTGACGGGATTTCCGTCGCGGGCATGGCGCTGCGCGGTCCCAATCTGTATGTGGCATGCGGCGGAAACCAGCCGTATCGGTTCGCGGTGATAAGCGAGCGGGATCCCGTCGGAATTGCCGTTCCGTTGCCCGTTCGCGCAACGGGATGCATAGGCAAACGCATCATATCTCGACATTGCATTTCCAGATGGCACGCGCTGCTCTAACCAGCCTCATAGATGGTCCAAAAGAGCCTGTGATGGTCAGCTGCACTGAAAATCCCGCTAAGAATGGGTGAACCCTATCTGCTGACGCCTATGACCCTTGCCGTCCTGCGTCAAGGAACCATGCTTAAGCACTGGGGCAGCTTAGATGACTTCCGCGCCTGACCGCAGATCAACCAATTGCTGACGGGTCGGACCAGGCCGCGAGACTACGACTGCGTGCGGACAGCGGGGGATCCTTCTGTGTCGAAGCGATGCTGAATCCTTCTTGCCAGACGGCAGTCTGGTGACTGGCCAATGGCGCTTACGGCCTGCGCGGCGGCACGCCGATGGAGTATTGGAGGGCGTTCGCTTGCTGACAAGTATCTGCGCGCGCGGTGGAGTGCAGATCCTGCGGACGATCCGGCAATCGCATTCGCTGATCATCGGGCGAAACAGTTCCGGCATTCTCAACCCGGTCAAGGAGATCGCGGAGCGGCATGCGGCGGAAGCGGTGCTGATCGACGCATGTCGGCTTTGGCGCGATCCATCGAGGTGGCGCAGTTGCAAGCGCGGGTGTCGTCCCAGCATGCATCAGGGTGTGCGGGTTCGGGTCGTTCTGTAGAAGGACGACTGGCCGGGACTGGGCCAGCCATTCCCTGTCGCTGGACGTCCATGCGCAGTGGGAACGATGGAAAAAACGGCCAGTGGCGGTTACCCCGCCGACCCGTGGTCGCGGCTTTCTTGCTGCACTGGATGCGCAGGAAGCGGGTCGGGGTTGCAGGGCGCGTCCAGACACCGCAATGGCGTCGTCGCCGGCATGCGTGAGCTGGGGTTCGAGACCCTGCTGGCCGACCGGGGCTCAGCCCGATCATCGTGACGTTCTTTGCCCGGATCCGGCGTACATTCCCAGGTCTATCGCGGCATGAAGGAACGGGGTTTCATCAACCCGGCAGCAGACAATCGTCCCAGTCCGCGTGGGGTGCATCGGGCAGATGGACGAGCATGTGATGCGGCGCGTCGAAGCGGCGCGGACCACTCATGGGAGTGCCTCGGCGTCCGCGCAGGGCCCTGAAGCACAAGAGCCGCATAGAATTCAAGGAAGAACAAATGCCAATGACCAAAACCATCATCGCCATGACCGCAGTTACGCCATGGCGGCGCGGTTGCAGCGATCTGTCTGCCGGGTGCGAGCCTGCGCCCTGGAGGCTGCGATTGCGGACGGGCTGATGCCCAACCTGAGCGGATGAAGCCGAGCGGGGGACGGCTGGCGCATTCGGTCATCCCGTCCTTCACCAACCCCAACAACCTGTCGATTGCCACGGGCCGTCCGCCGGCCGTGCACGGGATCTGCGGCAACTACCTGTACGATCCGGAGACCGGCGAGGAGGTGATGATGAACGACGTGCGCTTCCTGCGCGCGCCGACCGTGTTCAGCAGGTTCTACGAGGCCGGTGCGCGGGTTGCGGTGGTGACCGCGAAGGACAAGCTGCGCGCGCTGCTGGGGGCCGGGCTGAGGTTCGACGAGGATCGCGCGAAGTGCTTCTCGGCCGAGAAGTCCGACACGTCCACGCGGGAGGAGCACGGCCAGGAGGCGGCCAGCACGTGGCTGGGCATGGCGCAACCGGAGGTCTATTCGGCGGAGCTGTCGGAGTTCGTCTTTGCCGCCGGCGTCAAGCTGCTGCGGGAATGGAAGCCGGATGTCATGTACCTGACGACCACGGATTACGTGCAGCACAAGTACGCCCCCGACCAGGCCGAGGCAAAGGCGTTCTACGAGATGTTCGACCGCTACCTGGGCCAGCTTGACGAGCTTGGCGCGGCCATCGTCGTCACCGCCGACCACGGCATGAAGCCCAAGCACGATGCCGCCGGCGATCCGCAGGTGATCTACGTGCAGGACCTGCTGGACGCGTGGCTGGGCGAGGCCGCGGCGCGGGTGATCCTGCCGATCACCGACCCTTACGTGGTGCATCACGGCGCCCTGGGCGGGTTCGGCACCGCCTACCTGCCCGCGGGCGCGGACCGCGCGGAGATCATCGCGCGCCTGGCCGCGCGGCCGGAGCTTCTGGAGGTGATGGGCCGGGAGGAGGCGGTCGCGCGCTTCGAGCTGCCGGGCGACCGGATCGGCGACATCGTGATGATCTCGACCGAGAACATGACCATCGGCACCTCCGAGCACCGCCACGACCTGGCGGCGCTGAACGAGCCGCTGCGCAGCCATGGCGGCCTGACCGAGCAGGAGGTGCCCTTCATCTGCAACCGCGTCCTCGACCTGCCCTCGGCCCCGGCCCTGCGCAACTTCGACGCGTTCTTCTACGCGACGAAGGCGGCGGCGCTCGAGGAGGTGGGGGCATGAACAGGATGGCGGCGGTGGAGATCCGCAACGAGGGAATGCGCATCGGCGGCGAGGAAGTGTTCACCGAGGAGGTGATCGAGGTGCGGTACCCCTTCACCGACGAGGTGGTGGGGACGGTGCCGGCGGGCACGGCGGAGCACGCGCGCCGGGCCTTCGAGATCGCCGCCGGCTATACCCCGTCGCTGACCCGCTACGAGCGCAGCCAGATCCTGCAGCGGGCGGGCG
>JBKAGF010000099.1:0-6580 GCA_046290265.1 Roseovarius sp. | reverse complement strand
ACACCGAGATGCGGTTCATCCGCCTGCGGCCCGAAACGCAACTTCTGGCGTTTGTCGGCAGTTCGCTGGTGGTGGCCTGGGCCATTATCGCGACGGCCATTCTGCTGATGGATTCCATCGGCGCTGGAAATTTCCGCGAGCAGGCCAAGCGCGATCAACGCACCTACGAGGCCCGGCTGAACGCGCTCGAGGCCGAGCGCGACAAGCGTGCCGACGAGGCGCTGGCCGCCCAGAACCGTTTCAACTCCGCGCTGGAACAGATCTCGGTGATGCAGACCGAGCTGCTGTCTTCCGAAACCCGCCGCCGCGAGCTGGAAACCGGCATCGAGGTGATCCAGTCGACCCTGCGCCGGACCATGCAGGACCGCGACAGCGCCCGCGACGAGGCCGACCAGCTGGCGCAGGCGATCGAAAACTCGGGCGACACGCCCCTGCCCGGCCAGCAGAACGAGTCCGGCGAGGACCCGATGGTCGAATTCCTGTCCGCCCAGCTGGCCGCCACGGCCGAACAGCGCGACCAGGTGACCGCCGATGCCCAGGATGCCCTTCTGCGCGCCGACGAGATGGCCAGCCAGATCCAGCTGATGCAGGATCAGAACGATCAGATCTTCCGCCAGCTCGAAGAGGCGATGACGATCTCGGTCGAGCCTCTGGACAAGATGTTCAGCGCCGCCGGCATGAACCCCGACAATCTCATCGCGACCGTCCGTTCCGGCTATTCCGGCCAGGGTGGTCCGATGATGCCGCTCAGTTTCTCCACCCGCGGCGAGGAACCCTCGGCCGATGCCCGCCGCGCCAATGGCATTCTGCAGGGCATGGACAAGCTGAACCTCTATCGCATCGCCGCCCAGAAGGCGCCCTTCGCCATGCCGGTCAAGTCGTCCTTCCGCTACACCTCGGGCTTCGGAATGCGCTGGGGCCGGATGCATTCGGGCACCGATTTCGCGGCGCCGCACGGCACTGCCATCTACGCGACCGCCGACGGTGTCGTCACCCATGCCGGCTGGCAGTCGGGCTATGGCCGTCTGGTCAAGATCCAGCACGAATTCGGCATCGAAACCCGCTATGCGCACAATTCGACGCTTTACGTGAAGAAGGGGCAAAGAGTCTCGCGCGGGCAAAAGATTTCTGCTATGGGGAGCACTGGACGTTCCACCGGCACCCATCTACACTACGAGGTCCGTGTCGGCGGCAAGGCCGTCAACCCCATGATCTACATCAAGGCTGCAAGAGATGTTTTCTAAGAGCAAAATCAACGAACCTGCGCCGAAACCGGAATCTGCGGCCAAACCCGCCATGCCGGAACAGGCGCGCAGGGATACTGCCGACAAGTCCGGCGGTGGCGAATTCAAGGCCGCGGCCCCCAAGGCCAAGCCTGCCGCCTCTGTCCTGTCCACCGACCTTCACGTCACCGGCAACCTCAAGACCACCGGCGATATCCAGGTCGAGGGCACCGTCGAGGGCGACATCCGCGCCCACCTTCTGACCATCGGCGAAGGCGCCACGATCAAGGGCGAGGTCATCGCCGATGACGTGGTGATCAACGGCCGCATCGTCGGCCGCGTGCGTGGCCTGAAGGTGCGCCTGACGTCGACCGCCCGCGTCGAAGGCGACATCATCCACAAGACCATCGCGATCGAATCCGGCGCCCATTTCGAGGGTTCGGTCCAGCGCCAGGACGACCCGCTCAACGCCGGCGGCAAGAAGCCTGCCGCGCCGGCACAGCAATCGGCCGCGCCCGCGCCTGCACAGTCGCCCGCGAACGAGCCCGCCCGGGGCTGACCGCGATGCATACCCGACAGGAAGGCGCCCGGGACACCGCGGCGCCTTTTTCTATTGGTGCGCGATGTCTGCGATGCGGACTTTGCTGCCGTCCCGCTTGACGCCGTGAACTTCTGCTTTGGTAATTCACTGCGTACTCAAAGTTTCAGCTGTGATCGTGAGAACCGAAAGCCGCACAAACTGGTGTCAGTTTCAGACTAAGCCATTTTGCTGAGACCGTTCTTGAGCGCTGCGGTCATCTCCTGAGCCTCCATATGAAGTCGAAGCCTCTGATTGTATCCACCGGGCGCATTGAGCGCCTCGATCAGGGGTTCACAAGCGATTGTCGACAGGTTCGATGCCACCAACTCTCTCAGAAAGGCTTCGCCCTGACTTTTGTCTGACACACGATCCCCTAGCCAGTCCGAAGCATCGCCGACCATGCGCGCGACAGGAGAGAGCACAGCCTGCGCCCTCAGGTAGGCGGCCATTTCATCGGCGTCCCGCACGGGAAAGATGCTGTTCCGAGCACCAAAAATATCCGTGACGATTTCGGCGTCCCCGTACATCATGATGGGCGTGCCGCCTTGGGCAATACCGGGGAACGGCATCATTATCGCAGTCGCGCGCGCCGGTCGGACCAAGGCGTCTGCTTCTTCAAGCGATGCGCCAGCCATGAACGTGATCGCGACTTGTTCTTCCCGGAACGTCAACGGGCCGAGAACATCTGGCGCGACTTCGGCCATCAATCCCAAAAACAGAATGTCGCTTGCATCGACGACCCCCTGATTGTCCGCAATCCGAACGTTCTCATAGGCTTCGGCGAGCGAAGAAGAATGGTGATGGCTACGCTCGGAAACAGTGATTTCGTGCCCATCTTGGACGATGCCTTCCACCGTTGCACGTGCGATTGTTCCACAGCCGATAACGCCAATTCGCATGTCGCCCCCTCCTTGCGATTTGTTCCAAAGCACACCTTTGCACACATCGCGACACTTGTCATTTTGGGCTCAAACCGGACAATCTCCGCATGTGTAAAGCACCAGCCGACATCTACTCCCGAAAAACTCAACTGCTGCTTGACACTTACCCCGCAATCCCCCATCTGTCCCCCATCGCTGCGATTGCGCGTGAGCCGGGCCAACCGCCCGAACCAGCAACCAGCCTGATTTTTCCAGTTCCCCCATCACGCAGGGTTTCTGATGCGGCGCCAGGTGGCGCGGGATACGCCCGCCCCGTCTTAAGGCCGCCGCCCAACCCTATCGGTTCGCGCATTCCGTGCGGACCTTCCGAATTGGCCGCTGGCATCCCGCCACGCGGTCCCGCAAAGGACACGACTTGTACGATTTCGACATGCTGGGCCTCGCGCCCCAACTCAACACCGCCCTCAAACAGGCGGGCCTGACAGAGCCGACACCCATCCAGAACAAGGCCATTCCGCTGGCGCTGGAAGGCCATGACGTCATGGGCCTCGCCCAGACCGGCACCGGCAAGACGCTGGCCTTCGGCCTGCCGCTCATCCAGCACCTGCTGGACATGCCCGGCAAACCCGCCGAGAAGACCGTCAAGGCGCTCATCCTCGCCCCCACGCGCGAGCTGGTGAACCAGATCGCCGAATCCTTGCGCAACCTCACCAAGGGCACCAAGCTGCGTGTCGTTACCGTCGTCGGCGGGCAGTCCATCGGCAAGCAGATCAGCCTGCTGTCGCGCGGCACCGACATCCTCGTCGCCACGCCGGGCCGCCTCATTGACCTGATGGAGCGCCGCGCGCTCGACCTTTCCACCGCGCGTCACCTGGTGCTGGACGAGGCCGACCAGATGCTCGACATGGGCTTCATCCACGCGCTGCGCAAGATCGCGCCGCACCTGGGCAGCCCGCGCCAGACCATGCTGTTCTCGGCCACCATGCCCAAGCAGATGGAAGAGATCTCCGCCGCCTACCTCACCAACCCGCGCCGGGTTCAGGTCTCGCCCCCGGGCAAGGCCGCCGACAAGATCACACAATCGGTGCATCACGTCGCCAAGAACGACAAATCCGCGAAACTGCGCGAGATCCTGGCCGATGACCCGCAGGCCCTCACCCTCGTCTTCTCCCGCACCAAGCACGGCGCGGAACGGCTGATGAAGGGGCTGGTGGCCGACGGCTTCAACGCCGCCTCGATCCACGGCAACAAAAGCCAGGGCCAGCGTGACCGCGCCTTGAAGGCGTTCCGCGACGGCACCACCAACATCCTCGTCGCCACCGACGTGGCCGCGCGTGGCATCGACATTCCGGGCGTCGCCTACGTCGTCAACTACGACCTGCCCGAAGTGGCCGACAATTACGTCCACCGCATCGGCCGCACTGCCCGCGCGGGCCGCGAAGGCGAGGCGATCTCGCTCTGCGCGCCCGAGGAAGCGGACCTTCTGCGCGATATCGAGAAGGTGATGAAGATCACCGTCCCCGTCGCCAGCGGCACCGCGCCGGTCAATGAAAAGGCGCAAGGCCCGAAAAAGCGCAACGGCGGCCCGAACCGCCGCCGCCGCAAGCCCTCGCAGGGCGGGCACGGGCAGGTGAACGCAAACGCGGGCGCTCCGGCCCAGGGCGCGGGCAAACCCCGCCGCCAGCGCCGCCGCTCTCGCGCCGCGTAGGACCTTGTAGGCCGGGGTTCACCCCGGCCTCAGCCGCCGCCTCGCGCGGTCAAATCGGCACGCTCACAATTTGACCGCGTCGCGCAGATAAGGCAGCCGATTCCGCGCCGTCACCACCCGGTCGGCATCGACCTGCGCGACAATCACGGTTTCCGCGTCGCCCGCCACGGCCTCTTCCACGCCGTCCGGCGCCACGATCCGGCTGCCACCCAGATAGCGCACGCCGTTCTCCTTGCCGGCGTGATTGGCATAGGCCAGCCACAGCCCGTTTTCGAAGGCCCGCGTCGGCACCAGCTTTTCGGCCACCACGCCCCACTGATCGACCAGCGCCGTGGGTACCAGCGCCAGCTCGGCCCCATGCAGCGCCGCCTGCCGCAGGCTTTCGGGCAGCTCGACCTCGTAGCAGATGATGATCGCGATCCGCATCCCGCCGTGATCGACCAGCGTGGGGCTATCGCCATCGGCAAAGGTCGCTTCCTCGAAACTGCCCGGCGACGGCAGCCGCTTGCGATGATTGGCCAGCGCCGCGCCATCCGCACCCACCAGCCGCGCGGCATTATAGATTACCCCGTCCGCCGTCTCGGGATAGCCATAGCAGACGGCCGTTTCGTGGCGTCTGGCCATCTCGGCCACGTCCTGAAAAAACGGCCCCGTCGCCGGTTCCGCCAGTGCCGCGTGATCGGCCCCCATGTAGCCTGACAGGAACAGCTCGGGGCAGACCATCAGGTCGACCTCGCGTTCGGCCAGCCGCAACTCCAGCGCGCGCAGCCGCGCATTGGTCGACAGCCCGCCCGCCTCGCATTGAAATACACCCAGACGCATCCGGCCCTCCCCGCGTGTTCATCCGGGTCAGCCAACACGCAGTTCACCGTCAGGTCAACGTTTTAAACCGGGGTCTCACGCCTCCAGCTCGGCATCCCAGTACAGGAAGTCTATCCAGCTTTCATGCAGGTGGTTGGGGGGAAACTTCCGCCCCAGGTTGCGCAACTGCTCCGCGCCCGGCGCACGCGGCGGCTTGCGCAGGCTCAGGCCCGAGCGCCGCAGGCTTTTCGCCCCCTTGCGCAGGTTGCACGGGCTGCACGCCGCCACCACGTTCTCCCAGGAGGTGATCCCGCCCCGGGCGCGCGGCACGACATGGTCGAAGGTCAGGTCGCCCTTCGATCCGCAATACTGGCAGCGGAATTCATCCCTCAGAAACAAATTAAAGCGCGTGAAGGCCACGCGCTTTTGAGGTTTGACATAGTCTTTCAGGACAATGACGGACGGTATCCGTATCTCTGTCGAGGGACTTCGCACCGTGTCCTCGTACTCGGCCACGATATCGACCCGGTCAAGGAACACCGCCTTGACCGCATCCTGCCAGGGCCAAAGCGACAGCGGGTAATAGGACAGCGGGCGATAATCGGCATTGAGAACCAGTGCCGGATGATGTTTCAGCGCCGAGGGCGCCCTTACGAATTCCGTCCTGAAATCTGCATCCATGGCCACACGTACCCCCGCTCGCAATGCCTCATGCTCTGGTTCGGGGCGTGACAGCCGCCCCTTCTTTGGCTCCACTATATCTCGTGTTCCGTTTCTGGCAAGAACTGGATATGGCGGAACATATTGCGGTTTGGGTAGCGCGATTCCGTGACGGGGATGTGACACTTATCCACAAGGGTCCGATCGGCCCCGAACCCCGTGTGCGACATGCCGCAAATCCGCCGGAGCGACGCCACACCGGATGTGGCGTATCAGGATTTGAACGTCGCCATCCCGCCCTCCAACAGCCTCAAAAGCTCAGCGGAAACGGGCGACGGCTTGCGCAGGTCGAATACAATCAGATCAATCCCGATATCGGCAAGTGGCCTGATCAATATCTCGGCATTGTCGGCTTCGAACAAATACACGCCTGCCCCCAATTCAGCCGGGTCGCCAAAACACCGGCATGCTTCCGCGTAAAACGCCTCGGCATCTGATGCGGCCGAACTCAACGCACGGCCTTCCTTTCTCGAAATGGCTCCGAAAAACCGCCGGATCGCCACCCCAGGGGCAGACGCTCGCCTCCGTCGTGAACGACAGCTTGGTCCGCACAGCCGTCCTTCCTGCCGCCCGCAACGCATGTCGGGATCGAGACCTTGTTAGACACTGGCATCGAGCCCCCGGCCGGTTAACAGCCGCGCAGCGGCCCGGCCATCGTCAGCCCCTC
>JBKAGF010000098.1:0-6907 GCA_046290265.1 Roseovarius sp. | reverse complement strand
GAAACCGCGACCCTTGAAGCCGTGGAAAGCGACTGGCAGGTACAGGAGGGCACGCTCGACATCACCGTCTCGCAAATGGGCTCCGACGTCTCCGGCAGTTTCGCCGACTGGACGGCCGAGATCGCCTACTCGGAAGAGCCCGACACCGACGGCAAGCACGGCGACGTCACCGTCACCGTCTCCATCCCCTCCCTCACCCTCGGCTCCGTCACCGACCAGGCCATGGGCCCCGACTATTTCGCCGCCGAAACACACCCCACCGCGACCTTCACCGCCGATATCATGGCGCGAGAAGACGGCCACGTCGCCGACGGCACCCTCACCATCAAGGACCAGTCCGTTCCGGTCAAACTCCCCTTCACCCTCGCCATCGACGGCGACACCGCCACCGCGAGCGGCGCCCTCTCCGTCGACCGCCGCGATTCAACATGGCTTCGGCACCACGAAGGCACGCTCGTTTCACCGTCGACATATCCTTCGACCTGACCGCCAAACGCCCGTGACCCCGGCGCAGGCTTGCGCTAACACTTGGCGCCATGAGCCTGCGCCAGATCATCGTCTCCGCCGGAAGACGCCGCCAGCTCCTGCAGGCCGGACCCACGAGGCGCTCTCCACCACGGCCCAGGCCGACCTCCACAACACCGATCACGTCTGCGTCCACATCCTCGCCACGCAGGACACGCGGCAGGCCCTCCTCGACCGGCTGCAATCGCTGATGGGGGCGAGGCTGGCGCGCCACTCTGCCCGTGGAAACCACCATCCCCTTTCCCGAAAAGGAGAAGGAGGAGGAAGAAAAGGAAGCCGCAAAAAAGGACGCCCGCAAGCACCGCGGCGGCCAGTCGCGCGAGGAGATCTACAACAACGTCTGGAAACAGGCCCAGACCGACCGCAACTACATCGTCTTCGTGGTCCTCTCCACCGTCGTCGCGGCCTTCGGCATGATCGCCGACAACGTCGCCGTCGTCGTGGGCGCCATGGTCATCGCGCCGCTCCTCGGCCCCAACCTCGCGCTCGCGGTGGGCGTGGCGCTTGGCGACGGCAAGCTCATGGCCCCGCCATCACCACCACCGCCGCCGGCATCGCCGTGGCCCTGGCGAGCCTGCTGATCGGCGCGGTCTGGCCGGTGGATGCTCGAGAACGCCGGCGGCACGCAGGTGGGCTTCAACGGCATGATGCGCTCCTGCGCCGCCGTGCTCTCTCCACGGCTTCCTGGCGCTGTCGGCGTGATGGTGCCGTGGCGCTGCTGCCCCCACCGCCGCCATCGGCCTTCCTGGCGAGGGCTGCCCGAGCCCTGTGCCCTGCTGCTCTTGGTCAACGTGCTGGTAACTGGCGGCCAGTTGTCATTTTCTCCCGCGCATCACGCCCCGCACATGGTTCGAAAGAACAGCGTTCGGCCGCTTAACGCTGGGGATGGTGATTGGCTCGGTTGTTTATCGGCAGTGCTGCTCTGGTACGGCACGCCGCTGACTGGTAAGCCGCCCGGCAATCAACGCTCAAAGGCGCACCGCGGCAGCGCACGACCCCATCGGGCGCTCCTTCTGCACGACACCATGCAGAACAATCGAGGGTGGAACCATAAATCAAGACACTCCTGGCGCGCCACCGCGGACGGCCCTGCCCGGTCGCGATAACCGAACCGAAACAGAAAAAAGGCCGCCAGCTTCCCCCGGCCTCCATTCTCAAACCGGCAAGCTTATCCGGCTGCCGGTCTCGATCGAGATCATCACCTCGACCTCGTCGCTCACGTTGGGCGAAACTTGAGCCCGAAATCCGAGCGAGACCGTCGCCGTCGCGGAACGCCCAGGCCTTGCCCTCCATCGGGTGATCGCCCGCCTGGTTCAGCGTCGCGTCCAGCACCACTTCCTGCGTCGTGTCGCCGATCGTCAGGTCGCCGGTGATCTTCGCCGTATCCTCGCCCGTCACCTCGATGCCCGTGGAGGTGAAGGTGATCATGTCGCCCTCGGCCGCGCCGAAGAAATCGTCCGACATGAAATGCTCGAACCGCTTCTCCCAGCCGGTCAGCATCGAGCGCACCGGCATCGACACCTCGACCGACGAATTCGCCGGGTCTTCCTGGTCGAACATGATCTCGCCCTCGAAGCCCGAGAACATCCCGTAGGTCGTGGAATAGCCGAGGTGCTCGTAGCTGAACACCACCTGGCTGTGGCTCGGATCGAGCTTGTAAGCCTCGGGGGCGGCAACGGCGCCGGTGGCCGCGAAGGCCATTGCTGCGGCCATCAGTGTCGTCTTCATCGCGTAACTCCTGTTACAATGTGTCATATCGGTCGTGCCACACAGAGTAACCCCTGTACGCGACCGATCAATCCGACGGTAATCAACAGATCGTGTGGAGAAACGAACACTCGGCCTGTGCGCGCCGCTTTCTTCAAAAGAAAGCGGATCGAAATCTTTTAAAGATTTCAACCCCTTACACCGAAAACAACCCGCGCCCCTCAGGCCAGCGCCAGCGCCCGGCGGATCGCCCGTTCCTGCTTGCGGCCCCGCACCGGCACCGACACCACCAGCGCCCCGGACGTGTCGCGCGCAAAGAAGGTCCGGTTGTTAAGCCGGATCTCGGCAAACTCCGACATCCGGTAACGCCCGGTCAGGTACACCTGCCCCCGCAATTCCCGGTCATAGGTCCGGATCTCGTCGCGCTGCGTGTCGATCTCGACCCGGGCCATCTCCTGTCTCGCGTTCAGCGCCGACAACAGCACCGCCCCCGTCCCGGCCATCGCCAGCGACGCGCCCAGCTTGACCAGCATCACCGCGTGGTCCGGCGCCGGGAAAAGCCAAATCCCCAGCCCCGCCACCATCAGCGCCAGCGCCGCACCGCCCGTCACCACCCGTCCGGCCAGCACGCCCGGCCCTTCGGCCGCCTCGACCGGCTGGCGCTGCATGGTGCGGCGTTCATGGGCCTGGAACTGGGTCATGGTATCGGGCAAGACGGTCATCGCGGCGGGTCCTTCCGGGGGGTTTGCATCTCGCCGCACCCTGCGTGACAATCGCGCCATCAATGGGGCGGCGCGTGGGCAAAATCCCGGCACGTCCCCCGGCGCTTGCCAAGCCCGCCGATCCGTCGTATAGGCCGCATTCCTTTCGCATCACGCATGAACCGCGCATCCCGGCCGCGAAAGGAGAAAGGCACCTGGAAATGCGCCCAGATAGAAGTGGATCACATCCGTTTACGATTGTTTCATCTCGCGCCAGGACCTGTCCAATACCCAGATTGGTGGACATTTCATGACGTCGGCGGACAATGGCGGCAAGGTCGTCGACAGCGGATTGGCGTAACCGCCTACAAGATCAACAAGAACCGCAAGGGCCACTACGCCTTTCTCAAGACCGATGCCCCGGCACCGGCCGTTCACGAGATGGAGCGCCTGATGCGGCTGCATGACGACGTCATGCGCGTTCTGACCATCAAGGTCGACGACCACGAAGAAGGCCCGTCGATCCAGATGCAGAAGAAAGAAGACCGCGGCGACCGCCGCGAGCGTCGTTGATCCCAGCTTGAAGAAAGGACACTAACCCATGGCTGCAAAACCGTTTTTCCGCCGCCGCAAGGTCTGCCCCTTCTCGGGCGAGAATGCACCCAAGATCGACTACAAGGACACCCGTCTCCTGCAGCGCTACATCTCCGAGCGCGGCAAGATCGTGCCCTCGCGCATCACCGCCGTCTCGGCGAAGAAGCAGCGTGAACTGGCCCGCGCCATCAAGCGCGCCCGCTTCCTCGCGCTCCTGCCCTACGCCGTGAAGTAAGGAGGAATACCAATGCAAGTCATCCTTCTCGAACGTGTCGCCAAGCTTGGCCAGATGGGCGAAGTCGTCGACGTGAAACCGGGCTTCGCCCGCAACTACCTCCTGCCCCAGAAAAAGGCGCTGACGGCCTCCGAGGCCAACATCGCCCAGTTCGAAGGCCAGAAGGCCCAGCTCGAGGCGCGCAACCTCGAAACCCGCAAGGAAGCCGAGAAACTGGCCGAAACCCTCGACGGCAAACAGTTCGTCGTGATTCGCCAGGCCTCCGATTCCGGCGCGCTCTACGGCTCCGTCACCACCCGTGACGCCGCCGACGCCGTCTGCGAGGAAGGCTTCTCGATCGACCGCAAGCAGGTCGCCATGGGCGGCCCGATCAAGGAGCTCGGCCTGCACGAGGTCATGATCACCCTGCACCCCGAGGTCGAGGTGATCATTAAGGTCAATGTCGCCCGCTCGACGGAAGAGGCCGAGCTTCAGGCCTCCGGCAAGACCATCCAGGAAGTCGCCGCCGAGGAAGAGGAAGCCGCCGATTACGAGATCGCGGAACTCTTCGACGATATCGGCTCCGCCGCCTCCGACGATGAAGACCTCGCCGACGCGGTCGAAGACGTGCTTCCCGAGGAAGACGCCCAGGGCGACGACGAGGACAAGTAAGCCTCCCGCCTTGCAAGGATCAGGGGCCGCGCCACCAGGCGCGGCCCTTTTTCGTGGCGGTGCCGTACGGCCCGTCCGACAGGGCGGTCATTCCGTATCGCCAGCGAGGCGCCATCTTGGGTTCCGCGCGGGCGCCACGCTCAACCGGCCGCTCCCCCTACACGCCGAACGTCACATGCCCCGCCGCGTCGATCGGCCAGGCCGGGTTCCACGCGATCTCCCAGGTATGCCCGTCCGGATCGGCGACATAGCCCCGAACCCCGCCCTGCGGCGGCGCATCCGCCTCCCGCAGCATCCGCGCCCCGGCCGCCACCAGCCGCGCCATCACCGACCTCACCGCCGGGCACGTTCTGGGCCATAAAGCCCCCGGCGCGGCCAGGGCGCCACTCCGCGCATCCTCCTCCAGCGCCGCCCGCAGCCACGTGCCGAAAACGAACCCGTTCATCTGGTAGAATGCGATCTCCGCGTTCTCGAAAACCGGGTGCCACCCGAAGCCTTCCCGATAGAACCGCTTCGACCTCTCGAGGTCGCCGATGCCGAGGGTGATTACCGAAATCTGCTGTTGCATGTCTCACGTCCTTGTCACTCCGCCTGCGCGACATGCGCAAGCGCCTGGACCATGGGACGCGACAACCGGACCGCCGGTGCGCGAAAGGACCCGCATCGCGGGGGCCGGGCCAACCGCACCGGCCTCACCTGTTTCTGGTGCCGCGATGATACCCGCACCGAACCCGCCATGGCAACCGCAGCCCTTTGCAGTCCGTGTTGTAGTCCGAGCTGCCGTTCACTGCCGCCGATAAGACGACCGATGTGGATTTTTTAGCAGTCATTGAAATCTGACAGATTTTGTGACGCTAATCTAAAAGCTGGCAGAGCAATACAGCGTCGCGCGTGAAGGAAAAACATTGAAACGCATGCTGATAAGCCTTGGGGTTCTTTCCGTAGCCGGCCTACTGATATGGGATTTCAGAAGCAGCGACCGTTTCACTTGGCCAGATTCCGCCCATCGTAGAATAGAAAAAATGGCTTCGGTGCTTCGCAAAATCGAAGGCCCGGCGAGATGGTGCTCTCCGTCGCGCAATACTTTGAACCTAGTCAACAAAGATCTTGAGATACGGGAACAGCTCAGTCAGTGCATGTCTGAAATTTCACCAGCAGGAAGCTTCGAGGAAGTTTATCCGAACCACTACATCAGGCAGTTCTACAGAGCATCCACAGGAGACAAGGTGTGTGAAGTGACCTTATCAACCGTCTTTGGCAATGACCGGATTGTTGGATCGGATTGTTACTACGGAATCTTTTACGAGAAAGACGATACTGGAGTTGGCATGACGGCCGATCCATTCGGTTAGCAGACGTTCTCGTGTGCATCTGCATCCGTCAATCTGGGCTCGAAGCGGTCGTTGCCCTCTGACTCGTCGTCCTCGCCCACTACCGAAATGCAATGGGCTGGATGGCACGCGCACCCCCCTTTTCCGTTGGCCGATCCCCGCCCGCTTGCTAGGCTGGATCACCCGCTGGAAAGGCGTACCCGTGCAGACAGCCGACTTCAGACGACCAGATGGCCCGCTCCTCGCCGCGATGGGCGTGCTGATCATCGCCGCCGCCTGCGCCGGGCTGGGCTTCGCCCTCTTCGCCGGCACGGGCTTCGACCTGACGACCAACCTCCTCGTCCTCGCGGGCTTTCTCGGCGCCGTGGCGCTCGGCCTGGCCTTCCTCAACGCGTGGCGCAGCCCCATGCTTACGGTCCGTCCCGACGCGCTCATCCTGCCGACGGCCTACGGCACCCGCACCATCCCGCTCAGCCCCGGGCACCCGGCGGGCGAATTCCTCGGCCCCTCCGACCGTGGCGGCTCCCGCCGGCCCGGCGGGCCGGAGGCCAACAAGTTCGTCCATTTCTACACGCTCGACGCCAGGGGCAACCTCACCGAGCTCGCCGCCCTCCACCACGCCGCGCCCGAGATCCCGCGCATCCGCCAGGCCCTGCAACAGGTCGCCGGGCTCACCCTCGAGACCCTCTCCCCCGACACGACCTCGCGCCGCTCCCGCCCCGACACACGCCACTGGCGGCTGCCCTGACGGCCACCCTACCGCCCGCACGGGCTGACGGCGCACCGACGCAATACCGACAAAATACCGACGTTATACCGACGTCGGATTTCCCCCTCTTCCCAACAGAAAAGGCCGCCCTCTCGGACGGCCTTTCCCTCTTCCGGTCACTGCAAGACGGCTTACTCGTCTTCCAGCGCCTCAACCGATTTTTCAAGCTCGTCCTTGGTGACTTCCTTCTCGGTCACATCGGCCAGCTCGACGATATAGTCGATCACCTTGTCCTCGAAGATCGGCGCCCGAAGCTGCTGCCGCATCTGCGGGTTTTGCTGAACGAATTCAAAGAACTGCCGCTCCTGCCCGGGGTATTGCCGCGCCTGCTCCATGACGGCCTGCGTCATCTCGGCATCGGTCACCTCGACCTTGGCCTTCTGGCCGATATCGG
>JBKAGF010000097.1:0-7076 GCA_046290265.1 Roseovarius sp. | reverse complement strand
GCGCTCTTCCTGTCGGGCCGCGGCGCGCCCTCGCCCGGCTCGGTCGTCTTCGCCGGGATCGAGGGCACAAGGCCGGTGCTGGTGGAAATGCAGGCCCTGGTGGCGCCCACGCCCCATTCCCAGCCGCGCCGCGCGGTGGTGGGCTGGGACGGCGCCCGCCTCGCCATGATCCTCGCCGTGCTCGAGGCGCGCTGCGCCGTGCCCTTCGCCGGGCTCGACGTCTACCTCAACGTCGCCGGCGGCATCAAGATTTCCGAACCCGCCGCCGACCTCGCCGTCGCCGCCGCCCTGCTCAGCGCGCGCGAGGACACCGCTTTGCCCGCCGATTGCGTGCTTTTCGGCGAAATCTCCCTCTCCGGCGCGCTCCGCCCGGTGGCCCAGACAGAAAACAGGTTGAAAGAAGCCGCAAAACTTGGTTTCTGCTCCGCAATCATACCCGCCGGAGGCAAGACCGGCGGCACGGGCGGGTTGTCGCTGCAGCAGATGAGCGACCTGACCGGCTTCGTAGGTGAGATTTTCGGCGCGGGGTAAGCGCCCAACACGGGATAGACAGGACGCGCTCATGGAAGGCTTCACCATCATCGACGGCATCGTCGCGCTGATCATCGTGCTGTCGGCACTTCTGGCCTATTCGCGCGGCATCGTGCGCGAGCTTCTGGCCATCGCCGGCTGGGTCGTGGCCGCCATCCTCGCGTTTCTCTTCGCGCCCCAGGTCGAACCGCTGGTCAAGGAAGTGCCCGTGGTGGGCGATTTCCTCGCCGACACCTGCGCGCTCTCCATGCTCGCCGCCGCCGCGGCGATCTTTGCCGTCACGCTGATCGTGACCTCGCTCATCACCCCGCTCTTTTCCTCGGTGGTGCAACGCTCCGCCCTGGGCGGGATCGACCAGGGCCTCGGCTTCCTCTTCGGCGTGGCCCGCGGCATCCTGCTCGTTGCCATCGCCTATTTCGTCTACGAGACCGTGGTGACCAGCCAGGACATCCAGATGATCGACGACAGCCGCTCGGCCCGCGTCTTCTCCCAGCTCACCTCCAAGGTCGAGGACGGCAACCCCGAACAGGCCCTCGGCTGGATCACCCAGAAATACGAGGATCTGGTCAGCGCCTGCGACGCCCCTGCCCAGCCGGTCGAGCCCCAGCCTGCCGAAACCCAGCAATAAGAGGGCACGCAAGGTGCCCTCCGCCCCTCTCTTCGCGGCCATCCTGATCGCCGTCTGCGGCTCGTTCATCGCCATGCAGGCCCCGATCAACGCCGCCCTGGGCCGCTCCATCGACAGCACCCTGGCCGCGGCCACGATCTCCTTCGGCGTGGGTTTCCTCATCCTTCTGGTGATTTCGATCGTCCACGGCGACGGCCCGGCGCTGGCCCGCGCGCCTTTCGTCTCGAAATACCTGCTGATCGGCGGCGCGCTCGGCGCGGTCTATGTCTGGTCCGCGCTCTGGGCGGTGCCGATTCTCGGCGTGCTGACCACCACGACGGCGCTCATTCTCGGCCAGATGGTCGCGGCCCTGCTGATCGACCATTTCGGCGCCTTCGGCCTCGCCCCGCGCGACGTCTCGGCGCAACGCGTCATCGCCGCGCTGCTGGTCGCCGCCGGTGCCGTCCTGTCGCGCTACTGACGCCGCCCCGCTTGCGCGAAATCCACCTTTCATTGTTCCCCAAATACTCATTTCACCGGCCCGCCCACAGGCCCCCCGCCGGTCTGCGGGGAAAAAACCGTCTCCGATCCGTCACGTCGCGTCACGGCTGCAAATTTTCCCATGATAGTTTCGTGACATATCCGACCCGAGTCACTATCTAGAGGCTCAAGCGTCCACGGATTCGGAGCTGCCCCTTGTCCGACAAGCAAATGCCCCCTGCCCATCCTTTCGACTTCGACGCGGTGCGCGACACCGGCGACGAGGACAAGCTGCATGAGGAATGCGGCGTCTTCGGGGTGATCGGCGTCACCGACGCCGCCAATTTCGTCGCCCTCGGCCTGCACGCCCTGCAGCATCGCGGGCAAGAGGCCGGCGGCATCGTCTCCCACGACCCCGAACAGGGCTTCAACTCCGCCCGCCGCTTCGGCTACGTGCGCGACAACTTCACCCGTCAGTCGCTGATGGAAACCCTGCCCGGCCCGCTCTCCATCGGGCATGTGCGCTATTCCACCGCCGGCGGCAAGAACCCGGTGATCCGCGACGTGCAGCCGTTCTTCGGCGAGTTCGCCATGGGCGGGGCGGCGATTGCCCATAACGGCAACATCACCAACGCCAACGCGCTGCGCCGCGAGTTGATCGAGCGCGGCTCGATCTTCCAGTCGAATTCCGACACCGAGTGCATCATCCACCTGATGGCCCGCTCGCTGCAGCGCAACATCCCCGAACGCATGGAAGACGCCCTGCGCCGGGTCGAGGGCGCGTTCTCCATCGTCGCCATGACCCGCACCAAGCTCATCGGCGTGCGCGACCCCTTGGGCGTCCGCCCGCTGGTGCTGGGCCAGGTCGGCGACGGCTGGGTGCTCAGCTCCGAGACCTGCGCGCTCGACATCATCGGCGCGCAATTCGTGCGCGAGATCGAGCCGGGCGAGATGGTCGTCATCAACGAGAACGGCGTCGAAAGCCACCGGCCCTTCCGCCCGCGCCGCTCGCGCTTCTGCATCTTCGAACATGTCTATTTCTCGCGCCCCGATTCCATCATCGGCGGCCGCTCGGTCTACGAGACCCGCCGCCAGATCGGCGTGGAACTGGCGCGCGAGGCCCCGGTCGAGGCCGATCTCGTCTGCCCCGTGCCCGATTCCGGCACCCCCGCCGCCATCGGCTTCAGCCAGGAAAGCGGCATTCCCTACGCCATGGGCATCATCCGCAACCAGTATATGGGCCGCACCTTCATCGAGCCGACCGAGCAGATCCGCAACATGGGCGTCCGGCTCAAGCTGAACGTCAACCGTGCCCTGATCGAGGGCAAGCGCGTGATCCTCGTCGATGACAGCGTCGTGCGCGGCACCACCTCGCGCAAGATCAAGGAAATGATCCTCGATGCCGGCGCCGCCGAGGTGCATTTCCGCATCGCGTCGCCGCCCACCGCCTGGCCCTGTTTCTACGGCGTCGACACGCCCAACCGCGAAAAGCTGCTGGCCGCCACCATGTCCGAGGACGAGATGCGCGATCACCTCGCCGTGGACAGCCTCAAGTTCATCTCGCTCGACGGCCTCTACCGCGCCGTGGGCGAGGCCAAGGGCCGCGACACCGGCTGCCCGCAATATTGCGACGCCTGCTTCTCGGGCGACTACCCGGTCGAGCCTTCGGACCAGATCGCCAAGGGTTTCGAACTCAAGGCGGCCGAATAGCGCCCCGCCCCCGCCCCGCGGGGGCGGATAAGCGGCCCGCCGCCACTGCCATGCCGCAACGCAGCGCCATTTCGCCGATGCGGTGCGGCACGGGTTTTCATCGCCTCCCTTCGCCTTTAGATGCCGCCCGTTCACCCATGCAACGCACGCAGGCAGAAAATGGCATCCGAGACCGACACCCCCCGCGAAACGCTCCAGGCCGCGACCCAGAAGAACGCGCTCCCCTCGGGGCGCCTGGCGCTGCTCGGAACCTTCCTCAAACCCGGCGGCGACCGGGCCATCATCCGCACCTCTTCGGGCAAGATCGCGACCGTCACCAAGGGCACGACCATCGGCAACGCCAAGGTCATCGCCATCGAGGAAGGCCGCCTCGTGCTGCTGCGCGGCACCAACACCACGACGCTGGAGATGCCGCGCGGCTGAGGCTTGACCGCGCCCGGCATGACCGGGCACAAGCCCTGACATGTCCGACGCCCCCCTCCGCTACCGCCCGCATCACTTCCTCTGTTCGCTGGGGTTCCGGGGCAAGGGCTATTCCGACGCGTTCACCGCCAACATGGCGCGCATCGTGAATGACCGGTTGCGCGCGCCCGGTGGCGATGAGGTCGAGATCGAGGTTACGGGCGCCACCGACGACATCTGCGGCCCCTGCCCCAAAAGGCGCGGCACGCTCTGCACCTCGCAAGACAGGATCGCCGCGCTCGACACCCGCCACGCGCAGGCGCTCGGCCTCACCGTGGGCACGCGCCTCACATGGGGCGAGGCCAAGAGCCGTATCGTGGCAAACGTCCCGCCCGGCGCGCTCTCGCAGCTTTGCGCCGGCTGCCAATGGCTGGAGCTGGGCCTCTGCGAAGCCGCCTTGAAAGACCTCCACGAAAGCGCCTGAGCCGTTTTCTGCGCAGAAAACGCCCCGGAAAATACGCATTTTCCGGCGCAGAATTTACGTAAATTCTGCCGCCCCGCCCGAACTAAAAACGCCGCCCCGAACCGGGACGGCGCTTCAAAAAACCTATCGGTGAGGCCTTAGCCCTTGCGCGCCTCCAGCGCCTTCCAGCCGCCCCAGACGACCATCGCCGCGATCACGGCCTTGACCGCATCGCCCAGCAGGAACGGCGCCATCCAGCCGGCCCACAGCTCGGGCATCGTCTTGCCCATCACCAGTGCCGGCCAGGCCAGGCCGGGAACATACAGCAGCGCCGAAATCGCCATGGCGACCGCGGCGGTCGACACGACCCCCCGTGCCAGGCCCTTTTCCACGGCCAGACCGGCCAGGAACGCCATCGCGGCAAAGCCGTAAAGGAACCCGGCGGTCGGTCCCATCAGCGCCGCACCCGAGGCACCATTGGCAAAGACCGGCAGGCCCATCGCGCCATAGCCCAGGTACGTGACCAGCGTCGCCAGCCCCAGCTGCGAGCCGAAGGTCAGCCCGACGATCAGGATCGCCAGCGTCTGCAACGTCATCGGCACCGGGAAAAACGGAATGCTCACCTGCGCCGCCATCGCGATGAACAGCGATCCGCCGATCACCAGCCCCAGCTTCTTCGTCACACCTTCGTGGCCGATCACGGCCTTGCTCAAAACGGTATCCGCCATGGCACTGTCCTTTCCTGTCCTCGTTTCACCCGCCTTTTTTGGGCGCGCGCGGCCAAGTGTCAAGTGGATTGCACTTGATCTTGCCCGGCCGGAATGAGATTTGGCAGGCCATGAATGACGCAGCATCCCGCAAACTCGCCCTCGTGACCGGCGCCTCGCGCGGCCTCGGCGCGGCGCTCGCCCAGGCCCTTGCGCCGACGCATCATATCGTCGCCGTCGCCCGCACCACCGGCGCGCTGGAAGAGCTCGACGACCGCATCAAGGCGCAGGGCGGCGACGCCACGCTCGCGCCCATGGACATCAACACCGAGGCGGCGATGGCCCAGCTCTGCCGCTCGATCCACGACCGCTGGGGCGCGCTGGACCTCTGGGTGCACTGCGCCGTGCACGCCGCGCCGCTGACCCCGACCAACCAGATCGACGCCAGGGACTGGCGCAAGTCGCTTGACACCAATGTCGATGCCGTGGCCCGTCTCATCGGCTTCATCAGCCCGCTTCTGGGCGACGCGGGCCGCGCCGTCTTCTTCGACGATCCGCGCGCGGGCCAGAAATTCTTCGGCAGCTACGGCGCCACCAAGGCCGCGCAGATCGCCCTTGCCCGCAGCTGGCAGGCCGAAACCGTCAGGATCGGCCCGAAGGTGCAGGTGATCGACCCCGGCCCGGTCGCCACCCACACCCGCGCCCGCTTCTTCCCGGGCGAGGACCGGACCGCGCTGCCCAGCGCGATGGACGTGGCCACCCGGCTGCTGCCCCAGCTGCTCTAACCCCCCCGTCCGGCTCCCTCCCCGGAAGCCGCCCTGCGCGCCTCCTCCGATGTGTGCCCCCGCCCCGGCTTTTTCTTGGCAAAAATACTCACCGGCGCCACGCCGGCGGCCGGACGCCCGGCCTGTTGCCCTGCGGTCGCGGCGCAACAGGCTGCAAGGCGCATCGCGGTGCCGCGCTTGCCCCCTGCCGACAGCGCAGATACACAAGGCGAAACACCGCCCATCGAACACAGCCTGGCAGGAGCATCCCCTTGCGAATCCTCATCACCAATGACGACGGCATCGCGGCCCCGGGCCTGACCGTACTGGAAGAGATCGCAACATCGCTCGCCGGTCCCACCGGCGAGGTCTGGACCGTCGCGCCCGCCTTCGAGCAATCGGGCGTGGGCCATTGCATCTCCTACACCAGCCCGATGATGATCAGCCAACTGGACAAGCGCCGCTTCGCCGCCCAGGGCAGCCCTGCCGACTGCGTGCTGGCCGCCGTGCATGACGTGATGAAGGACGCGCCCCCCGATCTCGTGCTCTCGGGCGTGAACCGCGGCAACAACTCGGCCGAGAACGCGGTCTATTCCGGCACCGTCGGCGCCGCGATGGAGGCCGCCCTCCAGGGCTTTCCGGCCATCGCCCTCAGCCAGTATTACGGCCCGGCCAATCGCGACCTCGACGATGCCTTCGACGCCAGCCGCCGGCACGGCGCGTCCACCATCCGCACGCTGCTCGACAAGGGCATCTGGAGCGGCGACGACTACGGCATCTTCTACAATGTGAACTTCCCGCCGGTGCCCGCGACGCAGGTGAAGGGCCTGCGCGCCTGCCGCCAGGGCTTTCGCCGCGACATGGGATTCGGCGTGCAGCCCACCACCTCGCCCTCCGGGCGCCGCTTTTTGTGGGTCACCGGCGCGCCGCAGGGCGAGCCCACGGCCGACGGCACCGATGCGGACTGGAATCTCAAGGGCTATACCTCGGTCACGCCGATGCGGGCCGATCTCACCGCCCATGACGCGCTCGACGCGCTCAGGGCCATCGAATGATCCCGATGACCGACGACGCCGACGATATCGCCGAACGCAAGATGCAGTTTCTCTTCGCCCTGCGCTCGCGCGGGGTGACCGACAAGCGCGTGCTCATGGCGATGGAAAAGATCGACCGCGGCCCCTTCGTGCGCGGTCATTTCGCCACCCGCGCCTACGAGGACATGCCCCTGCCCATCGCCTGCGGCCAAACCATCTCGCAGCCCTCTGTCGTCGGCCTCATGACCCAGGCGCTCCGGCTCAGCCCCCGCGACAAGGTGCTCGAGGTCGGCACCGGCTCGGGCTACCAGGCCGCCATCCTCAGCCAGCTGGCGCGCCGCATCTACACCGTCGACCGGCACAAGGCCCTGGTGGCCG
>JBKAGF010000096.1:0-7357 GCA_046290265.1 Roseovarius sp. | reverse complement strand
TCTCGTCACCGAGCGGCGCCAGCTGCCCCTGCCCCGCCAGCACCGCGGCCAGGCCCGGCTGCGGGAAGACGGCGATGTTCGGCGGCGAACCGGCCTCGGCGTCGATCACGATCTGCTGCTCGAAGCTGTCCGAGCCGGTGTAGCTCGCGTCGACGCCGGTGACTGCCTCGAAGTAGTTCAGGAGGATGTCGAAGCGGTCAGCCTCAGGCGACAGCCAGGGCCCCGAAACGGTAAGGGTCTGGCCAGACAGGTCAGGGGCGGCATCGGCGAAGGCCTTGTAGCTGTCCCAGTTGAAGGCGCCCTCGCCCTCGGCGAAAGGCATGTGCCCGCCGGCCAGCGCACCGCTGGCGGAAAGCGCAAGCGCTGCGACGCTCGCGTAGAGTCCGTATTTCATGTCATCCTCCCATTCGACGCCCGGGGCGTCCTTCCCTGAAACAATCGCGCGCGGGATGATTCCCAAAGCGCTTTGGGTGCGCGCACCCTCACGCATGGAATCGTAACTGTCAATCTTCAAGCATGGAACCCCCCAAGCCCAAACGACTTTTCTGCATGTGCATTGCCGCGCCGCCGCGCAATGGGCCTTTGACGTCCGCCGGAAAACGTGGATAACCTGCCGCCGTCCAAAGCGCTTTGGGAAAGCAGATGAATCTCAAGGAACTCGCCGACACGCTTGGCCTGTCCCCTACCACGGTCAGCCGTGCGCTCAACGGCTATCCCGAGGTGGCAGAGCGCACCCGCGCCCGGGTCATGGCGGCCGCGCGTGACCATAACTATCGTCCCAACGCGCGGGCCAAGGGCCTGGCGACGGGACGTGCGATGGCGATCGGGCACGTGATTCCCGTGTCCCACCGCCACGAGATCGTGAACCCGGTGTTCTCCGATTTCATCCTCGGCGCCGGCGAAGTTTACCAGAGCAACGGCTATGACATGGTCCTCAGCCTTGTCGACGACGCCTCGCAAGCCAGCGCCTACGAGGAAATCGCCGCGAAGGGCACGGTGGACGGCATCCTGCTGCACGCCCCCCGCGTCGGAGACCCGCGCATCGAGATCCTGAACGGCATCGGCCTGCCCTTCGTCGTGCATGGCCGAACCTCCATGAACGACGAGACCTATAGTTGGGTCGATGTGAACAACCGGCGTGCCTTTGCCCGTGCAACCGAGTTCCTGCTTGATCTCGGACACCGCCGCATCGCGCTCGTCAACGGGCTCATGGCGATGGATTTCGCCGCCCGGCGCCAGCTTGGCTATTGCGATGCGCTGGCCGCACGCGGGGTCGCCTTCGATCCGGCGCTGGTGCGGTCGGACGAGATGACCGAGACACACGGCTATGTCACCGCGCGCGATCTTCTGGCGGGCAGCGCGCCACCGACCGCCTTTCTGGCGGCCTCTATCATCACCGCGCTCGGGATTCGCCGCGCCGTCGAGGAAAAGGGGCTGGTGCTTGGGCGGGATGTTTCGATCGTCACCCATGACGACGAGTTGTCCTATCTGCGCAACGGGGTCGACATACCCACATTCACCGCCGTGCGGTCCTCGGTCCGGCAGGCCGGCGCGCTTTGCGCAGAGATGCTGATCGAGGCCATTCGCTGCCGAGACACGCCGGCCCGGCACATGCTGCTGGAGGCCGAATTGATGGTGGGCCAGTCCACCGGCCCCGCCCCTCTTCAACGCACAGGATGACCATGCAGAACACTCGGGCCGGCTTTCCAGACGGCTTCATCTTCGGCGCGGCCACCGCCGCCTACCAGATCGAGGGCATGGCCAAGGGCGGGGCCGGGTCCTCGCACTGGGACACCTTCGCGGCAACGCCCGGCAACGTGGTGCGTGCCGAGGACGGGCGGATCGCCTGCGATCACTACACCCGCTGGGCCGAGGACCTGGACCTGATGGCGCGGGGCAATTTCGACGCCTACCGCTTTTCGGTCAGCTGGCAGCGTGTCATGCCGGAAGGGCGCGGCGCGCCGAACCCGGAGGGGCTCGACTTCTACGACCGGCTGGTCGACGGAATGCTGGCGCGCGGATTGCAGCCCCATGCCACGCTTTACCACTGGGACCTGCCCTCGGCGCTGGCGGACCAGGGCGGCTGGACCAACCGCGACGTGGCCGGCTGGTTCGCGGACTATGCCGCCATCGTCGCCGACCGGCTGGGCGACAGGCTGACCTCTGTCGCCACGATCAACGAGCCCTGGTGTGTCGCTTGGCTGAGCCATTTCGAGGGCCACCACGCGCCCGGCCTGCGCGACATCCGCGCCGCCGCCCGCGCGATGCACCATGTCCTGCTGGCCCATGCCCGTGGCATCGAGGTCCTGCGGGACATGGGGCAGCCGAACCTCGGAATCGTGCTGAACTTCGAATACGCCGAGCCGGCCAGCGACAGCCCCGCCGACCGGCGCGCCGCCGCCGTGCAGGACGCCATCTACAATCGCTGGTTCATCGAGGCGCTGACGGCCGGGCGCTACCCCGCACTTGCCCTCGAAGGGCTGGAGCCGCACATGCCCGCGGGATGGCAGGACGACATGGCCGCGATCTCGGCGCCGATCGACTGGCTGGGGATCAACTATTACACCCGCAGCATTCGCGCGGCCTGCCCCGACAGCCCTTGGCCCGCCACGCGGGCCGTTTCCGGCCCGCTCCCCAGGACACAGATGGACTGGGAAATCTATCCAGAGGGCCTCTATCGCATTCTCAAGCGTTTGCGCGAGGAGCATACCGGCGACCTGCCGCTGCTGGTTACCGAGAACGGCATGGCGCTGGACGCCGGGCCGGACGACACCGATCTGGACGACGGCACGCGCATCGCGTTCATCGACGCGCATCTCGATGTCATGCGCCGCGCCATCGCCGAGGGCGTGCCCCTGCGCGGCTTCTTCTACTGGTCGCTGCTCGACAACTTCGAATGGGCCTTTGGGTACGAAAAGCGGTTCGGCCTTGTCCATGTCGACTTCGACACCTTGAAGCGCAACCCGAAAGCATCCTATCACGCCCTTGCCGCCGCACTCGCAAGATCCTGAAGGACGCCATGGGCCCCGACCGCGCCGCCAACCGCTATTCCCTTGTCGCCGATATCGGTGGCACCAATACGCGTGTCGCGCTGGCCGAGGGCGCCCGACTACTGACCGACACGATCCGGCGCTACCGCAATGCCGAGTATCCGGGCCTTGAAACGGTGCTGCGCACCTACCTGCAGGCCGAGGGCAACGTGGATTGCGCCGGGGCCTGTGTCGCCGCCGCGGGGCCGGTCCGCGACGGTGTGGCGACGCTGACCAACCTCGACTGGACGATCGACGCCGACACGCTGGCGCGCGCCACCCAGGCCGAGACCGTGGCGATCCTGAACGATCTTCAGGCGCAGGGCCATGCGCTGGGCCGCATCCCCGACGACATGATCCGCCGGATCATTCCCGCGCCGGAACACGGCGGCACGGGCGATGCGCTGGTGATCGGGGTCGGCACCGGCTTCAACGCGGCGCCGGTCCACGAGACCCCCGGCGGCCGCTATGTCCCGGCCTCCGAGGCGGGCCACGCGAACCTTCCGATCCGGACCGAGGCGGACATGCGCCTTCTGCGCTTCGTGGAAACTGCGCACGGGTTTCCCGCGGTCGAGGACGTGCTGTCCGGCCGCGGGCTGGAGCGTCTTTACCACTGGCTCGGCCACGAGGCGGGCGACCCCAGGGAGGCGCTGGCCGCCGACATCATGGCCGCCTGCGCCACCGGGCAGGACCCGCGCGCCGAAGAGGCCGCACGGCTCTTTGTGCGCATCCTCGGCACCGTGGCGGGCAACCTGTCGCTCATCCACCTGCCCTTCGGGGGCGTCTACCTTGTGGGCGGCGTCGCGCAGGCCTTCGCGCCGCATCTGGGCCGCTTCGGCTTTGCCGAGGCGTTTCGCGACAAGGGACGGTTCGCGGGCTTCATGCAGAACTTCGCGGTCTCGGTGATCGAGGACGACTACGCGGCGCTGGCGGGCTGCGCGAGCCATCTTCTGGCCCAGACCCGCTGACGTTCACCACGATTTAACCGAAGTGCACCACAGTCCCGCCGCCTGACCGGAGGGACCCGTGGCGCTTCGACGACACCTCAGCGTCCTGGTCGTCGACGATATGGCGATCAGCAGACAGATCATGTGCGCGACGCTTGAAAGCATCGGCATCGCGCATGTGTCCTCGGCGTGCGACGGGCGCGCGGCGCTCGACCGTGCCTCACGCAGGGTGCCGGACCTGGTGCTGTCCGACCTCCACATGCCCGGAATGGACGGCGTCGCGCTTCTGGCGGCCTTTCGCGCCGGGGCGCTGACCGCCTCGGCGCGCTTCATCGTGGTGACCGGCCTCGACACCGGGCCCCGCCTTGACGAGGCGTGGCGGCTCGGCCTTGACGCGCTCTTGCTGAAACCCTTCGACCGCGCGCGCCTGCTTGCCGTGGTCGAACAGGCCACGGGGCGTTTGTGACGGCTACTGCGGCAGGACCGCCGTCGCCTCGATCTCGACCATGGCCTCATCCTCGACCAGGCCCGCGACGACCACCATCGTCATCGACGGGAAATGGTATCCCATCACCTCACGATAGGCCTGCCCTACCTCTTTCTGGCGGCGCAGGTATTCGGCCTTGTCGGTCACGAACCAGGTCAGGCGCACGATGTCGGACACCGATCCCCCCGCCGCCTCGACCACGTCCACGATGTTGCGCAGGGCCTGTGTCATCTGGCCGATGAAGTCATGGGTCTCGAAGACCTGCTCGGCGGTCCAGCCGATCTGCCCCCCCACGAACAACACCTTGCCTTCGGCCACCATGCCGTTGGCATAGCCCTTGGCAGGTTTCCAACCCTCGGGGTGCACCGATATCGCCGGCATTCCGTCGCCTCCCTTGTCACGCGCCCGATCATTTCCGACAGCCTGAAAATTTCAAGCCTAAAATTTCAGGCTTGAAATGCCGGCGCCCGGATGTACACTTTCGACGACACTACCGTGATCGCGCGCGACCGGCAAAGGAGGACTTCCCATGAAGATCATCTGCCTTGGCGGCGGACCCGCCGGCCTCTACTTCGCCATCTCCATGAAACTGCGCGACCCGGGCCACGAGATCACCGTGCTGGAGCGCAACAAGCCCGACGACACCTTCGGCTGGGGCGTCGTGCTGTCGGACGAGACGCTGGAGAACCTGGCCAGGAACGACAAGGTCAGCGCCGAGACGATCCGCAAGCACTTCGCCTACTGGGACGACATCGCCGTGGTCCACAAGGGCCAGCGAATCGTCTCGACCGGGCACGGGTTCTGCGGCATCGGGCGCAAGCAGATGCTCATCATCCTGCAGGCCCGCGCGCGCGAGCTGGGCATCGACCTGCGCTTCGAAACCGAGATCTCCGAGGACGACATCCGCCGCTACCAGGCCGAGTATGACCTTGTCGTGGCCTCCGACGGGATCAATTCGAAGACGCGCACGATGTACGAGGACAGCTTTCGCCCGGACATCCAGCAGCGCGCCTGCAAGTTCGTCTGGCTGGGCACCCACCAGAAGTTCGACGACGCCTTCACCTTCATCTTCGAGAAGACCGACAAGGGCTGGATCTGGGTCCACGCCTACCAGTTCGACCCCGACACCGCGACCTTCATCGTCGAATGCACCGAAGAGACCTACCAGAACTTCGGCTTCGCCGAGATGTCGCAGGACGACAATATCCGCGTGCTCGAAGAGATCTTCGCCGACCACCTGGGCGGCCACAGCCTGATGTCGAACGCCCGGCACCTGCGCGGGTCCGCCTGGCTGAACTTCAACCGCGTGCTGTGCGAGAAATGGCATCACGAGAACGTCGTGCTGCTGGGCGACGCCAGCGCCACGGCGCATTTCTCGATCGGGTCGGGGTCCAAGCTGGCGTTCGAATCCGCCATCGCTCTGGCCGATTTCCTGCATTCGGAACCGACGCTGGAAAGCGCCTTCCAGAAGTACCAGGAAGAACGACGTCTGGACGTCCTGCGCCTGCAATCCGCGGCCCGTAACTCCACCGAATGGTTCGAGGAGGTGGAGCGCTACCTCGATCTCGACCCGGTGCAGTTCAACTATTCCCTGCTGACGCGCAGCCAGCGCATCAGCCACGAGAACCTGCGCCTGCGCGACGCCGAATGGCTGAAGGAGGCCGAGACCTGGTTCCAGACCCAGGCCGGCGCGAACGGGGTGCATCGCGCGCCGATGTTCGCCCCCTACCAGCTGCGCGACATGCGCCTGAAGAACCGCGTCGTGGTCTCGCCCATGGCCCAGTACAAGGCCGTGGACGGCTGCCCGACGGACTGGCATTTCGCCCATTACGCCGAGCGCGCCAAGGGCGGCGCGGGGCTGGTCTATACCGAGATGACCTGCGTGTCGCCCGAGGGCCGGATCACGCCGGGCTGCCCCGGGCTCTATGCACCCGAGCACGAGGCCGCGTGGAAACGGCTGGTGGATTTTGTCCATGCCGAGACCGAGGCCCGCATCTGCATGCAGATCGGCCACGCCGGGCGCAAGGGCTCGACCCAGCTTGGCTGGGAAGAGGGCGATGCGCCCCTGAAGGACGGCAACTGGCCGCTTCTGTCCGCGTCCGCACTGCCCTGGGCCGAGGCCAACCAGGTGCCCAAGGCGATGGACCGCGCCGACATGGACATGGTGCGAGACCAGTTCGTCGCCGCCACCGAGATGGCAGCGCGCTGCGGCTTCGACATGATCGAGCTGCACGCGGCGCACGGCTACCTGATCTCGTCCTTCATCTCGCCCCTGTCGAACATCCGCGAGGACGACTATGGCGGGAGCCTTGAGAACCGGATGCGCTATCCGCTGGAGGTGTTCGCCGCGATGCGCGCCGCCTGGCCCGCGGAAAAGCCGATGTCGGTGCGCATCTCGGCCACCGACTGGGTTGGCGAACAGGGCGTCGACGGCGCCGAGGCCGTCGAGATCGCACAGATGTTCCGCGAGGCGGGCGTCGATATCGTCGACGTGTCCGCGGGCCAGACCAGTACGCAGGCCCGCCCCGTCTATGGCCGGATGTTCCAGACCCCGTTCTCGGATCGCATCCGCAACGAGCGCAACATCCCGACCATGGCCGTGGGCAACATCTACGAACCCGACCACGTGAACTCGATCCTCATGGCGGGCCGGGCCGACCTTGTCTGCCTTGCGCGCCCGCACCTGGCCGATCCCTACTGGACGCTGCACGCCGCCGCGGCCCTGGGCGACACCGCAGAGCGCTGGCCCGATCCCTACCTTGCCGGGCGCGACCAGATGCAGCGGCTGGCGGACCGGGGCGAAGGTATCGGGATCAGGGTCTGACACGTGGCGGGCGGTGCCGAGCGGATGCTGGCGGGGCGCACGGCCCTTGTGACCGGCGGGGGTAGCGGGC
>JBKAGF010000095.1:0-7404 GCA_046290265.1 Roseovarius sp. | reverse complement strand
GTAGGAGAGCATCTGTTTCCAGTCGACCGAGGGGGATTTGCCCTTGAGGCCCATGGCGGCGAAGTTGTGTTCGGCCTCGTGCAGCATGTGGCTGGCGTGCAGGAGCGCCTTGGAGGGGATGCAGCCGACGTTGAGGCAGGTGCCGCCCAGGGTTTCGCGGCCTTCGACGCAGGCGGTTTTCAGGCCCAGCTGGGCGCAGCGGATGGCGGCGACATAGCCGCCGGGGCCGGAGCCGATTACGATCACATCATAGGACGCCATTTTCCATTCTCCTTCGAGTGTCGGGCATGTTGATCCCGAACCTATGCGTTTTGTGTTGCGGTGTCACGACGTGGGCGGGGCGCAGTCCGGCACGGTTTGCAGGATCTCGTGCAGGAGGTCGGTCCAGTCGGCGTCGGGGTTGTTTTCCATGAAGGCGGTGGCGGGCACGAAGGCGTTGGCGAAGCCGGGATGAAAGGTTTCGCCGCCTGCCCACCAGGGCGTGATGGTGCCGCTGACAAGGGTGAAGTCGATGATTTCGGCGGCGAGGTCCACGCGGGTGATCTGGAAGCAGCCGTCGCCTTCGCCCTTGGCGGGGATATCGGAATAGGTGTTGGAGCGATGGTCGTAATCGCGGTGCATGACGAAAAAGCTGCCTTCCTCGATCAGGAATTCCGCCGGGGCCTGTGTTGCCGTGAGCATGAGGAAGAGGGCGGTCGCGCGGATCATGCCAGTGCCGCGATGTACATGAGCGCGGTGGCGGCGAAGCCCACCATCCAGATCAGCGAGCGCCACGGGCGCAGGCCAAGGTAATAGGCCGGAATATAGGCGACGCGGGCGGCAAGGTAGATCCAGGCGCAGGCGGCGGTGAACCCGGTGGACTGGCCCGAGACGGCGATCACGACGCAGGCGATGGTGAAAAGGATCAGCCCTTCGAAATGGTTGTATGCGCGGCCAGCCGGGCGGTGCGGTCGGACATCTGGCGCGACGGCTCGCGGTCGCGCCGAGGTGGTGTAGCCCGGCCCGAGCTCGATATTGGCGGGCACGGCGTAGAGGGCGAATTGCACCACCTGCAAGAGCGCGGCGAGGGTGAGGGCGGTGAGTTCGGGGGTCATGCGCGTTCACGTGTCCCGGGCCTGACCCGGGACCTCCTGTTTGCGGCGAGGCCCCGGATCAGGTCCGGGGCGGTTTGCGTTTGGCCTGACGTCATGCCGCTTTGATCGCCTCTGCGATGGCAGCCGCTTTGGCATCAAACGTGCCGGTGCGGGCCGAAGGGTGGGGCGCACGGATATGCGGTACGTCGAAATGTTTCAGCACGCGGGCCGCGTCATGTCCGAGCGCGACGGGGCGACGGCCGAGGCGTTCGTGCTGGCCGATGGCCTTCCAACTGGCGCGGGCATGGGCCGGGGGGACGGTGGACGACCGCTGCGGCGTCAGCAGGTGGAAGACCGGCGTGATGTAGATGTCGGCGCGGGCGAGGTTCAGCAGCGCCAGCACCTTGTCTATGACCCGGTTGAAGGGGTTGGTGGAGAGGTAGCCCTGGCGGCTGAGTTCCGCGCGGTGGCGGCGGACGGAGGGGGCATCGAGCCAGTCCTTGGAGACCAGCATGGGGCCGGTGAGGCTGCCGGAGGTCATCTGGATGGGCGAGACGTAGTCGCCGTCAAAGCCTTCTTCGGCCAGCGTGGGATAGCCGGGCAGGCGGAAGGCGCGGCGTGCGGCGACGGCGCGGGCATATCCGGCGGCAGGGGTCACGGGTGGGCCGCGCCCCGGGTTTGACCCGGGACCTCTTGTTCCGGGAGGCCCCGGATCAGGTCCGGGGCGGGGTGTGCGTCGTTCATGCCGTCTCCAGCATGTGGGAGGCGGTGGGGCCGTGGCCCAGCCCTGTTTCCTTGTCGACCCAGGCCTTGGCGCGGGCCACGTCGTTGACATCGAAAAGGACCCAGTGGGTGCCCGTGCCCTCGCGCCACATCTGAAGCTGGGTGAGACCGGCATTGGCCCGGTCCTCGGCGTGGGACTCGTGGGCGCCCTGGTCGAAGCTGTCGTAGCGGAGGAGGAGTTGGGTGGTCATGGGGTGTTTCCGGGTTGGTTGGAAGAAAATTCGTGTGATGAACGGTCAACGGGTACTGTGCACTTCCAGTTTCATGTAAGAACATTTCGCTTGTACATGACCGTCAGCGCGATCGTTTGAGTTGCGATCGCAACGATCAGAAAGACGGTCCATTTCAAACCTGCCAAAGTATTGTCGCGCCGAAGCTCAAACAGTCGTTCGCGAAGCTCGGAACCTCCTTCCATTCTCAGCCTGTCGTAAAGCTGAGACCGGGTTCAGCGGTTATTTCCGAGGTCGATCCCAAGAGCTGGATCTTGCCGTAAATGACTACGAAGAGGACCGGAATGCAGATGGCCGCGACCACGCTTCCCGCGACTAGCGCATGTTTTCTGTTCCGCCACGTCCCCGAAATGACGAAGGTCGAAGCCATGGCGACCACAAGAAGCAAGGCCATGGCTAGAATCTCGTTCATTTTAGCTTCATAGGCTGCCGTGGGAAAAACCAGAATGACTGACAGCGACAGCAGCACGATCCCCGCGGAGATCGCGCTAATGATCACTTTTGCCGGTAGCAGCGTGCGCATGATGCCGTCCGGCCTCTACAAATCCATCAACAGCCGCCGCGGATCCTCGAGCGCGTCCTTCACACGCACCAGGAAGGTCACGGCGCCCTTGCCGTCGACGATGCGGTGGTCGTAGCTGAGGGCGAGGTACATCATGGGCCGCGCCTTGATCTCGCCGTTGACCACCATGGGCCGGTCCTGGATCTTGTGCATCCCCAGGATACCCGATTGCGGCGGGTTGAGGATGGGTGAGGACATCAGCGAGCCGTAGACGCCGCCGTTGGAGATGGTGAAGGTGCCGCCCTGCATTTCGGCCATGCTGAGCTTGCCGTCGCGGGCGCGGGCGCCTTTTTCGGCGATGGCCTTCTCTATATCGGCAAAGCCCATCGCGTCGGCGTCGCGGATCACCGGGACCACGAGTCCGGTGGGCGTGCCTGTGGCGATGCCCATATGCACGAAGTTCTTGTAGACGATATCGGTGCCGTCGATCTCGGCGTTGACCTCGGGCACCTCTTTCAGGGCGTGGCAGCAGGCCTTGGTGAAGAAGGACATGAAGCCAAGCTTGACGCCGTGCTTCTTGAGGAACTCGTCCTTGTAGGCGTTCCTGAGCGCCATCACCTCGGTCATGTCCACCTCGTTATAGGTGGTGAGCATGGCGGCGGTGTTCTGGCTGTCCTTGAGGCGGCGGGCGATGGTCTGCCGCAGCCTTGTCATCTTGACGCGTTCCTCGCGGCTGGCATCCTCGGCCGACACGGGCGCGCGGGGCGCCTGTGCGGGGGCCGACGAGGCGGCGGGCGCGGCGCTGGCTGCGGCGGCTGCGGCCTTGGCGACGTCTTCCTTCATGACGCGGCCGTCGCGGCCCGAGCCCTGCACCTGATCGCGGCTGAGGCCCTTTTCGGCCATCGCCTTTTTCGCCGAGGGGGCATCCTCGATATCGCGGCCCGGAGGCGGGGCGGTATATTGCCCGCCATTGGCGGTGGGGGCGGCATCGTCATCCTCGGTATCGCCGGCGGCGCCTTCGGGGCGTTCGGCGGGTTCCACCGTGCCGTCGGCGCTGCCTGACCGACGGCAAGCTGCCGCCCGCCTGCACCGTCTCGCCCTCGGCTGGTCGAGGATCGCCGGTGCCGGCGGCGGGCGACGGCACCTCGACCGAGACCTTGTCGGTTTCCAGCTCGCACAGCATCTCGTCCTGGCTGACATTGTCCCCGGCCTTCTTGAACCAGGTCGAGACGGTCGCCTCGGTCACGGATTCGCCCAGGGTGGGCACCATCACGTCGATGTTGCCGGCCGAGTCGCCGCCGCTGTTCCCGCCGGATTGGCGGGCGCGGAATCGGCCTGTTTCTCTTCCTTCTTCTCGGCTTTCCCGGGGGCGTCATCCGAGGCGCTGTCGCCTTCGGTCAGCGTGGCCAGCAGGGCGTCGACGCCCACGGTCTCGCCTTCCTGCGCGACGATCTCGGCCAGTTTTCCGGCCGCGGGCGACGGCACCTCGACGGTGACCTTGTCGGTTTCCAGCTCGCACAGCATCTCGTCGGCCTCGACCGTGTCGCCGGGTTTCTTGAACCAGGTCGCCACGGTGGCTTCGGTCACGGATTCGCCCAGCGTGGGCACGCGTATTTCGGTGGTCATTACGTGTTATCCTTCGATCGTCAGCGCGGCATCAACGAGCGCTTCTTGTTGGGCCTTGTGTTGGCTGGCAAGCCCGGTGGCGGGCGAGGCGGAGGCGGAGCGCCCGGCATAGACGGGGCGCGTGTGCTTGGCCTTGATGCGTTCGAGCACCCATTCGATGTTGGGCTCGATGAAGCTCCAGGCGCCCTGGTTCTTGGGCTCTTCCTGGCACCAGACCATCTCGGCGCCCTTGAAGCGTTCCAGTTCCTTGACCATCGAGATGGCCGGGAACGGGTAGAACTGTTCGACCCGCATCAGGTAGACATCGTCGAGACCGCGGTTGTCGCGTTCCTCGAGCAGGTCGTAATAGACCTTGCCCGAGCACATGACGACGCGCCGGATCTTGTCATCCGGTTTCAGCTTGAGCTCGGAATTGCCGTATTCGGCATCGTCCCACAGCACCCGGTGGAAGCTGCTGCCCGAGGTGAACTCCTTGGCCTTGGAGACGCACATCTTGTGGCGCAGAAGCGATTTCGGCGTCATCAGGATGAGCGGCTTGCGATAGGTGCGGTGCAACTGTCGTCGCAGGATGTGGAAGTAGTTCGCCGGGGTCGAGCAGTTGGCGACGATCCAGTTGTCCTGGCCGCACATCTGCAGGAAGCGTTCGAGCCGCGCGGAGGAGTGTTCGGGGCCCTGTCCCTCGTAGCCGTGGGGCAGCAGGCAGACGAGGCCGGACATGCGCAGCCATTTCGATTCGCCTGAGCTGATGAACTGGTCGAACATGATCTGGGCGCCGTTGGCGAAATCGCCGAACTGGGTTCCCACAGGGTCAGGGCGTTGGGTTCGGACAGGGTATAGCCGTATTCGAACCCCAGCACCGCGTATTCCGAGAGCATCGAGTCGATGACCTCGTACTGGGCCTGACCTTCGCGGATGTGGTTGAGAGGGTAGTAGCGTTCCTCGGAATCCTGGTCGATGATGCCGGAATGCCGCTGGCTGAAGGTGCCGCGGGTGCTGTCCTGTCCGGCCAGCCGCACGCGGTAGCCTTCGGTCAGCAGGGAGCCGAAGGCGATCGCCTCGGCGGTGGCCCAGTCGAAGCCCTCGCCGGTTTCGAACATCTTGGCCTTCGATTCCAGCAGCCGCGACACGGTCTGTGCAGCGGCGTGCCCTGGGCGGGGTGGTCAGCGCGCGGCCGATCTCGGCCAGGGTCTTTTTCTTGATGGCGGTTTCGCCGCGCTGGTAATCCTCGTCCTTGCTGTCGAGATGGGACCATTTGCCGTCCAGCCAGTCGGCCTTGTTCGGGCGGTATTCCTTGCCCGCCTCGAACTCGTCGGCGAGATAGGACTGGAACGCGGCCTTCATGTCGTCGATCTCGCCCTCGGGGATGAGGCCGTCCTTGACCAGGCGCTCGGTGTAGAGCGACAGGGTCGTCTTGTGGGACTTGATCTTCTTGTACATGATCGGGTTGGTGAACATCGGCTCGTCGCCTTCGTTGTGACCGAAGCGGCGGTAGCAGATGATGTCGATCACCACGTCCTTGCGGAATTTCTGGCGGAACTCGGTGGCGACCCTGGCGGCGTGCACCACGGCCTCGGGATCGTCGCCGTTGACGTGGAAAATGGGCGCCTCGACCATCAGGGCGATATCCGTGGGATAGGGCGAGGAGCGCGAGAAATGCGGCGCGGTGGTGAAGCCGATCTGGTTATTCACGACGAGGTGCATGGTGCCGCCGGTCTTGTGGCCCTTCAGCCCCGACAGGCCGAAGCATTCCGCCACGACGCCCTGGCCCGCAAAGGCCGCGTCGCCATGCAGCAGAAGCGGCATGACGGCGGTGCGGTCGCTGTCATTCAGCTGGTCCTGCTTGGCGCGGCACTTGCCCAGCACGACGGGGTTCACCGCCTCGAGGTGGCTGGGGTTGGCGGTGAGGCTGAGGTGCACGGTGTTGCCGTCGAACTCGCGGTCGCTTGACGCGCCGAGGTGGTATTTCACGTCGCCGGAGCCGTCGACCTCTTCGGGCTTGAAGGAGCCGCCCTGGAACTCGTTGAAGATGGCGCGGTAGGGTTTGCCCATCACGTTGGCGAGCACCGACAGCCGGCCGCGGTGGGGCATGCCGATGACGATTTCCTTGATGCCGAGGCTGCCGCCGCGCTTGATGATCTGCTCCATCGCGGGAATGAGCGCCTCGCCGCCGTCGAGGCCGAAGCGCTTGGTGCCCATGTACTTGACGTGGAGGTATTTCTCGAAGCCCTCGGCCTCGACCAGCTTGTTCAGGATCGCCTTGCGCCCTTCGCGGGTGAAGCGGATTTCCTTGTCGTAGCCCTCGATGCGCTCTTTCAGCCAGGCGCTTTCCTCGGGGTCGGAGATATGCATGTATTGCAGGGCGAAGGTGCCGCAATAGGTGCGTTTGACGATGTCCAGGATCTCGCGGATCGAGGCGACCTGAAGGCCCAGCACGTTGTCGATGAAAATCGGCCGGTCCATGTCGGCATCGGTGAAACCGTAGGATTTGGGGTCAAGCTCGGGCCGGGGGGGCGTTTCGCAGCCCAGCGGGTCGAGATCGGCGGCAAGGTGGCCCCGGATGCGGTAGGCGCGGATCAGCATCAGGGCGCGGACGCTGTCCAGAACGGCGCGTTTCACGGCGTCGTCCGACACCTCGACGCCCTTCTCGGCAGCCTTGGACCGGATCTTGTCACCGGCCTGTTGCGCCTCGACCTCGGTCGGGTAATCGCCGGTCAGGGCGCTGGTGAGGTCATCGGCGGGCTGCGGCGGCCAGTCGGGGCGCGCCCAGCTTGGACCTGCGGCCTCTTTCTTGACGTCCGTGTCCCCGTCGCCCAGCTCGCGGAAAAAGGCCTGCCAGGCCTCGTCGACCGCGTTGGGGTCGTTGGCGTATCGCGCGTAGAGCTGTTCGAGATACTCGGCATTGTGCCCCTGCATGAAGCTGGAGGCGTGGAACTGGTCATTGGGGGATTGGTCGGTCATCTCAGGCTCCCTCGTTGGGGTTGACCGTAGGGCGGGATTTCATCCCGCCGCTGCGGAAGGACGGGTGGGGTGGAACCCCACCCTACAGGTCATTTTCCGATCGCCTTCAGCACCGCTTCGCCCAGTCCTGCGGGGGACTCGGCCACGGTGATGCCGGCGGATTTCATCGCTTCGATCTTGTCGTCGGCGCCGCCCTTGCCGCCGGCGACGATGGCGCCGGCGTGGCCCATGC
>JBKAGF010000094.1:0-7566 GCA_046290265.1 Roseovarius sp. | reverse complement strand
GACGCAAGCGCCGCCTTCCGTCACCCGGAATGGGATTCCCTTCTTGCCGGCCAGGGCATGGCCGCCGTGGAAAGCGCCGCGCAGAAGAGCAACATCAACTTCGTCAAGCTGACCGGCAACCTGGGCGTTGTCGTCAATGGCGCGGGCCTGGGGCTTGCCACCAATGACATGATCATCGACGCGGGTGGAATGCCTGCGAATTTCATGGATATCCGCACGACCGCCACCAGCATGGATATTGCGCGCGGGGTTGAACTGTTGCTGCAGGAGCCGACGGTCACCGCGATATTGCTGAACGTGCACGGCGGCGGCATGACGGTCTGCGACACCGTGGCCGAGGGCGTCAACTTTGCCTATTCGCGCAACAAGGGCACCAAGCCTGTCGTCGCGCGGCTGGCCGGTCAGAATGCCGACTGGGGTCAGCGGATCCTGGTGGATCGCAAGGTGCCGGTCGAGATCTGCAAATCCATGTCCGAGGCCGTGACCCGTGCGGTCGAACTTGCATCAAAGGAGGCACGCTGATGGCCATTCTCGTCGACGACACCACGCGCCTGCTGATCCAGGGCATGACCGGCCGCGCCGGTACCTTCTATACTGATCAGGCGATGCGCTATGGCACGAACTGCGTTGCAGGCGTGCGTCCGGGCCGCGGCGGCACGTCTCATCTGGGGCTGCCCGTATTTCACACCTGCGCCGAGGCGGTGGCGGAGACCAAGGCAAATGCCAGCCTCGTGACCGTTCCCGCCCCCAAGGCCGCCGACGCGATGATCGAAGCGATCGAGGCGGAGGTCGGCGTCGTGGTCTGCATCACCGAACGGGTGCCGCAACATGACATGCGCCGCGTAAAGGACGCGCTGAAAGGGTCCGACACCGTGCTGATCGGCCCCAACAGCCAAGGCATCCTGACCCCGGGGAAATGCAAGATCGGAGTCATGCCGACCGTGGACGCAAAGCCCGGACAGGTCGGCATCGTGTCGCGCTCGGCTTCGCTGACCTCCGAGGTGCTGGCCAGTTGCAGCGCCGCGAACCTGGGCCAGTCCACAACCATCGGTGTCGGCGGCGACGTGCTGCACGGGATCGGGTTCGTCGGCTGCCTGGAACGGTTCCGCGACGACCCCGAAACCAGGGCGGTCGTGCTGATCGGCGAAATAGGCGGCCGGGAAGAGGAACTGGCGGCGGAGTATCTTGCCTCGGTCGATTACGGCAAGCCCGTGGTCGGGCTGGTCGTGGGGCGCCATGCGCCGGTCGGGCGCCGCATGGGTCATGCCGGCACGCTTTCGGTCTTCGGCAACCTGTCTGCGGATGAAAAGATCGCGCTTCTGCGGGAGGCCGGCGTCGAGATCGCAGGCGATGCAGGCGACGTGGTGCGCAGGGTGCAATCCTGCCTCACCTGACCCGGGGCGTGGCCTGACCGTGCTTACAGGATCTGGCTCAGGAACTCCTGCGTGCGGGGATCGCTCGCCTCGTTGAAAAAGGTCGCGGGCGGTCCATGCTCGACGATGACGCCGCGATCCGTGAAATAGATATGGTCCGCCACCTCGCGCGCGAAGCCCATCTCGTGCGTGACGAGGATGCAGGTCATGCCTTCGGCGGCCAGTTCCTTGATCGTGGCCAACACCTCCTTCACGGTTTCCGGGTCCAGCGCGGCCGTCACCTCGTCGAACAGCATGACTTCCGGGCGCATCGCAAGTGCGCGGGCGATAGCGACGCGCTGCTGCTGGCCGCCGGACAGCTCACCGGGATAGGCGCTTTCCTTGCCTTCCAGCCGGACCTTTTTCAGCAGGCCGCGGGCGCGCTCCTCGACCGTCGCGCGATCTTCCTTCAGGACCTTGAGCGGCGCCATCATGATGTTTTCAAGCGCCGTCTTGTGCGGAAAGAGATTGTATTGCTGGAACACGATTCCCACCTCGCGCCGTAGCGCCAGCGTGTCCAGCCCGGGATCGTTCACCTCGATACCGCGCACCTTGATCGAGCCGGAATCGATCGGGTTCAGCGCATTGATGCAGCGGATCAACGTCGACTTGCCTGAGCCGGAGGGACCGATGATGCAGACCGCCTCGCCCCGGTGGACGGTCATCGAGACGCCCTTGATGACCTCCAGATCGCCAAAGGATTTTCGCACGTCCTGCATCACGACGATGGGCTCTCCGAGGGTGTGTTGCGTCATTGGAAAGCTCCTTAAAACTTGACCGACACACGGCGTTCCAGCCAGATGGTGAGGCGTGCGATCGGGTAACAATAGGCGAAAAACAGCACCAGCGCGAAGCCGTAGAACGGTACAAGCAGTTCGGGCTGGTTGTCCTCGGCGCTCATGGCCTGGCGGCTTAGAGTGATGATCTCCTCGACCCCCAGAAGCGAGCAGAGCGGCGTTGCCATCGTCAGGATGGCGTACCAGTTCATCCAGGGCGGGATCATCCGCTTGAAACATTGCGGGAGGATGATGTCATAAAGCGTCTGGCGGCGCGTGAACCCCAGGGATTCAGAAGCCTCCCACTGGCCGGACGGCACCGACAGGACCGCGCCCCGCACGATTTCCGAGATATTTGCCATCACCGGCAAGGACAGCCCGAAGACCGCCTTCATCCAGGCCGGGATGCGGACCGTCTGACCGAAAAGGTTCAGCTCGTAGGGCAGCGCCAACAGCACGATGAAGAGCAGCACAAGCCACGGCGAGTTGCGGAAGAGCTGCGTGATGAACCATGCCAGTTTCCGCACCAAACCGACCCGGGATATCTGCCCAAGCCCCAGCATCACGCCCAGCGTCGTGCCGATGAGCATGGAAAACAGCGAGATCACGATGTTGAACAGGAACCCCTGGGTGACGAGGAACGGCATCCAGCGCCAGAGCGCCGCGAAGGCATCGGCCATCGCCATGCCCGACTGCGCCAGCGCCGCGGTGGGCCACAGCAGCATCAGCACCGCCACCCAGCGCAGGCGCAGCCCGGCCAGCCAGCGGGTGTGATAGAACGCATCGTAGGGCGCGCCTTCCATGCGGAAGGGCTTGAGCACCGGCAGGTCGGTCTTGTCGAAGGTCACGGCCATGTCAGGTGCTTCCGTATCCGGGGATCTTCAGGCTGCGTTCCCAGCGGTTCATCCCCATCACCAGGATGCCCACCAGCCCGATATAGGCCACGAAGAGAAGCAGCATCGTCGGGTATTGCGCCGACGGGTAATCCGACCAGATCGAAACGCTTTCATACAGCAGTTCCGGCACCGCGATGGCATAGGCCTGCGTGGTCGTCTTGACCAGGTTCACAAGGTTGTTGTTCAGCGCCGGCAGGCAGATGCGCAGGCTGAGCGGGAAGACAACGTAGGAAAACGTCTGCGTGCGCGTGAAGCCCAGCGATTCCGAGGCTTCGACCGTGCTGTCCGGCACCGCCTCCAGCCCCGCGCGGAAGATCTCGACATTGAAGGCGCCCGCGAAGAACGACAGCGAGATGATCGCCCAGCCCACGTTCGAAATGATCGGCACCTCGAGCCAGCCATCGGGACTGTAGGACGGCGTGAACTGGCCCAGCGCGAAATAGAAGAACAACAGTTGCACCATCGGCGGCGTGTTGCGGAAGAACTGGATGTATCCCTGCACGCAGGCCCGGGCGAAACGGTTCTTCACCCCCAAGAGCCACACGCCCACGACCCCGATGATGACCGAGAAGATCACGCAGGCCACCGACAGCCATACGGTATAGTACAGGCCGGAAAGGATCCGGCCTGCTTGTCTTTCGTCATAAAGCCATATGAAGTTCCAGCGCGGGTATTCGGCCGCGAGGTCCTGGAAATAGCCCGCGATGTCGATCATGCGGCCTTACTCGTCGGCCAGGTGGTCGGCCATTCTTTCGGACATGGTCTGAAGGTATTGCGTCGGCTTGATGCCCCACTTTTCCTCCAGTTCGATCAGCGTGCCGTCGCGGTGCCAGTTGTACTGCACGCCCGACATGAAGTTGCCGAAGATGCAGTCCTCTTCGGCCTTGGGTACGGCCAGGCCCCAGGGCGCGTCGTCTTCGGACGCCAGCGGCATCTCGAACTCGTCCCAGTTGCCCGAGGCGATGTCGGACCCGATCGAGCTGTCGTCATAGACGAAGGCCACGCATTTCTTGTCGCACAGCGCCTGCTTGGCTTCGGCCGTGCCGGAGAATGCCACCACTTCGATGTCGTAACGGTCCTCGACGATCTTGTTGTAGAACGCGCCCTGGATGCCGCAGACGGGTTTGCCCGAAAGATCGCTCCACTCGGTGAATTCCAGCGCCTTGGGGGCCATCACGTTCGTGCCCGAGGTATAGTAGTTCGGGCCGACGATGCCCACGATCTCGCGCCGGTCGGGGCGGTCGGTCATGGTGGCGATCATCAGGTCGATCTGACCTTGTTCAAGAAACTGCATCCGGTTCGACGACACGACCGGCACCAGTTCCAGCTCGACGCCCATCTTGTCGGCCACGTCCTGCGCCATGTCCACTTCCATGCCGACGACATTGCCATCGCTGTCGCGAAAGCCCCAGGGCTTGTAGTCGGCCTTGACGCCCACGGTCAGCGTGCCGCGTTCCATCACCTTCTTCCAGTCTCTTGGTGCATTCCGCGGCGATCGCAGTGCTTGCGATGGCGCTGATCGCGATGCCGCCCAGCGTTGTCTTGATAATCCGTCCAGTCATTTCAATCTCCCCATTACCGGTTATCTCGGCCTTTCAATGGCAGCAGCTTCGTCTTTCGGCCCAGTCGCGTCAACCGGTGCCAACAAGATCGCGGATTGCCGTCACTGCCGGTGCGACATTAATCGGCGCCTGGCCGTCCGGGACACGAAATACCGGCAGGCGAGCTTGATTAGGATTTTCCTAATCTGGCCTTCGGAAGCTTATGCTTTCCCTGACATCCACGCCATGGCACCACCATCGAAACCAATTGCGGAGGCAATGACATGACGCAACGCACGGACACACTGGTGGTCGGCGCCGGGCAGGCCGGGATCGCCATGAGCGAGCATCTCAGCCGCAACGGCATCCCGCATCTGGTCCTGGAAAAGCACCGCATCGCCGAGGCGTGGCGCACGCGGCGCTGGGATTCGCTGGTGGCGAACGGCCCGGCCTGGCACGATCGGTTCCCCAATATGGAATTCACGGCCTCGCACCCCGAAGCCTTTCCGCCCAAGGAAGAGGTGGCCGGTTACATGGCAGATTACGCAAGGATGATCGACGCCCCCGTCCGCACCGGCGTCGAGGTCACCCGGCTGGAGCGCAACGAAGGCCGGCCCGGCTTTACCGTGACCACGTCGGACGGCGTGATCGAGGCCAATTCGGTTGTGGCCGCCACCGGCGCGTTCCAGCACCCGGTGATCCCCGACATCGTCCCGGCCAGCGCGGGCGTGACGCAAGTGCACTCCGCCGAGTACCGCAACCCCGAGGCCCTGCCCGAGGGCTCGGTGCTGGTGGTGGGTGCCGGATCATCCGGCGGACAGATCGCGGACGAGTTGCAACGCGCGGGCCGCAAGGTATTCCTTTGCGTCGGGCCGCATGACCGCCCGCCGCGCATGTACCGGGGCCGCGACTATTGCTGGTGGCTGGGCGTTCTGGGCCTGTGGGACATCCCCGCCAAGGCGCCGGGCACCGAGCATGTGACGATTTCGGTCAGCGGCGCCGAAGGTGGCAAGACGGTGGACTTCCGCAAGCTGGCCCACGAGGGCATGACGCTTCTGGGCCGCGCCAACGACTTCGAGGACGGCAAGCTGATCATCGGAGACGACCTGCAGGCCAACATGAAGGCGGGCGACGATTACTATATCGACCTGCTTGACCAGTGCGACGCCTATGCCGCGCGCCACGGCCTCGACCTGCCCGAGGAACCGCAAGCGCGGGAGTTCCTGCCCGACCCCGACTGCCTGACCAACCCGGTCCGCACGGCGCGACCTTGCAGCCGAAGGCATCGGCACCATCATCTGGGCCACCGGCTATCGCCAGGATTTCTCTTGGATGAAGATCGACACGTTCGACGCCAAGGGCGCGCCAATTCACAATCGCGGCGTGTCGCAAGAGCCGGGGATCTATTTCCTCGGCCTGCCCTGGCAATCCCGGCGCGGCTCGACCTTTATCTGGGGTGTGTGGCACGATGCGGCGCATGTCGCCGACAGATTGCGATCCGCGCACCGCTGCGCGACTATCGCCCGATGCCCAGTGCCGCCGCAGCCGAATAACCGGAGCCACGATATGACCCTCGCCAAGCCCATCGCCACAAATGACGCCTGCGCGCCAATGTCTCGGCGCCGTTCGAGCAGGCCCGCGCCATGCCGCCCGAGGCTACAAGACCGACGCGTTCCTGCAGGCCGAGATCGAGCATATCTTCCGCAAGGAATGGTTCTGCGTCGGGCGGGCCGACGCGCTGGCCAAGCCGGGTGACTACGTCACCTGCGAGCTGGCCGACCAGCCCGTCATCGTCCTGCGCGACCGCGAAGGCGACCTGAAGGCCTTTTCGAATGTTTGCCGCCATCGCATGTCGACGCTCCTGCATGGCCGCGGGCACACCAAATCCATCGTCTGCCCCTACCACGCCTGGACCTACAATCTCGACGGATCGCTGCGCGGCGCGCCCGCCATGTCCGGCAATTCCGGCTTCTGCAAATCCGATTACGCCCTGCCCGAAATCCGCTGCGAGGAATGGCTGGGCTGGGTCTTCATCACCCTGAACCCCGAGGCCGAGCCCGTCGCCTCGCGCCTCTCGGAACTGGAGCGCATGATCGCCGGCTACGACATGACCAACTACACCGAGACCTTTTTCGAGGAGCATGTCTGGGACACGAACTGGAAGGTGCTGGCCGAGAATTTCATGGAAAGCTATCACCTGCCGGTCTGCCACGCGGGAACCATCGGCGGCCTTTCCAAGCTGGAGGAAATGGTCTGCCCTCCGGGTCATGACGCCTTCAATTATCACACGATCCTCAAGGACGACTCCCTACGCATCGCCATGGCGCACCCGAGCAACACGCGCCTGGAGGGCGACGAGCGCCGCATGACGTTCCTGATCGCGGTCTATCCCAGCCTGATGATCACGCTCACGCCGGGCTATTTCTGGTATCTCAGCCTGCATCCCAAGGGGCCGTCGCAGGTGCGCATCCGGTTCGGCGGCGGCATGTCGGACGACTATGCCGGCGACGCCGAGGCCGAGCAGAACCTGGCGGACCTCAAGGCCCTGCTGGACGACGTCAATATCGAGGATCGCGGCTGTACCGAGAAGGTCTATCGCGGGCTTTGCGCCGACGGGGCCGAGCCGGGGCACCTGTCGCATCTCGAACGGCCCAATTTCGACTTCGCGCAATACCTGATGAAACGGATCGACCCGAGCTTCACGCCGAAACTCTAGCGCCTTGGGGCAGGCAAGCCCCTGACACGCCCGCGCATTTCGGCTATGGCCGACCCATCATACGTAACGGAGCAGCCCGCATGGCCCACACCCGTATCCGCCCCTTCAACACGTCCGATACCTACCCCGAACAGAATCTCGACAGCGACCTCTGCCAGGCCGTGGTGACCGAAGGCTCGGGCAAGATCGTCTGGTTGCGCGGCCAATGCCCGCAGAACCTGGATG
>JBKAGF010000093.1:0-7677 GCA_046290265.1 Roseovarius sp. | reverse complement strand
TCGGGATCAGGGTCTGACACGTGGCGGGCGGTGCCGAGCAGATGCTGGCGGGGCGCACGGCCCTTGTGACCGGCGGGGGCAGCGGGCTGGGCGCGGATCTTGCGCGCGGCCTCTCCGAGGCCGGCGCAACCGTCTGTATCGCCGGTCGCCGCGAAGATGCGCTGCGCAAGGTGGCCGGCGATGGCCCGATCCGGTGGGTGACGGCGGACGTTACGGACGAAGCGCAGGTGGCGGCGATGTTCGAGGCCGCGGGCACGCCCGACATCGTGATCGCCAATGCCGGCGCCTCGGAAAGCGCCCCCTTCGACCGCACGACGCTTGACGCGTGGAACCGGATGATCGCGGTCAACCTGACCGGCGTATTCCTGACCCTGCGCGAGGCCAGCCGCCGCCTCGGGCGCGCGCCCTGGGGCCGCCTGATCGCCATTGCCTCGACCGCCGGGCTGAAGGGCTACCCCTATGTCGCGCCCTATGCCGCGGCCAAGCATGGCGTGGTCGGGATGGTGAAGTCCCTTGCCCTGGAGACCGCGCACGGGGGCGTGACGGTGAACGCCCTCTGCCCCGGATTTCTCGACACCGAGATGACCGGCCAGAGCATCGCCAACATCGTCGAGAAGACCGGCATGGACGCCGAGGCCGCCCGCGCAAGCCTTGAACGGATGAGCCCCCAGCGCCGCCTGTTCCAGCCCGCCGAAGTGACCGCCGCCGCGCTTTGGCTGTGCGGTCCGGGGTCCGAGGGGATCACCGGCCAGGCCATCTCCATCTCGGGGGGCGAGACATGAGCCGACCGGAACGCGCCGTCGCGGCGGAACCCTTGTCCAAGCAACGTCTGCGGGTATGGCTGCGGCTGTTGCGGGCCCATGGCGTGATCGAACGTCGGTTGCGCGACGAATTGCGCGGCCATGACAGCACCCTGCCCCGTTTCGATGTGATGGCCACGCTCGACCGTTACCGCGACGGCCTGCGGATGAGCGACCTGTCGGCAAAGCTGAAGGTGTCGAACGGCAACGTGACGGGCATCATCGAACGGCTGGTCGGCGAAGGCTTCGTCGAACGCGCCGCGGTGGCCGGAGACCGGCGCGCCATGCGCGTGCGCCTGACCGCGGCAGGCAGAGAGCGTTTCGCGGCGATGGCGGCAGAGCACGAAAGCTGGGTGAACGAATTGCTGGACGGGTTGACGGCGCCGGAACTGGACACGCTGGTGCGGCTTCTGTCGAAGATCGGGGAGGATGAGGCATGACGCAGATGGCGGGCCTGAGGCCGGAACACTTTCACTGGCAGGTCAGCGACGGTGTCGCGACGATCCGCCTGACACGGCCCGAGCGCAAGAACCCGCTGACCTTCGACAGCTATGCCGAGCTTCGCGACACCTTCCGCGCCCTCGCCTATGCCGAGGACGTGGACGTGGTGGTTTTTGCTTCGAACGAGGGCAATTTCTGCTCCGGCGGCGACGTGCATGACATCATCGGCCCGCTGGTAGCGATGGACATGAAGGAACTGCTGGCCTTCACCCGGATGACAGGCGATCTCGTGAAGGGGATGCTGCACTGCGGCAAGCCCGTCATCGCCGCCGTCGACGGCATCTGCGTGGGCGCCGGGGCGATCATCGCGATGGCCGCGGACCTGCGGCTGGCCACCCCGACCGCGAAATGCGCCTTCCTCTTCACCCGCGTGGGCCTTGCGGGCTGCGACATGGGCGCCTGCGCGATGCTGCCCCGGATCATCGGCCAGGGCCGCGCGGCGGAACTGCTGTACACCGGCCGCGCCTTCGATGCGGACGAAGGGCTGGCCTGGGGCTTCTGGAACGCGCTGCACCCGTCCGACGCGCTGGAGGCCGAGGCAATGAAACTGGCCGCGCGGATCGGCGCGGGCCCGACCTTCGCCCATGGCATCACCAAGACGCAGCTGAACCAGGAATGGAACATGAGCCTCGACCAGGCGATCGAGGCAGAGGCCCAGGCCCAGGCGATCTGCATGCAGACCCGCGACTTCGAACGCGCCTACAACGCCTTCGTCGCAAAGGAAAAACCGGTGTTCGAGGGCGACTGAACGCGGCTGTGCCGCGTGCCTTCGGCGAGAGTATTTGGGAACAGAAGAAGAAGGGACGCCCATGGCCGACCGCAGCTTTCTCGACTGGCCGTTCTTCGAGGACAGGCACCGGACGCTGGCACTGTCGCTGGAAAGCTGGTGCGAAAGCGCCCTGCCAGCCGACCACGGCGACGTGGATGCCGCCTGCCGCGGGCTAGTGGCCGCGCTGGGCCATGCGGGGTTCCTGCGTCATTCAGGCGGCGCGGGCGCGGCGGCGCTGGACGTGCGCTCGCTGTGCCTGATCCGCGAAACCCTTGCGCGCCACGACGGACTGGCCGACTTCGCCTTCGCCATGCAGGGGCTCGGCATGGGCCCGGTGACGCTGTTCGGCACAGAGGCGCAGCGCGCGTGGCTGGACGAGACCCGCGCCGGGCGCGCGATATCAGCCTTTGCCCTGAGCGAGCCCAAGAGCGGATCTGACGTGGCCAACATCGAGACCACCGCGCGGCGCGACGGCAACGGCTGGGTTCTGGATGGCGAGAAGACCTGGATCTCGAACGGCGGGATCGCCGATGTCTACACCGTCTTCGCCCGCACCGGAGAGGCGCCGGGCGCGCGCGGCCTGTCCTGTTTCCTGGTGCCCGCCGACACGCCGGGGCTGGAGATCGCCGAGCGGATCGAGGTGATCGCGCCGCACCCTCTGGCGCGCATCCGCTTCGACGGCCTGAAGCTGCCGGCGGACGCGCTGATCGGAGAGCCCGGCAAGGGCTTTCGCATCGCGATGTCGGTTCTGGACGTGTTCCGCTCGACCGTGGGGGCGGCGGCGCTGGGCTTTGCCCGGCGCGCGCTTGATGAAACCCTTGCAAGAGTCCGGAAACGCGAGCTTTTCGGCGCTCCGCTGGCGGAGTTGCAGATGGTGCAGGGGCACCTGGCCGACATGGCGCTGGGCGTCGATTCCTCGGCCCTGCTGATCTACCGCGCCGCATGGACCAAGGACATGGGCGCCGAGCGCGTCAGCCGCGAGGCGGCGATGGCCAAGCTGCACGCGACCGAGACCGCACAGAAGGTCATCGACGCCGCGGTGCAGCTGCACGGCGGCGACGGGGTGCGGTCCGGCGAGGTGGTCGAAAGCCTATACCGCGAAATCCGCGCACTGCGCATCTACGAGGGCGCAAGCGACGTGCAGAAGGTGGTGATCGCGCGGCAGGTTCTTGGGGGCTGACATGACGACCGACCACGGTGCCGAAACCGACTTCAGCGCGCGGATGTCCTATGGCGATTACCTGTCGCTGCAGCCGGTCCTGTCGGCGCAGCACCCGCTGTCGGATGCGCATGACGAGCTTCTGTTCATCATCCAGCACCAGACGTCCGAGCTCTGGATGAAGCTGGCCATCCACGAACTGGATGCCGCCCGCGCCGCCATCGCCGAGGGGCGGCTCGACGCGGCCTTCAAGCTTTTGGCGCGGGTCAGCCGGATCTTCGAGCAGCTGAACGGCGCCTGGGACGTGCTACGCACGATGACTCCGTCCGATTACACCACCTTCCGCAATGCGCTGGGGCAGTCGAGCGGCTTCCAGAGCCACCAGTACCGGCGGATCGAGTTCATCCTGGGCAATCGCAACCCCGCCATGATGAAGCCGCACGCGCACCGGCCGGACCTTCTGGCCGACCTTGAGGCCGAATGCGCCCGGCCCAGTCTTTACGACGTGGCGCTGCAGGCGGCGGCGGCGGCCGGGCTGCAGGTGCCCGAGGCGGTGCTGGCCCGCGACGTCGCCGCGATGCATGTGCCCGACGACGGGGTCGAGGCGATGTGGGCGACCGTCTACCGCGATCCGGCCGGACACTGGGACATCTACCAGCTGGCCGAGAAACTGGTTGATCTCGAAGACTATTTCCGCCGCTGGCGCTTCAATCACGTGACCACGGTCGAACGGGTCATCGGCATGAAGCGCGGCACCGGCGGCACCGGGGGCGTCACCTACCTGCGGCGGATGCTGGAGGTGGTGCTGTTCCCCGAACTTTGGACCGTGCGCACACGGCTGTAGACCTGCGCCCCGCGAACGGCGCGAGACAGGGAGACGACGCGATGCTGGGACCGACCGGCCATACCGACACCTTCGCCCGGGACAACCTGCCCCCTTTCGAGCAATGGCCCGATATCCTGCCCGCCGTGACCGAGTATCCCGAGTGGTTGAACGTCGGGGTCGAGCTTACAGATGAAATGGTGAAGAAAGGGTTTGGCGACCACACGGCGCTGGTCGGCAACGGGCGCCGGCGGACCTACAAGGAACTGACCGACTGGACCAACCGGCTGGCCCGGGCCCTGGTCGAGGATTACGGCGTAAAGCCCGGAAATCGCGTGCTGATCCGGTCGGCCAACAACCCGGCGATGGTGGCCTGCTGGCTGGCCGCGACCAAGGCGGGCGCGGTGGTGGTCAACACCATGCCGATGCTGCGGGCGGGCGAACTGGCCAAGATCGTGGACAAGGCCGAGGTCACACTGGCGCTGTGCGATACGCGCCTGATGGACGACATGGTGACCTGCGCCAAGGACAGCCGGACCCTGAAGGCCGTCGTCGGCTTTGACGGGACGGCCAACCACGACGCGGAACTCGACCGCGCCGCCCTGTCGAAACCCGTGCAATTCCAAGCGGTTGCGACCGGGCGCGATGACGTGGCCCTGCTGGGTTTCACCAGCGGCACGACGGGCGTGCCCAAGGCGACGATGCATTTTCACCGCGACATCCTGATCATCGCCGACGGCTATGCGCGCGAGGTTCTGGGGGTGACGCCGGACGACATCTTCGTGGGCTCGCCGCCGCTTGCCTTCACCTTCGGACTGGGGGGACTGGCGGTGTTTCCGCTGCGTTTCGGGGCGGCGGCGGTGCTGCTGGAGAACGCCTCTCCCCCCAACCTGATCGACATCATCGAGCGCTACCGCGCCACGATTTGTTTCACGGCACCAACGGCTTACCGGGCGATGTTGGCCGCGATGGAGGAAGGCGCGGACCTGTCGTCGCTGCGGGCGGCGGTCTCGGCGGGGGAAACGCTGCCGGCGCCGGTCTATGACGACTGGATGGCCAAGACCGGCAAGCCGATGCTGGACGGCATCGGTTCGACCGAGATGCTGCACATCTTCATCTCGAACCGGTTCGACGATCATAAACCGGCCTGCACCGGCAAGCCCGTCACCGGCTACGAGGCGAAAATCATTGGGGAAAACGGCGAAGAGCTGCCCCGTGGAGAGGTCGGGCGGCTGGCCGTGCGCGGGCCGACCGGATGCCGCTACCTGTCGGATGAGCGGCAGTTGGAATACGTCAGGGACGGCTGGAACATCACCGGCGACGCGTTCAGCATGGACGCGGAGGGATACCTGCATTTCGCTGCAAGAAACGACGATATGATATTGAGTTCAGGGTATAATATCGCCGGGCCTGAGGTGGAGGCGGCGCTGTTGTCGCACCCGGATGTGGCCGAATGCGCGGTGATCGGGGCGCCGGACGAGGCGCGGGGGCAGATCGTCGAGGCCTATGTCGTGCTGGGCGAGGCCGCCCTGCCTTCGGACCAGATGGTCAAGTCCTTGCAAGACCACGTGAAATCCCGGATCGCGCCCTACAAATACCCGCGATCGGTGAAGTTCGTGAAGGCCCTGCCGAAGACCCAGACCGGCAAGATTCAGCGGTTCCGGCTGCGCGACGGACAGGACTGAACGCCCCCGCGACAGCACGTCGGCATCGCGTCGGCACAACGTCGGCAAAACGTCGGCGCCGTGTCGGCGCGGCACGAAAAAGGCGCCGGCGGTTTCCCGTCGGCGCCCCGGGACCGCGAGGTCCCGTGTCGGCATCATGCCACCGGCGTTACGCATGGCGGTGGCAGTTTGGGGCCAGCCCCCACCCCGATGCCCACATTCCGAAGCGGACCATCCAGAATGGCGGCCACGCCCGGCAGGGAGTGAACAAGGGGTAACACCGCCGCGCGCCGGGAACCGTGATCCAGCGCACAGTTCCCGAACGATCAGGCGCGCCCGGCGGTGGCGAAACTGCGGATCGTGTCGAGCGCCCCGTCGAGCGCCTTGCCCTCGGGGTCCTGCAGGGCCGCGTCGATCAGGCGGCGCGCCCAGTCGGCGGCATCCTCGCGCCCCTCGACCAACAGGGTCCCGCTCATCACCTTGTCGAACTTGGACAGACCACGGGCGTGGGTGTCGGAGTAGCCCTTGACCAGCCGCCGCACCCGAAGGGTTTCCGCGGCCAGCGCCGGATCGGAACGCAGGCGGGCGGTGGCCGCCGAAAGCCAGTTCTCCAGATGCGCCATCTCTTGCCGGTGGCGCAGCAGGCGGCGGCGCCAGGGCCGCAGCCCCGCGGCAAGGTAGAGCATGGTGAAACCCATGATCCCGTCGGTGCGGATTCGCCGGCCCCGGTTCACCATGCGGTCGATCGTCTTCATCACCCCGGGCCGAGCAGAGGCCCAGCGGCCAACGCCCGCAGGCATCAGGCTGACGAACTCGGCCGCGCCGGGATGCACATACTCGGTCACCTGCACCAGCGTCGCGTCGGTGGCTCCCACCTCTGCCCCGATGCGGGGCATGCGTGCGGCCTGCGTCTTGTGGTCGGCCACGCGGATGATGTCGTCATAGGCCATGGCGTTGGCGACGTATTTCGCCGCCTGCGCGGTGAAGGGCCAGTCGCCGCCGCCGGTGGCCTGCTCTTCGGCGCGCATCGCGGCCTCGATCCGGTCGAGGTATTCCGCGCCATAGGCCACGTCCTGGAACGCCACGACCTTTTTCAGACCGGGGACCGCCAGCGCCTGAACCGGGTCCGGCAGGACCGCGACCCGGTTCTCCAGCGCCTGCCATTTCGCCATCAGTTTCGCAGGGCCGCGCACCTGCGGCGCGGGCGCCTTGCCCGAAGGCGCGGGCGCGGGATCGGTGGCGCGCCGTTCCGCCGCCTCGCGCGCGGCCTCGAAGGCCCGCAGCGAGGCCTCGACACCCCGGCCAGAGGCGCGGATCGTCTCGCGGTAGCTTTCGGCGTCGAAGGGCAGCGTGCCCGACCCGGCCAGCGCCCCGAAAAGCGCCGCCGAAATCACCGTGCCCGAGTCCAGCGCGATACGCTCCATATCGAAGGCGATGAATTCCTTCGCAACCTCGGCGGCGGCCTTCTTGACCGTCTCGGCGTCGCCGATGCCGCTGCCCGGCACGATCTTTTCCACCGTGGCGAGGTTGCGGTGGGTCGAGGCGATCAGCGTTGTGCGCCCCGGCGTGACGAAGCCGCGCATGATGGCGCGCCCGGCTTCCATCATCTCGGCCGCGATCAGGATGTCTACGTCGCCCTCGGCCGGGGCCAGGGCGAAGACCGGCTGCCGCCCGGTGTCGGGCAGCATCTCGACGTAATAGATCGTGGCGCCGGTCCGCTGGGCCACGCCCGCGACGCTGGTGGCCTGCACGCGGTAGCCGTTGCGCTCTGCCAGGTCGGTGATCCAGTTCGTCAGAACGCCGCCGCCCTGCCCGCCCACGGCCATGACCGCCAGCTTGACGATCTGGCCAAGGCGCGCGTCGGGATCCTGCGAGCGGAGCTTCGCCGAGAGCTCGTTCATGCCGGTTCCTCCCAGCTCAGGCGGCGCGCGGCACGGCGGGCCTGAAGCCAGCCGATGACG
>JBKAGF010000092.1:0-7953 GCA_046290265.1 Roseovarius sp. | reverse complement strand
CAGGCCCTACCAACGCCAGGTCCGGAAAAGGGGAGCGGAAAATCGCCGAAAATCAACGACATCGCAATTTCTCCGAAGAAATGCCTTATTGGCTCCCAATTTGAAACAGATTGTTTTCATTTATGTGAAGGATGATCGAGTACCGATTTTCAGAACCCGGAGCCGGTAGCCATGCCTGAGACAGACAAACGCGTGATGGCAGGCCTGATTTTTCAGGGCCAGTGCCGCATCGACCTTCTGGATGCCGTCACCCACGCCGCGGATACGTTGAAGCAGCTTGGTCAGAAGGTCCGGTCGCTGGGCTTTCTGTCGGAACTGGATGCAGGGGTCGAATCCGACCGGATGCGCGTCTGCATGACGCTTTGCGAGAACATAGAGCTCCCCGCTTTTGGCGGTACGGCGGATGTCCTGCTGCGGATCACCGTCAGCCGGGCCAGAAATGCGCCCGAAGACACCCCCGCCAGCCTGTCCCTCGATGCGGTGCTGGCGCGCGTGGCGATCGACCTCAGCGATCATCTGCGCCCGACCCATCTTCAGTGGATCGAGGACGATGCGATCCTGTCCGCCGAAGAAATCGCCTTTGCCAAGACGGCATCCCTGCCCGCCGATCCGGCCCTGGTCGCCGTCGACACCCAATCGGACAAGCACGACGCACAGATCCGGAAAGCCCGCGCCGCGCTGACCGGTATCGACGACCTGCACGACGTGCTGGACGACCGGCTCGAGCGCACTCCCCCGCCCGACAACGCGGTCTTTGCCTATTCGGCGGTCTCGTCCGACAACCTCGAGGACGGCATCATCGACGAATTCCCGGCCGCCACCGCCTCGCAGATCGAGACGATCACCGACGGCAACGACACAATGCGCCTCTCGGCCTGGCTGCTCTCCATCGCGGTGGCCTGCATCGCCCTGCCCATTGGGGTCGCGCTTGTCATCATCAACCTGGTCAAGGGCGAAAACCTGCGGCTGGTGTCGCAGACCGCGGCCCTGTCCGGTCTCTTCGTGTCGTTTCAGGCGAACGGCGCCACCGCGACCGCCCTGCAGGCGGTACAGGACCTGCTGACCTGACGCCGCTGCGCCCGGCATGCAAACGCGCCGGGTCCGGCTCCGCACACGCGGCCCGCCTGGCCAGCCCCGCGCCCCGCAATTCCCCCAAGGATCGCTCCGCGCTTTTCTGCCTGTCTCGCCGCCGGCGCGCCCGGCAGGCGGAATACAGCCGGTCGGGCCGCGCGCGCCACGGTCGGGCAGGTGGCGCTTGGAATAATCACCAAGTATTTGTAATCATAGTGTCAAAGAACCCGAAGAAACTCGACATAATCACATTTCGAAAGGTTACCCATGCGCCGCCAAGCCCTTTTGCTCGCCAGTCTCGCCATGCTCGCCACACCCGCCTTGTCCCAGTGCGGGAACAACGCCAACGGCTTCGAACAGTGGAAGGCGTTTCCCAGCAGCCAGCCGCCGGCGTCGGCAGCGGGTTCAGGCGCTGGCCCAGACAAGTTATGCTTCCAGCACCATCGCCGCCGACCGCAACCAGAAAAGCTTTCGCTATTCGCTCGACAAGTTCATGCAGGTGCGCGGCGCCAACACGATCATCGCCCAGGGCCGCAAGCGCAAGGCGCAGAACCCCGGCTTCTACAACTGGATCGAACAGAATTACGGCGTCCCCGCCGGCGTCATCATTGCCATTCACGGCATGGAAACCGGTTTCGGCGGATTCATGGGCGACAGTTCGGTCGTCTCGGCCATCGTGACGCTGACCTATGACTGCCGCCGCTCGGATTTCTTCCGCCCGCACGCCATCGGCGCGCTGAAACTGGTGGACCGCGGCTCGATCACCATCAACACCCGAGGCGCCAAGCATGGCGAGCTGGGCCATACCCAGTTCCTGCCGGGCAATGCGCTTGCCTACGGCGTCGACGGCAATGGCGATGGGCGCGTCGACTTCTACAACCAGGCGGACGCGCTGGTCTCCACCGCCAACTTCCTGCGCCAGAAAGGCTGGCGGGCCGGCGCCGGCTATCAACAGGGGCAGCCCAATTTCAACGTGATCAAGGCGTGGAACGCCGCGACCGTCTATCAACAGGCCATCGCCATCATGGGCGCCAAGATCGACGGCTGAACGCCCGGGGCTTGACGCAACGGCACGGCGCCCCTATCTGCGGGTCTCGAAGGGGCGTCAGGCCCCCGCCGCCCGCAGGCCATACGGCCATGGTGAAGCCCTGACAGTGACATTGCATCGTCCCGGGGCTTTGACCGGGCAGCAACGCGGGCCCTGCCGATCCACCCTGCCCCGCAAGGGAATACTGCAATGACACAGACACTCCTGCCGTCGCGCGACGTGCTCAAGGGGCATGCGCGCAATCTTCGCCAGACACTTGGCCGGGCCGGAACGCCCGTCAGCCATGCCACCGCGCTGGAACACCTGGCCCATCAATGGGGCTATCGCGACTGGAACACCCTGTCGGATTCCGCCGCGCGGCCCCCGGCCCGCAGTTGGGCCCTGGGCCAGCGGGTCTCGGGCACGTATCTCGGGCATGCCTTTGCCGGCACCATCCGCGCGGCACAGCGCAAGGGCCCGGATCACGTGCAGCTCTCCATCGCGCTGGACACACCCGTCGACGTGATCGCGTCGCCCCGGTTCAGCGTTCTGCGCCGTCAACTTTCGTGCACCATCGGCCCCGCCGGGCGCACCGTCGAGAAAACCTCCGACGGTCAGCCGCATGTGGTGCTCGACCTCGACTGACGCCCGGCAATACCGGGTGAAGGGGCCGGCCTGTCTCAAATCCCCGATTTGCGGCAGACCGGCCCCGACCGGGCGCTTTGATCCCGTTTCCGGGACAGCCGTCTTATTCTTGCCCCAGTTTCTTCGCACACCCGTCCTCTTCCGGGATTAACCACGAGTCCACTGCTTACCATTGGACCGATGATGCTGCTCGCTGCCCCGACTTCCATCGCGATCCTCGGCTACCGCCACGCGCCCGACGCCCAGCTGGCCGATATCGCGCATGCCATCGACACGATCCTGCAGGCGACCGATCCGCAGCCGCGAACGATCACCTGGCCGGATCCGTCGATCGCCCTGATCGACCGTATCGGCCTGCGCATCGCGGTGGGCCTGCTGCCACCGGCCGGACAAGAGCGCAACACGCATCTCGTGCTTGCCGTCGGCCCGATCCCGGACGACGCCGACGACGATCCAAGCGCGTCTCCGCGCCTGGCCGATTTGGTGCCCGCACGCCGCGCGGCCTTCGACGATCCTGGCGGGCGAGAAGCGGTCGACGATCTCGTCCGGTGCTCACGGGCTTCTGCGTAGTCTCCCTCGCTGCCCGCCGGCCAGCCTCGGCGCGGGCCCCGGCCCGACGGCCCGGCGCGTCACCGCACCCCCCGGTCGAGGAGCGCTTCGACATCATCCTGTCCGAGGACGTGCCCGGCATGACCACCTCCGCGCCGGAATGGCTGCGCAGACGCGCCGCGCCCACCAAGCCGCTGCGCCTGACCGTGCACGCCATGGCGCTGTCGATCATGTTCTTTGCGCCGCCCCTGGGCGCGTTCCTCTTCACCTATACGATGCTGCGGGACATCACTGGCGACAAGTGACCACCCCTGCTCCGGTGCAGGTCGCAGTGAAACGGGCGGCACCCTCGAGTGCCGCCCTGCCTGTATGAAGCCTCTGTATCCGGCTTTATCCTGTGCCTGGCTCGGGTCGGCTGCCATGCCCGCCCGGCTCTTGTTTTTGCCATTGTCTCTTATGGCGAAACAATTTGGCCGAATTAAGGCGGGTTGTTCGCCTTCACGGCCCTGTCAGGCGGGTGAACCGGCTGACCATGCGGTAGGCCTTGCGCGGACCCGTCACGACCCAGACGGCGGTCCATGCCGGCCAGCCCGCGAAATCATACTGCACCTCGTACATGTCCGGCGCGCACCAGTGCTGCGCCTCGGCCGTCTCGGTGATGGCGTGAAACTCCCGCCCGTCCTCGAACATCACGTCGATCCCGCCGCCGTCCCGCGCTCGCCACAGATATCCCCGCTCGGCCCGCATCGGCGGCTGGCCGGCCATGCTCAGCACGCCCGCCTCGCGATAGACCAGCCCGCCCTGCCCCGGGACAAGCCGCGCCTCGCCCTCGAACCGCGCCGGCGCCGCGCCCGCGTGCACCACGTCGCGCTCCAGCCGCCATGCCCCTTCGAACTCCGCCAGTTCCGGTACCAATCGCCACGCCCGTCTTGCCGCCACCCGTTCCTCCGTCTAAACCGCGCGCGACAGCCATTCAATCCAAAGGTCCGTTCGCATGATCCCTCGCTATTCCCGCCCCGACATGGTCGCCATCTGGGAACCCGCCACCAAGTTCCGCATCTGGTACGAGATCGAGGCCCATGCCTGCGACGCCATGGCCGACCTTGGCGTGATCCCGCGCGAGAATGCCGAGGCCGTGTGGAAGGCCAAGGATGTGGAATTCGACGTCGCCCGCATCGACGAGATCGAGGCCGTGACCAAGCATGACGTCATCGCCTTCCTCACCCACCTGGCCGAACATGTGGGCAGCGAGGAAGCCCGCTTCGTCCACCAGGGCATGACCTCTTCGGACGTGCTCGACACCTGCCTGAACGTCCAGCTTGTCCGCGCCGCCGACCTGCTGATCAAGGACATGGAAGACCTGCTCGCCGCCCTCAAGCGCCGCGCCTTCGAGCACAAGATGACCCTGCGCGTCGGCCGCTCCCACGGCATCCATGCCGAACCCACCACCATGGGCCTCACCTTCGCGCGTTTCTACGCCGAGATGGACCGCAACCTGACCCGCCTGCGCACCGCGCGGGCCGAAGTCGCCACCGGCGCCATTTCCGGCGCGAGGGCACTCGAATCGACCAGGTTCCAGGAGCATTGCTCCAACTCGGCCTCACCCCGGAGCGATCAGCACGCAGGTCATCCCCCGCGACCGCCACGCCGCCTTCTTCGCCACGCTTGGCGTCATCGCCTCGTCGATCGAGAACGTCGCGATCGAGATTCGCCACATGCAGCGCACCGAGGTCCTCGAAGGCGCCGAATTCTTCTCGATGGGCCAGAAGGGCTCGTCCGCCATGCCGCACAAGAAAAACCCGGTCCTGACCGAGAACCTGACGGGTCTTGCCCGCCTCGTGCGCATGTCCGTCATCCCGGCAATGGAAAACGTGGCCCTCTGGCACGAGCGCGACATCTCGCATTCCTCGGTCGAGCGCATGATCGGCCCCGACGCCACCGTGACGCTGGATTTCGCGCTGGCGCGCCTCACCGGCGTCGTGGACAAGATGATCATCTTCCCGGAAAACATGCTGGAAAACATGAACAAGTTCCCGGGCCTCGTGATGTCCCAACGCGTCCTTCTGGCCCTCACCCAAGCCGGCGTCAGCCGCGAGGACGCCTATGCCATGGTCCAGCGCAACGCCCTCAAGGTCTGGGAAGAACGCACCGACTTCAAAGAGGAACTTCTGGCCGACGCCGATGTCGTCGCCGCCTTGGGAACCGAGCAGATCGAAGAGAAATTCGACATGGATTACCACACCAAACATGTCGACACGATCTTCGCGCGCGTCTTCGGGGAAAGCTGAATTTCCGGGCATATCGTGCCACGCAAGGCGGGGAATGACGGGAAACACTGGCCCGGACGCGTTTTCGTGTTACCATCGGGGTCTTAGTGAAAAGGAGTTCAAACCATGAAGTCCAAGACAATTCTCACGTCCCTGGCCCTTGTTCTGGCCTCTTCCCTTTCCGCCGCCGCGATGTGCCCCGGCAAATCGCACCAGGCCGCCTCCTGCGCCGACGGCATGGTGTGGGACAAGGCAACCGGCACCTGCGTCGAACAGACGATAAGCTGACCGGGCACAGTCCCGCCCGCATATCCCAAGCCGAGACGGCGCACCCGGTTCCGGGCGGCGCCGTTTCCAATGGGTATCCCCGTTTACCGAGCCATCAGCGCAAGGCGTAACGCGTGCACCGATTGGCTGTCGTGCCGCCTTTCGCGGGTAAGCCGTGAAACAGGCTTATCGCGAAACGCTTTAATTTTAGCTTTAGGGCTTTCTTCACCGTCGCACGCCTAGTCTGCCGGAAATCCATCCGGGGACAGGAATGAGCAGCAGTCATCTTGCGCAACTGGCGCTTCCGGGGCCCTCCGCCGGCACGACGTCCCAGCTGACCCGCCGGCAGAAGGCCGCGATCATCGTGCGGTTTCTCATCAATGAAGGCGCGGACGTGCCGTTACAGGATCTGCCCGAGGACCTCCAACGCCGGCTCACGGAACAGATGGGCGCGATGCGCTATGTCGACCGCTCCACCCTTGCCGACGTGGTGGCCGAATTCGCCTCCGAGGTCGAGGCGATGGGCCTGACCTTCCCGCGCGGCGTCGCCGGTGCGCTTTCGGCCCTCGATGGCCGGATCAGCCCGCAGACGGCCTCGCGCCTCCGCAAGGAGGCCGGCGTGCGCCAGTTCGGCGAACCCTGGGAACAGGTGCGCACCGCCGGCACCGACGACCTGCTGGACATACTGCAATCCGAAAGCACCGAGGTCGCCGCAGTTCTGCTCTCCAAGCTCGACGTGGCCCGCGCCGCCGAACTCTTGGGAAAACTCCCCGGCGACATCGCGCGCCGCATCGCCGTGGCGATGTCCCAGACCGGCGCGGTGACGCCCGACGCCGTCGACCGGATCGGTCTGTCACTCGCCGCCCAGCTTCACAACGTGCCCGAAACCGCCTTTGCGGACGGCCCGGTCGAACGGGTCGGCGCAATCCTCAACTACTCTCCCGCCGCCACCCGCGACGACGTTCTGATCGGCCTCGACGAAAGCGATCAAAGCTTTGCCGCCAAGGTCCGCAAGGCGATCTTCACCTTCGTCAACATCGCCGACCGGCTGAACCCCATCGACGTGCCCAAGATCACCCGCGACGTCGATCAGGCCGCGCTTGTGCAGGCCCTTGCCCATGCCGGCACCGCCGATGACACGCGCACCTCGGCCGAGTTCATTCTCGAGAATATGTCGAAACGCATGGCCGACGCCCTCCGCGAGGAGGTCGAGACCCTGGGCAAGGTCAAACCCAAGGACGGCGAGGCCGCGATGACCGAGGTCGTGAACGTCATCCGCAGGCTCGAGGCCAGCGGCGAACTGCAGCTGATCGTCCCGGACGAGGAGAATGAAGAGGAAAGCGCCTAGCGTCGGGCGCCTAGACCCTGTTCACCGGAAAGATGAAACACTTGTCGCGCCGGATCGTCAGCCACATCGGGGTGCCGGGCTTGGGCAGGAAAACCGCCGGCACGGTCACCTTGAACCCCGGGTCGCCGAAATCCATCGCGAATTCCACCAGGCTTTCGGCCCCCATGAACCGGGCGCGGGTCACCACGCCCCGCGCGGCCGTGCCGTCGCTGATCGTCGGCGCCGGCCCCCTGCCGCCCCGGTCGAAATCCAGCTTCACATGCTGCGGCCGCACCACGATCTCCACCGCCTGCCCCTCCGGTTCGCCGGGGGCCAGGAACTGGCCGAAGGGCGTCTCGGCCAAAGCGCCGCGCACCTCGCCGCGCACCACGTTCACATCGCTGAAGAACGACACGGCCGCCCGGTCGGCGGGCGCATTGTAGATGTTGTAGGGCGCGCCCTGCTGCACGATCCGTCCCTGCCGCATCAGCGCGATCGTGTCGGCCATCCGCATCGCCTCTTCCGGCTCGTGCGTCACCAGCAGCACCGCGGTCTCCTGCTCGCGCAGGATCTCCAGCGTCTCGTCGCGGATGCCGTCGCGCAGGCGGTTGTCCAGGCCCGAAAACGGCTCGTCCATCAGCATGATGCTGGGACGCGGCGCCAGGGCCCGCGCCAGCGCGACGCGCTGCTGTTCGCCGCCCGACAACTCGTGAGGAAAGTTCCGATCATAGCCGGCAAGCCCCACGCGCTCCAGCAACTCCCCGACCCGTCCGGCCTTTTCCTCGGCGGTCCCGTCCAGC
>JBKAGF010000091.1:0-8053 GCA_046290265.1 Roseovarius sp. | reverse complement strand
AGCGTGACGCCGCTCTTTCCCGGCCGGTCCGACGCGGGCGGCCCGCGCCTCGTGCTGGGGCTGGGCACCGGCTGCAACATCGCCGTGGCGCATCGCACGGGCGAGGCGCTCTTCGTGCCGCCCTCGGAAAGCGGCCACATGACCCTGCCCGATGCGCGCGCATTCCGCACCCTCTATGACGTGCTGCGCCGCGACTTTCCCCACCTGCCGCTCGAGGCCGCGCTTTCCGGCCCCGGCCTGACCCGGTTGCACCGCTTTCATACCGGCGAAACCCTGAAACCGGACGAGATACTCGCGCAAAAGCCGCGGCGGACATTGCGCAGCTTCGTGGCGCTTCTGGGCCTTGCCGCCTCGGGCCTGTGCCTGTCGCACATGGCCACCGGCGGGCTCTACCTGATCGGCGGCACGGCAAGGGCCATCGCGCCACAGCTGAAGCCGCTGGGCTTCACCGACATGTTCCACCCGCGCGGCCCCTATACCGACATCCTGAAAAACATCCCCGTAAGCCTGGTCACCGATGACAATGCGGCGTTGCGGGGATGCGCGCGACACCTGTGGCAATGCTTGAAATAATGCGCACTTGAATGTATATTAGAAAGCGTATTTTCGGAGTCACCCCATGAAACGCCTGCACACCAACCAGATCTGCACCATGACCGAACTGCGCGAACCGCAAAAGGTGCTCGACCGTGCGGGCGGCAAGCCCGTCGCGATCATGAAGAACTCGCGCTGCGTGGGCTATCTTGTCCCCGAAGAGGCCTCGCTTCAGGGTGAGCCGCGCCATGCCACGAGGGACGAGGTGATGGCCTACGTGAAGAACTCCCGCGACCGCGTTCAGCCGGTGCTCGACTACCTGAAGGACAAATGAGCTTCGTTCTTCTGAATGCCGAACTGGTCGAGGCATTGCATGACGCGGCCCTCAACCCCGGTGAACTTGCCGGACGCGCCAGGGACAAGTCGCTGGAAGGCGCCTTGTCCCGCGTGGACAACCGCCTGATCTACGGCATGATCGAGGATGTCTTCGACCTCGCGGCAGCCTATGCCGCGGCGGTGTCGCAAGGGCACTGCTTCAACGACGGCAACAAGCGCACTGCCTTCGATTCGATGAACTTCTGCCTCGAAGCCAACGGTGTGGTTCTTGACTGGGACCCCGAAGAGATCGGCCAGATCATCATCGCCCTCGCCCGGGGCCCCGGCCGAGGAGGACGTGGCCGACTGGCTGCGCACCCAGGCCGCGTAGGGTGCGTTTTCAACGCACCTGACCACTTCCCCCACCGGCTCCCCTCTGCCATACTGCGCCACAACCCATAAAACAAAGAGCAGCAGCATGGCCGACGACCTTCTCACCCCCACCGACTCCGGCACCTATGACGCCTCCTCGATCGAGGTGCTGGAGGGGCTGGAGCCCGTGCGCAAACGCCCCGGCATGTATATCGGCGGCACCGACGACCGCGCGCTGCACCACCTGGTGGCCGAGATCCTCGACAACTCGATGGACGAGGCCGTGGCAGGCCACGCCAACAGGATCGAGGTGGAACTGCACGAGGATCATTCCGTCACCATCCGCGACAACGGGCGTGGCATGCCGGTGGACGAGCATCCCAAGTTTCCCGGGAAATCCGCGCTCGAGGTGATCCTGTGCACGCTGCACGCGGGCGGCAAGTTCTCGGGCAAGGCCTATCAGACCTCGGGCGGCCTGCACGGGGTCGGCGCCTCGGTCGTGAACGCCCTGTCGGACCTGATGGTGGTGCAGGTCGCGCGCGACAAGAAGCTTTACGAACAGCGCTTTTCCCGTGGCATCCCGCAGGGCAAGCTGGAGGAGGTCGGCGCCGCCCCCAACCGCCGCGGCACCACCGTGACCTTCCATGCCGACGAGCAGATCTTCGGACATCACCGTTTCAAGCCCGCGCGGCTCTTCAGCTCGATCCGCTCCAAGGCCTATCTGTTTTCGGGCGTCGAGATCCGCTGGAAATCGGCCATCGCCGACGGCGACACGCCCACCGAGGCCACGTTCCACTTTCCCGGCGGCCTTGCCGATTACCTGCGCGAGACGATGGGCACCGCCTCGACCTATGCCGAGAACCCCTTTGCCGGCACCGTCGAGTTCCAGGAACGCTTCGGCACGCCGGGCAAGGTGGAATGGGCGATCAACTGGACGCCCAGCCGCGACGGGTTCCTGCAATCCTACTGCAACACCGTCCCCACCCCCGAGGGCGGCACGCATGTGGCCGGTTTCTGGGCCGCGATCCTGAAGGGCATCAAGGCCTACGGCGAGCTGGTCAACAACCGCAAGGCCGCCAACATCACCCGCGACGACCTGATGACGGGGGGCTGCGCGCTGGTCTCATGCTTCATCCGAGAACCGGAATTCGTCGGCCAGACCAAGGACCGGCTGGCCACGACCGAGGCGCAGCGGCTGGTCGAGGGCGCGGTGCGCGACCATTTCGACAACTGGCTGGCATCGGACACCAAATCGGCGGGGGCAATCCTCGATTTCCTCGTCCTGCGGGCAGAAGAACGCCTGCGCCGCAGGGCCGAGAAGGAGACACAACGCAAATCCGCCACAAAGAAACTTCGCCTCCCCGGCAAACTGGTGGACTGCTCTTCCTCAACCCGCGACGGCACGGAATTGTTCATCGTCGAGGGGGATTCCGCCGGTGGCTCCGCCAAGATGGGGCGGGACCGCAAGACCCAGGCGCTCTTGCCGCTGCGCGGCAAGATCCTGAACGTGCTGGGCGCGGCCAGCTCGAAACTGGGCAGTAACGCCGAGATCAACGACCTCACGCAGGCGCTTGGCGTGGGCCTTGGCACAAGGTTCAACATCGACGATTTGCGCTATGACAAGATCATCATCATGACCGACGCGGACGTGGACGGCGCCCATATCGCCTCGCTCCTGATGACCTTCTTCTTCACCCAGATGCGCCCCATGATAGACGCAGGCCACCTCTACCTCGCCTGCCCGCCTTTGTATCGCCTGACGCAAGGCGCCAAACGCGTCTACTGCATCGACGAGGCCGAGCGCGACCGCTGGCTGGAAAAGGGCCTGGGCGGCAAGGGCAAGATCGACGTCAGCCGCTTCAAGGGCCTGGGCGAGATGGACGCCAAGGACCTGAAGGAAACCACGATGGACCCCGCGACGCGCAAGCTGATCCGCGTGACCATCGACGAGGACGAACCGGGCGAGACCGGAGACCTGGTGGAGCGCCTGATGGGCAAGAAGCCCGAACTGCGGTTCCAGTATATCCAGGAAAACGCGCGGTTCGTGGAGGAGTTGGATGTTTGAGTGGGTGAAGAAAAAGAAAGACCGGGCAATTCGCCCGGCCTTCAATATCTTTTACCGCCGACCTGCTCGCTTTACCCCAGCAAGATACGCTTCCCCATGATACCTACCCGAACAATAGCTTCTTTTGTCGTGTGTAGGATCGTCCGAACCGCTTCTGCTCGTGCAAAATGATCTGCAACGCGCCGGCTCTTTTTCAGTTTCTCCCGATACTCCGCACGGAAGTTCAAGAGGATTTCCTCACGATCGTCATGCAGAAACTTACAATTTCCGATAACAACCATGGTCCACTTCTTAGGCCGTGGCGGCCTCGTTTTGTCAGGCCGTTGCGACCTCTTCACTCGACGCATTTGGGTAAGGCTCCTTAGGCCCACTGCTCCGAGCGCCCCGAACACGTGCGTCTAGATACTGCAGGCCATGCGCGCTCAATTCATATACGCGACGTGTCCGGCCTCTCCGGCCTGCAGAAGCACTTTGATCCAGATACGAAGACAAAAGTCCCAGCGTTTCGAGCCTTGAAAGCGCTGCATAGACTTGAGGCATATGGATCGACTTGTCTTGATTTGCCTCCAAGAAGTTCCGGATATTCATACCGTAAGCTTCGCTGTCGAGCGATTGCACGGCTCGCAGCACATCTTCTTGGAAAGTTCCAACGACCAACATGTCACAAACGTAGACGAGTTGGTCGCTTATAAAAAAAGAGGTTTCGCATGATTTACTCCTTCATTGGTTTCATTGAACGGATCGCAGGCCCAAAACAGACTGGAATCTGCAACCCTACACCTCGTCAGCGCCACTCACTCGCTGAAGAGTGCTTATTATATAATACATATTATATAATAGGTCAATCCATTATTTTGCTCCCCCGTTTGGCTGGCGCGGAATCAAGGCGCAGCGTGCTGCGCCGCCGCGCGATCGCCAGACCGCCCCCCGGGCTGGCGATTGGCACTCCGTCAGGGTCATGCAGCCCCGGCAACCACCACCTGCCCTGAACACCCTCGGATCACCACCCCGGCCTGCAATCACGGGTCTCACCTCTGGCCGATCCTCGGGCTTGACCCCAGATCCTTGCAGAACAGAATCCCCATCGGTCTGGGATCGCCATGGTGCACCGTCCGCGGCCTGCGCGGCCTCTCACCGGAGCGAGGCAATCCCGATATTGATCGGGACCTTCGCCGCCTTGGCTGGACTGGCGGCAGACTGCACCCCAGACGCAATCAGCACGCTCACCCAAGCGGGGCTGGCACCTCCTGCCCCCGTCATCCTCGGGCTGACCCAGGATCGCTGCAAACAGATCCCCGATCAAGTGGGATCACGGCCTCCGGGCCGAGCCTTGCGCTGCGCGGCCACCCCCGCGCCGTCCCGGGCCTGACCATCCCCGCCGCCAGCCGCCTGCACCCCCGGCCGCAATCAGCCCGCCCCAAAGCGCTGCCCCTGGCCCTCACCCCATCCCGACGTCCCCTCGGCCGCGGGATCCCTGCCGCAAGAGACCCCGATCCAGCGGGAAGGTGGGGTCCCACCCTCGTTCCCAACGGCCCCACACCACGCCCCGTTGATCCCGCAAATCCGAAAATCGCAGCGCGATACCGACGTCCCCGATTGCCCCGATCCCCCTTGGCCACGCCCCACGCCCCGCGCTCCGCTGCGTTCATCCCGCGTTAACCCCGGGCCTGTCGCCCCGCCGCGCGCCAAGGCTTCCCACGATTCGCGCCCCGTGCTAGCGTTTCGGAAAAAGCAGGACCCCTCATGCTCAGCCGTGACACCCTCGACGCCCACGCGCAGGACACCCCGCCCGCCTTCACCGCCGAGCCGATGTCGGACGAGGCCATTGCCCTGCTGGGCTATCAGCGCACCAAGCAGATCTCGCCCGCCTCGCGCAAAGCCTGGGAAGCCGGCAATCCCGCCCCCCTTCGGCAGGAGGCGCGCGAGCGGCGCGATACCATATTCGCCGGGGCGCTGGCCGAAATGTGGCCCGAATACCTGCCCCTGCGGACCTTCCTGAACGACCACGGCATCGCGCCGAAATCCGTCATCGACATCGGCTGTGGCCAGGCCCTGCCCGACCTATTCCTGCACCACGATTTCAAGCCGCGCTTCACCCTTGTCGACATCGAACAGACCGACGACCAGTATCACGCCTGGGCCAACACCGGCGCGGGCTATGCCAGCCTGGACCAGGCCGCGGCCCTGCTGCACGGCAACGGCGCGGCCAAAACCAAGGTCCGGCCTATCAACCCCGGCAAGTCGCCCGGGGCGATGACGGGGCTGAAGGCCGACCTGCTGGTCAGCTTCTATTCCTGCGGTTTCCACTATCCGGTCGACGATTATGCCGAGCTGATGGTCGCCACGCTGCAGGCGGGCGGCACGGTCTGCCTCGATCTGCGCAAGCGCTACCTGCGGCGCGATCCCGACACCCTGGCGCGGGTGCTGGCGGCGGGCAGGCGCACCGATCTTTTCGAGGATCCCCGCTCGTTCCGGGTGGCGCTGCACGGGGGCTGAGGCGGCCCGCCGCCTGCATGGCGCAAACATCCGGTTTCATTTCCCGCGAATCCCGCTAACGTCGCCCCATGCGCTGGTTTTTCCTTCTGGTCCTTGCCGTCCTGATCTCCTGTGGCCGCCCCCTGACGGACACCGAAAAGGCGTTCACCAAGCAGATTCACGGCGCCTCGATCGACACCAGCCGCATCCGGCTTGTCGATGGCGCGCTGATCGGCGACGTCACCTATACGCGCAAGAAACGCCCCCGCGTCGCCTGCCGCGAACGCATCTTTCCGCCACAGCAGGAAGAGACGAAGGAGGTCACCGTCAGCCCCGCCGCCTTCGTCCTTTTCAGCAAGGTGTTCTTCTCGAAGGACTGGTTCCTCGACGATTACCTGCCCGATTACGACGAGCGGTTCTACCTGGTCGAGGCGATGCTCTTCGCCCACGAGATGACCCATATCTGGCAATGGCAGAACCGGCGGCAGACGGGCTATTCCCCGATCAAGGCCGCGCGCGAGCATCAGGTCAGCGACGATCCCTACCTGTTCGAGGTGGGCACCGACACGCGCTTTCTCGACTACGGCTACGAACAGCAGGCCTCGATCGTCGAGGAATACGTATGCTGCGCCACGCTCGATCCCGAGGCGCCACGCACCGCGCGCCTGAAACAGCTTCTGGAGGGCGCGTTTCCGCTGGGCACGCTGACCATTCCGGATACGGTCGTTCTGCCCTGGGACGGCGTGCAGGTCGAGGGGATCTGCCGGGTCTGAAGCGTTTCGCGACACGCGCTGAAACGCTCGGGTGGTGTCGGTCTTTCGCCTTTGCCCGGTGCCTCGGGTCAAAGGCGAACCGCTTTAGTCCTGGATGCTCTCGATATAGATCAAGAGCGCGGCCAGCGGGCGCGGCGTCGGCGTCATCACCCCGTCGCCCACATTCACCGGCACCGTGTCGCCCTGCAACAGCAGGCCAAATTCCGGCATCTCGTGCCCCGGCAGGCCGGTGCGGTCATAGCCGTCGATGACCGACAAGACGCGGGTGCGGGAAAATACCCCGTCCTCCTGCAAGGCCGTCAAATCGGCGGGGGGCGGGTTGTAGGAGCCGGCCCAGGGGCCGTTGCCCATGCCGCCATTGCCATGACAGACGGCGCAATTCTCCTCGAAGATCGCCCGCCCTTCTTCGGGCTCGGGCATCGAGTCCTGCGCTGTGGCCGCCCCGGCCACAAGGCCCAGCGCCAGGGTAAGAGATCGGATCATGGTTCTGCTCCCGTTTCGCCTCAGATTAGCGGGCTGCAAACGGCCCGCCTTGACGTGGATCAAGCCAGCTCGCCCGCCAGCGCACGGTCGATCAGCGCCACGGTCTCGTCGACGCCGTAAAGCGCGATGAACCCGCCGAACCGCGGCCCCTGGCTGGCCCCCAGAAGTGTTTCGTAGAGCGCCTTGAACCAGTCGCGCAGCGGGTCGAAACGGTCGCGCCCCACCGCATAGACGATGGATTGCAGCGCCTCGTCCTCGACCGGGCCGTCATAGGCGGCCAGCTGGTCGCGCAGGTCGGTCAGCGCCTCGCGTTCCAGATCGGTCGGGGCGCGATAGGTCTTCGTCGGCGCGACGAAATCCTCGTAGTATTTCACGGCAAAGCCTGCCGCCGCATCGAGGTCGGGATGCGTCTCGGGGCTGGCCTCGGGCGCATAGCGGTTGATGAAGCCCCAGAGCGTTTCCTTGTCTTGCGCCGAGGCCACCGAGGCGAGGTTCAGCAGCATTGCGAAGGACACCACCATGCGGCTTTCCGGCACGTCGCCATTGTGAATGTGATGCACCGGGTTGTTCAGCTTGCCCGCCGCATCCTGGCCCGGATAGGCGCGCAACTGCTGGTGATACTCGTCCACCGCGCGCGGGATCACGTCGAAGAACAGCCGCTTGGCCGTCTTCGGCTTCTGGTACATGAAATACGAAAGGCTCTCGCTGCTGGCATAGCTCAGCCATTCGTCGATGCTGATCCCGTTGCCCGAGGACTTGGAGATCTTCTGCCCCTTGTCGTCGAGGAACAGCTCGTAGGTGAAGTGTTCCGGCGCGGGCGTGCCCAGGATCTCGCAGATCCTGTCATAGATCGGCGTATTGGTGGAATGGTCCTTGCCGTACATCTCGAAATCCACGCCCAGCGCGGCCCAGCGCGCGCCGAAATCGGGCTTCCACTGCAGCTTCACGTTGCCGCCGGTCACCGGCAGGGTCCATTCCCGGCCGTCCTCGTCGTCGAAGGTGATCTCGCCTTTGGCGGCATCCACGTTCTTCATCG
>JBKAGF010000090.1:0-8265 GCA_046290265.1 Roseovarius sp. | reverse complement strand
GAGGACGTGCTGGCCGAAGGCTGCGCCGACATGGTGTCGATGGCCCGTCCCTTCCTCGCGGATGCGGAGTTCGTCAAGAAGGCCATCGAGGGCCGCGCCGACACGATCGCGCCCTGCATCGCCTGCAACCAGGCCTGTCTCGACCATACCTTCTCGGGCAAGATATCCACCTGCCTCGTGAACCCCCGCGCCTGCTACGAGACCGAACTGCCGATCACGCCCGCCGAAACGCCCAGGACCGTGGCCGTGGTCGGTGCCGGTCCCGCGGGCCTGTCCACCGCGATCACGGCGGCGCAGCGCGGCCATGACGTGACGCTCTTCGACCGCGACGACCAGATCGGCGGACAGCTCAACATGGCCAAGCAGATCCCCGGCAAGGAGGAATTCTTCGGCCTCGTCGACTGGTACGGCACCATGCTGAAGGAAACCGGCGTCACGGTGAACCTGGGCCATGACGTGCAGGCCGACGACCTCACCGGCTTTGACGAGGTGGTCATCGCCACCGGCGTGCTGCCCCGCGACCCGGAAATCGAGGGCCAGGATGGCGACAACACGCTTTCCTATATCGACGTGCTGAAGCACAAGAAGCCGGCGGGCAAGCGCGTGGCCATCATCGGCGCGGGCGGCATCGGCTTCGACGTGGCCGAGTTCCTCGTGCACGAGGGCGAAAGCCCGACCGAGAACCTCGCGGAGTGGAAAGAGGAATGGGGCGTCGGCGACCCGGCAGAAACCCCCGGTGGGCTCGCCCCCGAAGGCCCGCAGCCCGATGCGCCCGCCCGCGCCGTCACCCTCCTGCAGCGCAAGTCCGAGCGTGTGGGCAAGCGGCTCGGTAAGACGACGGGCTGGATCCACCGCGCGTCGCTCCGGATGAAGGATGTCGAGATGGTCGGCGGGGTCAACTACGAGCGCATCGAGCCCGCCGGGCTAGTCCTCTCGAACGGCGAAGGCCACGAATACCCGCGCACGCTCGAGGTGGACACCATCGTGCTCTGCGCCGGACAGGTCAGCGAACGCAGCCTTGCCGACGCGCTCGAGGCCAGGGGCATCGCCTGCCACGTCATCGGCGGCGCGGACGTCGCGGCAGAACTCGACGCCAAGCGCGCCATCGACCAGGGCACGCGTCTGGCGGCGGCGCTATAGTCTCTTGCCCGCACCCCGGCACCGCCCTAGTTTCGCGCCATGCCCGTTTGCGCCTTCGATATCGCCCCTGATGGCACCGCCCGCCCGGCCTCCGAAACCGGCCCGGCCGAAGGCTATGCCTGGTGGCATTTCGACCTGAGCGATCCGGAGCTTCCCGGCTGGCTGGAAGCCCGCGTTCCTGCCATTCCTGCTGCCGCCCTGATGGCGCCGGAAACCCGTCCGCGCTGCGACCGCTACGGCGACGGTCTGATGCTGAACTTTCGCGGCGTAAACCTCAATGCCGACGGTCCTGCCGATCAGATGGTCGCGGTGCGCATGTGGGTGACGCAACGGCTGATCGTGACCGTGCGCATGCGTAAGATCTTCGCGCTCGACGCTATCCGGCAGGAGGCCGTGACAGGCACCGCCCCCGCCAGCCCCATCGCGTTTGTCCACGATCTGGCCCAGCGCCTGATGACCCGGGTGCAGGACACGGTCTTCGACCTCAGCCACCGTGTCGACGACATGGAAGACAGCGTGCATGACGACGACGCGCCCCTCCCCGAGGACCTGGCAGAGGAACAGCGCATGGCGATCCGCCTGCGCCGCTACCTCGCGCCACAGCGCGACGCGCTGATTGCCCTTGTCGGCACCGACAGCGAAATTGTCACCTCTGATGCCCGCGCCCGCCTGCGCGAGCTTGGCAATCTTGCGAAACTGACCGTCGAGGAACTGGAGGCGATGGTCGGCCGCATGGATGCCGTGCAGGATCACCACGCCGCCCAGGCCGACCTCGTGCACAGTCGCAACGGCTATATCCTGTCCATCGTGGCGGCGGTGTTCCTGCCGCTGGGCTTCATCACCGGGCTGTTCGGCGTGAACGTGGCGGGGATGCCCGGCGTGGACACCCCCTGGGCCTTCACGGCCCTGTGCATCGGGCTGGTGGTCCTGACCGTCGCGGCGATCTGGATCCTGCGCAAGCTGAAGTGGATCTGATCGAGGTTACTCGACCGTGATCGTGATCTGCTCGGACATGATCGGCGGATCGTGCGGCACGTGATTCATGTCACCCAGCACCAGCTGCAGCGTGTGTTCTCCCGGTTCGAGGTCCAGTTCGACCTCGGTCTGTCCACCGCCGAAATGCACGTGGTTTTCATCTGCCGGCAGGCCGTTCTCCATTTCGTCCGCGCCATCGGGGCCTTCACCCAGGGGCGCGCGGTCGATCAGCACGTGGTGATGGCCGGTATTCTCCTTCTCGGTGCCTGCCGGGGCGACACCCATGCCGCTAAGGCCGAAGACAACCTTCACCGGCGCCGACACAGTTGCGCCATCTTCCAGATTGACGAAATAGACCTCCGCGCCCTCGGGTGCCGCGGTACGTTCGGCAAATGCCATCGAGGCGGTCAGCGCCAGAATGGCCGCCGTTTTCGTTAGAAGCTTCATGATGCTCTCCCTTGTTCAGGTCGCGCAGGCACACCGTTCCGGAACGGTCCTGCACAATGTCCAAGATGGGATACCGGGCCGGGACAGCAAGACCGAATCTGCCGCCCGCGCGGTTTTCGGGGACATGGAGGGGCTGTTTCCGGGCCTCGGACGATCTGCCATAAAACCCAGATATTGTCGGGCCTGCGCCCCAGTTGTGCCCGATTTTGTCGCGATACCATCTCTCAACAAGAAACGACCAGAGGTATCGAGAATGGATCGCCTTACCGAGATGGAGGCCTTTGCGACGGTGGTGGACCAGGGTGGATTCACCGATGCCGCGCGAAAGATGGGCATTTCCAAATCCGCCGTGTCCAAACATGTCTCGTCACTCGAGGCCCGACTTGGCGCCCGCCTGCTGAACCGGACCACCCGCCGCGTCAGCCCCACGGAGATCGGCCTGGCCTATTACGACCGTGCCCTGCGCGTCCTGAACGACGCGGGCGAGGCCGATGCGCTGGTCAGTTCCATGCAATCCGACCCCTCGGGCCTGCTGCGCATTTCCGTGGCAACGGATTTCGGCGTGAACCATCTCAGCCCGGTGCTCGGCCAGTTTCTGGACGATTATCCCGACATCACCGTCAACATGGTGCTCAACAACCGCTACGTGGAACTGATTTCCGAAGGGTTCGACATGGCCATCCGCATCGGCGAGCTGGAAGACAGCACGCTGCGCGCACGCAAGCTGACCGAAACCACCAAGCGGATGATCGCCAGCCCTGCCTATCTCCAGAAATACGGGCGACCCACCAAGATCGACGATCTGAACGAACACAAGCTGCTGCATTATTCCAGCCAGTCCAACGGCTCGGTCTGGAAGCTGACCGCGCCGTCGGGCGAAAAGCGCCAGGTGCGCACCGCCGGTGGCCTGTCCGTCAATGACGGCCAGTCGCTTCTCAATGCCGCGATCTCGGGTCTTGGCATCGCCTACCTGCCCAGCTTTCTCTACGCCAACGCCATGAAAGCCGAACAGGTCGTGGACGTCATCCCGGACCTGCCGATGGAAACCCAAGGCATCTACGCGGTCTATCCGCCGGGCCGATTCACCCAGCCCAAGGTCCGCGCCTTCATCGACTTCCTCGTGAACGCCTTCGCCGAAAAGGGCCCGACGGACTGGTAATACTGCCCTCCGAAACCAAGGCAGACTTGCCCCGGATGAACGCTCATCCGGGGTTTTTTCGCAAGAACGGCACCCGACCTACAGCGCGTTGGATATCTCGATCAGGTTCCCGTCAGGATCGCGCAGATAGATCGACTTCAGCGGTCCCGTCGCGCCGGTGCGGGGAACCGGCCCTTGCTCGACCGCCACGCCCTGCGTTTCCAGGTGCACCTGCCAGTCCGCCAGCGGCACATCGCTCAGAAAGCACAGATCGGCCGTGCCCGGCCCCGGGCGCGCGGCATGCGGCAGGAACTCCGCCCCGGCCTCGTGCAGGTTGATCTTCTGACGACCGAACTTCAGCGCCCACCGCCGCGATCCGTCTGCCGGCACGAAAGCTTCGGCCTGCATCCCCAGGGCAACGGTATAAAAGGCCACCGTTGCATCGATATCCGCCACGGTCAGCACCAGATGGTCGAGGGATGTCAGACCGGGCGGCATGGTGTCGCGTTCTCCTTGGGGCTATGTCTTCGATGTCGGACCCGGCATAAGGATAGCGCAAGACTTGCAGGCAGGCCAAGATGACAGACGACACGCACTCCATCCACGATCCGGTCGATCCCGCCCGCGCTCGCGCGCTGCAGGCGACGCTCGGCCATCCGCCGACCCTCCAGGCAGGCGATGCCCTGCCCCCTTTCTTTCACCAGCTCTATTTCTGGGACCCGCAGGTACCCGCCGACCTTGGCCGTGACGGCCATCCGAAGGTGGGTGGCATCATTCCCGACATGGGCCTGCCCCGGCGCATGTGGGCGGGGGGAAAGCTGGCGTTTCATGCCCCGTTCCGCGCCGGACAGCCCGCCACCCGGCAGACCTTTCGCGAAAGGGCAGAAACCAAACAGGGCCGCAGCGGGCCGCTGGCCTTCGTCACCCTGCGGCACGAGATCTGGCAGGACGAGACCCGGTGCATCACCGAGCATCAGGACCTTGTCTATCGCGAGGATACCACCAGCCGCAAACCCGACCCGCCCCGCGCCCCGGATGGCGCGTCCAGGACCACGCGGATCAGCTTCGACAGCACCCTGCTCTTTCGCTACTCCGCACTGACCTTCAATGGCCACCGCATCCATTACGATGAAACCTATGCGCGGCAGGTCGAGGGATATGACGGGCTGGTCGTGCACGGGCCGCTGCTGGCGCACCTTCTGATGCAGATGGCAGATGCCGAACTGGGCGGGCTGAAGACCTTCGCCTTTCGTGCGACCAGCCCCCTGATGCACCACGACACCGCCGAGCTGTGCTGGGGCAGGGATGGGCATTGCTGGGTGCGCGGACCCGACGGACGGCAATGCATGACGGCGCAGGCCGGCTGATCACCCCGGCTTCGGCAGCGACGCCTCGGGTCTGAACGCTTCGGGGATCGCATCGCGCCCGTCCAGCACCAGGTCGGCCATAACCTCGGCCACCTTCGGCGCCATGCCGAATCCGATCTTGAAACCACCATTGGCAATAAACTGACCGTCGCACAGCGGATGCGCCCCCAGCATCGGCGCCCGCGACCGGGCACGGGGGCGCACCCCGGCCCATCGCTCGATCACCTTCGCGTCACGCAACGCCGGAACGGCGACACGGGCGCGGGCCAGAATGTCGTCCAGTTGCGCATCGGTCCCGGTCGGACTGGCATAGTCCCGCTCGGAGGTGGAACCGACAGCGGTGGTGCCGTTGGCGTGAAAGATCACGTGCAGCGCGTCGGCAAAGATCTGGGGCGCCTCGGGCGCGGCAAAGCTCAGAACCGCGCCCTGCCCCTTGACGCCGTTGCCAACCGGCGCGCCCAGCTTTTGCGAAAGTTCCGACAGCCCCGCGACACCCGTGGCATGAACCACGCGCCCTTGCGGTGTGCCCTCGGTCAGGATCTCGCCGCCGCGCCTTGCAATGGCCGTCGCAAGCGCCTTGCAGGCTTCGCGCGGATGCAGCCGCGCCGACAGGGTGTCGAGGATCAAAAGGCCGGTCGGCGTCACCGGTGCGTGGCGGACCGACCCGGCCTCGACCACCTGCCATGTCGCACGCTCCCCCCACAATTCGCGCGCCGTGCCCTCCCGCTGCCGCGCCAGCGACAGCGCCGCTTCGTCCGCGACGGGCTGTACCCGTCCCGTTCGCGCGTAACCCGGCGGCAGGCCCGACACGCGGGCGACATCCTTCCAGAACGCCTCCGCCGCCAACAGGCTGTCCAGCTGGAACGCCTTCTTTTCGTTCCAGTTTTCCGGCACGTGCGGCGCCAGCGCGCCCACGATTCCGCCGGACGCGCCGGCCCCCGCACCCCCGGGGTCGATCACGCGCACCATGGCCCCCCGCGACTGGCACGCGAAGGCGATGGAAAGGCCGAAGATCCCGGCCCCAAGGATAGTCACGTCCGCCATTGTCATTTCCCCTGCCCGGCGGCATGGTCGCCGGGATTTCCAACGACTACCGGAAGGCGCGATGCAGGACCAGCAGGCAGAACTGGAATGGCGGGAGGGCGACGTGCCCGTCTCGGCCCGGTTCGACGACCCGTATTTCAGCCTCGAGAATGGCCTGGCCGAAACCCGGCACGTCTTTCTGGGCGGGAACGACCTGCCGGGCCGGTTCCGAGACGGGTTTCACGTGGCCGAACTGGGCTTCGGCACCGGCCTCAACTTCCTGACCGCGCTGCAGGCGTGGCGCGCGGCAAACGTTCCCGGCAAGCTGATCTTCTCCAGCTTCGAGGCCTTCCCGATGACCCCGGCAGAGATGCAGCGCGCCCTGTCGGTCTTTCCCGACCTGCCGGTCGCGGCCCTCGGGCTGGACAGCGGCGGCCCGTTCGGGGCGGTGCGGTCCGGTCCGGATTTCACCCTGCACATCATCGAAGGCGACGCCCGCAAGACCCTTGCCGCATGGAAGGGCCAAGCCGACGCATGGTTCCTTGACGGTTTTTCCCCCGCCAAGAACCCGGAACTCTGGGAAGACAGGCTGTTGCAGCAGGTCGCCGCACATACCGCGCCCGGCGGCACGGCGGCCACCTATACCGCGGCCGGATTCGTGCGCCGTGGCCTGACGGCAGCAGGGTTTGCAGTCGACCGTGTTCCGGGATACGGGCGCAAGCGGCACATGACCCGCGCAAGAAAGACCTGACTATGGCAGAGCAGAACACCCGTCTCGGCATCCTGATGATGGTCACGACGACGTTTATTTTCGCGGTACAGGACGGCATCTCGCAGCACCTTGCGCGGGAATACAACGTCTACATGGTGGTGATGATCCGCTACTGGTTCTTCGCCGCCTTCGTGGTGACCGTGGCCAGCCGCACCGCAGGCGGCCTGCGCGCCGCCGCCCGCACCGACCAGCCGCTGGTGCAGGGGTTCCGCGCCGTTCTGCTGGTGGCCGAGATCTGCGTGATGATCTTCGGCTTCACCCTGCTGGGACTGGTGGAAAGCCACGCCGTCTTTGCCTGTTATCCGCTGCTTATCGCCGCCCTGTCCGGGCCGGTGCTGGGCGAAAGCGTCGGCTGGCGCCGCTGGGCGGCGATCGGGGTCGGCTTCGTCGGTGTGATGATCATCCTTCAACCGGGCTTCGGCGTGTTCCAGCCCGAGGCGGTCGTGCCCTTGATCGCGGCCCTGATGTTCGCCCTTTACGGCCTTCTGACACGCTATGTCGGACGCCGCGACAGCGCCGCCACAAGCTTTTTCTGGACCGGCACGGTCGGCTCTGTCGCCATGACCGCGGTCGGCATCTGGTTCTGGGAACCGATGACGCCGCATGACTGGGTATGGATGGCGGCGCTCTGCGTGACCGGCGCGGCGGGGCATTATACGCTGATCAAGTGCTACGAGGTGGCCGAGGCCAGCGCCGTACAGCCCTTTGCCTATCTGCAACTGGTCTTCGCCAGTACCATCGGCATCCTGTTCTTTTCCGAAACGATCCGCCCCAATGTCGCACTGGGCGCCGGCATCATCGTCGCTGCCGGCCTCTTCACCCTGTGGCGTCAGCGCGTGCGCGGCTGATGCGACAATCGACCGTGCTTTCGCATAGACCGATCTGCCGTTATCAAGGCGCCTGAACGGCAAGAGGTTCCGCCCATGCGCGCTGCGCGGCAAAGGACAGCGATCTGCAAGACAGCCCTGACGATCCTCGTCGCGCTGTTCGTCGCGGCGCGCGTCGTGGCGCAGCCCCTGATCCTCGCAGCACCCGGACCCGGCCTGATCGCCCTCTGTTCCGGCGGGCAGATCGTCTATGTCTCGATCGAAACCGGTCTGCCGGCCGACACCGGCGAGGACATCGGCCATGCCGCCGACCCCTGCCCGTTCTTCGGCGTCACGTCGCTGAGCCTTGCAGCGGAAGCGACCGCGCCCTCGCCCTTCCGGGCAGCACACACGCCGGTCGCGACCGTCGCCGAGGATGTGGCGACCCTCGCCGGACCGCTTCGCCAGAACACCGCCCGCGCGCCACCGCTGCGCGCCTGATCCTATGCCGGGCAGATCGCCCGTTTCACCACCCCCCTATCCCATTGCGGCGCGGATCGGCTTCGGGCCGGCGCGCGGCCCCGAATATTCCGGCGC
>JBKAGF010000089.1:0-8448 GCA_046290265.1 Roseovarius sp. | reverse complement strand
GAGGGGCTGACGATGGCCGGGCCGCTGCGCGGCTGTTAACCGGCCGGGGGCTCGACACAGATCTCTCGCACGGGCGTCGACCAGAGCTTCGCCGCGCTTTACCCACATGGTTCGGTGCGCAGGACCTGATCGACCGGCACAGGTCGCGGACGCACCCGAGCTATCCTGGAAAATTCCGCCGATAGCTTTGGCCACGCGGGGGCGGGCGCTCATCAGGGTGCGTTGCCCTCGCGGGCCAGGAACATCGCGGCCTCGGCGCGGTTGCGCAGGCCGAGCTTGCGATAGGCGGATTTGACGTAATCCGCGACCGTGTGCACCGAGATGTTGCACAGCCGCGCGCATTCCTTGCGGCTGAGCCCGCGCGCCACGAGGTAAAGCACCTCGCGTTCGCGCGGGGAAAGCGCCTTCAGCCTGCCCGACGGGTCGTCGCCCGCCACCATCAGCCGGCGGAACCCGTCCTCGTGCCCCTCCTCGTGCCGGTTCCCTCCGGACGCAGGCAGCCCGATTTCCTCGATCCGGCGGTGGACCAGCAGGCACAACAGCCGCAGGTCGTCGGTCAGGGGCGCGATCCGGTCCAGAAACGTCGCGCGGTCGAACCCGGTGCCAAGGTTGAACCCGCCATAGCGGCTGGACCCGGTCAGGCGCACCGGGATGCCCAGCCCGGACCGAAAGCCGAGCTGGCCGGCCTGGGCGATGAACCGTGTCGCTTCGGGGCTGAGATAGGCGTAGTCGCGCACGAATTCGGGCCCCGTGAGGGTCGGCTCGTAGGTTTCGCAGCACCAGGCGAGAAACGGGTCCTTCTCGGGGGGGCTGTCCTTGTAGAGCTCGGGAAGGGTGCAGAAGAGAACCGCGTTCTCGCCCTGCTGATCCACCGTCACGTAGATGAGATGCACGATGCCGCGCGATTCGAGCCCGTTCCGCAGGCATGTCCAGATGGCGGAGATGTCGGACAGGTCCTCGATCTCGCGCGCCAGGTCCAGCAGGCTCATCCGCACCCCCCTGCAAAGGGGGATAGGCAGGATCCCGCCGATCCGCGTAGGGTGTCGAGGTCACCCGGCTGACGGGGGAACACCGACGCGCTTCGTGAGTGGTGCGCGGTCATTTCAGTACAATCCTTTTTCGCCCCTTGTCAGCCGGGCCGACGATCCCTGAAGAATGCAAGCAACAGCGCCGTCGCGTCGTCTGCGGCTATTCCATCATATATTTCAGGTATATGGTGGGATTGCGCGCGGGTAAATACGCGTGCGCCATGGGCGACGCCGCCCGATTTGGGATCGGCGGCCCCGTAATACAGCCGCGCGATGCGTGCGGCCGCGATGGCCGCGGCGCACATGGCGCAGGGTTCGAGCGTCACCGTCAGGCTGTATCCCGGCAGGCGTTCGCTGCCCGCGGCGCGGCAGGCCGCGCGCAGGGCAAGGATCTCGGCATGGGCGGTGGGGTCGCTCAGTTCCCGCGTCCGGTTGCCGGCCTGCGCCACGACGCGGCCCGCCGGATCGGCCACCACGGCGCCCACCGGCACCTCGCCACGCTTTGCCGCGGCGCGGGCCTCGGCCAGGGCCGTGTCCATTTGGCTTTTGAACGTCATGACCCTTCAGTGCCGTGCGGGCGGTGCTTTCGCAAGGGGCAAGGATGGGGTAAGGCCGTGGCCATGACTCGCAAACCCAGCCAGACCACGCCTTCGGGCGACAGGATCGCCAAGGTGATCGCGCGCGCCGGCGTCGCCAGCCGGCGCGAGGCCGAGCGGATGATCGAGGCCGGCCGGGTGCGGGTGAATGGCGTGGTCGTGGAGCGCGCGGCGCTGAACGTGACCGGGGCCGACCGCGTGGAGGTGGACGGCCGTGCCCTGGACGCGCCCGAGCCGCCGCGGCTGTGGCTGTATCACAAGCCTGCGGGACTGGTGACCACGACCCGCGACGAGCAGGGGCGCGCGACGATTTTCGACCGGCTGCCCGAGGATCTGCCGCGCGTGCTGAGCGTGGGGCGGCTGGATCTGAACTCGGAAGGCTTGCTTTTGCTGACCAATGACGGCGGCATCAAGCGCAAGCTGGAACTGCCCTCGACCGGCTGGGTGCGCAAGTACCGGGTGCGCATGAAGGGCCGGCCCGAGGACGCGACCTTCGAGCCGCTGCGCAAGGGGCTGGACCTGGACGGCGAGCACTTCCAGCCGATGTCGGTGGTGCTGGACCGTCAGACCGGGGCCAACGCCTGGGCCACGGTGGGCATCCGCGAGGGCAGGAATCGCGAGATCCGCCGCGCGATGGAGGCGGTGGGCTGCCAGGTGAACCGGCTGATCCGGGTGGCCTATGGCCCGTTCCAACTGGGCCAGCTGAAGGCGGGCGAGGTCGAGGAAATCCGCCCCCGGGTGTTGCGCGACCAGTTGGGACTGGAAGAGACGCCTGGCCGCGAAAAGCCCGCGCAAGGCCAGCGCCGGGTCCAGCGGAAACGGCGGTGACATGAGTATTTCTGCCAAGAAAAAGAGCCGTTCGCGCGGCGTATGCGGCTGCCGTTGACCCGAGGCTCGTGCCAAGGGCGGATCGCATGGGCCGTCCGAGCGCTTCGCGGGACACGGTGTTGCAGGCTTTTTCGCGAAACGGATCAGGCGGAACTGGCGCCGCGGCGATAGGCCTGGGGCGTCGTGCCGTAGCGTTTGCGGAATCGACCGGCCAGCTGCGAGGCGCTGGCAAAGCCGGTGGCGGCGGCGATCTGGCCGATGCCGAGGCGGGTCTCGTTCAGCAGGGCATGGGCGCGGGCGATGCGCAGGTCGAGATAGTATTGCGCCGGGGTGGCGGCGAGGTAGCGCGTGAAATGCCGTTCCAGCTGCCGGCGCGACAGGCCGACGCGGGCGGCGACCTCGGCGATGTCGAGCGGATCCTCGAGATGCTCGGCCATGAGATCGGTGGCGGCGATGAGATGCGGGTTGCGGCTGCCGAGGGCGGCGGCATAGGCCGGGCGCTGGGGCGCGCTGCGGTGGCCGGCGCGGCGGTGCAGGCACATGTCCGCCACGATGACCGCGAGGGCGGGGCCGTGATCGCGCTCGATGATGTCGAGCATCATGTCGGTGGCAGCGGACCCGCCGCCGCAGGTGTAGAGCCCCGCATCCTCTTCGTAGAGCTGGCCGGTGGGTTCCAGCCCCGGAAAGGTTTCGCGGAAGGCGGGCTGGTTTTCCCAGTGCAGGGTGAAGCGCCGGCCGCCGAGCCGCCCGGCGCGGGCCAGGGCAAAGGCGCCGGTGCAGATGCCGCCCACCTGGATGCCGTGGGCCCATTGCCGGTTGACCCAGGCGACCGCGCGGGGCGGCGCGGTGTCGAGCGGGGCGATGCCGGCGCAGACGAAGGCCTTGTCGCCGCGCGCAAGATCGGCCAGCCCGGCATCGGGCGTGATCGTGACGCCGCAGGAACAGGAGACCGGCGCGCCGTCGACGGTGCTGACGAACCAGCGGTAAAGTTCCTTGCCCGCCACCTGGTTGGCAACGCGCAGCGGTTCCAGCGCCGAGGTGAAGGCCAGCAGCGTCAGACGGGGCAGCAGCAGGAAGTGATAATCCTGCGGTGGGCCGTCGTAATCGACGCGCAGGCTGGCCGCGCCGCGCGGGACGAAGGATTTGCGTTCCATGGCAAAGTCGTAGCATGTGACCGGGAACAGGCAAGGGAGGACAGGGGCGATGCGGGCGCTGGTGCAACGGGTGAGCGAGGCCGAGGTGCGGGTGGATGGCGCGGTGGTGGGCGCGACAGGGCCCGGTTTGCTGGTGCTGGTCTGCGCGATGGAGGGCGATGGCGCGGCGCAGGCCGATGCGCTGGCCGCGAAGGTGGCCAAGCTGCGGATCTTCCGGGACGAGGGCGGCAAGATGAACCGCTCGGTGCGCGACGCGGGCGGCGGCGCGCTGGTGGTCAGCCAGTTCACGCTGGCCGCCGATACGTCGCGCGGGACGCGGCCGGGCTTTTCGGGCGCGGCGGCGCCGGACGAGGGCAGCCGCCTTTACGAGCGTTTTGCCAAGGCGCTGGCCGAGACCGGCGTGCCGGTCGAGACCGGGCGCTTCGGCGCCGACATGCAGGTGGCGCTGGTCAATGACGGGCCGGTGACGATCTGGCTGGAGGTCTGAGGCGCCGCGCGCAGAAATGTCGCGTTTCCCTGTGAAAAAGGCGCGCTAGAGTTGCATCATGCCCTACCAGTGGACTCAGACGCGGGACGGAAATGAAGAGGTGTGCCGGCTGCGGCTTTGGCCGCACCGGTCGTTGCCGCGGCGGGGGTTCGCGCTTTTCATCGTGATCACCTGCGGGATGCTGACGCTGCCGCTTTACCCGCTGATCGGGACGGTGACGCTGTGGGGGCTGCTGCCCTTCCTGCTGCTGGCGGTGTGGGGCGTCTGGGCGGCGCTGGAGCGGTCCTACAAGGATGCGCAGATGAACGAGGAACTGGTCATCGACAGCGAGGCGGTGCATCTGGTGCGCACCAACGCGCGCGGCCCTGTGCAGGAATGGGATTGCGAAAGCTACTGGGCGAAGGTCGAGATGCATCCCACCGGCGGGCCGGTGCCGCATTACGTCACGCTGAAGGGCAAGGGGCGGCAGGTGGAGATCGGCGCGTTCCTGAGCGAGGACGAGCGCAAGGTTCTTTACGGCGAGATCGCCGATGCGCTGAAGCGGACCGCGATGCCCGACCCGGTGGGTGCTAGCTGAGGGGTGCGGCGGGTCCGATCCGCTGAGACCGGATCGCATGGTGGCGCGGCATTGACCTTGTTGATTTGCTAGTTTCGACGGTGCGCGACGGAGATGCGCAAAGGTCGCGTAAGAGACCCGAGGTCGAGCCGGAAAGGAGAGTGAATCGTGCCCCTGAAAGACACATCCTGCCGCTATGGCACGGTCAGCCGCGCCCTGCACTGGGGCATGGCGGCGCTTTTCGCGGCGCAGTTCCTGTCGGCGGCGGCGCATTGGTCGCTGCCGAGGGAAAATGCCGTGCGCGAGACGTTGTGGAGCTATCACGGCACGCTGTTCGTGCTGGTGCTCCTGCGCGGAACCTGGGGGCTGGCCAACATGCCGCGCCGCCCGCCCGCCCATCAAGGGATCATCGGCCGCGCGGCGGTGGCGGGGCACCTGGCGATCTATGCGCTGATGGTGATCGTCCCGGCGGTCCGTTTTGTGGCGGCGGCGGGCAGCGACCGCGGGCTGACCTATCTGGGGATCACGCTCCTGGCGCCGCGCGAGGTCGAGATCGCCTGGATGCAGGCGCCCGCCGAATGGCACGGCGAGATGGGCTGGATCCTTGGTGTGCTGGTGCTGGGGCAAATTGCCATGGCGGTCATCTGGCACCGGATGATCCGGCGGGACGGCACCATGCAGCGGATGGCCGGGTAGGGCGCGCGCGGCCTGTGCAACGATCCGCAATTCATGGTGCGGTTTGGCTTTACGGCGGAGGGCAAACCCGTCAATGATGCGGCCCTGAAACAGAAATCGGGCCGATGAAGAACGACAGAGATCACACCGACGGACGGACCGGGCCGGGGCCATTTCCCAGAACCGTGCCCGACGATCACGCCGCGACCGTGCGCGACCCCGATCGGCTGCACGCGCTGGAGGATTCCGCGCTGCTGGACAGCCCCGAAGAAGAGGCGTTTGACCGGGCCGTAAGGCTGGCGCGGACGCTGACCGGTGCGCCGACGGCGCTGTTCTCGCTGGTCGACGACAAGCGGCAGTTCTTCAAGGCGATGAGCGGTTTCGAGCCTGAAAGCGGGCCGATGCGGGAAACGCCGCTGTCGCATTCCTTCTGCCAGTATGTCGTGACCGGCAACGCGGTGATGAGTGTTGCGGACGCGCGGAAGCATGGTCTTCTGAAAGACAATCTCGCGGTATCGGACCTGGACGTGATCGCCTATCTCGGGGTGCCGGTGCAGGGGCGGCACGGGCAGATCATCGGATCGCTCTGCGCGATCGATTCGGCGCCGCACAACTGGTCGCCCTCGGATGAGGCCGCGCTGAAGGACATCGCCGCGTTTCTGGAAACCGAGATCGCGCTGCGCAAGCACATGTCCGAGCGGCAGTTGCTGATCGACGAGCTGAACCACCGTATCCGCAACATCTATTCGGTGATCAACGCGCTGGTCCGCATCACCCGAAGCGAGGACCTGACGACCGAGGAGTTCGCGGCGCAGATCAGCGGCCGGGTGCAGGCGCTGGCTGCCGCGCAGGGCATGATCCAGCCGCTGGCCGCGGTGTCCGGCAATGCGGGCAACGATACCAGCCTGCATGCCCATGTCTCGGCCCTGCTGGCGCCTTACATGATGGCGGACGGGATGAATATCCGCATCGACGGGCCCGACCTGCCCGTGGGGGCGACCGCCTCGGTCTATCTGGCGCTGGCGATCCACGAATTGTCGACCAACGCGGTCAAATACGGCGCGCTGAGCGGACCGGACCGGTGTCTGCAGGTCGGCTGGACGGACGAGGGCGCGCATCTGCGCCTGATCTGGCACGAGGCAGGGCCGGGCCATGTCGCGCGCAAGGCCGCCGGCACCGGGTTCGGCTCGAAACTGGTCAAGCTGTGCATCGAGGGCCAGTTGCGCGGCGAAATGAGCGCCGCGACCGACAGCGACGGTCTGACCTATACCTTCCGGATCCCGCGGGAAACGCTGACCGGGACGCCTGCGGTCTAGAACGCAATCCCGCGCGCCCCGATACCGTTCAGGCGCAGAGTCGGTCCTTGACCCGTGGGCCCACCGTGCCGAAATCCATCTGGCCGGTATAGTTTTCCTTCAGGTGGCCCATCACCTTGCCCATGTCCCGGATCGAGCTGGCGCCGGTCTGGTCGATGGCGGTGTCGATCGCCTTGGTCACTTCCTCGTCATCCAGTTGCCGGGGCAGGAATTCCTCGATCACCTCGATCTCGCGCTGTTCTTCCTCGGCCAGGTCCAGCCGGCCGCCTTCCTCGAAGGCGCGGACGCTTTCATGGCGCTGCTTGGTCATCTTGCCGAGAATGGCAAGGATGTCGCCGTCTGAACATCCGGTATCGCTGTCGCCGCCGCGGCGGGCGATGTCCTGGTCCTTGATCGCGGCGTTGATCAGCCGCAACGTGCCAAGGCGCGTGGCATCCTTGTCCTTCATCGCCTGTTTCAGGGCGTCGTTCACGCGGTCGCGCAATCCCATGTCGGGGTGTCCTCTTGTCGTCCCGTAAGCCTGCCACATTATCGGAAAGCAAATGCCGGCGCAACCACGCCCGAGATCGCCCCGGGCCTTGTTTTTCAGGCTGTGGCGTGTGACGCTGCGGTGCAAAAGCCGGCCTTGACCACAGGGGCGGGGGACCATAGGTTCCGCGCAATTTGCCCCATGGAGATTCCCGCGATGCCGCATGCGCCCGATGCCCGTCCGACCGCCTGTCTTGCCCTGGCCGATGGCTCGCTGTTCTACGGGCGCGGGTTCGGGGCCGAGGGCGAGGTCGCGGCGGAGCTTTGCTTCAACACCGCGATGACCGGATACCAGGAAATCATGACCGACCCCAGCTATGCGGGGCAGGTGGTGACCTTCACCTTTCCGCATATCGGCAATGTGGGTGTGAACCCCGAGGATGACGAAACCGCCGATCCGGTGGCCGAGGGCATGGTCGTCAAATGGGACCCGACCGAGCCCAGCAACTGGCGCGCGACCGAGCGGCTGGGCGAATGGCTGGCGCGGCGGGGCCGGGTGGCCATCGGCGGCATCGACACGCGCCGCCTGACGCGGGCGATCCGCCAGCAGGGTGCGCCGCACGTGGCGCTGGCCCATCGCGAGGACGGCAATTTCGACACCGATGCGCTGGTCGCCCGGGCCCGCGCCTTTGCCGGGCTGGAAGGCATGGACCTTGCCCGCCAGGTGACCTGCGCGCAAAGCTATCGCTGGGACGAGATGCGCTGGGCCTGGCCCGACGGCTATCCGCGCCAGACCGAGGCGCGGCACAAGGTGGTCGCGATCGATTACGGCGCCAAGCGCAACATCCTGCGCTGCCTGGCCAGCGCGGGCTGCGAGGTGACGGTGATGCCGGCGACGGCCACGGCCGAGGACGTGCTGGCGCAATCGCCCGATGGCGTATTCCTGTCCAATGGCCCCGGCGACCCGGCGGCGACGGGGGAATATGCCGTGCCGATGATCCGCGGCGTGCTCGAGAAGGATCTGCCGGTCTTCGGCATCTGCCTCGGGCACCAGATGCTGGCGCTGGCGCTGGGCGCGCGCACGATCAAGATGAACCACGGCCATCACGGCGCGAACCATCCGGTCAAGGACCTGACCACCGGCAAGGTCGAGATCACTTCGATGAACCACGGGTTCGCCGTGGACAGCCAGACATTGCCCAAGGGCGTGGTGGAATCGCATGTCTCGCTTTTCGACGGGTCGAACTGCGGCATCCGCATGTCCGACCGGCCGGTGTTCTCGGTGCAGCACCATCCCGAGGCCAGCCCCGGCCCGCAGGACAGTTTCTACCTGTTCGAGC
>JBKAGF010000088.1:0-8946 GCA_046290265.1 Roseovarius sp. | reverse complement strand
CGTGCCGCGCGGGTCTTGAGGGTCGGGCTTTTCTCGGCCTCGATCGCTTCGCGCAGGGGGGCGAGGTGCGAGGCTTCGGCGTCCCGCTCGATATTGTCGATGGCGGTAAGACGGGTGGCGACGTCCTCAGAGGTCAGCTGGAATTTGACCAGCGCGGCCCCGATCATCTTGCGCACCCCGGAATTGGGCTTGGACTGCTCAAAGGCATCGTCGGGCAATTCGCCCAGGGCCCTGTCCCCGGCAAAATCGAAACCGCGGATCGTGTCGCGGTCGATCTCTTCAGCCCAGATGAAGAGGCCGGTCTCCGTGTTCCGCCACAGCTCCTTGTCCTGCCATTTTCGCAGGACGGTCTGCGCCTCGGGCAGGCCACTGCCTGCGATGGCATCGATGGTGGGGGCGATCTTGGTGCGCGATGGCTTGGCCAGTTGGTCCGCATGCTTCTGCAAAAGCTGCTGGATCGGCGCATCGGCGTGCTGCGCCGCGGCGGGCAGGGATGCAATCAGGAGCGTGAGGATCAGCAACAGGCGTGCCATGCACGGGCCTCCGTGGGGGAACAGAAAGGGGTGAAGGGCGGCGCGGGGCCGCCCTTCCGGTTCAAGGGGATCAGTAGTTCGACTTGATCTGCACGCAGGTCTCGGTTTCGGTGTTGTACATACCGCATTCGAGCTCCTGCCAGTCGGACTTCAGCACGGCCGATTCCGGCAGGAAGTCGGTCCAGGCGTCGCCCGGCACTTCCTCGGTCTGGCTGATGATGTCGAACTGGCCGTCATCCTGTATCTCACCGATCAGGACCGGCTTGGCCAGGTGGTGGTTGGGCAGCATGACGGCGGTGCCGCCGGTCAGGTTCGGGAATTCCTGCCCGTACATCGCCGTCCTCACGGCGTCGACATCGGTGGTTCCGGCGGCCTCGGCGGCGTTCACCCACATGTTGAAACCGATGTAATGCGCCTCCATCGGGTCGTTGGTCACGCGCTCTTCGCCCATCCGGGCCTTCCATGCCTCGATCCATTGGGCGTTGGCGTCGGTGTCGGCCGACTGGAAGTAGTTCCACGCCGCCAGGTGACCGACGAGGTTCGAGGTGTCGAGGCCCGACAACTCTTCCTCGCCCACCGAGAAGGCGACGACGGGAATGTCGTCGGCCGACACGCCCTGTGCCGCCAGTTCCTTGTAGAAGCCCACGTTGGCGTCGCCGTTGATGGTGGAGATCACGCCGACTTGTTTGCCCCCCGCACCCAGTGCCACGACGTCCGATACGATCTTGGACCAGTCGGAATGGCCGAAGGGCGTGTAGTTGACGAAAATGTCCTCGTCCGCGATGCCCTTCGATTTCAGGTAAGATTCCAGGATGTTGTTCGTAGTGCGCGGATAGACATAGTCGGTGCCTAGGAGCGCGAAACTTTCGACGCCCAGCTCTTCCAGGAAATAATCCGTGGCCGGGATTGCCTGCTGGTTGGGCGCGGCGCCGGTGTAGAACACGTTCCTGGAGCTTTCCTCGCCCTCGTACTGCACCGGATAGAACAGCAGGCCGTTCAGTTCCTCGATGACCGGCAGGACGGATTTCCGGCTGACGCTCGTCCAGTTGCCGAAGATCACGTCGACCTCGTGCACCGTCAGCAGCTCGCGCGCCTTTTCGGCAAAGAGCGGCCAGTCGGAGGCCGGATCGACGACCACGGCTTCCAGCTCGCAGCCCAGAACGCCCCCTTTTTCGTTCTGCTGTTCGATCAGCATCTCCATGGTATCCTTGAGCGTCGTCTCGGAGATCGCCATCGTCCCCGAGAGGGAGTGCAGCACACCGACTTTGATCGGGCAGTCCTGGGCGAATGCAGGAGCCGCGGTCGCCAGCAGCACCGCCGTCAGGCTTGTCAGTTTTCTAGACATGTAAATTTCCTTTGCGTAACGCGCAGGTTCCTTGCGAGCCGAAATCGGATGTCCCATATGTCCCCCACGCAACTTGTTGCGGTGTGCGGTGGTGTTTCGGATTTGCAAGACCTTCACCATCGCACGTTCGACCGAGCGAAATCGCCCGTCGGGGATATTGCTTTCACAAATTTCCGAAATGCGGCGAGCATCCTGACGATGGACTGCCATTTGCCGGTCCTGAGGTCTATTTATTCGGCGGAATCAACCGCAATCGCCTACATTTTGGACGTTTGCACGCTGATGTGCGATCAGCTGCCCAGTAACAGGCCGTCGCAGAGTGCTATCTCGGCCGCGGCGCGGTCCCTGGCCCAGCGGGCGCGGCCGAGATCTTGGGAGAATTGCGCCGTGGAAAGCATGTTTGCGTGGGCGACCTTGGCGTCAACACGTTGATGTATAAGGGGATTGCTGGCGTCAGTGTCGGCCGCCGCAATCAACAGGGATTTAAACCATGCGTGCTTTCGTTCAATGGCGCTGGTTTCGGGGCTCTGGATCAGCCACGCATGCGCCACTTCCGCCGAATAGCGTCCGGTGCATGTGGCAAAGACCTCTGCGAGCGGGGCCGCGGCCGCCTGACCTCCCGCAAGGGAGATTGCGAGGCACATTCTCGTTCCAAAACCGCACATGATTTAATCTAATCGCCAGAATTACCCGCAATCAAGCCTGGTTTTCCTGCAATTCAATGCTGGATCACGCCGTGGTGCGCATGATTCCAGACTGCTCGCATATTGGGCAGGCTGCGAGAAGAAAGCACTAAAAATAATCACGAGGACTTGTCCAAGTCACTCTTCGCGTTGCTTTCGATGGATCGCCGGCGGCCTGTTGTGCTCGCTACATCCATTGCCGTGAACGAAAGCTGCCATGCAACTTGCCCAAGACTTTGCGATCGATCGCGACGCTCCGGTCCTGCCGCGGGCCTGCGGGCGACTGCGCGTTGCGTCCAAGCGGCGGTCCGAGGTCAGTTGTCTGGACCGGCTTTACAGTGCGGGTGTGCGGCGTTCTTCCACGCCGTCGGACGCCGTCGAGGCGATCATTGTAAACACGTCCGGCGGTCTGACCGGGGGCGACCGGTTCGAAATCGATGCGGAGGCGGGCGCGGGCAGCCAGCTTGTGATGACGACACAGGCCGCCGAGCGGGCCTATCGCAGCACCACCGGATCGGCCCGCATGCGGACTCGATTACGGGTCGGTCCCGGGGCGACCCTGCACTGGCTGCCGCAGGAAATGCTGGTTTTCGACGGGTCGGCGCTGGATCGCCGGCTTGAGGTGGATCTTGACGACACTGGCGTGTTGATCGCGGTCGAACCGGTCGTTTTCGGGCGTACGGCCATGGGCGAGACGGTGGCGCGGGCAGATTTCCTCGACCTGGTCAGGATTCGCCGCGGCAATACGGTCTGGTACGCGGACCGCGTGGCGCTGACAGGCGATATCACGGCGCGGCTGAACCAGATGGCGACGACCGGCGGCCTGACCGCGATGGCCAGCGCGCTTTATGTCGGTCCCCGCGCCCAGAGCATTTTGCCGGTCATTCGCGGCCTTCTGCCGGATACCGGCGGCGCCAGCCTTGTGCGACCCGACACGATTGCTGTCCGGCTGTTGGCAAGGGACGGATTCACACTGCGCGCCACCCTCTGCCCGCTGCTGGAAGCGCTTTCCGAGGCAACTCTTCCCAGATCCTGGAGACTTTGAAGACGATGCAACTTACACCCCGAGAGAAAGACAAACTGATGGTCGCAATGGCCGCGGAAGTCGCCCGCAAGCGCCTGGCGCGGGGTGTCAGGCTGAACTACCCCGAAGCCATTGCGCTGATCACCGATGCGGTTGTCGAAGGCGCGCGCGACGGTCGATCGGTGGCCGACATGATGGAAGCCGGGGCGGGGGTCGTCACCCGCGAGGACTGCATGGAGGGCGTGCCCGAGATGATCCACGAGGTCCAGGTAGAAGCCACCTTTCCCGACGGCACCAAGCTGGTGACCGTTCACAACCCCATACGCTGAACCGACTGGAGACCTGCCCATGCGACGCCTTCCCTTCATCCTCGCGCCCTGCCTTCTTGCCGCCGGTCCGGCGCTTGCCCATCTCGATCCCGGCGAGCACGGGTCTTTCGCTGCGGGATTGTCTCATCCTTCCTTCGGTGTGGACCACATTCTTGCGATGGTCGCCGTGGGCCTGTGGGCTGCAGGCCTTGCCGGTCGGGCGCTATGGGTCTTGCCGGCGGCGTTCGTCAGCGCCATGGCCCTGGGCTTTTCGCTTTCGCTGGGCGGTCTGCCGCTGCCGCTGGTCGAACCGATGATACTGGTCTCGGTGCTGGTTCTCGGGGTGCTGGTGGCGGTGGCCGTGCGGGTGCCGATGCCGGTCGCAGTGGCGGTAACGGCCGCAATGGGGGTCTTCCACGGTCACGCGCATGGATCCGAGATGGGGGGCGCCGGTGCGCTGGCCTATCTCGCCGGTTTCACCGTGGCGACCGCAGTATTGCATGCGCTCGGCGCCGCTGCCGGTCTGGCGCTGAGGCGGGTCGGTGGGCCGCTGCTGGCGCGTGCGGCAGGGGTGGCCGTCGCTATTGGCGGCTCGGCCCTGGTGATGGTGGGGTAGGCGCGAATGATACCCGGAGAACTTTTTCCCGCCGAGGGCGTTCTGGAACTGAATTCCGACCGTACGTCGATCACGCTGGAGGTCGCCAATACAGGCGACCGTCCGGTACAGGTCGGCAGCCACTATCATTTCGCCGAGGCCAACCCGGCGCTGGAGTTCGATCGCGAAGCCGCGCGCGGTCACCGGCTGGACATCGCCGCGGGAACCGCGGTGCGGTTCGAGCCGGGCCAGCGGCGCGAGGTGCACCTGATTCCGATCGGCGGCGCGCGACGGATCTTCGGCTTCAACAGCGCCGTTATGGGAGACCTGTGATGCCCCGCGTCCTGACACCTGCCGACCTGTGGTCGAATGCCTTTCAGGCCGCGATGATCGTGGCCGAGGCGAATGCGGTCATAGCCATGCGCCTGTGGGGAATGGCCGGGTTCTGGGCCGTGACCCCGTCCGAGAACAGCCGCATGATCAGCGAAAAGAGCTTCGCGTTGACGCGGGCCGTCACGGATGCAGGCACCGCTGTCATGCGCGGCCGCCGGACCAGATCGCCGCAGCCGCGATGAAACCCATCCGCCAGAAAACCCGCGCCAACGCCCGCCGCCTTGCCAAGCGCGGCCCCAAGAGAAGGTAACCCCATGCCTGCGTCCATCTCTCGTGCCGATTATGCCGCCATGTTCGGCCCCACGACCGGCGACAAGGTCAGGCTTGCCGATACCGATCTGATCATCGAGGTCGAGCGCGACCTGACCGCGCTGAACGCCGGTGCCGCCGCCACGGGCGGCAGTGGCGGGAACGCCGCGCTTTATGGTGAGGAAGTGAAGTTCGGCGGTGGCAAGGTCATCCGCGACGGCATGGGACAATCCCAGGCGACGCGCGCGCAGGGGGCTGTCGACACGGTCATCACCAACGCGCTGATCCTGGACTACACCGGCATCTACAAGGCGGATCTGGGCCTGAAGGACGGCGCGATCCACAAGATCGGCAAGGCCGGCAACCCCGACACGCAACCCGGCGTCGATATCGTCATCGGACCGGGCACCGAGATTATCGCGGGCGAGGGCCGTATCCTGACCGCCGGCGGGTTCGACAGCCATATTCACTTCATTTGCCCTCAACAGATCGAGGACGCGCTGCATTCGGGCCTGACCACGATGCTGGGCGGCGGCACGGGGCCAGCGCATGGCACGCTGGCCACCACCTGCACGCCGGGGCCGTGGCATCTGGGGCGGATGCTGCAGGCCGCCGACGCGTTTCCAATGAATCTGGCCTTCGCCGGCAAGGGCAACGCCTCGCTGCCCGCCGCGCTGGAGGAACAGGTCATGGCCGGGGCCTGCGCGCTGAAGCTGCACGAGGATTGGGGCACGACCCCGGCGGCCATTGATTGCTGCCTGTCGGTGGCCGATGCGATGGACGTTCAGGTGATGATCCACACTGACACGCTGAACGAAAGCGGGTTCGTCGAGAACACGGTGGCGGCGATGAAGGGCCGGACCATCCATGCCTTCCACACCGAGGGCGCGGGCGGAGGCCACGCGCCGGACATCATCAAGATCTGCGGGCAGGCCAACGTGCTGCCGTCCTCGACCAACCCGACGCGGCCCTTCACGGTGAACACGCTGGAAGAGCATCTCGACATGCTGATGGTGTGCCACCACCTCGACAAGTCGATCCCCGAGGACATCGCCTTTGCCGAAAGCCGGATCCGGCGCGAGACCATCGCCGCCGAGGACATCCTTCACGATATGGGCGCTTTCAGTATCATCGCCTCGGACAGCCAGGCGATGGGCCGGGTGGGAGAGGTGATCATCCGCACCTGGCAGACCGCCGACAAGATGAAGAAACAGCGCGGGCGACTGGCGGACGAAACCGGCGAGAACGACAACCTGCGCGCGCGCCGCTATGTCGCCAAGTACACGATCAACCCGGCCATCGCGCATGGCATTTCCGGCCACATAGGGTCGATCGAGGAAGGCAAGCGCGCCGACCTTGTGCTTTGGAACCCGGCCTTTTTCGGCGTGAAGCCCGAAATGGTGCTGATCGGCGGCTCGATTGCCTGCGCGCAGATGGGGGACCCCAACGCCTCGATCCCGACACCGCAGCCGGTCTACACACGTCGCATGTTCGGCGCCTATGGCCGTGCCGTCGAGGCGTCTTCGGTCACCTTCGTGTCGGCGGCGGCGCATGACGACGGAATCGGCGATACGCTCGGGATCGCCAAGCAGACCCTGCCGGTGCAGAACACCCGTGGCATCGGCAAGGCGGACCTCAAGCTGAACGATGCCTGCCCCGAAATCGACGTGAACCCCGAAACCTATGAAGTGCGTGCCAACGGCGAATTACTGACCTGTGAACCGGCCAGCGAATTGCCCATGGCGCAGCGCTATTTCCTGTATTGAGCGCCATGACAGATCTTCCCCTTGCCCAGACAATTCATACCGCCGGAACCTGGAGCGGTCCGTCCGCGCCGTGCCAGCTGAATTACGAGGACCGTTTCTTTCGCCGCCGCAAGCTGACAGTCGAGGACGGCTGGTCACTGGTGGCCGATTTCGAACACACGGTTTCGCTGAATGACGGCGATGCGTTGGAAACGAGCGACGGAAGGCTGGTAAGGATCGTGGCCGCGCCCGAGGCGCTGCTGGAAGTCACCGGTGCGGAGCTTGCACGGCTGGCCTGGCATATCGGCAACCGCCACACGCCTTGCCAGGTGGAAGACACGCGGCTGCTGATCCGCGACGATCCGGTCATCGCGCATATGCTTGCGCATCTGGGCGCGACGACAAACAAGGTGACCGAACCCTTCCGGCCCGAAGGCGGTGCCTATGGTCATGGCCGCACCCATGGCCACGAACACGGAGCCACTGCACATGCCCACTGACGCAAAGCTGCTGACGCTGGCGCAATGGCTGTCGCCGGCCTTTCCCATCGGCGCCTTCGCCTGGTCACACGGAATAGAGCAAGCGATCAACGACCGGCAGATCACCGATGCGGCGGGGCTTGAAGGCTGGCTGCGCTGCTGCCTCGATGAAGGCGCGGGCAGGTCGGACGCAATATGGCTTCGCCTTGCGTCGGGGCCGGGCGATGTCCTCGACCTCGATGCCGAGGCACGAGCCTTTGCACCGAGCGCCGAGCGACTGGCCGAAACGGTGCGGCAGGGGGCGGCCTTCGTGCGGACGGTGAACGCGGTATGGCAGCTTGACCTGCCTGATCTGATACTGCCCGTGGCCACGGGGCGTGCGGCACGGCTGGTGGCACTGGACATTGACACTTGCGTGCTTCTCTACCTGCAATCCTTCACATCGAACCTCATATCCGCCGCGCTGCGCCTTATGCCCATGGGACAGACCGAGGGGCAGCGCGTCCTGGCCACGCTTCAGGCTGACATCCTGCGGATTACGGACGAAACCCGAGGCGCGACATGCGACGATATCTTCAGTAACGCATTCCTGTCGGATATCGCCTCAATGCGTCACGAAACACTTGAACCAAGGTTATTCCAGTCATGACCCGGATGAACGGCCCCCTTCGCATTGGTATCGGCGGCCCGGTCGGGGCGGGCAAGACGACATTGACCGCGCGCCTGGCGGAGCGCCTGAAAGACGATTATTCGATCAGCGTGATCACCAACGACATCTACACACAAGAGGATGCCGAGGCGCTGATGCGGATGCAGATCCTGCCCTCGGACCGGATCATCGGGGTCGAGACGGGGGGCTGCCCGCACACCGCGATCCGCGAGGATGCGTCGATTAACCTGGCCGCCGTGGCCGAGATGCGCCAGCGGCACCCGGATGTCGAGGTCGTGCTGATCGAATCCGGCGGCGACAACCTGTCGGCCACCTTCAGCCCGGAACTGGCGGATCTGACGATCTATGTGATCGACACCGCCGCGGGCGAAGAGATACCGCGAAAGGGCGGTCCCGCGATCACGCGCTCGGATATCCTGGTGATCAACAAAACGGATCTGGCGCCGCATGTCGGCGCGTCGCTCGACGTGATGCAGGCGGATGCCGCGCGCGTGCGGCAGGGCCGGCCCTTTCTTTTCACGTCGCTCAGGGCGGGTGCCGGGACGGACGAGGTGATTGCCGAGATCAGAAACCTGTCCGGGCTCTGACCGGCGCCTCGGCGGTGCCTGTGCCCTCAGGTCCCTCGCATCACGTTGACGGAGCATTCTGCGTGCCGTACCACGCGCGAGGCCGTCGGCCCGATCAGGTAATCCGAAAGTGACGGGCGGTGCGCGCCAAGCACGATCATGGTCGCGCCGATATCCTTGGCCACGGCCAGGATCTCCTCATACGCGGTTCCGTGACGGGCGATGGTCTTGACCTTCATGCCGCTGGGCGTGTGTTCCTCGACCAGCGCATTCAGTTGCTTCAACGCTTCTTTCACGATCTCCTTCAGGTCGTACTCCCCGGATCCTTGGGTCGCGCCGCGGATCGCGTAGCGCCA
>JBKAGF010000087.1:0-9463 GCA_046290265.1 Roseovarius sp. | reverse complement strand
GGAACGAGGCAGAGCCCGATGCCGGCGCGTCGCGTCGCGGCAGGAAGGTCGGGGCCGGCGGGGACGGCCTGGCCTTGTCCATGGCCGGTTGCGGTGGCAGGTCGGGGCCGGGTTCGGGCCGCGGCTCTGGCGGGATGTCGGGTTCCGGTGCGGGCGGCACCTCGGGCACTTCGGGTGCGGGCGGGGTGTCGGGCCGCGGCGGAACCTCGGGTTCGGGCACGGGTGGCGTCGAGGGTTCCGGCGGGATATCCGGTTCCGGCTCGGGTTGCGGCGCCGGGGGGATGTCGGGTTCCGGGGTGGGCGGCACGCCGGGATCGGGCGGGCGCGCCGCCGTGGAGACGGGCGCCGGGGCGGTGCCTATGACGCGGATCGCGGCGGTGTCGCGGTCGATGCGCTGACCAGAGGACAGGATGTCCGCGGCGGCCCTGGTATCGCCGAACCAGGGTTCGCCGATGAAATCGCGCCCCTCCGGCACCGCGACGAAACAGAGCGGGCCGAACCCGTGCTCGGAGGCGAAGGCCTCGGCCTCGGCAAGGGTTTCGCGGGCGACGGCGGCGACATGCACCTGGCCCGCGCCGATGGACCAGTCATAGGCAAGATCGGCGACCGCGTAAGGCGTGGCACCTTGCAGCGTACGGTGCACGGCATCGGCGATCTCGTCCGCCTCGTAGCCTTCGGAGCCGAACTGCAGATACCGGATCTGATCGTTCGGGATCACCAGCTTGGTGCGGATCGGCCCGGCGTCGAGCTGTGCCGCGCGGTCGCGCAGACCGGCCAGGGCAGCTGCAAGGTCGGGGCTGGCGAGACTGACCTCGCCCACCATGTGCCAGCCGGGGAAGGCACGATGCAGAAGGCCGATGCCTTCGAAGGACAGGGTCAGGGCGAAATTAGGTTTCATTCACAACGCTCTAGCACCGCGGAACCGGCAGGGGTACGCCCCCTGCCGCGCGAGGATGATATAGCAGCATGGCGCCGAGGAAAAGGCAAACCCCTGCGATGGTTCCTGCTTCGGCAAATACCTACGCGATCAGGTGCCCGCCTTGGTCAAAGCCTGGTCCAGATCGGCGATGATGTCGTCGGCATCCTCGCAGCCGATGGAGATACGCACCACGTTGGGCGCGGCCCCGGCGGCGGTCTGCTGCTCTGGCGTCAACTGGCGGTGCGTGGTCGAGGCCGAGTGGATGACCAGCGAGCGGGTGTCACCGAGGTTGGCGACGTGGCTGAAGAGTTCAAGGCTGTCAACGAGCTTGACGCAGGCCTCGTAGCCGCCCTTGAGCGCCACGGTGAAAAGGCCGCCCGCGCCTTTGGGGCAGACCGTCTTGACCCGTTTGTGATAGGGCGAGGATTTGAGCCCGGCATAGGTGACCGACTCGACCGCGTCGTGCTTTTCCAGCCAGGCGGCGACGGTTTCGGCGTTCTCGACATGTTTCTGCATGCGCAGGCTGAGCGTCTCGATTCCCATCAGGGTGTAATGCGCGGCTTGGGGGTTCAGCGTCATGCCGAGGTCGCGCAGGCCGATGGCGATGCCGTGGAAGGTAAAGGCCAGCGGGCCGAAGGTCTCGTGGAACTTCAGGCCGTGATAGGCGGGCTCGGGTTCGCTGAGCGAGGGGAACTTGTCGGAGGCGGACCAGTCGAAGGTGCCGGAATCCACCACGACGCCGCCGGTGACGGTGCCGTTGCCGGTGAGGAACTTGGTCATGGAATGCACGACCAGCGTGGCGCCATGCTCGATGGGGCGGCAGAGGTAGGGCGTGGCGGAGGTGTTGTCGACTATGAGCGGCAGGCCGGCGGCATCGGCCACGTCGGCCACGGCGCGCAGGTCGGCGATATGGCCGCCGGGATTGGCGATCGATTCGCAGAAGACGGCGCGGGTGTCATCGTCGATGGCGGCCTTGATGGCGTCCATGTCGTCGATGTCGACGAACTTGGCCGACCAGCCGAAGCGCTTGATGGTCTGGCTGAACTGCGTGACCGAACCGCCGTAGAGACGGGTGGAGACCACCACGTTCTTGCCGGGGCCCATCAGCGGGAAAAGTGCCATGATCTGGGCGGCGTGGCCCGACGAACAGCAGACCGCTCCGGCGCCGCCCTCGAGCGTGGCGACGCGTTCCTGAAGCACGGCGACCGTGGGGTTGGTCAGGCGGGAGTAGATGAAGCCCACTTCCTGAAGGTTGAAGAGGGCGGCGGCATGTTCGGCGTCGCGAAAGACAGCCGTGGACTGGTAGATCGGCGTCTGGCGTGCGCCGGTGGCCGGATCGGGCCGGGCGCCGGCGTGAATCTGCAGCGTGTCGAAGCCGAATTGGTGGATGCGGTCGTCGTCGGACATGAAAAGCCTCCCTTCGTGGCGATGGGAAAATGGGTAGGATAAAGGGGCGCGCAGGACAACAGGTTTAAGATGCGGGCAGCAGCGCGCCCGTGGCACCGGCGTCAGGCGTGGGGTCAGTCGCCGTAGGACACTTCGCCGGTTTCGGGGTCGACATATCTTATGGGTTCGTCCTGCTGGGCGCAGGCGGAAAGCAGGATGAGGAAAGCCGCTGCAGCGATGTATCCGGGCATTTCATGTTCCTTTCTGGACGTGGGCTTGCGGGTATTGGCGGAGCACCGGCGTTTTACTTGCAATGCCTCAGTCGCCGTAGATGCCGCCGCCGTCGCCAACGTCGCCATTGCGCCCGCAGGCCCCGGTGGCGAGCGTCAGCGCGAGGATGAGTATGACTGCCTGTTTCATGACAATTCCTTTCGGTGAATGCGTGGCGTGGAGGACAGGAAGGCCGGGTTATGGGCGCATTGGTCGCGGCGGGTCCGGAAACCGCGGCGCGGGCACAGCCGGTGCGCGATGTGTAACGGGGGTGGGAAAGAACATGGCGTGGGCTCCCTGGTTCGAAAAGGTGAAGCACACTCGTATTCGCAGCGGGACCGCGCAACGCGGATGCGGCCCCTTACAGGACCAGTAAACCGCCATATGCGGGCCGAGATCAAGAAAAACTGGACTTACGGGTCTTTGGGCACGCGTCCGAAGCGACCGCGCAGGGCGGGTGCGGTGCCGGTCAGAAGGTAGATGACGCTTTCCACGATGCGGCGAAGCGGCCCGTGCCGGCGCGGCGGCGGCAGGTCATCTTCGACCGTAGTCCGGAAACCGGAGGGGTCGAGCACCTCGATCCTTTCGGCCTCGAGCGCGTCCAGAAACGCGGCCGCCTCGAGGGCGCGGCCGGTTTCCACCATGACCGGCACACCGCCCAGGGCGACGGACAGATATTGTGCGTTCGAAAGCGTGTGAAATCCCGGAACGAAGACGCGAAAGCCCGCGCCTTCGAGGGCCGCGACGGCCAGCATAGCCTCGGACGGGCCGAAGACCTGTGCAACACGGGTCAGGCCGGGAACGTCGCGCAGGGCCATCAGCGCATCCAGAAGCCGTTGCGGCGGATGGTGTTGCGGATGGCCTGTTCCTTGCGGGGCATGTTCTGCCGGTCGAAGAGGTCGCGCACCTTGCGGCCGCGCCCGTGGTAGACCATGAACTTGATCGCGTCGTAATTCTTGAGCAGCTTCTTGACGGGGTTGGGCGCGGTGACCTCTTCCAGCAATGCGATCGCATCGTCGCTTTCGCGCGCATAAAGCAGCGGGAACAGGCGGTAGTGGCAGGTGATCTCGCCGTCGAGCAAGCCGTCCGGCAGGGTGTCGCGTCCGCCGCCGAGCGAATGGATCACCAAGGGCAGAGCGACCTGGTCGAGCCATGGGTCAAGCGACTGGCAGACCAGTTCGGCAGGCGGGTCATCGCGGATGGCGAGTGCGTAGTCGAGAAAGCGCCGGCCAAACTCGTGCGGGCATTTGTAGAAGAAATAGCCGGCGTTGAAATAGAGGTATCGGCGCCAGTATTCATCGGGCTGCGACGTGTCGAGCGATGACTCGAAATCCAGCCCGAACTTGTCGTAGAGCGATTTCCAGATTTCCGTGTAGCCCGGCCCGTAGAGTTCGATCTCGGGCCAGGTGCCTTCGCGCCGGAGCGATGCGGAAGGGCGGTCGAAATCGAAGGGCACGCGGGAGAGGTCGCCGGTGATCAGGGTGTCGGTGTCGAAGAACACGAAAGGCTCGCCCTTGGGCAGGGCGGTCAGGCATTCGATCTTGTTGCCATAGGGATATTCCTGCCCGAAGTGGCGGGAGGGAAAGGGCAGGATCTCGGCGCCGTAGCTTTCGAGCAGGGCGCGGATGTCGCCGCGCATCGTTGGGTCGTTCTTCCACAGGGGGCCGGGCTGTGGTTCGGCCACGAAGAGGCGCCCGGTAAAGCCCGGGCTGCGTGCGCGCAGGGACGCCGCGAAGATGACCGCCTCGAACTGGAGTCTGCCGGCATGGCCGACGACGACAATATTGAACGCTTGGTCTTTTGCCTTTTTCGCGGCCATAATCCGGTCACGCCTGCCTGAACTGCCTGTGACCGGCAGTATAGGCGGCGCGGTGGACTTGCGCGAGAGGCAGTTGCACCGATTTTTGAAAGGAAAGGTATTTTCGGATGATCGACTGGTTTTTGATCGGTCTGGCCGTGGCGCTGGGCGGCGGTTCCGGCGGGCAAAACGAGGACGCAGGACTGGACGGGGCGGCGGGCTTTGCGGCCGAGGACCAGACGCCGACGGGCAAGTTCACCACGGCGGCAGAGGTCAGGCCCATCCTTGAGGCGACGCGCGGCAGCTGGGTGGCGGTGCGTGACTATGACGGGCAGGACCTTTTGTACCTGACCCATCTGCTGAGCTGGCGCTGTGGGATGCACGAGGTTCGGGTGGGCGTGAATGGCGGGCCCCTGGAGGTCTGGGCCATGCCGGCCTGCCAGACCGGGACCGCCTCGCCCAATGCGATCACCGCCGACGCGCAGATCTATCGCAGCTTTCCGGCGGGTGCGATCCGGACCGTCGAGGTCGAGATTCTGTATGACGACCTGGAAACGGCAAAGGGAGCGTTCGAGCGCTCGGAGGTGCTTATTCCCTGAGGCGCGCAGGTCTTTCTTGCCCCGCGGCGCGGGTTTTGCGAGAACTTAAATCGGCGGGTGTCATCTTCAATTCCGGGGCAGGGCACCTATATTGATGTTAAAGGCATTAACTTTGCTGGAAAGGGAACGGTGATGGCGAATTTGGACGCGCAGGTGCGCGAAAGTCAGGAACAGGTCGCATCGGCGCAGGCGAAGATCGCCGAGCTGACCAGCAAGATCGAAAGCGCGCGGTCCAAGATCAAGGGCGGCGAGGATGCGAGCCTTGATATCGAGAACGCCACGCTGGACGAGGTGCATGCGCATACCGAAACGATGAATGCCAACATCGCCGAGCTGATCATGGGGCTGGACGATGTGACGGCCGGGTTTTCCAGGGATTTCGACGAGATGCGGACGAAGACGGGCTGGGAAAGCTTCGTCGGCATCTTCAACCGTCACAAGGCCGACAGCATGCGGCAGGACCGCATCCGCACCGCCAGCATCGACGACAAGCTGCAGGACCTGATCTCGAAATCCGACATCATCGTGCAATTGCTGGAAGGCCAGTTGCGCACGCTGGAAGAGCACAAGGTGAAGGTGGAAACGAACCTGACCGAGACGCTGGACGAGCGCGAGGCGACGGTGGGCGAACTGGAAACGCTGCGCGCGGACATCCAGGCGATGGACCCCAAGATCATCGAGCTGGAGAACAAGATCGCCAACGAGACCGACGCGGCGGCGCGGACCAAACTGGAAAGCGAACTGGCCGAGATGAACGCCAGGTATAACGAGATGGTGCAGCAGGAGCAGGTCAAGCTGGCGAAAAGCCAGACGCTGGAGCGCTATATCGAGAAGGGCAAGACCTGGGTCGATTCGCTGCAGAACCAGGCGGCGACGCAGATGGTGCTGATCAACAAGCTGCAGACCGACACCAAGCAGCGGGTCGTGCTGTATGACGCGCTGACCAAGTCGCTGAAGACCGCGCAGCAGCAGGACGTGGCGCACCGGATCAACGAGATCGGGGTCAAGACCGACCAGGAGGCGCAAAGCGCCATGGCCGGGATCGGCGCGGCCACCAACCAGAAGATGGCCGACATGCTGGAGGCGCACGAGGATCACATGGTCTTTGCCCGCGAGGTGCTGGAGGCCAAGGCCAAGGCGGATGAACGCTTTGCCCGGCGGTTCTCGAAGATCATCGAGAAGCATGACAGCAATCTATACGGCGCATGACAGCTGAAGCCCCGACCTCGGACCGCGTGGCGCTGACGGATCTTTTCGCGTCGCGCCGCTATTTCGACAAGTTCGCGCGGATCACGGCGCATCTCAATCGCGTGGCGGCCGTGATGCAGGCCGAGGGCAGCCTGAGCAAGCAGGAGGTCGAGGTCCTGACGACCTATGTTCAGGGCATCGCCTATACGTTCAAGGCGCTGAGCATGAAGTACCTGCTGGTCGGGCGCGACACCGGGCAGTTCTTTGGGTCGCTGGCGATGGACGTGCGGGAAAGCGGCTTTCCGATGTTCTCGGAACTGATGGTGATGGCCAATGACGCCGCACAGGCCGGGCGGCATCTGGCAGGGATGCCGGATGCCGAGACGCTGAAACGCGAGATGGTCGAACAGATCATCTCGGAACGGACGATCCCGACCCGGCTGCAATTCGCGCTGTCCCAGCGGCTGTATTACGAGGAACTGGCCAGGGGCTATCTTTTCTGGGCGCAGAACGACCCGCAGATACAGTGGCTGAGCGGGGTGGATGCGCGTCGGCGCTACCTGCTGCACTGGGCGGTCTATGACAGCCAGGTGAACCTGCCGACGATCTATTTGATGGAGGTCGAGGATACCGGCCGCGCGCCACTGGGCAAGGACGAGCGGCGCTGGCCGGAGGTGCAGGCGCATCTGATGGCGCAATCCCTGGGCGGGCTGAAGCTGCTGACCATCGCCAAGGGGTTCGACGAAAGCTTTGACGACCTGCATCCCAAGCGCCTGAGGCGGTTGCATGTGGGGCCGATGTACAGCCACGCCTTTACCCGCCAGAGCGGGCCGCTGCGCGAGGTGCTGGCGCAGGCGGACGCGCCGCTGGGGCAGGACTGGGCGCTGGCCTGGACCGACGAGGTGCTGGAAAGCGAACGGGTGATCGAGGAGCGCGCGGGCTGGTTCGGCACGGTGGAGCGCGAGGTCTTCGCGCTGGACCCGTTTTCCGGAAAAGGGGCCGAAACCGGGGCCACGCGGATGGAGCGCAGCATCATCCTGCCCGAGCGCCCCTACCAGGTGCTGGCCGAGAAGACGCCGCCGGGGTTTTCGTCGGTCACCAAATATGTGGTCAGCCCGGGGGGGCGGGTGTTGAGATATTGAACGCGAGGTGGGGTGAAACCCCACCCTGCGCCAGATTGACAGGGTGGGTTTCAAACCCACCACCGGGGAGAAGAAGATGAGTTTGACGGCCGATACGATGGAACTACGCGAAGAGGATATCGCCAAGCATTACGCGGCGGCGGCGGCGATGCTGGAGGGGTTCGACCACACGCCCCGCATCGCGAAGGCCGCCGAGGCGCCGCAGGCGGAGAAATCGGCCGGGCTGGGCACGCGGCGGCGGTTTCGGACGACGACGCCGGGGCTGGTGACACGCTCGACCGCGCGGCCCGAGGGCGTGCACCTGGTGGAACGGATCGAGGGGGCCGGCGGGGACGATCCGCTGGTCAGCCCGATGCAGGCCACGGTGATGCATGGCCTGCGCCGGGCGATTGCCATCGCGCTGGCGGTGGGCGAGCAGTTTTCCGACGCCACGGGGCTGGCCGATCTGCGGCGGGCGAACCTGGCTGGATCGCTGGGCGCGGACCGCAAGACCGAGTTCACCGAGCTTCTGGGCGCAGAGGCGCTGGCGGTGGGGCATGTATTCGCCAACGCGACGGCCTTCCTGCTGGCGCCACACGGGTCCGAGGTGAGCGTCGAGGTGGGCGAGGTGGAGGAGGTTCTGACCGACAATTCGCAATTGGCCCTGCATGGCGCGTTGTGGGAACTGGACCAGGATATCGCGGCTCATGCGGGCGACGATGCGCGGCTGGTGGCGACGGTCAGCGCCTTTGCCGAGCAGCTGATGGAGAAAATCGCGCTGCGCGCCCAGAATGCCGGGCGGTTGAGCGCCTTCACCGGGGCAAGCTGGCGCGTGGAGGCGGATGATTTCACCATTCGCGGCTTTGATGCCGCGTCGAAGGGCAAGTCCAGCACGCTGACCATGACCTTCAAGCAGCCGCATGAGGTGGTGGGCAACCATATCGCCAAGTACCAGGCGCTGAAGCTTTCCAAGATGCTGATGGCCTATGATTTCGAGCGAAAGCTGAACCCCTTTGCCGAACTGGGCGGGTTCATCTTTACCTTCATGGGCGACGGCAAGCCGGGGACGGGCAAGACGACGCTGATCCAGATGATGGCGGGGCTGATCAAGGGCTATTGCGACAACGTGGGCTATCCGTTCCGGTATCAGAACCTTTCGACCGAGAGCATCGACAGCTACCAGGGGAAGTCGGCGCAGAACGCCAAGGCGTTCATCAACAACGTGATCGACCCCGGCGTGATCGGGTTCGGGACGATCGACGATATCGACCAGCTGGCGGGCAAGCGCGGCGACCGGCAGTCGAGCGCGGGACAGCTGGAGATCACCGCCGTGCTGATGGAGAGCTTTGCCGGGGCCAATACGGTGGTGCGGGGGAACTGCACCTTCGGCATGTTCTCGAACTATCCCGAGAACGTGGACGACGCGCTGCGCCAGCGGGCGGGGGCGCGGTTCCTTGTGGACGGGCCGCAGACGCGGGAGGATTACATCGATATCCTGTACCTCTTGATGGGCAAGAACCACGACATCCCGCTGGGCCAGCACGAGGTCTATGCCGCGCAGGAGATCAAGAAGGCCGTGGCGGCCTCGTTCGAAAGCCACGCGCGGCCCCATGAGGAGGGGCTGATCCGGGTCTATGAGCGGGTCGAGAAGGAGATCGGCACGATCGACACGATTGCAAAGCTGGGCACCTATCTGAAAGGCATCCAGGAGGCGGATGAACGCTTTACGGGTCGGGCGATCAAGAACATCACCGACGCGGTGAAAGTGCGGGCGATGGATTTCGAGTTGCCCGACGAGTGGATGGAAAAGCCCGACCTGTTCCTGTTCAAGTCCTATGACGAGAAGAAGGGGATGATCGAGGACCTGCGCCAGCCGATCACGGTGGAGATGGTGATCCAGGAGATCAACCGCTACGCGGACAGCGAATTCCGCTATGCCGACAAGTCGGACGAGGTGGCGGTCGAAAACATGGTGCGCGAGTTTGGACGAACGGAGGAGGCCAAGCGGCGGTACATGGCGGAGAAGGAGGGCGGTGCGTGAGATCACGCGCGCTGTATGGCGGTGAACGACACGAGCGTGACATTCATCAACACGGGCCTGCCGCTGCTGATCATCGGTGGGCTGGGGGCGCTGCTGCCCTGGGTGCTGACCCCGCAGGGCACGCGATCTCAGCGGAGGGTG
>JBKAGF010000086.1:0-9836 GCA_046290265.1 Roseovarius sp. | reverse complement strand
GGGCCTCGCGCGGCATCCGCGCGACCCGCATTATGATCCGCGCAAGGGCCCCTATCCCGCGGCTCTGCGGCGGCTGGTCGATGCCGGCTGCGAGGTGGGGCTGCACTATGGCATCGGCACCGACGACACCGGGCATTTCGAGGCCGAGCGCGCGCAACTCTCGGACCTGACCGGTCAGGCCCCGATCGGCGGGCGGGCGCATTACTGGCGCATAGACTGGTCCGACCCCCACGCGGCCTGGGACCGGATGGCGGCGGCGGGACTGGGCTATGACGCGAGCCTCTCGCCCATGACGCTGGGCTATCGCACCGGCACGATGCTGCCGGTCCTCGGCGGCGCGATTGACCCTTCCGGCCCGCCGGAGACACCGTTTCTCGTGCTGCCGTCACCCGTCATGGACGCCTATATAGAGCCCGGCGACCCCGGCGGGCCGGGTCCGGCGCAGGCCGACCGGCTGGTCGCCAATGCCGTGGGCGGCGGGCTTGTGGTGCTGAACTGGCATGTGCGCACGCTGACGGACGTGGGGCCTTGGCAAGGGTTCGGGCGCGAGGCGCGTCGGATCATGGGGGCTATCGCGGAAGACAGCGAAAGCGTGCTGATGACCGGGGCCGAGGTGGCCGAGGCATGGCGCGCGCGCATCACCTCGCTGTGGCGGCCTGCATGACTTAGGTGCGAAGGCAGGAACGGCTTGCGCATGGCTTCGGGTGCGGTATGACCCTCGCGGCAAAGACAGGAGAATGGCCGTGGCGGGCAGTGTGACGTTCGATCGTGTCGGGATCATCGGGCTTGGGTATGTCGGCATTCCCTTGTCGCTTCGGATTTCCGAGGTCGGCAAGACGGTTCTGGGGTTCGATATCGACCCGGGCCGCGTGGCGGAGCTGAATGCCGGCAAGAGCGCGATCAAGCACATCCCCGATGCCGAGATCGCCGCGATGCGGGCCGCCGGGTTCGAGGCGACCACGGATTTCTCGCGCGCGGGCGAATGCGACGCGCTTGTCATCTGCGTGCCGACGCCGCTCAACAAGTTCCGCGAGCCGGACCTGTCCTTCATCGTCGCGACGATGGACACGATCGCGCCCTACCTGCGCAAGGGTCAGATGATCTCGCTGGAAAGCACGACGTGGCCGGGGACGACCGACGAGGTGCTGAAACCCTACCTCGACGCGGCCGGGCTGATGGTGGGCGAGGATGTGTTCCTCGTCTATTCGCCCGAGCGCGAGGATCCGGGCAACGCGCATTTCACCACGCGGACGATACCGAAGGTGGTGGGCGGGCATACGCCGGCATGTCTTGCGGCCGGCGTGGCGCTGTACGAGGCGTTCATCGACCGTGTGGTGCCGGTGAGCTCTACCCGGCTGGCGGAACTGGTGAAACTTCTGGAGAATATCCAGCGGTCCGTGAACATCGGGCTGATGAACGAGATGAAGGTGGTGGCCGACGCGATGGGCCTGAACCTCTTCGAGGCGGTGGACGCGGCGGCGACCAAGCCTTTCGGCTTCACGCCCTATTACCCGGGGCCCGGGATCGGCGGGCACTGCATCCCGATCGACCCGTTCTACCTGACCTGGAAGGCGCGGGAGTACGGACTGCACACGCGCTTCATCGAACTGGCGGGCGAGATCAACGCGGGGATGCCGCAATACGTGGTCGAACGCCTGATACGTGTGCTAAGCGACAATGGAAAACCCCTCGGCGGCTCAAAGATCCTTGTGTTGGGGATCGCCTACAAGCCCGGTGTTAGCGATGTCAGGGCAAGCCCGTCGATCTTCATCATGGAAAAACTTCGTGAGTGGGGTGCAAGCATAGCCTACAGCGATCCTCATGTTCCAGTTTTTCCAAGAATGCGTGAGCACAGGTTTGATCTCGCATCTGTGGAAGTATCAAGGGAGGCGCTCAAAACTTATGATGCCGTCCTGTTGCTGACCGATCATTCCGAGTTCGACTATGATTTGATTGCAGATCATTCCAAGATCGTCGTAGACACGCGCGGGCGCCTTTCGAAGGACCTGCCCAACGTGGTGTACGCCTGATGGCGTGGGTTTGGCTGTGGCCGAAATCCTGGACAGGAACTGAAGCGATTGGTCAGTTTCAGCTTGGGAAAGTTCAAATCTAAAGTACGCGTAACGCGGTAAAATGTCGGTGGGCGCTGGGATTGTTTGAATCGCCATGATAGTCATACTTGTTCCAAAGGCAGGAGAGGGTCGGCGCGATCTTGCCCGCGCAGCCTTTGAGCTTTGCGTCCGCATGGGCCTGCCTTTCAGGATCGAGCGCTTTGGCGGGGCTGTTCGACCGGACGATTTCGTCATTTCCTACGGGCAGCCTCTTTCCCCTGAACAAGTCGGCCTCGTGCTGCCCAGGGGCGAAGGCAACTCCGTTGCCATCGGTGAAGAAGGCTGCCGATTGTATGGACCAAAGACTTCCGAGGGGGTCGACATACTCGACGGCGCCGCGCGCCTTCTTGGTTTCGAGGAAGAAGCTGTCGCACCGCGTGACCATCTTGGTCGCGTCATTCCAGAGACCCATCCCCTGGCCTTGGCAGGCTTGCTTCACGAGCCACTCGTGGACAATGCGGCGAAGGACTTGTTGGGGCTGGTTCTGCGATCGGGGTACCGTGGACCTCGGCCATTGCCACTGTTCGACGGAAGGCGTGTCGTGGTGCTTTCGCACGACGTGGATAGCCCGCGGCTGCACGAGGCCTTCTCGCTGGCGCGGGCAGGGCTCTTGGGGGTCAGGAATCGGCTGGAGCGGAAGGCCTTCGCAATCGGTGTGGCGACGATGCTCTCCGGGCGGCCCGATCCCTACTGGAACTTCGATGGATGGCTGGACCTCATACAAGGTGTCGGCGGTCATTCCACTTTCTTCTTCTATCCGGGGACAGTCGAAGGCGTGCCGCGCCATCCGCGAGATCCACGGTACGACCCGCGCAGGGGACGTTTCCCCGAAGCTCTGCGCAGTTTGATTGATGCCGGTGCCGACATTGGTGTGCACTATGGCATAAACACGGACAGTGCCGATGACATCTCGAAGGAATGCCATCGCCTCCGGGAACTGACCGGATCCCATCCCCTGGGTGGCCGGGCCCATTATTGGCGCATCGACTGGAGCGATCCGCATGCCGCCTGGGACAGGATCTCGGCGGGCGGCCTTTCGTTCGACGCCAGCCTGTCGCCCCACAGGTTGGGGTATCGCAACGGGACGATGTTGCCGATGATCGGTGGCAAGTTTGACGTGATGTCGCCGGCGGGGCGCCCGTTCCTCGTGCTGCCCTCGCCGGTCATGGATTCCTACGTTGATCCCCTGCACCGCGACGCCCTCGATCCCGCCAGTCCGGATTGGTTCATGCGCATGGCCTCGGACGGTGGCCTCGTCATACTGAACTGGCATGTCCGGACACTGAGCGATGTGGGCCGTTTCAAGGGAGTGGGCTCGGAGGCGCGCCGGCTTGTCTTGTCGGCATCTTCCGACAGCAACACGGTTTTTTGCAGCGCTGCCGAGGTAGCGGAGACATGGAGCGATCGGATCGGGCGGCTGTGGCAGCCCGGGGATTGATCGGAATTGGGCGCTTGCATTGCGCTGTGGTTTTGCGATAGCAGGCCGCTCGGAATGCTCGGCCGGGTTTGGGTTCGCCCGAGACATCTCGGGACAGCAGTGGGCGGGGGCGTGCCGGACCAGAGAGCCGGTCCGCGCAGGTCGAGCGCTTCGTTCGGTCGCTTGTTGACCCGTCGAGACCTTGGGAGATCGCGAAGTGAAGACCGTGGATAGCGCAGCAGATACCCTCAGGGTCGCCATAGTCGGGTGCGGACGGATCTGCGTTCGGCACTCGCAGCTCCTCGGTGGAGCGCAGATAGACGGCGCCAGGCTCGTCGCCGTTTGCGATATCGTTGCCAAACGGGCAGAGGCGGTCGCCCGCCAGTATGACGTTCCCGCCTTCGCCGACATGCACGAGATGATGCAGAGCGTCTCTCCGGACCTCGTGGTCGTCCTGACCGAGAGCGGCTATCACGGGCAGCATGTCGTATCGCTCGCGAAATATGGCGCCCACATCATGGTCGAGAAACCCATGGCGCTGACGCTAGAGGACGCGGACGCCATGATTGATGCCTGCGACAAGGCAGGAATCAAGCTGTTCGTGGTGAAGCAGAACAGATTCAACGTGCCTGTCGTGAAGCTTCGCGAAGCGCTGGAGGCCGGGCGCTTCGGCAAGCTGGTAATGGGCACCGTGCGCGTGAGATGGTGCCGCCCGCAAAGCTATTACGATCAGGCACCTTGGCGTGGGACCTGGGCGCTTGATGGCGGGGTCCTGACGAACCAGGCAAGCCACCATGTGGATCTGCTTGAGTGGATGCTGGGATCCGTTGATAGCGTGTTTGCGATGTCCCGGCAGGCTCTGGCGGATATCGAGGCCGAAGACACGGCCGTCGTCACGTTGCGATTTGCCAATGGTGCGCTCGGCGTCATCGAAGCCACCACGGCCGCGCGTCCGAAGGATCTCGAAGGGTCCATATCGATCCTAGGCGAAACCGGGACCGTCGAGATCGGCGGCTTTGCCGTGAACGAGATCAAGGTTTGGAACTTCTCGGATCCGGACGCGACGGATGAAGAAGTGCTGTCCAAATACTCCGTGAACCCTCCGAATGTTTACGGGTTTGGTCACAAGGCCTACTACGACCATGTCGTGCGAGCGATCCGGGATGGGGGCCCCAACCTTGTCGATGGTTTGACAGGTCGCCGGAGCCTGGAGTTGATAAGTGCCATCTACGAAAGCATCGAGACCGGCGAAGAGGTGCAGTTGAGGTTCCGCCCCCACAGAGGGCGGCTCGGCAGACAGGCTGTCTAGGGGCGCCTCGATGAACGGTCTCAGAAAGATCCCGGTAGGCATCAAGGACGTCGAGTTCGGTCGGGATGTAACCGTAATCGAACCGTGCAATCTCTATGGCTGCACATTGGGCGACGATGTCTTTGTCGGGCCCTTCGTAGAGATACAGGCGGACGCCAGGATCGGGGCCCGCACGCGGGTGCAAAGCCATGCCTTTGTCTGCTCTTTGGTCACGATCGGCGACGACGCCTTCATTGGTCACGGTGTGATGTTCGTCAACGACACCTTTCGCACCGGTGGTCCTGCGCGCGGAGATCAGACCCTTTGGGCATCGACCACCATTGGCAACAGGGTCTCGATAGGATCTGGCGCTACGATTATGCCGGTTTCGATTTGCGATGATGTCGTGATCGGCGCCGGGTCGGTGGTGACAAGGGATATTGACGTAGCTGGGGTCTATGCAGGCAATCCTGCGCGATTGCTGAGGACGCTTGGTCCTGTTGGCGAAGTGGGAGGGAATGGTGTCGAAACAAGGTAGCACAGCCGGGTCGGTGCCAATGGGCGATCTTTATGCCCAGTATCTGAACCTGAAGCCGGAACTGGATGCCGCGATTGCAGAAGTCATAAGGTCTTCCGCATTTATCAGGGGTCCCCATGTGGACACATTCGAGGAAAACTTCGCCGCGGCAATCGGTGCGAAGCATTGCGTATCCTGCGCGAATGGCACGGACGCGATCTATATTGCGATGGTGGCCTTGGGAATTCGGCCCGGAGACGAGGTCATCGTTCCGGCGATGTCATGGATATCGACAAGCGAGACCGTGTCTCAGGCTGGCGGAAAGGTTGTCTTCTGCGACATCGACCCAGTGACCCATACACTGGACCCCGACCGGCTTGAGGCATGCATCTCCGACCGCACGGTCGGCATCATTCCGGTCCATCTGTACGGTCATCCCGCGCCCATGCAGGCGATCATGTCCACGGCTGAAAGGTTTGGACTCTGGGTGATCGAAGACTGTGCGCAGGCGCATCTTGCGACATGGAACGGCCAGAAAGTCGGCACCTTCGGGGCTGCAGGTACGTTTTCCTTCTATCCGGGAAAGAACCTCGGCGCGATGGGAGACGCTGGAGCGATCGTCACGAATGATGCCGCGCTTGCCGAGCGCATGGCCAAATTCGCCCGCCACGGGGGGATCAGGAAGGGCGACCACGACATCGAGGGCATCAACAGCCGCCTCGATGGACTGCAGGCGGCCATCCTGAACGTCAAGCTTCCCTACCTAGCCGGATGGACCAAGCGCAGACAGGTTCTTGCGGAAAGGTATCTTGAGGGGCTGGCCTCGGTTGAAGGGCTCGTTCTCCCGAGCAAGGCAGAGAACGTCGAACATGTTTGGCACCTTTTCGTGGTGCAGCACGATGAAAGGGATCATCTGCGGGCGGAGCTTGCCCGTGTCGGCGTGGCCACTTCGGTCAATTACCCACGGGCATTGCCTTTCCTTCCCTGCTATGCGGGCCTCGGACATGTCGTGCAGGACTTTCCGAATGGAAACCGTTTGGCCAACACCGGCCTGTCGCTTCCATTAAATGCTGAGATGAGCGATGCACAGTTGGACGTGGTTTGTGAGAGCGTATGGCACGTGTTGAGCCGTTGATGAGCCTAGTGAAACGAGAAGTGTTCAATAGCGGGCACCAGACTCCGGCATGAAGCGCGTCATGGACATTTCGATTGCATCGGTCGGCTTGATCCTGTTCGGCCCCTTGATACTGTGTGTCGCGGCGCTTGTACTTTTCCAGATGGGACGCCCGGTGTTGTTCGTGCAGACCAGACCCGGTTTGCGTGGGCAGCCTTTCAGCCTGCTGAAGTTTCGGACAATGCGCATCCAACACAGCAACGATGCTACCCCGACAGACCCAGGGGACACCTCGCGTATCACGCGTTTGGGTGCCATCCTGCGACGCACCAGCATCGACGAACTGCCCAGCTTGTGGAATGTCCTCGTCGGCGAGATGAGCATTGTCGGCCCGAGGCCGCTGCTGATGGAATACCTGCCCCTGTACACGTCCGACCAGGCCCGGAGGCACGAGGTCAAGCCCGGGATCACGGGCTGGGCACAGGTGAACGGGCGCAATGCGCTGACTTGGGAGGAAAAGTTCAGGCTCGACGTCTGGTATGTCGAGAACAGGACGCTGGCGCTGGATCTCAGGATCATCTGGCTGACCGCGATGCGCGTCTTGCGTCCGGGCACCGACATCAACGCCGGGGCCGATGTCACCATGCCTGTCTTCAGGGGCAGCCTGGATCTGGAGGATCGCTGATGCCGACATGGCGCATCCCGTGTGGCGCGGCGTGACGTGAAGGGGCACGGCAGCGTGAACCACCTGACACGCGACAAGGCTTGAGGAAACCGGCAATGAATGTGCTGCTTATCCACCAGTATGCGCGCCATCCCTCGTCATGGGGAGGCACCCGATTCTATTGCCTGTGCCGCGCGCTTGTAGAGTATGGCCACGACGTGACCGTGATCGCGTCACGCTATGAGTTCAAGAAGGGCGAGGCGCATCGCGACGTACCTGAAGAGATGATCGATGGCGTTCGGTATTTCTGGCTCGATGCTGGCAAGGAGGGGTACGGGCTTCTCAATCGCGGCGCCGGGATGATCGGCTTCACTTTGGCGGCAATGCGCAAGGCCACGAGTCTGTCGAGCCAGTTTGATGTCGTCGTTTCGAGTTCGCCCCATCTTCTGCAGACCCTCGGGGCCGAACGGTTTGCCGCGCGCAAGGGCCTGCCCTTCGTGCTGGAGATACGCGACATCTGGCCGATGTCGCTGTCCGACGTGCTTGGAGTGTCGAAATGGCACCCGGTCTGGCAGGCCTTGCGGCTGATCGAGAAGCACCTTTACCGCCGGGCCAGCTGGATCGTTACGCTCCTGCCAGGCTCGCAGGACTGGATTGCCGGGTCGGGTGGCGACAGGAGCGCGATCGAGTTCGTACCGAACGGGGTCGATGCGTCCAGCGTCTCTCAATCCTATCCACATCGGGATGGCGAGACCTTCAAGATCATCTACGCGGGCTCACATGGCGCCATGAATCGCCTGGACACGGTTATCCGGGCCGCCAAGATCGCCGAGTCGCATCCCAGAGGAGATCGCATTCGCGTCGAACTGATTGGGTACGGACCACACAAGGATCAATTGCAGGAACTTGCACGTGAGATCGAGGCAAGGACAGTCACTTTCCTGGATGCCGTGCCCCGCGCGGAAGCCATAGACAAGATCGGGAATGCTGATGCTGCGGTCATTCACATGGTCGATGCACCGGCATTCAAATATGGCATCAGCCCGAACAAGCTTTTCGACTACATGCTGACAGAGCGGCCCATCATTTTTGGCGTGCGCTCGAGCTACGATCCTGTGGCGCTGTCGGATTGCGGCATCTCGGTGCCGCCCGAAGACCCCCACGCGATGGCGGAGGCGATGATCGAACTCGCGTCCATGTCGGTTGAAGAGCGCAAGAGCATGGGCGAAAGGGGTCGGGAATTCGTGATGAAGGAACACGAGTGGCGAGTCCTGGGGCCACGGTTCGTGAACGTGTTGGACAAGGCAGTTGCCCGTTTCAGGAAAGATGGAGCATGAACCCGCGACTGGTATTGATGCGCATGGCCCGAAGGCTTGCGCGGAGCGAAATGCTGACCTCTGCCTACGCCAGGCTTCTGGAGTTACGGGCGAGGTTGTTCCTTTCAAGGTCCTCGGGGCCGGTTGTCGCAATCCTATCCCTCGGCAAGAACGGGCATTCGTACTCTGCCGCACGGGCGGCGAGGGCGCTCGGGTTGAAGGTGGTCATGGTCTCGCCTGAACCGGTCTTGGCGGAACTTGCCTATTCGAACTACCTTGTCAGGCTGAACCCGCTTGACGACACATCCGAGGTGATCGAACGTCTTCGTCCATTGCAGGTTCAGGCCGCGCTCATCTCGGTGAAGCATCTCATCCTTCCGGCTCAGATCAAGGTTGCCGAGGCGCTCGGACTGGTCTCAAGCGGCCAGAAGGCATCCGATCTGGCGAACGACAAGCTTGCGTGGCGCAAGGCGATGGAAGCCGCCGGACTTACACAACAGGCATATAGTGAGTCCTATTCCGACCTTCGTGACCGGCCAGTGGTGCGCAAGCCGCGCTCCGGCACTTCTTCCATCGGGGTGTTTTACCTCGAGCCCGGTTCGGATGCCGAAATTCAGCGGATTCAATCGGACGGGCAGCCCGATCTGTTCGAGGAGTACGTCGACGGAGAGCAATTCGACGTCGAGGGTTTTTCGCGGGATGGCGTGCATCACACGCTGACCATCGTGAAGGAGAAGTACAAGAGAACCGGCAACGAGTTCCCACCCAAGTACTTTCATTTCAACCCGGCTCATGACGCGGCTTTCTTGAAGATGGCGGAAGAGAAGGCATTTCAGGTTCTGGATGCGTCGGGGATCAGAAATGGCGCTTGGCACGTGGAAATGCGCCATCTAGATGGAGACTTCATGCCGCTCGATTTCGCCAATCGAATGGGCTATGAACGCTTCATCACCCGTTCCTCTGGCGTGGACTTTGGCCAACAGCACGTCGCTGCCTTCATCCCGGGCCTGGAAATTCCCTTCGAGCGCAAGCCCCGGCGAATGGTTCAGTACTTCGCCACGGAAAAAGAGGAATACGAAATCTTCAAGCGGATTGTCGAAGAACATCCCTCGTCGGTCTTCGATGCGAGGATGGAGCCGTTCAGGATGTCGACGATGCTGTATTACGGGATGATCGTGGTCGAAGCCGAGACCAACGAGAAGCTGTTCGAGATGCTGCATGGCTTGACCTTCGAGGTCTAGGGTCGCCTCTTGTGGTAAGAACCTTTTCGTTTGTCTTCATCAGCCAGGTGTCGAACATGGCGCCGCTTATCGCGTTCCTTGTGTTCGCGGACACGGCGGCCTTCGCCGGGTTCATCTTCATCATGCTGATCGGCCAGTTGGTGCTGCCGGTGCTGACCCTGCGCATGG
>JBKAGF010000085.1:0-9978 GCA_046290265.1 Roseovarius sp. | reverse complement strand
GATCATCGGTCAGAGATCGGGTGCGAGGGGAATGTCGACCGACCCGTCAAGGTATTTCGTCGGCCCGTCCGCGCCCGGCATGATGTCGAACTCGAAGATTTCGTTCGGCAGCCAGAGCGTGGCGCAGGCGTTGGGGATGTCGACGACGCCCGAGATGTGCCCCTGCACCGGAGCGGTGCCGAGGATCGCGTAGGCCTGCGCGCCGGTATAGCCGAACTTCTTGAGATACTCGATCGCGTTCAGGCATGCCTGGCGATAGGCGATATGAACATCCAGGTAATGCTGCGTGCCGCCTTCATCGACGGAGATCCCTTCGAAGATAAGGTAATCGTCGTATTTCGGCGTGATCGGCGAGGGTTTGAAGATCGGGTTCCTGATCCCGTATTTCTCCATTCCGCCCTTGACCAGTTCGACCTGGATATGCAGCCAGCCGGCCATCTCGATGGCGCCGCAGAACGTGATCTCGCCATCGCCCTGGCTGAAGTGCAGGTCGCCCATCGAAAGGCCCGCGCCGTCGACATAGACCGGAAAGTAGCAGGTCGAGCCACGCGAGAGGTCCTTGATGTCGCAGTTGCCGCCATGTTCGCGCGGCGGCACGGTGCGGGCGCCCTCGGCGGCCGCTTTCATCTTCTCGTCGCCGGTCAGTTTGCCCATATGAGCCGATTGCGTATTGGGCAGCGCCGCAAGCGGTGGCGTGCGGTCCGGGTCGGTGTCGAAAAGCGCCTGTTCGCGGCTGTTCCACATGTCCAGCATCTTGCGATCTGGCAGACAGCCGATCAGGCCGGGGTGGATGAGACCCGCATACTTGACCCCCGGCACATGCCGCGACGAGGTGAACATGCCGTGGAAATCCCAGATGGATTTCTGCGCCTCGGGGAAATGATCGGTCAGAAAGCCGCCGCCATTCTGTTTCGAGAAGAAGCCGTTGAAGCCCCAGTTCATCTCTTCCTTGGCGCCGATATCGAGGATGTGGACCTTCAGCAGGTCGCCCGGCTCGGCCCCTTTGACGCCGATGGGGCCCGACAGGTAATGGACCTGTTCCAGTTCCACGTCGCGCACGTCGGCGGCGTCGTCATCGTTCTTGATCTGGCCGCCGGTCCAGTCGTAGGTCTCGATCTTGAAATCGTCGCCCGGCTCGACCCAGACCGCGATCGGGATGTCCGGGTGCCAGCGGTTGTGCACGGCCTCGTTGGTGTGCGGGCTTTCGGAAAGATCGACCGAGATTAGCGTATCTGCCATGTTGTCCTCTCTTCGGTTTTGGTCAGACGGATAGGAATTTCGAGACTTTCGCCTCGTCGATGCCCTCGCGCGGGCTGTCATGGACGAAGGTGCCGTTCTCCAGCACGACGACCCGGTCCGCCACGTCCAGCGCGAAGGTCAGGACCTGTTCGGAAACGACGATGGACAGGCCCTTTTCATCGCGGATGCGGCGCAGTGTGCGGGCCATTTCGCGGATGATCGACGGCTGGATACCCTCGGTCGGCTCATCAAGCAGCAGCACCTTGGGTTTGGACGCGAGCGCCCGGGCGATGGCGAGTTGCTGTTGCTGGCCGCCCGACAGGTTGCCGCCGCGGCGCGACTTCATTTCCAGAAGCACCGGAAAGAGTTCGTAGATGTCCCGCGGCACCGATTTCTCGCCGGTGGAGGTCAGACCCGTTTCGACGTTTTCCTGCACCGTCATCGAGGAAAAGATCATCCGGCCCTGCGGCACATAGGCGATGCCGTTCTTGACGCGCTGATGCGGCTTGAGGTCGGTGACCTCGGCCCCCTCGACGCTGACGGCGCCGGCAGTGGTGGGCATGATCCCCATGAGCGTCTTCATCAGGGTCGTCTTGCCCATGCCGTTGCGGCCCATGATGGCGACGATCTCGCCGGGTTTCACATCGAGGTCCAGCCCGTGCAGCACCTCGCTTTGCCCGTAGGCGGATCGCAGTTCCTTGACGTTCAGCATCGGGGGGCCTTTCAGTGTCCGAGGTAGACTTCGACGACCTTGGGGTCGGCCTGCACATGTTCCATCGAGCCTTCCGACAGGACCTTGCCCTGGTGCAGGACGGTGACGCGGGTGGCGATGTCGGCGACGAAGCCCATGTCGTGTTCGATCACGATCACCGAGCGGTCGGCGATGATCCGGTTCAGAAGCTCCGCGGTCTTTCGGCGCTCGGCCACGGACATGCCCGCGACGGGTTCGTCCAGCATCAGAAGCTCGGGGTCCTGGATCAGCAGCATCCCGATCTCCAGCCACTGTTTCTGCCCGTGGCTGAGAAAGGCGGCCTTCTGGGTAAGGTGATCGCTGAGAAAGATCATCTCGGCGATTTCCCCGATCCGGTCGCGCACGGCCTGGTCGCGCTTGAAGAACAGCGCACCGAAGACGCCGTGCCCCTTGGGATAGCTGAGTTCGAGATTGGCGAAGACGGTCAGGTCCTCGTAGACCGAGGGGGTCTGGAACTTGCGCCCTACCCCGGCATGCACGATCTGGTCCTCGCGCATCTTCAGCAGATCGCGCCCCTTGAAGGCGACCGACCCCGAGGTGGCGCGGGTGCGCCCGCAGATGAGGTCGAGCACGGTGGTCTTGCCCGCCCCGTTGGGGCCGATGATCACCCGGCATTCATTGGGTTCGACATAGAAGCTGAGGTCGTTGACCGCCTTGAACCCGTCGAAGGACACCGTGAGGTCCTCGACCATCAGCACGAAGTTACGGTTATCGTAATCCAGCATGGCTTACCTCATTCCGCCGGGGTTTCTTCGGCCCTGGCCGGGGCCGTTGATGCGCGATGTTCCGCATCCCCGCGCGGCCAGAGCGCTTCAGCCGCGGTTAGACCGGCAGCGTCGGGAAGCCGTCACGACCGATGAAGAGCGCCCAGACGAAGCCATTCGGGAAGCTTTCGGAAAAGGTGGTCTTGGCGTAGTTCACCAGAAGCGTGCCGTAGACCGCACCGATGATCGAAGCCGGCGCGACGGCGGCGTGGATCACCATCTCGGGCAACCCAGAATTCGGGGACATGAACCCACCTGCAGCGTGAGCCCGCCGGCGCACCCGCGCCGAGGCAGAAGACGAAGATCTTGAAATTGGCCACGTCGTGATGCAGAACCGGCCCAGCCGAACTGGGCGATGAGCAGCACCGCGAAGAGCAGCACGCCGTTGACGAAATAGAGCAGCGTCTTGGCGTCGTCGGTGCGGATATCCCATCCGTTGAAGGTGCGCAGGTCGGTGATGCCGTTGACGCCGCCGGTAAAGCCCTGCTGGCCGATGATCAGGATCGTCAGGATCGCCGCGATAGCCTGAGTGATGATGGCGAAGTAGACGCCCCCCACCCGGCGGCGGAACATGGCCACACCGATGATGAAGGCAAAGGCCACCGGCACGATCACCACCGCGATGACGGTGAACAAGAGCGAGCTGAACGGCTCCCACCACCATGGCAGCGCGGTCAGCTGGTTCCAGTCCATGAAGTCGGGGATGCCCGGCGTCGACTGGATCGAGGTGTTTTCCGGCGTCGAGGCCTCGAGCTTGAGGAACATGGCCATGCAGTAGCCGCCCAGTCCGAAGAAGATGCCCTGCCCCAGGCTGAGGATCCCCCCCACGCCCCAGCAGAGCACGAGGCCCACCGCCACGAAGGCATAGGTCAGGTACTTGCCGAAGAGGTTGAGGCGGAAGGGTTCCAGCAGCATCGGGAAGGCGACGAAGATGACCGCGGCGAGGATCGCGTAGCCGACAATGTCGCGCCGGGTCAGGAAGGGGTGTTTGATCGGCATGGGGTGCATGGGTGCCTCCGGCTTACTTGCGCAGTTTCAGGGAGAAGAGGCCCTGCGGGCGCAGCATCAGGATGCCGACCACGGTCAGGAGAGTGAGGACCTTGGCCATCGAACCGGACATGAAGAACTCCATGATCGACTGCGCCTGGCTGATCGAGAAGGCACTGGCGATTGTGCCCAGAAGGCTGCCCGCACCGCCGAAGACGACCACGAGGAAGGTGTCGACGATGTAAAGCTGTCCCGCCGTCGGCCCGGTGGAGCCGATCATGGTGAAGGCCGAGCCCGCCACCCCCGCCACGCCGCAGCCGATGGCGAATGTCATGCGGTCGGTCCAGGCGGTGTTGATGCCCACCGCATCGGCCATCTGGCGATTGTTGTTGATCGCGCGCACCTGCTTGCCCCAGCCCGAGCGGTAGAGCATCACGTAGACGCCGACCGAGATGCCGATCGCGAGCACCATCACGAAAATGCCGTTGATGGGCACTTCGATCAGGTCGGTGAGCGGCAGCGAGCCCATCATCCAGTCGGGGATCGTGACGCCCACCTCGCGCGCGCCGAAGACGGTGCGGTAAAGCTGCTGCAGGATCAGGCTGAGTCCCCATGTCGCCAGCAACGTGGGCGGGCGTTTGTAGAGATGACGTATGAGGGCCCATTCCACGAGCATTCCGAGCGCGCCGGAGGCGATGAAGGCGAAGATCATCGCGACGAAGAAATAGATGCTGAACAGCGCCGGCATGTAATCGGCGAAGAGGTTCGACATCAGGTAGGTCACGTAGGCGCCGAGGATCATGAATTCGCCATGCGCCATGTTGATGACGCCCATCTGGCCGAAGATGATCGCAAGGCCGAGCGCCATGAGGACGAAGACCGAAAACAGGATGAGACCGGCAAATCCCTGCATGGCAAAGATCGCGGTCAGCTCGCTCATGGAATAGTCTGAGAACATGGAACGTCTTTCCGTTTCTGGAAGGGGCAGCGGGTCGCCGAGGGCATGGCTGCGCCGCGCGTATCGGGCACGCGGCGCAGGATGGGGCGCAGGGCGCGCCCGGCCCGGTTACGCGGTCGGGCCGGACGCGGCCTGGCCTTACTGGTAGCCTTCGGGGAAGGGATCGGGCTCGACGAGGTCCGCGGTTTCGAAGACCACCTCGTACTGGCCGTCCGTCTTGGCGCGGCCAACCCGTGTCTTGGACCACAGGTGGTGGTTTTCGTGGACCTTGACATAGCCTTCGGGGGCGGATTGAAGCTCGATGCCCGGGCTGGCCTCGCGCACCTTGTCGACATCGAAGGAACCGGCCTTTTCGACCGCCGCCTTCCACAGCCACGGGCCTAGATAGGCCGCCTGCGTCACGTCGCCGATGACGATGTCGTCGCCCCACATTTCCTTGAACGCCGAGACGAAATCCTGGTTGTTCTCGTTCTCGAGGCTCTGGAAATACTTCATGCAGGCATAAGCGCCGTCGATGTTCTCGCCGCCGATACCGCGGATTTCGTCCTCGGTGACCGAAATGGTCAGGACGATCGGGCTTTCCTCGGCCGGGTCGATGCCCGCGGCCTTGAGCTGCTTGTAAAAGGCCACGTTCGAGCCGCCCACGATGGCATAGATCACGTCGGGCTTGCGCAGGCGGATCTTGTTGATGACCGAGTTGAACTGGGTGTGGCCGAGCGGATAATACTCCTCTCCCACGACCTCGCAGCCCTCCATGAAGTTCTCGATATGCTTGCGCGCGATCTTGTTCGAGGTGCGCGGCCAGATGTAATCGGACCCGAGCAGGTAGAACGACTTGGCGCCCTTGGTCTGGTTCACCCAGTTGAGGCCCGCGATGATCTGCTGCGTGGCTTCCTGCCCGGTGTAGATGACGTTCGGGCTTTCCTCGAGGCCTTCGTAGAACGTGGGATAGTAGAGAAAGCCGTTATTCTGCTCGAAGACCGGCAGCACGGCCTTGCGGCTGGCGGAGGTCCAGCAGCCCATGACCGACGCGACCTTGTCCTGCACCAGCAGTTTGCGCGCCTTTTCGGCGAAGGTGGGCCAGTCGGACGCGCCGTCTTCCTGGATGAACTCGATCTTGCGGCCAAGGATGCCGCCTTGCGCGTTGATCTGCTCGATCGCCAGCTTCTCGGCCTGGACCGAGCCGGTTTCCGAGATCGCCATCGTGCCGGTGACCGAGTGCAGGATGCCGCAGGTCACGGTGTCGTCGGTGACGGCCAGGCCCGTGGTGTTGACTTCCGCAGTGGGATAATCTTGCGCCCGCAGCATTTTCGGCGCGAACAGAGACGCCGAAAGCGCGGCCCCGCCGGCGAGAACGGCGCGGCGGCTGAGATCATTGATTCCGTTTGATTTTCTTCTGTCAGACATAATGCCTCCTTGTCAGTGCAACAGTCGGTGAGACGGGACGAGTGTGCCTCTGACGGACAAGCTGGCAGGGATTGCTGCAATGCAGTATACGTCGAATGACGTATATGGTTAGGCGTTTTTACCCGGCAGTATGGATCCGGAGATCGAACTGCCGTCCGGGCGCTGCGCGAGGGAACGCGCGACGCGCCTCAAGATGGGTGCAGGCCGGCCCGGGGGACGGCGTCGCATGTGTCGGCACACCCCTGGGACGGAGTCGGGAAGCGGGAACTGGATAGGCAATGGCCATATCATTCAGCGCCACGGGCGGACGGCGGACATACAACCGCTGGGTCGCCAACGAGACGATGGAAGACTTCGCCCTGCGCTATACCGCGCGGCGGGCGCGGCGGTGGAGCTATGGGCGCGTGGCCAACACCGCGCTCGGCTCGATCTCGTTCCTGGCGCTGGAGGCGATCGGCGGGGCGCTGACGCTGATCTATGGCTTCGATGCGGCGATCATCGCGATCATGCTGGCGGGGCTGATCCTGTTTCTGACCTGCCTGCCGATCAGCTATTACGGCGCCCGCTATGGTGTGGACATAGATCTGCTGACGCGCGGCGCGGGGTTCGGCTATATCGGCTCGTCCATCACCTCGCTGATCTACGCGACCTTCACCTTCATCTTCTTCGCGCTGGAGGCCGCGATCCTGGCCTTCGCGCTGGATTTCTGTTTCGGCGTGCCCCTGGGGATCGGGTATCTTTTGTCGGCGATGATCGTCATCCCCCTGGTCGTCAACGGCTTTTCCAAGATTCGACCTTCCAGACCTGGACCCAGCCCTTTTGGATCGTGCTGCATATCCTGCCCTTCGCCCTGCTGGCCTATTCCGGCGTCGACCTTGGCACCTGGACCCAGTTCACCGGCCAGCGCGGCGGCGACGGGCCGACGATCATGATGATCGGGGCGGCGATGGGGGTGGTGCTGTCGCTGATCGCGCAGATCGGCGAGCAGGTCGACTTCCTGCGCTTCCTGCGCGAACCAAGGACCCCTGCCGAGCGCCGCAAGTGGTGGCTTGCCCTGCTGGCCGCCGGTCCGGGCTGGACGGTTCTGGGGGTGGCAATGCTGGCGGGATCGTTCCTGCTGGGGCTGGCTATCGACGCGGCGGTGCCGCCGCGGGACGCCACCGACCCGACCAAGATGTATTTCACCGCCCTCGACCAGGTGATCACCCTGCCCTTCGTGGCGCTGGCGCTGACGGGCGCTTTCGTGATCCTGTCACAGCTGAAGATCAACGTGACCAACGCCTATGCCGGGTCGATCGCGTGGTCGAATTTCTTTTCCCGGATCACCCATTCGCATCCCGGACGGGTCATCTGGCTGGTGTTCAACGTCTCCATCGCGCTGATGCTGATGGAGTTGGGAGTGTTCCATGTCATCGAATCGATCCTTGGGCTTTACTCGCACGTGGCACTGGCATGGATCGGCGCGCTGACGGCGGATCTGGTGGTGAACAAGCCACTGGGCCTGAGCCCCAGGGGCATCGAATTCCGGCGCGCGCATCTTTACGACATCAACCCGGTGGGCACGGGCGCGATGCTGGCGGCGGTTCTGGTTTCCATCCTTGTGCTGCTGGGCGGCGCGGGGACGACCCTGCAGCCGTTCTCGGCGCTGATCGCGCTGGCCACGGCCTTTGTCGTGGCACCGCTGATCGCCTGGGGGACGGGTGGCAAGTATTACATCGCACGCCCCGACACCGCGCCGCAGCCCGCCACGCCGGAAGGCGCGCAGACCTGCTGCGTCTGCGAATACCGGTTCGACCGCGAAGACATGACCGATTGCCCCTTCTATGCCGGGCCGATCTGTTCGCTGTGCTGTACGCTGGACGCCTCGTGCCGGGACAGTTGCAAGCCGCATGCCACGCTGGGAGCGATGTGGATGAGCGCCCTGCGCCGGACGTTGCCGCAACGGGCGATCGACCTGCTGACGGCGCGGCTGTCGGTGTTCTTCATGGCCACGGCGGTGCCGTCGTCGGTGGTGGCGGGGCTGTTGCTGCTGATCCGGGCGCGGGCCCAGAGCGCGCAACTGGATGCGGTGCTGACGATCATCTTCTGCACGCTTCTGGTGGTGAACGGGATCGTGGTCTGGACCTTCATCCTGATCCGCGAGAGTCATCACAAGGCCCGCGACGAGGCCGAGTTCCAGACCCAGCGCCTGCTGCGCGAGATCCGGGCGCATGACCGGACAGACGCCGCGTTGCAGGCCGCCAAGGAAAAGGCCGAGGCCGCGAACCTGGCCAAGACGCGCTACATGGCCGGGATCAGCCATGAGCTGCGCACGCCGCTGAACGCGATCTACGGGTACGCCCAATTGCTGGAACAGGACCGCGACATGCCGGCCGGCCGACGCGAGGCGGTGCTGGCGATCCGGCGCGGGTCCGAGCACCTGGCGGCGCTGATCGAGAACCTGCTGGACATTTCCAAGATCGAGGCCGGCCGGCTGGAGATCTACCGCGACCGGATCAACCTGCCGGAGCTGCTGCGCCAGATCGCGGCGGTGTTCAAGCGGCAGGCGCGGGAAAAGGGGCTGGATTTCGGGATCCAGACATCGGGCAACCCGCCCGAGTGGATCGAGTTCGACGAAAAGCGCCTGCGCCAGATCATCATCAACCTGCTGTCCAACGCCATCAACTATACCCCCCAGGGCACCGTCACCCTGCACCTGCATTACCGCAACGAGGTGGCGCTGATCGAGGTCAGCGATACCGGGATCGGGATCGAGGAAGAGAATATCGAGCGGATCTGGAAACCGTTCGAGCGTTTCTCGACCCGGTCGCCCGGCGGCTCGGGGCTGGGGCTGACGATCACCCGGCTGCTGGTGGATATCCTGGGCGGCGAGATCACCGTGGACAGCGTGCCGGGCGAAGGCACGACATTCTCGGTGCGTCTGATGCTGCCGTCGCTGCGTGAAGGCGCCATTCCCAGCGCGGCGTGGAACTTGCAGGAGCGGGCCATGGCTGCGGGCTATGTCGGGGCGCGCAAGACGGTGATGGTGGTCGATGACGACATGAACCACCTGCGCCTTCTGGAAGCCACGTTGAGGCCGCTGGGGTTCCTTGTGCAGGCGATGCCCTGCGGCGAGGATGCGCTGAAGGCGCTGGAAGACGTGACGCCGGACCTTTTCGTGCTGGATATCGACATGCCGGGGATGACCGGCTGGGAGCTGGCCCAGGCGCTGCGCGACCGGCCCGCGCACCGCTCGACCCCGATCATGATGGTGACGGGCCACGCGCTGGAAGCGCGCCAGTCGATCGACCGCGAACAGCTTTACGACGCGTTCATCGTCAAGCCCTACTCGCTCAGCGATTTCCTGGTACGGATGGCAGGGCTGCTGAAGGTCGAGCTGACGACCGAGGAGACCGGAACCGAGCCCGCGCCGGTGGCCGCGATACCGGACGATGCGCTGGCACGGATGATCCGGCTGGCCGAGATCGGCCATGCCGCGGGAATCGCGCGGGAACTGGATGCGCTGACCCTGGGCACCGGACCGGAAAACGGCCAGGTCGCGCGGGTGCGCCGCCACCTCGAGGTGTTCGACCTGCCCGGACTTGCCCGGATATTGAAGGAGATGATGCAAGATGCCGCCTGATGCCGTGCTCGACACCGTTGCCGCCGGCCGTTTCATCGCGCTGGTGATCGACGACGCGCCCGAAACGCTGGGCCTCGTTTCCCGCGCGCTGGAAGAGAACGGGATGACCGTGCTGGTTGCGCGCTCGGGCGAGGAAGGCATCACGCTGGCACGGCGGGTGCAGCCGGATGTCATCCTGATGGACGCGGTGATGCCGGAGCTGGACGGGTTCGAGACGACCCGGCGGCTGAAGGCCGCGCCGGGCGCCACG
>JBKAGF010000084.1:0-10189 GCA_046290265.1 Roseovarius sp. | reverse complement strand
CTCTTCTCGCTCATCATGTCGCATGTGCCCGCGCCCGCGCAGATGGCGCAGGTCGATCAGCCGTTCCGGATGCTTGCCACGACGCTTGCCGCGGACCCGTTCCTGGGGCGCCTGCTGACGGGCCGGATCGAGGCCGGGCGCCTCAGGACCGGTGACAGCATCCGCGCCCTGAGCCGCACCGGTGCCCGTGTCGAGCAGTTCCGAGTGTCCAAGATCCTTGCCTTCCGCGGTCTGTCCCGGCAGCCCATCGACGTGGCCGAGGCCGGCGATATCGTCACCGTCGCCGGCATGGCGAGCGCCACCGTGGCCGATACGCTTTGCGATCCGTCCGTCGACACTCCGATCCCCGCCCAGCCCATCGACCCGCCGACGATCTCGGTCACATTCGGCATCAACGATAGCCCGCTTGCCGGTCGCGATGGCACCAAGGTGCAGTCGCGCGTCATCCGCGAGCGCCTTATGCGCGAGGCGGAATCGAACGTCGCGATCCGCGTTACCGACACCCCCGGCGGCGAGGCCTTCGAGGTGGCCGGGCGTGGCGAGCTTCAGATGGGCGTCCTGATCGAGAACATGCGGCGTGAAGGCTTCGAGTTGTCGATCTCGCGTCCGCAGGTGCTGATGCGTGAAGAGAACGGCCAGATGCTGGAGCCGATCGAGGAAGTCACCATCGACGTCGATGACGAGTACACCGGCGCCGTGATCGAGAAGCTGACCGGCACGCGCCGTGGCGACCTGGTCGAGATGCGGCAGGCCGGGTCGGGCAAGACGCGCATCATCGCGCATGTCCCTTCGCGCGGGCTGATCGGCTATCACGGCGAGTTCCTGACCGACACGCGCGGCACAGGCGTGCTGAACCGCGTGTTCCACGACTGGGCCCCGCACAAGGGCACGATCCCCGGTCGCCGCGCGGGCGTCCTGATCTCGATGGAGAACGGCACCTCGGTCGCCTATGCGCTCTTCAACCTCGAAGACCGGGGCAAGATGTTCATCGGCGCCCAGGAGAACGTCTACGAGGGCATGATTATCGGCGAGCATTCGCGCGACAATGATCTGGAGGTGAACCCTCTGAAGGGCAAGAAACTGACGAACGTGCGCGCCTCGGGCAAGGATGACGCCGTTGTGTTGACGACCCCGGTCCGCATGAGCCTGGAAGAGGCCATCGCATATATCGACATCGACGAACTGGTCGAGGTCACACCGAAATCGGTTCGCCTGCGCAAGCGCTTCCTCGATCCGCATGAGAGGAAGCGTCAGGCGCGCGCAAGCGCCTGAAGACTGTCGCAGGTGCCTGAGAACGGGAAAAGCGCGGAGGATTCTCCGCGCTTTTCTTTCTTGGTCCGTCAGATCAGCCGCGCTTGGCGGCCGCTCCGATCAGCAGTCGCAGCCGCAGGGGATTTCCTTCATCACCCAGTGGCCATCGCTGACCTTGGTGCGAACCTCACGATAGACCGGGGCGTAGTGCACCAGTTCGATCCGGCCCTTCTTGTGCTCGTACTGCTCCTTGGCAGGCTTCACGAGCACCTTGTGGGTCGAATAGGTGGGGCCAACCCAATGCTTGTCAAAGCAGGCGACCGTCTTGCCTTCCCAAGCGAAAGCCGGGGCAGCAACCGAAGCGGCAGCAATAGCCGCAATAAGGATAGTTTTCATAAGAACCTCCGTTACCCTAACGAGGTCAATTTACCATGATGGGTTCCGCTTGCCCTAGCCCCGAGGCGCGTCCCCACCCCCGAAAGACTTGGCCCGACGCAATTTTTTCCCGAATCCACGGCCATCTGTGCCCTCTCCGCATCACCCGCAGCGTGTAGCCACAGGGAATGGAGCAAGTGATTGGTGCGTGGGCGGAAACAGTTGTTGGGAAAATTCGCGAAGTGTTCCTGCCCCGGCAAATGAGTGCCTCACCCCGAGGGGCGGATCGGCCCGGACGCGGGCGAATCGATGGCTCCTGCGACCGTCCGGATTGCATACGCCGACGGCCCGATCTCTTGCGGGCAGCCTCCACCCGGAACGGATTTCGCGCGGTCAGGCCGGGGACAGCGCCGCGCTGCCGGGTCAACGCACCCCGGCGCAGGGCAAGACGCGCCCTGCACGCCGCCCGAGGGCCCGCTGCCATGCATCCGCGGCGAAAATGTGGCCCCCGCCTACGGGCGGGGGCGACAGGTCAGGATGGCATCTCCTCGACGACCATCAGATCCCGTTCGGACGAGCCCTTGGCAAATGACAGGGCCTCCTGGTAGCGGGGCGAGTTGTAGCAGGCCACCGCATCCTCGAGAGACGGAAAGCGCGCCACGACATTGCGCGGCCGGTCCCGCCCTTCGAGCTGCACGGGCCGCCGCGCGCAAGGAAGACACCCCCATGCGCCGCGATAGCCTCGGTCGCGATCGCCGCGTACTTGCCATAGGCCTCTTCGTCGGTGACCGTTACATGGGCAATCCACAAGGCTCCCATCACAAACCTCCCATCAGTTGTTCCACGGCCCGGATCGCCGCATCGGCATTCCCCACATCCTTGCCGCCGCCCTGCGCCAGGTCCGGGCGGCCACCGCCGCCCTTGCCGCCCAGTTCGGCCACGGCCACCTTCACCAGGTCGACGGCAGACACCCGCGACGTCAGATCGTCCGACACGCCTGCGGCCACCGCCGACTTGCCGCCCGTATCGGCGATCAGCAGGATCGCCCCCGTGCCGATGCGCGCCTTGTGCTCGTCGATCAGCGCCGGAAGGTCCTTGCCAGAGACACCGGACAGAACCTGCGCCAGGAACGGGATGCCGCCGATGTCGCGGATCTCGGGGCCTGCACCCTGCCCTGCACCGCCCGCCATGGCGAGGTCGCGGCGCAGCTGCGCCACCTCGTTCTGAAGCGCCTTGCGCTCGTCCACAAGCGCCCGGACACGGTCGACGGCATCGCCGGGCGCTGCCCGCAAAAGCTCTGCGATCCGGGCCACACGCGTGCCCTGCTCCTGCAGGTAGTCAAAAGCGGCCTGGCCCGTCAACGCCTCGATCCTGCGCACACCGGCCGAGGACGCGCTGTCGCCAAGCGTCACGAAGACGCCAATGTCGCCCGTCTGCGCCACATGCGTCCCACCGCACAGTTCGATTGAATAGGTCCGACCGTCATTGCCCTTGCCAGTGTCGGCGCGCCCCATCGAGACCACGCGCACCTCGTCTCCGTATTTCTCTCCGAAGAGCGCCTGCGCCCCCATCGCCCGCGCGTCATCGGGTGTCATGATCCGGGTCTCGACCGGCGAGTTCTGGCGGATATAGGCGTTCACCTCGCCCTCGACCTGCGCCAGCTCTTCCGCGGTCAGCGCGGCATTGTGGCTGAAGTCGAAGCGCAACCGGTCCGGCGCGTTCAGCGAGCCACGCTGCGCCACGTGGTCACCAAGCGCCTGGCGCAGCGCCTCGTGCAGCAGGTGGGTGGCAGAGTGGTTGGCGCGGATCGTCCCGCGGCGGGCATGATCCACCACCAGTTCCGCCCCGGTGCCGGGACGGATCACGCCGCTTGCGATCTCGGCGAAGTGGATGAAGACGCCGCCGGTCTTGCGCGTGTCCGTGATGCGCGCCACGCCGCTTTCGGTCTTCAACTCGCCCGAATCGCCGACCTGGCCACCGGATTCGGCATAGAACGGCGTCTGGTTCAGCACGATCTGGACGCTGTCGCCCGCGGCGGCCTCGGCGACCGCCGCGCACGATGTACACCCTCTGCGGTCTCGGTGTCATAGCCCAGGAACTCGGTCGCGCCGTGGGCCTCGGCCAGGTCGAACCAGATCGCGGCATCCCGGGTCTCGCCAGACCCGGCCCAGGCGGCGCGCGCCTTTGCCTTCTGCTCGGCCATCGCGGCATCGAAGCTGGCGATGTCGACTGCGCGCCCCCGCTCACGCAGCGCGTCCTGCGTCAGGTCCAGCGGGAAGCCGAAGGTGTCATAAAGCCGGAACGCGGCTGCACCCGGCAGGGCGGCGCCTTCGGGCAGCCGCTCCAGCTCGTCGTCCAGAAGCCGCAGCCCACGGTCAAGCGTCTGCTTGAAGCGCGTTTCCTCGTGGCGCAGCGTTTCCTCGATCAGCGATTGCGCGCGGCCCAGTTCGGGATAGGCCTGCCCCATCTGCCCGACGAGCGCGGGCACCAGCCGGTGCATCATCGGATCCTGCGTGCCCAACAGATGCGCGTGACGCATCGCGCGCCGCATGATGCGCCGAAGGACATAACCGCGCCCCTCGTTCGAGGGCATCACGCCGTCCGCGATCAGGAAGGCGGTCGAGCGCAGGTGGTCGGCGATGACGCGGTGATGCACGTTGCCGGGCCCATCCGGGTCGACGCTGGCGGCGTGGGCCGACGCCTCGATCAGGCTGCGCATCAGGTCGGTGTCGTAGTTGTCGTGCTTGCCCTGCAGAAGGGCACCGATCCGCTCCAGCCCCATGCCGGTGTCGATGGACTGCATGTCCAGTTCCCGCTGCGAGCCGTCCTCGAAGCGTTCGAACTGCATGAAGACGAGGTTCCAGATCTCGATGAACCTGTCGCCGTCTTCGTCCGGGCTGCCAGGGGGGCCACCGGGTATATGCTCGCCGTGATCGTAGAAGATCTCCGAACAGGGCCCACAGGGACCGGTCGGGCCCATCATCCAGAAATTGTCGTCGGTCGGGATCCGGATGATCCGCTCGTCTGGCAGGCCGGCGTGCTTCTTCCAGATCGCGGCGGCCTCGTCATCGGTGTGATAGACCGTCACCAGAAGCCGCGCCGGGTCGATCCCGAATTCCTTGGTGATGAGATCCCATGCGAAGGGGATCGCGTCGCCCTTGAAATAGTCCCCGAACGAGAAATTCCCGAGCATCTCGAAGAAGGTATGGTGGCGCGCGGTGTAGCCGACGTTGTCGAGGTCGTTGTGCTTGCCGCCGGCGCGCACGCATTTCTGCGCGGTCGTGGCGCGCTTGTAGTCGCGATGCTCGACCCCCGTGAACAGGTTCTTGAACTGGACCATCCCGGAATTGACGAACATCAGCGTCGGGTCGTTGCGCGGCACGAGAGGCGAGGACGCCACGACTTCGTGGCCGTTCTGTCCGAAGAAATCGAGGAATGTCGTGCGAATGTCGTTCAGGCTGGGCATGGGGCGGCGGGCTCTGCTGAAAGAGGAACGTCGCCCCGTTTAGCCGCAGCGCAGCGGGCTGTCCACCGTAACGAAAAGGGCCCACCGAAACGGCGGGCCCCTGTCCGGTCCGGCCTTTGGCTCAGCCTTCCATCACCGCGTCGTCGTCATCGCCCATGTCGAACTCGAGACCATGCGCGGCGCGGATCTTGTCCTCGATGGCAAGAGCAATGTCCTTGTTCTCCTTGAGAAATGTCTTGGCGTTTTCGCGGCCCTGGCCGATCCGTTCGTCGCCATAGCTGAACCAGGCGCCGGACTTGTCGACGACACCCGCCTTCACCCCGAGGTCCAGAAGCTCGCCGGTCTTGGAAATGCCTTCGCCGTACATGATGTCGAACTCGACCTGCTTGAACGGGGGCGCGACCTTGTTCTTGACCACCTTCACGCGGGTCGCGTTGCCCACCACCTCGTCGCGGTCCTTGATCGCGCCGATCCTGCGGATGTCGAGCCGCACGCTCGCGTAGAACTTGAGCGCGTTGCCGCCCGTGGTCGTCTCTGGGCTGCCGAACATCACGCCGATCTTCATCCGGATCTGGTTGATGAAAATCACCATGCAGTTCGAACGGGCGATGGAACTGGTCAGCTTGCGCATCGCCTGGCTCATCAGGCGGGCGTGCACCCCGACAGAGCTGTCGCCCATGTCGCCTTCCAGTTCGCTCTTGGGGGTCAGCGCGGCCACCGAATCCACCACGACCAGGCTGACCGCGCCCGACCGCACCAGCGTGTCGGTGATCTCGAGCGCCTGTTCGCCGGTATCGGGCTGACTGATGAGCAGTTCGTCAAGATTGACACCGAGCTTGCGGGCGTACTGCGGGTCCAGCGCGTGTTCGGCGTCGACGAATGCGCAAACGCCGCCCTTCTTCTGCTCTTCGGCGATGCAGTGCAGCGTCAGGGTCGTCTTGCCGGAACTCTCGGGCCCATAGATCTCGATGATGCGGCCCTTGGGCAGGCCGCCGATCCCCAGGGCGATATCGAGCCCGAGCGAACCGGTCGAGGTCGCCTCGATTTCGGGCAGCGGGTTGTCGCCGCCGAGCCTCATGATCGAGCCCTTGCCAAACTGGCGCTCGATCTGTGCCAGCGCCGAATCGAGCGCCTTCTGCTTGTCGGAATTCCGCTTGTCACTCATTGTCAGAAGATCTGCCGTCGCCATTTGGTTTCGCCCTTATTTCACAGCCCGTCCTGGGCAGCAATCATTGCCTGTGTTCGCCTCTTGTTCTCATGCTTATGAGATCAAAAGGGGAACATTTCAACAGAAATCGTGCATCTCTCACTTTCGGCTCGGTTGATTAACAAGTAGTTTATCGGCGAAGGTCTCTGTAGCGATTTCAAACGAAGAGGCACACAAGTGCTTGTTTTCTGGGAAGAAAGACTGGTCTTTCTGGCCGTCCCCAAGACCGGCACGACCGCGATCGAGATGGCCTACCGCCCCTATGCGGGCATCGCGATCACCGATCCGCCGGTGGTCAAGCACACACCGCTCTATCGCTACCGCCGCTTCCTGGCCCCCTATTTCGAGAAGAGCGGGGCCAGCGATTTCGAAACCGTCGCCGTGGTCCGTGAGCCGGTGGACTGGCTTGGCAGCTGGTATCGCTATCGCCAGCGCGATGACCTGGTGGGGCATCCCAATTCCACCCGTGACCTGAGTTTCGACGACTTCGTGCGCGGCTACCTGCGCCGGGACAGGCCCGCCTTTGCCAGCGTTGGCAGCCAGGCAAAGTTCCTGCAGGATGCCGAGGGCGCGATCGGGGTCACCCACCTGTTCCGCTACGAAGAGCCGGAACCGCTGTTGCGCTTCCTTGCCGGCAGGGTGGGCAAGCGGCCCGAGCTCAAGCGGCTGAACGAATCGCCCAGCATGGAACTGTCCCTGCGCCCGCGCCTGCGCGAGCGGCTGGAAGAGGAATGCCCCGACGAGTTCACTGTGTGGCGGGCGGCCGGCACGGGCGGCTGACGCACGGGCGTCGGGCCGGGATCAGGCGCAAAGCTGCTGCTGAACCGTCTGGGTCAGCTGGGTGAGTGAGAACGGTTTCGGCAGGAAGACGGAGTTGGGTATCTCGGACCGTTGCCGGAGAAGGCTCTCCTCGGCATAGCCCGACACGAAGACCACGCGCATGTCCGGGCGGGTCGCAAGGGCGCGCGCGACCCAGGCCGGACCGTCGAGCCCAGGCATGACCACGTCGGTCACCACGACATCCACGTGAAGATCGCCCGCCGAAAGGGCGTCCAGCGCCTCTTCGCCGCTCGCGGCCTCGATCACCTCATGCCCGCGCAGGGACAGCGCCCGAGCGGCGAAGGACCGGACAGGCGCCTCGTCCTCTACCAGCAGAATCCTGCCCTTGCGTGTCGCGTCAGAGGGCGACAGCCGAAGCTCGGGCGCGGGCCGCGACGGCCCTTCACCCGCGGCGACTGCCGGGAAGAAGAGCGAGAATCGCGCGCCCTGCCCGACCTCGCTGTCGGCGAAGATGTAGCCGCCGGACTGTTTCACGATCCGTGGCGTCGGAACCAACCCCGTGCCCTCGCCAGGCTTCTTCGTGGTGAAGAACGGCTCGAATATCTTGCCGATCTTGTCGGGCGGAATGCCTGCGCCCTCGTCCTCGACGCACACGAAGACATAATCGCCCGCGGGCATGGTAACCCGGTCGCGTGTCTCGGGCCTGGCAAGGTTGCGCATGCTGGTCCGGATCGAGATCTCGCCCCCCTCGGGCATGGCATCGCGGGCGTTCACCACGAGGTTCATGATCACCTGCTCGATCTGGCGCTTGTCGCCGCGCACAGGCAAGAGGCGCGGATCGTGCGACAGGGTCAGGCGCACGGTCTCGCCCACAAGCCGGTTCAAAAGATGGGTCATATCGGCCAGCGTCTCGCGCAGGTCGAGCGGTTCCAGGGCCAGCGACTGCTTGCGGGAGAAGGCCATGAGCTGGCCCACCAGGCTTGCCGCGCGATTGGCGTTCTGGCTGATCTGGATCAGTTCGCCGAAATCCGGATCGCTTGGCGAATGGCGCAACAGAAGCAGGTCGCAATGCCCACTGATCGCGGTCAAGAGATTGTTGAAATCATGCGCGATGCCCCCGGCCAGCTGGCCGATGGCCTGCATCTTCTGGCTTTGCACGAATTGCGCCTCGAGCGTCTTGAGCTCGGTCGCATCGTTCAGCACCGCGAGCGCGCCTGCTCCGTCGCCGTCCTCGCAGGGGCGAAGGCTGATCTGAAGGAAGGTCTCTTCCGAGCGGCAGCTGGCCCGCAGGATTTCCGGCCGCCCCGGCGCGCGTCCCTCGACAACGTCGCGCAGCCATTCGTCCACCGGGCGTCCCAACCCTTCGACCAGGCTCGACAGGCCGCGCCCGGCAAGGGGCTCAGACCCCAGCAACTGCGCGGCAAGCCGGTTGCTCTTGACGATGGATCCATCCCGCCCCAGCCGCAGGACCGGAACCGGCAAGACGTCGAGGTCATCCACCCCGGCGCCGGACCCAGCGGGAAGCAGGCACAGGACCCGCCGATCGGGCTGGCCGATGTCCTCGATATGGACGGAGACTTGCCCGTCGACCGTATCGATCGTGCGAATGCCGGCGACACCCCGGGCCGGGTCGTCGATCAGGTCGGCCAGCGTCGAGATCTTCCGCCCGGCAAGCTGCCGCAGCGCCTTGTTGGCAGAGATCACCTTGTCCATCGGGTCCAGCGCCAGCGCGGGCCACGGCAGGATGTCGACCAGGTCCGGGATGTTCGGTCTTGCCAAGGTCTCGAATCGCCAGAGCACATGGCCGGAGAAGACCCGGGCCGAGATCCGTGTATGCCCGTCCTTTCGGGCGATGTCCTGCCGGGTCTCGCCGCTGGACCGCGCATTGGCAAGCAGCTGGCGGAACATGCCGCCCGACAACCCGCAGCGTTCGGCCAGCAGGCTCGGCAGCGCAACACCCGGTCCGGCCTCGAACTCGGTGCGCGCGCGGCTGTTGCTAGCCACGACGGCACCGTCTTCGCGGGTCACGACGCAGGCCAGAAAGTCGGTCTCGACCAGCCGGGCAAGCCGGGCCAGTTCAGCCCGTTTGCGCCCGGCCGAGAACACCGGCACCCACAGGGCCAGCATGGCCGTCGTGCACAGCGAAAGTCCCACCGCCAGAAGCAGCGTGGAGTAAAGCGGTCCGACGCCAAACGACATGGCGACGAGGGCGGCGCCCATGACGCAAACACCCGTAACCGCGATCATACGCGGCGCGAGCGGCCGGTGTCCCGGACCCGATTCAAGCGGACGTCTGTCAAGCGTGAGGCCTCGCGTTTGGCACTCGCCTTGTCCCACGATCGGACTTAACACTACCTTAACGCGAAAATACACCCTCATGGAGAGACGAGCCATCGATTGACAGCCCGATGTGCCTGCATGCACCGCCTAACTTTCACCGTAGGCCCGCCGCCCTGGTCCACCCTGCCTGGATCGGGTCAGCCGCGCTATTTCTCAAGCACGCAAAGATAGAAGCCGTCGCCCATGGGCCCGGTCAGGAACTGGCGCTCCATGACCTCGCGCCAGCCGGGATGCCGCCGCAGGAATCCGTCGATGCGCTGCCGATTCTCGACGTCGAGCACAGAGCAGGTGACATAGCCCATGAAGCGCCCGGAGAGGCCCGCTGCCCGCTCCAGAATACTGTCCTGCGTCGCCACCAGGTCGTCCAGCATCCCCGGCGTCAGCCGCCACTTGCCTTCGGGCGCGCGGCGCCACGACCCGCTTCCGGAACAGGGCACGTCGGCCAGCACAAGGTCGAAGGGTGCGGCCTTTTCGGGGCGGTCCACAAGCGTCACGCGCGCTCCGGCGCGAGCGGCGCGCACCGGAAGATCGCGCATCCGTCCCGGCGCCGCGTCATGCGCGTAAAGCGTCACCTGCGCGCGGCCCGCCATGGCAAGGGTCTTGCCGCCGCCGCCCGCACAGAGATCGAGCACCCGCATGTCGTCCCGCAGTGGCAGCTCCGCCACCACGGCCTGTGACGACGCGTCCTGCAACTCGATCCAGCCCTCCTGCCAGGGCGCGCAGGCCTTCAGGCCCTTCGGGGTTCCCTCGACGACCAGGGCCGTGTCGAC
>JBKAGF010000083.1:0-10410 GCA_046290265.1 Roseovarius sp. | reverse complement strand
ATGCCGCGAGCGGCGGCGAGGGCAAAGTTGCCGCCCGAGCCGATGGCGGCGACGTCATGTTCGGGTTCCAGCACGTCGCCCGCGCCGGTGATCACGTAAAGCTGCGCGCCGTCGGTGACGATCAGCATCGCCTCGAGCTTTTGCAGGTACTTGTCGGTGCGCCAGTCCTTTGCCAGTTCGACCGAGGCGCGTTGCAGCTGGCCCGGGGTCGCTTCGAGCTTCGACTCCAGCCGTTCCAGCAGGGTGAAGGCATCGGCGGTGGACCCGGCGAAACCGGCGACCACGTCATAGCCGCCGGGGCTGATGCGGCGGACCTTGCGGGCGGTGCCCTTGATGACGGTATCGCCAAGGCTGACCTGCCCATCGCCCGCGACGACGACCTGCCCGCCCTTGCGGACGCCGATGATGGTTGTGCCGTGCCAGCCGGGGAAATCGCTCATGGTCGGGGCTCCTTTGATCTTTGGGTCTATATGGAAGGCGTAAGGGGGCATGGCAACCCGTAGGGATTGAGGGAAGCCGCGCAGCGTTGCTGCGCCTTGGGTCCGCGCTGGAGAATAAATGAAAAGGGCCGCCAAGCTGGCGACCCTTTCACTGTTCTATTCAGCTGTTCTTCAGATCGACTCTTCGATCCAGCCTTGCAGCGCGGCCTTGGGCGCGGCGCCGGTTTTGGTCGACACCACTTCGCCGTTCTTGAAGATGAAGAGTGCGGGGATGCCGCGCACGCCCAGTTGCGAGGGCGAATTGGGGTTCTCGTCCACGTTCACCTTGGCGATCTTGACCTTGCCGTCCATCTCGGCGGACAGCTCTTCGAGCGCCGGGCCGATCTGTTTGCAGGGGCCGCACCATTCGGCCCAGAAATCCACCACGACGGGGATGTCGGAATTCTTCACTTCGCTATCGAACGTGTCGTCGGTTACGGCAACGGTGGCCATGTCGTCTCTCCTTGAGCTCGGGTTTGCAGCGAACCTATGAAGCGGGGTAGGGGGCGTCAAGATATATGGGTGTCGGACAGGGCCTGCGTCACAAGATCGTGTGGCAGATGCATGAGCGTGGCGGTACGGGTCCACAACAGCGCGGTTTCGATGCGGTGACCGGGGTAAATTTCCTGCAGGGCATGGGCATAGGCGCCCATCTGCCGCAAGAGGCCGTCGGGAACCTGGTCCGGCGTGGCCGGCACGACGGCGTTGGATTTGAAATCGACGGCCAGCACCGTGTCGGGGGTGATGATCAGCCGGTCGATGGTGCCGTGAATGCGGCGGCCCCCCAGCGCGCCGACCGGAGCGGACACCGCGACCTCGGCCAGCGCGTCGGCAGAGAAAAGCGGTGCCAGCTCCTCGCGTGACAGGACGGTCTCGGCCTCGGCCAGCAGCAAGGCGATATCCTGCGCCGTCGCGGCGTCGGGGCCGCCCGACAACAGGGTCGTGGCGGCGGCGGATCGTTCGGACGGATCGCGCTGGGGCAGCATCTCCAGCAGGCGATGCAACTGCCGGCCCCGGCGTTTCGCGGTCTCCTCGTCCAGCCCCGCCTCGCCCGGCAGCGCCTTGGCACCATCAAGGTCCGAGGGGGCCAGCGTTTCGGCCAGGGCGGGCGGCGGTGTGGCATGGTTCGCGAAAAAGGCCGGAAGCGGGTCCGTCCTTGACGGAACAGAGGGCGCCGCATGAGGCTCTAATCCGGCCCAATTGCCGCTTTCCAGCCGCAATCCGCGCCCGTTACCGAAGACATGTTCGGCGGCTTCGGAGCGCAGCATTCCGGCGCGCACCTTGCTGTACCAGTCACGCCCGTCCCTATCGAGGTCGCCGGCGGCCGCGACGATCAGCCATTGTTCGGCCCGTGTCATGGCGACGTAAAGCAACCTGTCCCGTTCGGCCCATTGCGCGTCGCGCCCGGCATTGTCGACATCCTGCAAGGCGGCGGGCAGCGCATCCTTGCGCGGACGCCAGAGCGCGGTATCGCCCGCCGCGATCAGTTTCGAATCCACCCTCAGATCCCGCCTGGCGCTGTCGGGCAGGATGACGATGGCGCTTTCCAGGCCCTTGGCCGCGTGGGCGGTCATCACGCGGATGCGGTCGCCGGCGCTGTCGAGCTGACGCTTGATTTCAAGGTCGTCGGTTTCCATCCACACCAGAAAGCCCGTCAGGCTGTCGATCGCGTTGCGTTCATAGGCCATCGCTTGGGACAGAAGCGCGTCGATGCCATCCTCTGCCTCGGCCCCGAGACGCGCCAAGAGGCGCGCGCGCCCGTCATGGCGGGTTAGGATGCGTTCGATCATGTCGTAGGGGCGCAGGTAGTCGGCGGCGCCGCGCAGGTCATCCAGAATGGCGAGCGTTTCGGGATAGTCCGCCGCGCGGTCGCGCAGGGTCTGCCACAGGTACCGGTGCGGACGGTCGTGGGCGAGGTCGAAAAGCTGCCCCTCGGACCAGCCGAACAACGGCGAGCGCAGGGCGGTGGCAAGCGACAGGCTGTCCTCGGGTGTGGCGAGGAAGGACAGGAGCGCGGCGATGTCGCGCACGGCCAGTTCCGCGCCGACGCGCAGACGGTCGGCCCCGGCCACGGACAGCCCCTCGGCCTTGCAGGCGCGGATGATCTCGTGAAAGAGGTCGGAGCGGCGCTGAACCAGGATCAGGATGTCGCCTTCGGTGATGGCACGCGCGGCGGTGCCGTCGTTCGACGGCAGGGGCGTTCCGAGCATGCCCTTGATGTTGCGGGCAATCTGGGCCGCAAGCCGCGTCGCCGGATCGCCCGGCGCCATGATGTCGACAGGATCGAACCACGCGGGCGGATCCTCGGTTTCTTCCTTTTCGACCGGCGGCCAAAGGTCGACGCGCCCGGGCATCGCGGCATGAAACGCCCGGTGCCGTTCGCGCTGGCTGAACCCGCTGCTGTCGAGCCCGCGGAAGGTTTCGTCGACCAGCGACAGGATGGTCTGGGACGAGCGGAAGGAAAACTCCATCGCCATGTCCTGTAGCGGCGCCTCGGTCACCTCCAGCTTGGCGGCGAAATCGTCCTTCATCCGGTCAAAGCCTTCGGGATCGGCCCCCTGGAAGGAATAGATCGACTGTTTCTTGTCCCCGACGACAAAGATCGTGCGCGTGCGGTCGGCGCGGGCGCCGGTGCCGCTGGTGAACTCCTGCGACAGGCGCTCGATCAGGGTCCATTGCACCGGGCTGGTGTCCTGCGCCTCGTCAACGAGGATATGGTCGATTCCGCCGTCGAGCTTGAAAAGTACCCAGTCGGCGACCTTGGGATCGTTCAACAGGTCCCGGCTGCGCAGGATCAGGTCGTCGAAATCCAGCAGGCCGCGCGCCTCCTTGGCGGCGGCATATGCCGGCAGGAAGACGGCAGCGAAGCGGTGCAGGATCTGCGCCGTGGCGCGGGCGTTCAGCGCCAGACGCGTGTCGCGCGCGGCCTCGACCCGGGCCATGAGTGCGTCGAGACGTGCGATCAGGTCGGGGTTCGCCTCTCGCACGGCCTTGGTTGGAAAAGAGCCTATCTTGGCCGAAAACGGAAATTTGGCGCTGCTGCCGGTCAGCAAGACATCCTCGAGCACCGGCAGCGCCTGAAGCGAGGGGATATCGGCCATGGTCAGCTTCACCGCCGCCTTTGCGTCGGTGCTGCTGCCGGCGGTCAGCAGGGGCAGGAGGGCCGCGATCAACTCTGCCTCGCCGCCAAGAAAAACGTCCGCCACCAGCGTCTTTTCGGTCGCGTCCGGTTTCAGACCGAACAGCGCCGACAGACCGGCGTCGTCGGGGAAACGGGTCAGCCGGTCGCGCGCGCCGACGATCTCTTGCGTGAGGCTTTCAAGGTCTTCGCCGGTATAATGCTCGGCAAGATCGTAAAGCGCCTGCGCATCAGGGCCATTGGCGATCTTCTCGACGACCTCGGACCGCAGCAGGGCGGCGGCCCGGTCCTCCATCTCGGTGAATTGCGGGCTGACACCGGCCTCGAGCGGGAAGCGGCGCAGGAGCGCGGAACAGAAGGAGTGGATCGTCTGGATCTTGAGACCGCCGGGGGTTTCGATGGCCACTGCGAAAAGGCGCCGCGCCTCGCGCAAGCGCTCTGGCGTGATGGCACCGTCTATGCCCAGATCGGACAGGTGCCTTTCCAGATCGCTGTCCGCCAGCATGGCCCATTTGCCCAGCCGGTTGAACAGCCGGTTCTGCATCTCCGACGCGGCGGCCTTGGTATAGGTCAGGCACAGGATGTTCTGCGGGTCTGTTCCAGCCAAAAGCAGCCTTGCGACCCGGTCCGTCAGCACCTTGGTCTTGCCCGAACCGGCATTGGCCGACAGCCATGTCGACCGGTCGGGCCGGGCGGCGTCGATCTGGCGCTGGGTGGCGTCGTCTACCATTTGCCCACCCTTTCCGGATTTGCCGCATCGGTGATGTCCCACTCGCCGAACCGGGCCAGCTGATCGTAATCGCCCTGCATGTCGCGCGTCTTCATCGCGCGGCGCGACAGGTAGCCCTGGCCGGGATCCATGAACCGCGCGATGAGGTCCTTCAACTCGGCCCATGTCTGATCCGGCGGCGCGTCGTCCAGCGGGGCCTCGACCTCTCTGGGGTCGCCGGTCAGGCCGATGAAGACGGCCCGCGCGACGGGCCCGGGCGCCAGCGGACCGAACCCGGCGCGTTCGGCCAGCGCGGCCTCGAGCAGAAGCTGCTTGTCGAACGCCTTTTGCGACTTGGGCGAAGGCGGCGCGCCGGTCTTGTAATCGTAGATGTGCAGGCGTCCGCCTTCGTCGATATCGATGCGGTCGGCCTTGGCCGTGAGCGTGAAATCGAGCGGGTCGACCGGGGCCCTGGCCATCTGTTCGAAGGCGGTGGGCCGGGCCAGCGCGCGCCGCCGCCCTTCGGATTCGATGAACCAGCCGGCGATGCGCGCGATCCGGGCGAGCCAGAGCGCCCGCGCCTCGCCCCAGGGTACGTTCCGAGCAAGAACAGAGACGGTTTCCTGCGTCAGGTAATCCGGCGTCAGCGCGTCAGGATCGTCCAGCGTGGACCTGATGACATGTTCCAGCACGTCGTGCAGGACTTCGCCGCGCAAGCGCGCATCCGGGAGCTTCATCAACGGGTCGAGCGGGCGCAGGCGCAGGATCTTGTCGGCATAGATGGCATAGGGATCGCGGATCAGCTTTTCGATCCGGGTGACGGACAGTTCCCGCGGCCGGGCGGCCACCGGCGGGATCGGCGCGGGGCGCGGCGCGGGGGGCACCGGGGTGACCGCCTCGAATGCCTCGGCCCGGTCGAGGGCAAGCTGGCCGCGATGCCGCATCGCCTGCCACGCCGCCGCGCCGCCGGCCTGTTGCAACCCGGTCAGCAGGTTTCCCAACCGGTTCAGCCAGCGCGACGGAACGGTTTCGGCGTCATCCGAGCGGATGGCGCGGGTGATCCAGACCTCGGACGTTGCCGTGATGGCCTGTTGGAAATCATGCGCGGACAGCCCGATCTTGCGCTCGGGCAGCAGAAGCCCGGCCTGGGACCGCATGGCGCGGTTCAGCCACGGATCGCGCGGCGGGGTTTCGGGCCAGGTGCCTTCGTTCAGGCCAGCGAGGATCAGGATGTCGGCGCCCTGAACCCGCGCCTCGAGCGTGCCCCAGATCAGGACGCGCGGATCGGTGTCGACCTGACCGCGCACGGTTTCGCGCGACAGCACGGCGTGGAACAGGTTGATATAGTCGATCGCGCGCATTTCCTGACCGGCATCGGCGTTTTCGGCAAGCTCAGAGACGCATTTTTGCGCCTCGCGCCCCGCGGCCTCGTCCCACAGGCGCAGCGGTGCGGACAGGTCCGGCCCGCGCGAGATTGCCTCGGCCAGGGCGATGTGGTCGGTGACGCGGGCGCTCAGGGCACGGGCGGCGGGCCTGTCGTGGCCGAAGAAGTTCGTGCGCACCCAGGTCAGCCAGGGGGCAAGGTAGGGGTCGTCAATATCGGTGGCCCATGCATCCAGCGTATCCGGCGTGGGCACCGGCGGGCCCGTGCGGCGCAGGTACAGTTCCAGCTCGCGGGTCAGGCGCAGATGCGGGCCGCGCGCGCCCGCCCCATGCGTGAGCGGGTGTTTCAGCAAGGTCAGAAGCTGGGCCGCGTCAAGCGGGGCGTTCAGCAGCTCGGCCACATGGCGTAGGAACCGCCCCGGCGCGGAATGGTGCAACGGTGTGCCCGCGCTGTCATCGGGGCGGATGCCCCACCGGTCGAGCGCGGAGGCGACGCGGCGGGTCAGGGTGCGGTCCGGCGTGATGAGGGCGGCGGTCTGCCCGTTCTCGACCGCCTCGCGCAGGCGCATGGCGATGCAGAGCGCCTCGATCCGGGCCGATGGCGCCTCGAGCAGGGTGATACCCTGTGTGGCGGGTGCGATATCGGCGGCCAGCGCCGGGCCGTGCGACAACCATTCATCGGTGACCGGCGCGGGGCGCAGCGCGAGCGACATCAGCCGGTTGCGCGCGGGGCATTGCGGGTCCGCACCGGGCCAGGGGCGAATGACCGAAGGCGGACAGCCGAGATCGGACAGAAGCTCGGCAAAGCGGGACTGCGGATGATCCTCGCTGCGGTCCGGCGTGTCCTGCAGGCGTGTCCAGACATGATCGGGCTGGTCGGCGTCGAAGCCGGGCAGGACGACCGCGCCCAGGGGAAGCTGCGCCACGGTTTTCATCAGCAGGCGCGTCGCTCCGCGAGAGCCGGTCGAGCCGGCCAGGATCACCGGGTGGTCGGGCGGCGTGTCCTGCCAGATGCCTGCATAGGCCTCGATCACCCGGCGCTGGCGGGTTTCCGTGTCGGGGGTGGCGTTGCTGGCCTCGAAATAGGGACTGATTATGCTCAGGAACGACTTGATCCGCTCCCAGTGACCGGACTGGTCGCCGGTGTCGATGCGCGTGATATCCTCGGGCGTCACCCCCTCGCCATGCATTTCGTCCATCAGCCCGGCCAGGCTGTCGGAAAGGTCGTAAAGCGCGGCGCGTGGGGCCAGATCGGGCTCCTGCTCCAGCAGGGCCGCGACCAGCGTGGTCAGTTCAAGGCGGCGGCGCAGAGGCGAGACCGGATCGGGGACATGCGCGAGCCCGAGGGTTTCGCCGAAATCGGTGACGAGGCTGATCCGCGGCAGCAGGCGCGCGGGGCCGTCATCGAACAGCGTCCGGATGCGGCGGGCCATGCGCCGGGTGTTCACGATGAGATGCACGCGCGCCAGCGCCTCGGGCGGCCGGTGGCGATAGGCGTGGCACAGCCCGTCCACCAGCGCCTTCGGAAAATCGACGCCAAGCGGCATGCCAAAGATCCGGGGCGTGTCGCGCGGTTCAAACATCGTTCGTCCGCAGCATGGATTCGGCAAGGTCGATGCCTTCGGGCGTGCCGACGTCGCACCATCTTCCGGGATAGGTGACGGCATGAAGGCGTCCGGCCTCCAGCATCCGGTTCCACAGCAGGTTGAGCGAAAAGGCCCGGTCGGGGATGTCTGCAAGCCCGTCCGTCTTGAGGATCTGCAGGCCGGAATAGATGGCGCCGGGGCCACGTCTGGCGCGGCCGGCGGCATCGGTGACGAAATCGCCGCCGCCCGCATGGCCGATGGCATGGTCCGGGGGGATGCAGAGCAAGAGCGCATCCATCCGGCCGGGATCCCACCCCGCGGCAAGATGGGCCAGCGGGTTGGGACCGGACCACACCGCATCGGTGTTCATGGTAAAGACGGGGCCGCTCCCCAGAAATGGAAGGGCCTTGCGCAGGCCGCCGCCGGTTTCCAGGATGTCGGGCTTTTCCTCGGATATCTGCAGGTTTCGCCCGGCAAGATGCGCCTTTACCTGGCCGGACAGGTAATGCGTGTTGACCACGATCCGCGGCACCCCGTGCGCGGTGACCAGATCGAGCGCATGGTCGATCAGCGGTTTGCCCGCCACCGGGATCAGGGGTTTGGGGCGCGTGACGGTCAGCGCACCCATGCGCGTGCCGAACCCCGCGGCGAAGAGCATCACTGAGCCGGGCGTGTCGGGCATTTCGATTTCAGCTTTTCCAGAAGCGGCGCGTCGGGGACGGGAAGCGCCCGGGCGACAATGGCCTGCAAGGGGGCAAGGGCGGGATGTGCAAGGTCGCGCTGCAACAGGCCCCAGACGCGGGGGATAAGATCGACGTAATGCGCCTTGCCGTCGCGGATGCAGAGCCGCGCAAACACCCCGAGGATGCGCAGGTTGCGCTGGGCGCCCAGCACCGCATAGGCGGTGGCGAACGCCGCGGGATCCTGCGCTGTCTGCAGGGCGTAGCGATCGCGCATCCGCGCCTCGAGCCCTGGCGGGACGTCGCGGCGCGCATCCTGCAGAAGCGAGACAAGGTCATAGGCGCGGTGGCCCAGCATCGCATCCTGGAAATCCAGCAGGCCGACGCGGGCGACCCCCTTGCGGTCGGGCAGCCACAGCAGGTTCTGCGCGTGATAGTCGCGCTGGATCAGCACGTCGCACCCGGCGGCATGTGCGGCCAGAAGATCGTGCAGGCAGGTCTCGAACCCGGACCGTTCGGTGGCATCGGGCGTGTCCGTCGCGCCGGGAAGGTACCAGTCGAACACCAGCGCGGAAAGCGCGGTGGCGGTGGGGGGATCATAGGATGCCAGGCCGGGGGGCGGCATTTGCGCATGCAGATGGACCAGCACGTCGGTTGCGGTGGAATAGAGCCTTTCCTCGATGTCCGGATTGCGCGGCACGATGCTGGCGAACAGCGCATCGCCAAGGTCCTCGAGCAGCAGGAACCCCGCGTCATCGTCACGCTCGAGGATGCGCGGGGCGCTGAGGCCGATGCCGGAAAGATACCGGGCAACCTGTACGAAGGGGCGGACATCCTCGCCCTTGTCCGGGGGCGCGTCCATCAGCACCGCCCGCTGGGCGTTCGAGGGGCGGATCAGGCGCAGGTACCGCCGGTTCGACGCGTCCCCGGCAAGATGCGAAACCACGGCGTCGCCCCAGCCGGCCCGGTCGATGAAGGCGCCGATCTGCGCGTCGCGGTCACTCATCGGAAAACTCCCCTGCCCTGTCATCCCATCGCGGATCGTCCCATGTGATGTCAAGCGCCCGCTGGTCGGGATCGGGCAGCGGGGCAAATGCCAGCGACAGCGCATTGGCCGGGGCAAGCTCGGCCAGCCGGTCGGGCCATTCGACCAGCGCCACGGCGGTCTCGAACGCGTCCGGAAGGCCCAGTTCGATCACCTCGCCGGGATCGGACAGCCGGTAGAGATCGGCGTGCCAGATCTCGAAATCGGCCGCGTCATAGGTCTGAACCAGGGTGAATGTGGGCGATGGCACATCCTCTGGCACGGGCAGAAGGGACTGGATCAGGCTGCGGGCGAAATGGGTCTTGCCGGCGCCCACCGGGCCGGTCAGCAACAGCACGTCGCCGGGACGCAGGCCGGGCGCCATGCGGCGGGCCAGGGCTGCGGTGGCCTCGGGGCCTGAAAGGTCGATCTGGACGTGTCGGGCGGGCATGTGCCGACACTACACCGCCGGTCGCGGCCTGCAACAGCAAGCCGTTCAGTCGCGGACGGTTTCGACGCTGCGCGGGGTGTTTTTCCCGGGGCGCAGGCTGATGATCGCCGCATTCCCGCCGAGCGGGCGGACGCGGCAATCGCCGTGGCTTCCGTCCGGGTGCGGCAGGGAGGCCTCGAACAGGTCGCGGTCGCGCACCGCCCTTGCCACGGCGGGCCAGATATCGCCGCGCGGCAGGACATTGCCACAGGCCTTCAGGACATCGTCCAGCGTCATATCGGCAAAGGTTGCGTCCGGGTCTATGCCCAGCATGTCACGGCAGGCCCGGTTGCAGAACGTCACCACATTATCGGGGCCGAAGACGACCCTGGCCACGTCGCTGGAATCGAGGATCGCGTCGCGCAGCGCGACCTGGCTGCGGAAATGCCGCGCGAGCGAGACATTGTCGGTGATATCCTCGAACAGAAAGGCGATGGCGCCGTCGGGATGCGGGCGTCCGGTGACGCGAAAGGTCGTGCCGCAGGGCTGGTGCCAGTCCTCGAGATAAAGGCCCCCGGAGGCGGTTTCGATCACGTCCTCGATCTGTTTGCGCCAGGTGCCGTAGTTTCGCGGCTCTGGCAGGACACGGGCGTCGCGCAGGCTGTCGAAAAAGCGGAACAGCGAGGGTTGCGCCGACAGGAAGGGCGCGGACAGGCCGACCAGATCGATCAGCGCGGGATTGAACAGCACAAGCCGCCGGTGCCGGTCGAACACGGCGAGGCCGGTCGTCAGGTTGGCGAAGATCTTGGTCAGGGTCTGGATGAACTCGCGCCGCATGGTTTCGGCGGCGGCAACCTCGGTGACATCGGTGGCGAAGACCGCGCGCACGTCCCCGGCACGGACATGGGCCACCTGGAACACCCTGCCGGCCTCCGGCGGATCGCAGGGCAGGCTGACGCGGGCCTGGCTGTCGCCGGTGC
>JBKAGF010000082.1:0-10710 GCA_046290265.1 Roseovarius sp. | reverse complement strand
GGTCGGGGTGACGGCGGGCGTGGTCTCGGCGGGTGGGGTGTCGGCGGCAGGGGCGGATGTGTCCGGGGCCGCCTCTTCGCTGATCACGGTGGTCTGTTCCGCCAGCGCGCCGTCGGACCACTCGCCCGACGCCTCTTCGCCGGTGGCGTAGCGCATGGTGCCCTCGCCCTGCCGCTTGCCATTGGCGAACATGCCTTCGTAGACATCGCCATTGGTATAGGTCGCCACGCCCTGGCCCGAGATCTCGCCGTTCTGCCACTGGCCTTCGTAGACAAAGCCGTCAGGCATGGTGATCTTGCCGGTGCCATGGCGCTGGCCGTCCTGGAACTCGCCCTCGTAGACTGTGCCGTCGGCATAGGTGGCCACGCCCTGGCCGTGGCGCTGGCCGTTCTGCCACGCTCCTTCGTAGCGATAACCGTCGGGGTAGGTCATTACGCCCTGACCGTGATTCTTGGCGTTCTGGAATTCGCCTTCATAGACCAGACCGTTGGGATAGGTGGCCTTGCCGGCGCCGTCGATCACGCCGCCCGACCACGCGCCTTCATAGGTGGAGCCGTCGGGATAGGTCACCTTGCCCTGACCGTTGGCGAGGTCGTCGCGGAACTGGCCCTCATAGACCGAGCCGTCGGGATAGGTCACCGTGCCTTCGCCCGAGATCTTGCCGGCCATCCAGTCGCCTTCATAGCGATAGCCGTCAGAGCCGGTGAAGGTGCCCTGGCCGTGGCGGCGGTCATCCGCGAAGTCGCCTTCGTACACATCGCCATTGTTGTAGACCACCCGGCCCTTGCCTTCGCGCCGGCCCGCCACAAGCTCGCCTTCGTAGACGTCGCCATTGGGCTGCGTGAGCTTGCCGGTGCCGTTGATCTGGCCCTCGGCCCAGGTGCCTTCATAGACAAGGCCGTCGGACATGGTCAGCGTGCCTTCGCCGTCGCGGGCGCCGCGCACGACCTGGCCTTCATAGACAGCGCCGTCTGGATAGGTGATCGTCGCCATGCCTTCCTTGACGCCGTTCACCCAGTCGCCGTCGTAGATATAGCCGCCGGGGCTTTCCATGCGGCCGCGGCCGTGATGCTGGGCGTTGCGGAAACCGCCCTGGTAACGGACGCCGTTGGCATAGACGGCGACGCCCTCGCCGTTGATCTTGCCGTCTTCCCAGGTGCCCTCGTAGGTGCCGCCGTCGGAGAAGGTGATCTTGCCCACGCCCTCGGGCTTGCCCTTGGCGAACTCGCCCTCGTAGACCGAGCCGTTGGGAAAGCGCGCGGTGCCGGTGCCGAGGATCTCGCCATCGACCCATTCGCCGGAATATTCATAGCCGTTGGGAAGCGTGTAGGTGCCGGTGCCATGCTGCAGGCCGTTGCGGAACGTGCCCTCGTAGATGCCGCCGTCGTCATATTGCTTGGTCTGAACCTCGCCGTCCTGCGATGCGGCGGGACCGGCCAGCGCGATCATGGCGGCCACGACGATAGATGTGACGGTTCTGCTTTGCATATCTGCCCATTCACCCCGGTTAAACGAACCCCCCGATGGGTCTGACAGAGCGTAATTGACCCGGGCAGGGGTGACAACGGCTTTTCCCGGTTTCGGCTTTCCCTCGCGCGTTCATCTGTTAAATCGAAGGGGAGCGATAAATGGCAGGGGTACAAGGGCGCATGGCGGATCGGTTTCGCGTGACATTGGCACAGCTGAACGCCACGGTGGGCGACCTCGAGGGCAACGCCGCGCTGGCGCGCAAGGCGTGGGAGGCGGGCCGCGAGGCCGGGGCCGACCTGGTGGCGCTGCCCGAGATGTTCATCACCGGGTACAACACCCAGGACCTGGTCAGGAAGCCGGTGTTTCACCAGGCGGCGATTGCGAAGATCGAGGACCTGGCCAAGGAGTGTGCCGTCGGCCCCGCGCTGGCCATCGGCGGGCCGGCCCTGGAAGGGGCGGAGCTGTATAACGCCTATTACATCCTGAAGGGCGGCAGCATCACCGCCTGCGTGCTGAAGCATCACCTGCCCAACGAGACGGTGTTCGACGAAGTGCGGCTCTATGCGTCGGGTGACGTGATGGGGCCTTACGCTGTGGACGGCGTGCGCATCGGGTCGCCGATCTGCGAGGACAGCTGGCACGAGGACGTGCCCGAGACGCTGGCCGAGACCGGGGCGGAGTTTCTGCTGGTGCCCAACGGCTCGCCTTACTATCGCGGCAAGCTGGCGCATCGGCACCAGTTGATGGTGAACCGGGTGGTCGAGACGGGGCTGCCGCTGATCTATCTGAACCTGGTGGGGGCGCAGGATGACCAGGTGTTCGATGGCGGCACCTTTGCGCTGAACCCCGGGGGCGGGCTGGCGGTGCAGATGCCGCTGTTCGAGGAAGAGATCACGCATATCGAACTGGTGCGCGGCGAGGGTGGCTGGCGGATCGAGAAGACCGAACTGGCGCATATCCCGGATACGCTGGAGACGGATTACCACGCGATGGTGCTGGCCCTGCGGGATTACATGCGCAAGACGGGCTTCGGGAAGGTCCTGCTGGGCCTGTCGGGGGGCGTGGACAGTGCCATCGTGGCAACCATCGCGGTGGATGCGCTGGGGCCCGAGAATGTGCGCTGCGTGATGCTGCCCTCGGAATATACCTCGCAAGGCTCGCTGGACGATGCCAAGGCCTGTGCGAAGGCGCTGGGCGCGCGGTATGATTTCGTGCCCATCGCCGAGGGGCGGGCGGCGATCACCAATACGCTGGCGCCGCTTTTCGAGGGCACCGAGCCGGGGATCACCGAGGAGAATATCCAGTCGCGGCTGCGAGGACTGTTGTTGATGGCGCTTTCCAACAAGTTCGGGGAGATGCTGTTGACCACCGGCAACAAGTCCGAGGTGGCGGTGGGCTATGCCACGATCTATGGCGACATGGCGGGGGGGTATAACCCGATCAAGGACCTGTACAAGACGCGGGTGTTCGAGATCTGCAAGTGGCGGAACGCCAATCACCGCGAGTGGATGATGGGGCCCGAGGGCGAGGTGATCCCCGAGAGCATCATCACCAAGCCGCCCAGTGCGGAGTTGCGCGAGGACCAGAAGGACAGCGACAGCCTGCCGGATTACCCGGTGCTGGACGGGATATTGCAGATCCTGGTGGACGAGGACGGGTCGATCGAGGATTGCGTCAAGGCGGGGTATTCGCGCGCGGATGCGGCGCGGGTGGAGCACCTGATCTATATCAGCGAATACAAGCGGTTCCAGTCGGCGCCGGGCACGCGGCTGTCGAAGCGGGCGTTCTGGCTGGACCGGCGTTATCCCATCGTGAATCGGTGGCGGGATGGGGGCTGAGCCGGTTGTGTACCGGATTAGACGTGGGCCTGCGGTACTTGGTGCGCTGCACTGCCTGGTTCTTGTGATTGCCGGGGTAATCCTTGCGCTGGACCCTTCGCAGAGCTCGCGCCTGTCTCCGGAAGCTCTGCGCGTCCTCGCGGCAGTCTGCATTCCGTTGGGGGTCTATCACTTGATCAAATTCGCGTGGCTCGCCTATGCCCGGCCCGTGGGGTTGCGGCTGGATCGCAAGGGCATGTCGGGTATTTCTTTCGCCATCCGCTGGCGTGGTCGGACCTTGCCGCGCTGGGACGCGGCCGGGCGAACAGGTTCGGACGCGTGAAGCTGCGGCCGAAGGACCGGGTGGCGGAGCGATACATGTCCAATGCCTGGTGGCGGATCACGGATCGGGAGCAGACACGGTGGCCTATCGTGATCCCCGGCTTCCTGATCGGGTTGACGCGCAACGAGATGATGGCTCTGTTGCGGCAGTGGCACCTGCGGCACGTGGATCAGTCGGCGGATGCGGAGTAACCGTGACCTGTCCGAAGGCCTGGTGCCCGGTTTTGCACGAGAGGTCCGTGTTTGGCGCGGGCGCATCCCTTCAGTTTGGTCGTGTCATGTGAAAGGCGAAACCTGCCTGACGCGCGTCGCATATCGCTCTTCTCGGATGGGTATGTGGCGGAGGTGTCAGCCCGGAGCTTGATCCCGGATGTCCTGCCGCATGAGATCTTCGTGTCAAGCCCGAGGATGACGGTGGCCGAGGTGACCGCGAGGTCCCGGGGCAGGCCCGGGACAGGGTGCGCCAAAAGAAAACGGAGGCCCCGGAAGGCCCCCGTTTCCCGTCCCTCGGCGACTGGCTTATTTTTGCAGTTCGGTCCAGATCGCGGTGTAGAATTCCTGCGCCTCGGCGGGGCAGGCGGTGGTGAACTGACCGGCGGCCTTCAGGTCTTCGGGCACGACGATCTCGGGGGCCGAGCGCATGTCCTCGGGCATGAATTCCTCGGAGCCGTCGATGCCGTTGGCGTAGCGGGCGAAGTCCGACAGCATGGCCGCGTTTTCCGGGTCCATGATGAAGTTCAGGAACAGCTTGGCGTTCTCGACATTCTGCGCGTCGGCTAGGATCGCGGCGCTGTCCATCCAGACCGGGTAGCCCTCTTTCGGGTAGCCGTAGGACACGTCCTCGTTGTTGTTGCGGGCGCGGAAGGTCGAGCCGTTCCAGTTCACCGACGCCATGACATCGCCGTTCGAGAGCTTCTCGGTCATGCCGTAATCCATGCTCATCCACTTGGGTTTGGCCTCGATCAGCACGTCGCGGGCTTTCTTCAGCACCTCCTTGTCGGTGGTGCAGGGCTTGCCGCCGACGTAGAACAGCGTGAGGTTCATCACGTCCTGCATTTCCGGCACGACATTGACCTTGCCCACCAGTTCCTCTGGCGGGTCGAGGAAGATGGCGGAGGTGTTGATGTCGCCGTCATAGGCCGACTTGTTCACGGCGATGCCGGTCGTACCCCATTGCCACGGCACGGAATATTCGCGGTTCGGGTCCCATTCGACGTTCTTCCACTGGTCCGAGATGTTGCCGTAGTTTTCCATCTCGGGGATGCCCGGCTTCATCAAAAGGCCCTTGTCGATATAGACGCCCATGTAGCTGTGGGTCGGCACGACGATGTCGAAGCCGTGGCCGCCGGCCTCGATCTTGGCCAGCGCGGTGGTGTTGCTGTCATAGTCGGTGATGGTGACGTCGACGTCGAATTCCTGTTCGAACTTCTCGATCATCTCGGGGCTGGTGTAGTTGCCCCAGTTGTAGATGTTGAGCGACCCTTCGGCATGGGCCGCCCCGGCCAGCGCGATGGTGGCCACTGTGGTGGTCAGGTATGTCTTCATCGTCATTCTCCCTTGGTGTGATTGTGCGCGGGTTAGTCCCGCTTGCGGTTCAGTATAAAGAAGGCCGTTAGCAAAAGCACCGTCAGCGCGAGGAGCGCGGTGGAGATCGCGTTGACCTCGGGCGTGACGACGCGGCGCAGCTGGCCCAGCATGTAGGTCGGCAGGGTATCCTGCCCGGCGGATTTGACGAACTCGGTGATGATGACGTCGTCGAGCGAGATGACGAAGGCCAGCATGGCGCCGGCAGCGATGCCGGGCATCATCAGCGGCAGCGTGACGTGGCGGAAGGTCTGCCAGGGCCGGGCGTAGAGGTCCGACGCGGCGGTTTCCAGCGCGAGGTCCATGCCTTCCAGCCGGGCGCGGATGGGCAGGTAGGCGAAGGGCACGCAGAAGGCCGAGTGCGCGAGGATCAGGTAGGCCAGCCCGGTGTAGCCGGTGGCGACCTTGATCGAGGCGAAGAAGATCAGGAGGGCCACGGCGGTCACGATTTCGGGCACCATCAGGGGCTGGTTGATCATCACGTAGATCAGCGTCTGGCCCTTGAAGCGGCCGCGCCGCGTGGTGCCGAGCGCGGCCATGGTGGCGACGGTGGTCGAGATGAACGCCGCCGAGACGGCGATGACCAGCGAGCGCACGGTGGCCTCCTGGACTTGGGTGTTGTCCCATGCCTCGACGTACCAGCGGGTGGAAAAGCCGCCCCAGAGCGCCACGGACTGGGAATCGTTGAACGAGTAGATCACCATCGTGACGATCGGCGCGTAGAGCAGCACGAAGGTCGTGAGCGCGATGGCGGTGAAGCCGGGCAGGGTGGTGACGGAGAAGCTCTTGCCCTTAGCCATGGGTTTCGTCCCTCGACGTGACGCGGACATAGGCGAGCAGGGCCACCAGCACGATCATCAGCAAGAGCAGCGACAGCGCCGCGCCAAGGGGCCAGTTGCGGCCCTGGCCGAACTGGAGCTCGATGAAGTTGCCGATCATCATGTTCTTGCCGCCGCCCAGGATGCGGGGCGTCACGTAGGCACCCAGCGACGGGACGAAGACGAGGATGGACCCCGCGACGATGCCCGGTTTCACGATCGGCAGGATGACGCGGCGCAGCACCTTCATGCGGGTGGCGTAGAGGTCGTACCCCGCCTCGACCAGCCGGAAATCGAAGCGGTCGATGGCGGCGAAAAGCGGCAGCACCATGAGCGGCAGGTAGACATAGGCCATGCCGATCAGCACGGCGGTGTCGGTGTAGAGGATCTGCAAGGGCTGGTCGATGATGCCGAGGTTCATCAGGAAGGAGTTCAGAAGGCCCTGGTTGCGGACAACTTCCATGATGGCGAAGGTGCGGATCAAAAGGTTGGTCCAGAACGGAATTGTGATCAAAAACAGCCAGAAGCCGCGCTTGTTGGGCGGGCGCGTGGCGATGAACCACGCCGTGGGAAAGCCGATGGCGAAGGCGATCAGAGTGGTCAGCACCGACAGTTTCACCGAGCGCCAGAAGATCGTCAGATGCGCGTCGGCAAAGGTGACGGTGTCGTCGAAGATGTCGCGCTCGAAGAAGACGCGGAACCACGCCTCGGTCGTGAAGTCCCACACCACGCCGGAATATTCGCCCGGTTCGAGGAAGGCGTAGACCACCACGATCAGCAGCGGACCGGCGGCCCCGAGCGCCAGCAGGATCAGGGCTGGGATCGACAGGATCCAGCCGGTGCGTCCGCTGCCGTGGGTGGTGCCTGCCATGCTAGTCCTCCAGCACCCGGACCGCGCCGGGGACGAAATCGAAGGCGACGGTCTGGCCTTCCTGCAGGCCGGTGTCGCCCGAGGGCGGGCTTTGCATCCGGGCGACCACCTCGGTGTCGTCGGACATGCGCAGGTGGCAATGGGTGTCGGTGCCGAAATAGACGGTTTCGGCCACGCGGCCCTGCAGCGCGCCGTCGCCGATGCGGACCTGTTCGGGGCGCACGGCAAGGCTGACTTCGGCGCCTTGGGAGGCGGCGTCGATGTTGTCCACGGCGATGACGTCGCCGGTGGGCAGGCGGACGCCGCCCTGTTCGACCGTGCCGGTCAGGACGTTGGTTTCACCGATGAAATCGGCGACGAAGCGGTTGACGGGCTTGTTGTAGATCTCGCGCGGGCCGCCGATCTGCAGGATCGAGCCGTCGCGCATCACGCCGATGCGGTCGGACATGGTCAGCGCCTCTTCCTGGTCGTGGGTGACGAAGACGAAGGTGATGCCGGTCTCGGTTTGCAGGCGCTTGAGTTCCAGTTGCATTTCCTTGCGCAGCTTGAGGTCGAGCGCGGAGAGCGGCTCGTCCAGCAGGAGCACTTCGGGGGCGGGGGCGAGGGCGCGGGCCAGCGCCACGCGCTGTTGCTGGCCGCCGGAGAGCTGCTGGGGTTTGCGCTCGGCGAAGGCGTCGAGTTTCACAAGCGCCAGCATCTCGGCGACGCGGGCCTGGACCTGCGCCTTGGGCGTGCCCTGCATGGTCAGGCCGAAGCCGATATTGTCGGCCACGCTGAGATGCGGAAAGAGCGCGTAGCTTTGAAAGACGGTGTTCACGGGGCGGTCGTAGGGCGCCATGGTACTGATGTCGCGGTCGCCCAGCAGGATCATGCCCGATGTGGGCGATTCGAACCCGGCGATGAGGCGCAGAAGGGTTGTCTTTCCACAGCCGGAAGGGCCGAGAAGGGTGAAGAACTCGCCCTTGTTGATCACGAGGGACACGTCGTTCAGGGCGCGAACCTTTTTGTCGCCGGCACCGTATTCCTTGCGGGCCGACCGGGCCTCGACCGCGGCTTCGGTCATGCGATATCCCCCATGTTCATGGGGTCAGTGTTTCCCGACACGCCCTCGACATTCAAGTATTTTCAGCGAACCACGCCCGGAAGGTGCGGAATTTGATCAAACCATGGGCGGGCCCGTTCGCGATCGGCGCAGAGCGACATCAGCGCGGTGTCGGCCCCGAAACGGGTGGCGAGATGGACGCCGATGGGCAGGCCGTCGGCCCCGCGGCAAAGCGGCAGGGAGACGGCGGGCTGGCCTGTGGCGTTGAAGGCGGCGGTAACGGGCGAGTAGGCGAAAATGCCTTTCTCTCCCGTGCGGATCGCCTTCGCAATCGCTGCGTCGGTCTTCCCGCGCTTCAGATAGGGTTTGACATAGGTCGGCGGCATCAACCGAAGATCGTCTGCACCAATGACAGCCGTTGGCTATTCAAGCGACCAAGCGCCGAGATTGCGTTCCGCAAATTCCGCGAATGTGGTCGGGGCCTTGCCTGACAAGGCCAATACTTTCCCGGTTACGTGATCTTCGGAACCGCGAGCAATTGCGCCGTCCATCGCGGACAGTGTTTCGGCATACTCGGCGGGCAGACCCATCTGGATGTGCCGCTTTGCAAGCTCTTCAACAGTCAGTTTTTTGTGCTCGATCTGTCTGCCCAGGAGACCTGAAAGTGTCCGGGCGACAGCATCATATGAAATCGCCTCTGGTCCCGTGAGGATGTAGTCCGTGTTGCCAACGGTCGGTGCCACCAGCTGAGAGGCAGCCGTCGCGGCGATATCTTCGGCATCAATGAACCCGATCCGGCCTGATCCGGTTGCAGTGAAAATGGTTGACTGATCGCGGATCGTGTTCCGGTGATGCTGTTCCGAGAAGTTCTGCATGAACCATGTCGGTCTCAGTACGACCCATTCCGATGCGTTGGCCCGCAGCCAGCCGTGAACGGCCCCCATCATCGGCCCGTCTTCTTCGAGAGAAGATGCGCTGAGTAAAACGAAACGGGTCACGCCTGCTGCGAGCGCAGCTTTTAGGCCCGCCTCCATCGCGCCAAGCGAGTTGATCGTGTCGGTGGGTGCGACAAGATAGACAGCGCTGACACTGTCAAAGGCATCGGCAAAGGTGTCCGCGTCCGCCCAATCGAAGCGAACATCGGCAGCATCTTTTGGGCGGCGCGTTCCCACGCGTGGTTCGAATCCCATGCTGCGGAGTTGTTCAACCGTGCGGCGACCGGTTTTGCCGGTGCCACCGGTGACGAGGATAGCGTCAGCCATTATGAAACTCCTTCAGTGCGTTTTTCAGATTCCCTGAACCGCCAACTGCACTGAGCAGGACCAGGGGGTTCCAGTAATCGCGGTAGTGAATGATCTTGCCGTTTCGCACCCGCACGACCGAGATATAATCCTGATCATATCTCGCACCGGTTTGCGGGTGTGCGCCTTTACAGGTGAACTCGAGAGTGAAACTCTCTCCGTCTGACGCCCTCAAGACATTGACGAGGCTCATCGATTCGAACGCGATAAGGTCTCCGACTTTTGGCAGATAAGCCTCAAGTGCGTCGCGTCCGCGTAGCTCACGCACGGCATATTCCGGGGCATAGGGAAGCTCAAACAGGATGTCGTCTGCGCACATCGCCAGAAAGTCTTCGCCTGCATCGGCGACGATTGCATCGCCAAGTGCGAGGCGTAGCATTGCGCCAAAACTCGGGATTACGTTTGTATCGGCCATATTTTTTCCTTTCATCAATTATGGTTGCGAATGTTCTATTCTGATCGCCAACGCGATCAGGTTTCGGCTCCAAGCTGCATGACAATGACGCCTGCAACGGTCAGTCCGGCTCCGCCGACGCGGAAGAGATCGGCGGGGTGTTCGGCGTATCCTAGCAATCCGTTCTGATCGAGGATGAGAGCCATTGCCATTTGGCCTGCGACCACTGCGGCAATGAACGAAGCGGCTCCGAAGCGAGGGATCAAAAGCATTGTCGCGGTGACGTAGATCACACCAACGATGCCTCCGATCCAAGCCCAGGCAGGTACAACAAGAAGTGAGGAACCATCTGGGGGCGTTGGACGAAGCCAAGCCAGGCAGACAGCTAGACAAACGAATGAAATACAGAAGGACAGCAAGGTCGCCCAAAGCGGGTGACTGGTCGCTCGGCTCAGTTCGGCATTCATCCCTGCATGGATAGGGATCAAAGCTCCACAACATATCGGCGCAAGCCATATGAGCGATGATTTGAAGTCCATCAGGCTGTCCTTTCAATATATCCGCTATCGGGTTGCAGTCTTTTCGTGGCTACGGCAGTATCGTCGGAACGATACCGTATCGACGTATTTAGGGGGGGCGATGGAACGCAATAGTTCCGACGTAAAAAATGAAAATAGGCCTGCCCGGAAACCGGCGGGTGCGGCCGTGCTTCAGGACTCGGTCACTGCCGCCATTCATCGGGCCCTGTTCGAAGAGTGGGCCGAAACCGGATACGCCGCGTTGCGAATGGAGCGGATTGCAGTGCGCGCCAAAGTTGGCAAAGCGGCGCTCTACCGTAGAAGCAAGTCCAAGCTGGAGCTGGTCACGGAGGCTATAAGGAGCACTGCGACCAACATCACCCCAATCCTCGACAGCGGTTCTTTCGAAGGAGATATAGAAGCATTCATTCGGCGTCTCGCGGCGACGTTGCGCCACCCAATCGTTCGACGTATCCTGCCTGACTTGCACGCAGAAAATGCGCGATCAGATGAGCTTTCCGATTTGTTGGATAGGGTCACGCAGGATCGGCGG
>JBKAGF010000081.1:0-11275 GCA_046290265.1 Roseovarius sp. | reverse complement strand
GCGGAATGGAACGAGTCCGGCCCCTGGGCCGAAATCGTCGGCCCCGTAACGACACGCGGCGGCCCTGCCGGGGTGATCCTGCATCGCGGAGAACGGATTGCCGACTGGGGCTGACCTGAGACCCGACTTCCCTCCAACCTTTGGGAGAATCCATCGGTTTGTTTCTGGCCTCATGCGGCCTTCATTTCCAGTCTCGATTTGATCGCAAATTCCTCGGGCGTCAGGTTGCCCAGGGATGAGTGGGGTCTGTTCCGGTTGTAGTCCTCCTTCCATGCATTGATCTTGGCGCTTCAGCAGCACGGGAGAACAGCGTTTCGTTGAGAAGCTCATCGCGGAAGCTGCCATTGAAGCTCCACAAACCGTTCTGCATCGGTTGCCAGGCGCGATGTAGTGCCAGTCATGGGGTTCTGACACCATCGGAGCACCGGCCAACTGATTCCGTGCCGTTGTCGCTGCAATCATTCTGGGCCGTCTCTCCGCGCCATAATCGCCGTCAGTTCTCGGGTGACACCGAGCCCGAGGCGACGTTCCGACCAGCGCCAGGCATTCCCGACTGAAGTCATCCACCATCCAGCACCGGAACCTGCGCCCATCGGTGAACGCATCGGAGACGAAATCCAGGCTCCAGCGCTCCGCGCTCCGGCACCAGCATCGGCCGCCGTGTCCAGCGCGCCTTCCGGCCGCCACGCTTCCTCACCTGAAGCTTCTCCTCGCGACAGAGCCGCCGCAGCTTCTTTTGGTCACTGCCAGCCTTGCCGTTCCAGCATCCATGCACCCTGACGGCGTTTGCGCAAACGCACCGGCCATGGAACCCAACCGACAGCGCTCTGCCGCCACGCCTTCATTGCTGACGCAGTCGGTATCGTCAGGTCGCACGCTGCGATAGCCACGCTCGACCATCCGTTCCAAGGGCAACACGCCCGCTGGCTCACCTGATGCGCTTCGCACAGATGTACGGACTCCGCCGGCGCGGGCGTCACCATTTTTTGATGCAACGTCTCGCAGCATCGCGTTGTCCAGCATCTTGCTCGGCCAAAGCTTCTTCAGCTTCGCGTTCTCATCCGCAGCGCTTCAGCCTGCGGGCATCCGCACTTCAAGCCTCCGAACTTCTTCCACTTGTAGAACGTCGCCGAGCTGATCCCGTGCTCGCGGCACACGTCCGCCGTCGCAACGCCGCTCTCCTGCTGCTTCAGGATCGAGATGAGGCGGCGATACTCCAGGGCGCGTTCGCGCGCCACGTTGAGCGTCACCACGTCAGCACCGCCGAGGCCGAAATCGGTGCGGAGCGGCTTTCCCTGCCGATTCCGCTGCCCCTTCACCGTGACCCGGACGATCCAGCGCCGCGCGCCGGATGGATCGACCACCAGATACAGCCCATGGCCGTCGCCATGCCGGCCAGGGCCGAGTGTTCGGACTAGATTCTTTGTCAGCTTTCCCGAGGTGTAGGCCATAGAAGATACCACAGTTCGTACCACCAAATGAACAGAACCGAGCGCAATCGAAACGAAGCCAGTGAGAACAACGAACGCAGATGAGCGCATAAGTTCAGTAACTTATACGCTATCAAGCGGCCCCATGGGGTTCAATGAAAATGGTGGGTGGCGGAGACGAAGGGATTCGAACCCTCGAAACGGTCTCCCGTTTACTCCCTTAGCAGGGGAGCGCCTTCGACCACTCGGCCACGTCTCCGCCGACGCGTATAGCCAAGGGGGTACCGGAAAGACAAGGCCATTTTGTCATCGGCTGCCGATTCCTTTTTCGGTGAACGCCTGGCATCGCCCGCGTCACGCCGTCCGGGCCGCGTGCGGCCCGTTCCGATGCGACCGCCCCCGGGGCGCGCCGAAGCCGTGCGTCAATGCATCTGCCGGGACAGGGCCCGCCCCACGACGGGTCAGGTATTGAAAAGAAAGTGCAGCACATCGCCATCCTTGACGATATACCCCTTGCCCTCGGCCCGCATCTTGCCGGCTTCCTTGGCCGCCTGCTCGCCACCCAGGTTGACGAAATCGTCATAGGCAATCGTCTCGGCCCGGATGAATCCCTTCTCGAAATCGCCATGGATGACGCCCGCTGCCTGCGGCGCCGCGGTGCCGGTGCGGATCGTCCAGGCCCGCGCTTCCTTGGGGCCGACGGTGAAATAGGTCTCGAGGTGCAACAGCTCGTACCCCGCCCGGATCAGCCGGTCCAGGCCCGCCTCCTCCAGCCCCATTTCTTCCAGGAACATCTCGGCCTCTTCGGCATCCAGCTGGCTGATCTCTTCCTCGATCTGGGCCGAGATGATCACATGCGCCGCGCCCTGCGCCTCGGCCATCCTCGCCACGGCCGCCGAATGGTCATTGCCATTCGCCGCATTGGCCTCGTCAACGTTGCACACGTACAGGATCGGCTTCGACGTCAGCAGCTGCAGGTTCTTCCACGCCTTGGCGTCCTCGGCATCCACCTCGACCAGCCGCGCGGGCTTGCCCTCTTCCAGCATTGCCTGCGCCGCGGCCAGCAGACGGTCGGCCTGCGCCGCCTCCTTGTCATTGCCCTTCAGCTTGCGCACCAGACCCGCGCGCCGCTTCTCGATGCTCTCCAGGTCGGCCAGCATCAGCTCGGTCTCGATCACCTCGGCATCCTCGACCGGGTTCACGCGGCCCTCCACGTGGGTCACGTCGCCATCCTCGAAACAGCGCAGCACATGGGCAATGGCATCCGTCTCGCGGATATTGGCCAGAAACTGGTTGCCCAGCCCCTCGCCCTTGCTGGCGCCTTTCACGAGGCCCGCGATATCGACAAAGGTCATGCGCGTCGGGATGATGGATTTCGACTGCGCAATCGCCGCCAGCTTGTCCAGCCGCGCATCGGGCACCGCCACCTCGCCCACATTGGGCTCGATCGTGCAGAAGGGGAAGTTTGCGGCCTGCGCCGCGGCGGTGCGGGTGAGCGCGTTGAAGAGCGTGGATTTCCCCACGTTAGGCAAGCCCACGATACCCATCCTGAAACCCATCTCGCGCCCTCCTTTACGGCAACGCGGCGCTTCTATGCCGCAACCGGGCGCGTTGCAAGGCACCGCTTGCCACAGGCCCTTTCCAGGTTGCACGATAAGGCATTCCGCGACTTGAACGAAGGGAGATCGCGATGCCCTACCCCTACCTGCATTTTCAGGGCCACTGCGCCGACGCCATGGCCTTCTACGCCAACGTTTTCGGCGGTGAGTTAACCGTTACGAAATGGTCCGACGCGCCCGCCGACACGCCACAGAAGATCGACAGCGACAGGGTGATGCATTCGCATCTCGCCCTGCCCGACGGCACGCGCCTGATGGCGGGCGATTTCCCCCCGGGATTCGAGGGCGATCCGCAAAAGGCCGTTTCGATCACTCATGTCGTCTCGGACGCGGGCGAGGGCCGCGCGCTCTACGACCGGCTGGCCGAGGGCGGCGATGTGATCGAGCCCTTTGGCGAGACATTCTTCTCCCCCGGCTTCGGCATGGTCCGCGACCGCTACGGGACGCATTGGATGATCATGACCGAGGCATGATCGATATTGCACTCCGGCGCCGTTTGCGCGAAACCACCGGGAACCAGACTTCAGGATGCCCGCATGACCCGTATCGACGCCAAATTCGAAGACCTGCGCAACGCGAACAAGAAGGCCTTCGTGGCCTATGTCATGGCGGGAGACCCTGATTTCGACACCTCGCTCGAGGTCGTCAAGGGCCTGCCCGCCGCCGGTGTCGACATCATCGAACTGGGCCTGCCTTTCACCGATCCCATGGCCGACGGCCCCACGATCCAGCTCGCCGGCCAGCGCGCGCTTGAAAAGGGCATGACCCTGCAACGCACGCTCGACATGGCCGCCGAGTTCCGCAAGGGCGACGACACCACGCCGATCGTGCTCATGGGCTACTACAACCCGATCTACAATCGTGGAGTCGAGACCTTTCTCAAGGACGCGAAAGAAGCCGGCATCGACGGCCTGATCGTGGTCGACCTGCCGCCCGAGGAAGACGACGAGCTTTGCATTCCCGCGCAGAAGGCCGGGCTGAATTTCATCCGCCTCGCCACGCCCACCACCGATGACAAGCGCCTGCCCAAGGTTCTGACCAACACCTCGGGCTTCGTCTACTACGTCTCGATCACCGGCATCACCGGCGCGGCGGCGGCCGAGGCCGCCGATGTCGGCCCCGAGGTGGCGCGGATCAAGTCCCACACCGACCTGCCCGTGATCGTCGGCTTCGGCATCCGCACGCCCGAAACCAGCCGCGAGATCGCCAGCGTCGCCGACGGCGCCGTTGTCGGCTCTGCCATCGTCGGCAAGCTGGCCGAGGGCGAAAGCCCCGCGCAGGTGCTCGACTTCGTCAAGGGCCTGGCGGACGGCGCGCATTCGGCCTAAAGCGCCGGCCGCGCCCCGTCCATCGTCAGAAGTGGGCCATAGGCATCGGGCCTCCGGTCGCGGAACACGCCCCACCCGGCGCGCATTTCCGCGATTTCCTCCAGGTCGAAGCTTTCCACGATAACCATCTCCGAACGGTCGTCGGCCTTCTTCCGGACCTCGCCTTTCGGCCCGGCAATGAACGACCGACCCCAGAATTCGGTCTCACCCAGGTCGCCCGACTCGCGCCCGACCCGGTTCGCGGCCACCAGCGGCGTCAGGTTGGCACCCGCATGCCCGCGCATCACGGTTTCCCAGTGGTCATGGCAATCCGACCCGATCGCGGTGGGATAAAGCAGGATATCAGCGCCCTTCAACGCCATGATCCGGGCCGATTCCGGGAACCACTGGTCCCAGCAGATCGCCGCGCCCACCTTGCCGTGGGCGGTCTGGAACACCTGGAACCCGGTATCGCCATAGCTCGTGTATATCTTCTCGAAGCACCCCGGCGGCCCGCCGGGGATGTGCGTCTTGCGGTAGACACCCAGAACCGCGCCGTCGGCGTCGATCATCGCGTTGGTGTTGAAATAGGCGTTATTCGCCTTCTCGAAAAAGTTGACCGGGATCACCACGCCCAGATCACGCGCCAGTGCCTGCATGTGGCGCACGATCGGGCCGTCCAATCCCTGCGCCAGCCTGAAATGCTCGGGCTTCCAGTCCATGAACCCGAAAAAATGCAACCCCACGCTTTCCTGCGGCAGGATCACCTGCGCCCCCTGCGCGGCGGCTTCGCGGATCAGGCGCTCGGCCTTGTTCAGGTTGTCTTCCATATCCCAGCTACAGCGCATCTGGGTCGCGGCGACGGTCAGTGTCATCGGGCCTCCGGGGTCAACAGGGTTCGTTCCATGCTGAAAGCCTTCTCACCGCGACAAATGCCGATCCCCGACATCCCCTGTCGTTTTCCGGCAATCCGCCACGCCGTCACCCGGTCGCATGGACAAACCGCCCCGTTCCGGGCTAGTGGTCATAAAACCTGACCAAAGCCCGAGACGTCCGCCATGCCCGTCATCACCAACATCGACGACCTGAAAAAGATCTATCGTCGCCGCGTGCCCAAGATGTTCTACGACTACGCGGAATCGGGCAGCTGGACGGAACAAACCTTCCGCGAGAACACCACCGATTTCAGCGACATATACCTGCGCCAGCGCATCGCCGTGGACATGTCGAACCGCTCCACCGCCAGCCGGATGATCGGCCAGGACGTCTCGATGCCCGTGGCGCTCGCCCCCGTCGGCCTGACGGGGATGCAGCACGCCGATGGCGAGATCAAGGCCGCCCGCGCCGCCGAGGATTTCGGCGTGCCCTATACGCTCTCGACCATGTCGATCTGCTCGATCGAGGACGTGGCCGCGCACACGACCAAACCCTTCTGGTTCCAGGTCTACACGCTCAAGGACAGCGACTTTATGCAGCGCCTCTTCGACCGCGCCAAGGCGGCCAAATGCTCTGCGGCGGTCATCACCGTGGACCTCCAGGTACTGGGCCAGCGGCACAAGGATCTCAAGAACGGTCTTTCCGCCCCGCCCAAGCTGACCGCCAAATCCGTCGCCAACATGATGACAAAGGTGCACTGGGGCCTTGGCATGCTCGGCACCAAGCGGCGCTTCTTCGGCAATATCGTCGGCCACGCCAAGGGCGTCTCGGACCCGTCGTCGCTCAGCTCCTGGACCGCCGAGGCGTTCGACGAGGCGCTCAACTGGGACCGCATCCGCGAGTTCCGCAAGATGTGGGACGGCCCGCTCATCATCAAGGGCATCATCGACCCCCGCGATGCCCGCGAGGCGCTGAACGTCGGCGCCGACGCCATCGTCGTGTCCAACCACGGCGGCAGGCAACTCGACGGCGCGCTTTCGGCCATCCGCGCCCTGCCCCAGATCATGGACGCCGTGGGCGACAGGATCGAGGTGCATCTCGACAGCGGCATTCGCTCGGGCCAGGACGTGCTCAAGGCGCTCGCGCTCGGCGCCAGGGGCACCTATATCGGCCGCGCCTATGTCTATGGCCTCGGCGCCCTGGGGCAGGACGGCGTCACCAAGGCCCTCCGGTGCATCCACAAGGAACTCGACGTCTCGATGGCCTTCTGCGGCCATACCGACATCACCAAGGTCGACCGCGACATCCTGATGATTCCAAAAGATTTTTCCGGCGACTGGCAATAGGCCGGGAACATCGCCCTACCCCCTGCGTTCGCCTGTCATGCAAGCGTAGGAGCCGTGACATGCCCGATACCGTCTTTCAGACCGTCGTGGCGGTCGTCGTCATCATCCTGCTGGCACGCCTCAACGGCCTGCGTTCCTTCTCCAAGATGTCCAGCTTCGACTTCGCGCTGACACTGGCCAGTGGCTCGGTCGTGGCCACGCTGATGACCACCTCCAGCCGCTTCCTGCCCGGCATCATCGCGCTCGCCGCACTCTTCGTCCTGCGCTTCGCCATCTCGGCCCTGCGCGTGCATTTTCGCGCCGTGGAACACCTGGTGGACAATCGCCCCGTCATCCTGATGCACGAGGGTCGCATCCTCGACGACAACCTGCGCCTCGCCCGCATCACCCGCGCAGACATCCGCGCCAAGCTGCGCGAGGCCAACGCGCTTCAGCCCGACCAGGTCCGCGCCGTGGTCATGGAAGCCACCGGCGATGTCAACGTCCTGCACGGCGACCGGCTCGACCCGTCGCTGCTAGAAGGCGTCTCCTGGGGCCGCGTGACGCCACCCGCCGAAACCATGCGCACCTGATCCCCTGAATCCCGCAAAACCTTGCATATTTGGGCTTTTCAAGCTGCCCTTAATCCTCTAAAGCGACGGCTTCACGCGGGGCTACAGCCTTGGAGGAGCCCCGCCTTTGCATATGGAGAACACACATGGCTGGAGAAATTCCTGATCTTCACGCCCAGGAACGCACGGGGACGGGCAAGGGCGCCGCTCGTGCTGCACGCCGCGATGGCATGGTTCCGGGGATCGTATTCGGGGGCGACGTCGATCCGCTGCCCGTCAACATTCCGTTCAACGTCCTGTTGAAACGGCTGAAACAGGGCCGGTTCAAGTCGACGCTGTTCAACCTCAAGGTTGACGGCCACGACGATGTCCGCGTGATCTGCCGCGACGTTCAGCGCGACGTGGTCAAGGACCTTCCGACCCATTTCGACCTGATGCGCCTGCGCCGCACCACCAAGATCAACCTCTTCATCCCCGTCGAGTTCATCAACGAGGAAGAGTGCGAGGCGCTGAAAACCGGCGTTCTGACCGTGATCCGCAACGAGATCGAGCTGGTGGTGACCGCCGGCGACATCCCCGAAAGCATCACCGTCGACCTCAGCCTGATGGAAAACATCGGCGACACGATCACCATCAGCCAGGTTCAGCTGCCCGAGGGCGCGAAACCCACGATCGACCGTGACTTCGTGATCTGCAACATCGCGGCTCCGTCGGCGCTGAAATCCGATGCCGAGGACGAAGACGAAGACGTCGCAGCCGACGAGGTTCCGGCAACCGAGCAAGAAGCCGGCCCGGACAGCGTCGAAGAAGCGGAAGGCGGCGAAGACTAAGTTCTTCCCCCGGTTTGCGAAAACATCAGCGCGAGGGTCCCGGCCCTCGCGTTTTTCATGTGTGCCGCAATCTGCGGAAACACAGGATGCGCCCCCGCGATGGCCCCGGATCGTAGGTCAGGCCGGAGGCCGACATGCAATCCACAATCTGCTTGATCACCCGGTCGGGATACTGGTTGGGGTGCAGTTCCATCATCACCGCCCGCACATGCGCGGGCCAGGGCGCGTCGAACAGATTCCGCTCGGCCCCTTCCACATCCATGATCACCAGGTGCGGCCGGTGCTCCTGCAACAGGCCCGAAAGCGGCAGCATAGGAACCGTCACCAGCTTTTCGGCGTCCGCCTCCTCGTCCGCGATCCGCCCCGCCCAGAAAACTTTCTTGGGATCGAAGGCGATCTCGTCGCCCGTGACCTGCCCGGTCACCGCCCCGTGGATCAGCCGCGCCTCCGTGTGGCCATTGCGGTCCAGGTTGGCACGGATCACCGGCAGCATCGCGGGGTTGGCCTCCACCGTCACCACGTTCGCGGCGCCCGCGAGACCGGCACAGATCGACGCGATGTATCCCACGCCGGCCCCCAACTCCAGCACGCGCATTCCCGGTTTCACGCGCATCTGCGCGGCATGCGCCTCCAGCGCCTCGTAACTGCCGCTTTCCAGCTTGCCCGCGACGCGGTCGTTCAGCATCTCGTCAGGCACCACCAGCGTGACCCCGTTCACCGTGTATTCGCCCATGATCCCTTCCCGTTCCTGCCGACCCCTGCCGGTCCCGTGTTGATTCAACGCAGCGCGCCGCGTAGACCATCCTCGGCAAAGAATGGGTGATCGGCAATGCTGCTTTTCGTGGGCCTGGGCAATCCGGGCGGCAAATATGAGAGGAACCGCCACAACATCGGCTTCATGGCGCTCGACCGCATCGCCGCCGATCACGGCTTCGCGCCCTGGCGGGCCAAGTTCCAGGGCCAGCTGACCGAAGGCAAGCTCGGCTCCGAAAAGGTCCTGCTGCTCAAGCCCGAAACCTTCATGAACAAGTCCGGGCAATCGGTCGGCGAGGCCATGCGCTTTTACAAGCTGGAACCGTCGGACGTCATCGTCTTCCACGACGAGCTCGACCTCGCCCCCGGCAAGTGCCGTGTGAAACAAGGCGGCGGCCACGCCGGTCACAACGGGTTGCGCTCCATCCACGCCCATATCGGCGAGGATTACGGCCGCGTCCGCCTCGGCATCGGCCACCCGGGCCGCAAGGAGCTCGTCGCGCATTATGTGCTTCAGGATTTCGCCAAGGCCGATGCCGACTGGCTGGACGACCTTCTGCGCGGCCTGTCGGACGGCGCGCCCGAACTGGCCGCGGGCCATAACGACAGGTTCCTCAACGCCGTCTCGCTGCGCACCGCGCCCGCCCGTTCCTCGAAAACCGCGCCGAAACCCGCGGCCAAACCGCAACCCGAGGCAAAGCCGGACGCCCCGCCCGAGTCCCCGGAAACCGAAGACCGCAGCCCGCTGCAAAAGCTCATGGACAAGTTCCGCTAACGCCGCGTTTCACTTGCCGCACCGCGCCCCGGTGCTGTGCTGCCCCACGGGGAGGATCACATCATGCGCCGCATCGTGAAATGGACGCTTCGGATCGTTGCAGTTCTGGCCATCGTCGCCATCGGCATCGGTATCTGGAAGCGCGACGAGATCGCTCGCCTCATGGCGGTCAACAGCCTCTTCGAGCCCGAGCATATCGTCGGGAATTTCTCCAATATGGACGCGGCCTTCCTGCACACGCCCGTGCCGCGCGGCGACCGCCCCGTCATGCCGCTGCCAGGCGGCGCCCCGATGACCCTTCCCGAGGGCACCGAGGACTGGATCGAGACGCGCGCCGTCACCTCGCTGCTGGTCCTGCACCATGGCGAGGTCGTCCACGAAAGCTATCACCTGGGCACGACACCCGACGACCGCCGCATAAGCTGGTCCATGGCCAAGTCCTTTCTTTCCGCGCTGATGGGCGTGGTGGTGGCCGAGGGCGATATCGCCTCTCTGGACGATCCGGTCACACGTTACGCCCCGGCGCTTAAGGGCAGCGCCTATGACGGGGCCACCATCCGCAACGTTTTGCAGATGACCAGCGGCGTGCGCTTCGACGAGGATTACCTGGACTACGATTCAGACATAAACCGCATGGGCCGCGTGCTGGCCCTGGGCGGCACGATGGACGGGTTCGCCGCCGGGCTTCAGGACCGCGACACGCCCCCGGGCGAGACCTGGCAATACGTGTCGATCGACACCCACGTCCTGGGCATGATCATCCGCGGTGCCACCGGCCGTGACATTCCCGGCCTCCTGTCGGAAAAGATCATCGCGCCGCTGGGACTGGAACGCGATCCCTATTACATCACCGACGGCGAGGACGTCGCCTTCGTTCTGGGGGGCCTCAACCTGACGACGCGCGATTATGCCCGCTTCGGCCTGATGATCGAACAGATGGGTCAGCTTGACGGCAAGCAGGTCGTTCCCGCCGACTGGATCGCCGCCTCCACCGAACCCAGCGCGCCCACGGCGCCGGACCGGATCGGCTACGGCTACCAGTGGTGGGTGCCCGCCGGCTCGGAACCGGGGCAGTTCATGGCCCGCGGCATCTATGGCCAGTATATCTATATCGATCAGGGCGCGGACACGGTGATCGTCGTCACCGCGGCGGACCGTGCCTTTCGCGATACCGGCGTGAACGAATCCAACATCGCCATGTTCCGCCGTCTCGTGGACGCGCTCTAGGACCGCGACACAAGGCCTCCCTTGCCTCGTACCCGCCCCGCGTGCAGGATGTCCGCACCCGGATCACAGGAGCACATAATGGCTATCCAGATGGACACTTCCGTCAACGTGCTGGGCGGCAAGCTCGAAAGCTGTTCACAGGCGCCACTGACCGGCTTTTTCCGCGACGGGCATTGCAACACCTGCGCCGAGGATATGGGCAGCCACACGGTCTGCGCCCTGATGACGGCGGAATTCCTCGCCTGGTCCAAATATGTCGGCAACGACCTCTCGACGCCACGCCCCGAATTCGGCTTCGACGGGCTGAAACCCGGCGATCGCTGGTGTCTCTGCGCCAGCCGCTTTCTGCAGGCGCATGACGAAGGCTGCGCGCCCGAGGTGCGGCTGGAAGCCACCCATGCCCGCGCTCTCGATATCGTGCCGATCGCGATCCTCCGGGAACATGCCTCCGGGGGCCGGGACTGACCCCGCTCCGCCCCCGACACGCGCCAAGCCCCCCGCTTTCATTGTTCCTGAAATACTCATGATCCGCCATGCGCGGACGGCGCCTCGCCCGATGTT
>JBKAGF010000080.1:0-11417 GCA_046290265.1 Roseovarius sp. | reverse complement strand
AACGGCGCGCATGTGCATATCTCGGTCTGGGACGCGCCGGGCAAGAAGGCCAAGACGAACGTCTTTGCGACCGACAAGGCCGAAGGAAGCGCCACGGCGGAACTGGGCCTTTCGGACCGCGGCGCACATTTCCTGGGCGGGATCATGAAGCATGCCAGCGCCATGGCGGCGATCACCAACCCCACGGTCAACAGCTACAAGCGGATCAATGCGCCGCGCACCACTTCGGGGGCCACCTGGGCGCCCAACACGGTGACGTGGACGGGCAACAACCGCACCCACATGGTGCGCGTGCCGGGGCCGGGGCGGTTCGAACTGCGCCTGCCCGACGGGGCGGCGAACCCCTATCTGTTGCAGGCCGTGATCATCGCGGCGGGTCTCAGCGGCGTGCGGTCCAAGGCCGATCCGGGCAAGCGGTACGATATCGACATGTACGCAGAGGGCCACAAGGTGCGCGGCGCCCCCATCCTGCCGCTGAACATGCTGGACGCGCTGCGGCTCTACAACAAGGACAAGGAACTGAAGGCGATGATGGGCGAGGCGTTTTCCTCGGCCTTCCTGAAGATGAAGCGGCAGGAATGGGATTCCTACGTGTCGCATTTCAGCCAGTGGGAAAAGGACCATACGCTGGATATCTGACCATTGACCCTGTCATGGGCGCGGGACTAAATGCGCCCATGACAATGGGAGGATACCATGAAGTTTCATCGCCTGACTGCCGCCGTTCTGGCCGGTTCCATGCTGGCCCTTCCGGCGACCGCCGAGACGCGCGTCACCTATAAATCCGCAAAGACGGCCTCGTCCTATTACCAGATGGGCGTGCAGATCGCCGAAGCCATGCAAGAGGCCTCGGACGGCGAAATCAGCGTGACCGTCGAGGAAAGCCAGGGCTCGGTCCAGAACGTGATGGAAGTGCGCGCACGGGGCGCCGACTATGTCTTTACCACGCCGCCGGCGCTGGTGGGGCTTGCGCAGGGCGGCAAGGCGATGTTCGAAGGCAAGGGCGACCCGGCCTTCGACGATATCCGCGCGCTCTTTCCGATCCCGTCGCTGACCATGCATTTCGTCATGTCCGAGCAAAGCGGCGCCACGACGCTGGCCGACCTGGAAGGCAAGACGATCCTTCTGGGCAAGGGCAGCTTCGGCGCGACCGAAGGCGAGAAATACCTTGGTCTCTTCGGGCTGGCCGACAAGGTCGAGATCGCGGATGTGGAACTGTCGAACGCGGTTCCGGCCATGCAGAACGGGCAGATCGACGGGTTCGTGACTGCAGGCTCGTGGCCAGCGCCCAACGTGGTCGAGGCTGCGGCCTCGACCGGCGTGACGGTGCTGTCGATGAGCGACGATGAGATCGCCGAGACCGGGCGCACCAGGCTGGTCATTCCCGCCGGCACCTATGCCGGGCAGGACGCGGATATCGTGACGACCTCGCTGCCGGTGGCGGCCTACACGACCACCAAGATGGATGACGAGACCGCCTATCAGCTGACCAAGATCTATTGGGAAAGCAAGGCCAAGCTGGCGGAATCCTCGGCGTGGTGGAACGGCGTGGACGAAGGCCTGATGGAGAACATCACCGGCCAGATCCACCCCGGCGCGCAGCGCTATTACGAAGAAGCGGGCATCGCCTGACCGACGCCCAGAAGTGATCAAGTGAGCCTGACGACCCCCGATCCCGCCGCGCAGGCCGGTCCTGCGCGGCTTTTCTGGCTTGGCCTGGCGCTGGCGTCGGTGGTGTTCCACATCGGCCTGGTGTTCTGGGGGCTGGTGCCGAACCTGGTCAGCCGCCCGATGCACCTGGTCTTCGTGCTGCCTTGGGTGCTGATCTGGGGGCAGGCGGGGCTGATGCGCCAGAGCGGCTTTGTGCTGGCGGCACTTGGCGTGGGCGCGGCGCTGTGGGTCGTGGTCAACCGTGACATGCTGGGCGACCAGTACGGGTTTCTCGAAGGACAGGGGCAGGTGGCCATCGCCGCCGTGCTGATCCTCGTGGTGCTGGAAGCGGCGCGGCGTGCCATCGGCTGGCCCCTGCCGCTTGTGGCCGCCATTGCGCTGCTCTACGGCCTCTTCGGGCAACACATCCCTGGGCGTTTCGGCCATTCCGGCACGCCGATCGAGAGCTTTTTCGGAACGCTGACGATTGCAGAAGGCGCGCTTTGGGGATCGCTGACGCAGGTGTCGGTGAACGTGGTGGCGATCTTTGTCATCTTCGGCGCGGTGCTGAACGCGGGCGAGGCGGGGCAGGGCTTCATGAACGTGGCCGCCGCGCGCGTCTGCGGGGCGGCAGTCCAAGGTCGCTGAGTTCGGGCTTTTCCTCACGGCTCGTCTCGGCCAACGTGGCCTCGACGGGGGCGGTGACGTTGCCGGCGATGGAGAAGCTGGGATACCCCAAGCGGATCGCCGGCGCGGTGGAGGCGGTGGCGTCCTCGGGCGGGCAGATCATGCCGCCGCTGATGGGGGCGGGGGCCTTCGTGATGGTCGAGCTGACGGGGGTGCCCTATACCGGCATCATGGCAGCCGCGGCGCTTCCGGCGCTCTTGTATTTCTGGGCCGTCTGGGTCGGGATCGACGGCTATGCGGCGCGGTTCGACCTGCGAGGTTTGTCCGACGCGGACCGGCCGGCGCGACGCGATGTGCTTGTAACCTCGGGGTTTTTCCTTGTTCCTTTCCTGATCCTGCTGTGGGGCATGTTCGTGATGCGGGTGACGCCGCAATATGCCGCGTGCCTGTCGATCTTTGCCGGGGCGGCGCTGCTCTTGTTGGGGTCGGACCTGCGGGTGAACCTGACCCGCGCGCTGGCGCGGGCCGAGACGGCGCTGATGACGGCGGCGCGGCAGGTGGCGCTGATCGGGGCGATCATCTTTTGCGCCTCATTGGTCATCGGGGTGCTGGGCGTCACCGGGCTGGGGGTCAAGATCACCTCGTTGATCCTGTCGGCCTCGGGCGGGATGCTGTGGCCGTCACTGCTGCTAACCGCTTGTGCCTGCTTGATTTTGGGCATGGAGGTGCCGACGACGGCGGCCTACGTGATCTGCGTCTCGGTGGCCGGGCCGGCGCTGATCGAACTGGGGATGGAACCCTTGCAGGCGCATCTGTTCGTCTTCTGGTACGCGCTGTTGTCGACCATCACGCCGCCGGTCTGCGGGGCGGTGTTCATCGCCGCCGGCATGATCGGCGAGAACTGGCTGCGGGTCGCGCTGACCGCGATGACGCTGGGCGTGGGACTTTACCTGATCCCGCTAGGTATGGTGGCGAACCCCGGCATCACGGCACTGGCGGAGGCCCCGGGATGGGCGGTTCTGGCGATGCTCAAGGTCGGCGCGGGGCTGGCGTTGGTCAGCCTGTCGCTTGTGCTGAAGAATGGCTGGCCGATGCGGATGGCGGCGTTCGCGGCGGGGCTGTTTTTGATCCTGTGGCCAATGTCTTAACGGCGAATCGGGGGCGAAAACGCATGTCGGTATTGCGTCGGTATTTTGGTGGTATCGCGACAGTGCCGTTGTCCGAAGGCCCGGATGAACGGACCGTGCGCCGTTAAGTATTTGACAAGAAAAACGCAGCCCCGATGGCGGGACCGCGCTTCGGATTAACCGTTGGAAAAGACCGGCTCAGCCGTTGGCTTCGCGGATCTTGTCGGCGGCGTCCTTGTCATAGCTGACGCCGTTCTGTTCGAAGAGCGTGTCGAGCTCGCCCGAGAGCGTCATCTCGGTGATGATGTCGCAGCCGCCGACGAACTCGCCCTTCACGTAAAGCTGCGGGATGGTCGGCCAGTCGGAGTAATCCTTGATACCCTGCCGGATGCCATCGTCGGCCAGCACGTTCACATCCGTGTACTCGACGCCCATGTAGTTCAGCACGCCGGCCACGCGGGACGAGAACCCGCTTGCGGCATGGTCTTGGTGCCCTTCATGTAGAGCACCACGTCGTTGGCTTTCACGGTGTCTTCGATCTGCGTCTTCGGGTCGCTCATTTGTCGGTGTCCTTCGGTACAAAGAGTTTGGCATAGGCCTGCGGATCGCGGGGGATTTCCCACCGCCGGACGTTGCCGCCGCCCATGCCGGATTGGTAGTCGGATTCAAGGACGTGCATCCCGGTCCCCGGTTCGCTGCCGCGCTGGCCCGGAGATTTGCGCTGGCCCACGATGGCGACCGCCGCGATGGCGGCGGCAACGAGGACCAGCAGGATGATCAGCGTCCAGCTCATCGCCTCAGTCCGGGGCCTTGGTGGTCAGCGCCAGGGCGTGCAGGTCGCCCGAGGGGCCGTCCATCTTGCCCTTGAGCGCGGCATAGACGGCGCGCTGCTGCTGGACACGGTTCTTGCCCCGGAAGCTTTCGTCGATGACCTCGGCCGCGTAGTGGTTCCCGTCTCCGGCCAGATCGGTGATGGTGATCTTGGCCTGCGGAAAGGTTTCGCGGATCAGATCCTCGATTTCCTCGACCTGCATGGGCATGTGCGCGTCTCCTTGATGTCTGCCCCAGATGTAGAGAGGGCGGGGGCCGAGTGCAAGCGACGGACGTGGTTTCCGGCGATGTCGTCCGTGGCGGGGCAGGCCGGGATTTCACCCCGGCATCCGGGGTGGGAAGCGGGGTGGAACCGCCACCCGATGTGGGGCAGAGGTTTCGACGGCAGGGGATGCCGTCCGGTGCGTGGGGCAGGTAGGTGGGTAGGCCGGGATCATCCCGGCATCGGGGTGCGGAGGCGGGGTGAACCCCGCCCCCCGATGTGGGGCAGAGGTCTTCGGCGGACAGGGATGCCGTCGGTGCGTGGGGCAGGGTAGGCCGGGGTTCACCCCGGGATCGGGGTGGGAGGCGGGGTGGAACCCCGCCCCCGGTGTGGGCGGAGGTTTTCGACGGACAGGGGATGCCGTCCGGTGCGCGGGGCAGGGTAGCAGGGTAGGCCGGGATCATCCCGGCATCGGGGTGCGGAGCGGGGTGAACCCGCCGGCGATGTGAGGCGGAGGTCTTCGGCGGACAGGGGATGTAGTCCGGTGCGTGGGGCAGGGTAGGCCGGGATTCCCGGCATCCGGGGTGGAGAGGCGGGGTGGAACCCCGCCCTACGATGTGGGGCAGAGGTTTTCGACGGACAGGGGATGCCGTCCGGTGCGCCGGGCAGGGTAGGCCGGGATTTCATCCCGGCATCGGGGTGGAGAGGCGGGGTGAAACCCCGCCCTACGGGATGTCAGGCGAAGGTGTCGCCGAAGGTGCCGCGATAGATCGCGGCGAGCTCGGTGAGGGGCGCGCTGGAGCGGCCCATCTGCACGTCGGTTCCGGTGAAGCGGCCCACGCTTTGGATCGGCACGCCGGCCTGGCCTGCGGCGATCATCAGCGCCTCGGCCTGGTCGAAATTGCAGGCCACGAGGTAGCGGGCCTGATCCTCGCCGAAGAGGACTGCCGTCTCGTCGCTGTCGAGGCAGACGCCCACGCCTGCCGCCTCGGCCATCTCAAAGGCGGCGAGCGCGAGGCCGCCGTCGGAAAGGTCGGTGCAGGCCTTGATCAGCGCGTGGTTGGCGCGGATGAAGTCGCCGTTGCGTTTCTCGGCGTCGAGATCGACATGCGGCGCGTCGCCTTCGATGCGGTTATAGACCTCGGCCAGAAGCGCCGACTGGCCCAGGTGGCCGGTGGTCTTCCCAACCAGAAGGGCGACGTGGCCCTCGCGGGCCTGACCGGTGATCGCCGTCTCGGGATCGCGGATCAAGCCGACCGCGCCGATGGTGGGGGTGGGCAGGATGGCCGACCCGTCGGTCTCGTTGTAGAGCGAGACGTTGCCCGACACGATCGGCATGTCGAGCGCCGCGACGGCCGCGCCGATGCCCTTGATGGCCATGACAAACTGGCCCATGATCGCGGGCTTTTCGGGGTTGCCGAAATTGAGGTTGTCGGTGGTCGCGAGCGGCACGGCGCCCAGAGCCGTGAGGTTGCGATAGGCCTCGGCCACCGCCTGTTTGCCGCCCTCGAAGGGGTTCGCCTTGACGTAGCGGGGCGTGACGTCCGAGGTGAAGGCGAGGTGCTTGTCGGTGCCGTGCACGCGTATGAGGCCGGCGCCCTGGCCGGGGGTGCGGGCGCTGTCGGCCATCACCATGGTGTCGTATTGCTCGTAGACCCATTGCTTGCCGCAATAGTTGACCGAGCCGATCAGGGCCTTCAGCCCGTCGATGGGGGCGACATTGGGCACGTTCGCATCGTCGAGCGCCTCGGGCGTTTCAGGTTCCTCCCACGGGCGGTCGTATTCCGGGGCGCTGCCCGAGAGCGTGGCGAGGGGCAGGTCGGCCATGACCTCGCCTTTATGCATGATCAGGAAGCGGTCCTCGGCGATGGTTTCGCCGACGATGGCGAAGTCGAGGTCCCATTTCTCGAAGACGGCGCGGGCTTCCACCTCTTTCTCGGGGCGCAGGACCATGAGCATGCGTTCCTGGGATTCCGACAGCATCATCTCGTAGGCGGTCATGTTCGCCTCGCGCTGCGGCACGGCGTCGAGGTTGAGCTTCACGCCGAGGCCGCCCTTGTCGCCCATCTCGACGGCGGAACAGGTGAGGCCCGCCGCGCCCATGTCCTGGATCGAGATGACGGCGCCGGTGGCCATCAGCTCCAGCGTGGCCTCCATCAGGCGTTTCTCGGTGAAAGGGTCGCCGACCTGAACGGTGGGGCGCTTTTCCTCGATGGTCTCGTCGAATTCGGCGGAGGCCATGGTGGCGCCGCCGACGCCGTCGCGGCCGGTCTTGGCGCCGAGGTACACGACGGGCATGCCGATGCCGGAGGCGGCGGAGTAGAAGATCTTGTCAGCGTCGGCCAGCCCCGCCGCGAAGGCGTTGACGAGGCAGTTGCCGTTATAGGCCGGATCGAAACGCACCTCGCCGCCCGCGCAGGGGACGCCGAAGCAGTTGCCATAGCCGCCGATGCCCTCGACCACGCCATGCACCAGCTGGCGGGTCTTGGGGTGGGCGACCTCGCCGAAGGAAAGCGAGTTCATCGAGGCGATGGGGCGCGCGCCCATGGTGAAGACGTCGCGCAGGATGCCGCCCACGCCGGTGGCCGCGCCCTGGTAGGGCTCGATATACGAAGGGTGGTTGTGGCTTTCCATCTTGAAGACCACGGCCTGGCCGTCGCCGATATCGACGACGCCCGCATTCTCGCCCGGCCCGCAGATCACTTGCGGTCCGTCGGTGGGCAGGGTGCGCAGCCATTTCTTGGAGGACTTGTAGGAGCAATGCTCGTTCCACATGGCCGAGAAGATGCCGAGTTCGGTGAACGTGGGCTCGCGGCCGATGATTTCGAGGATGCGGTCGTACTCGTCGGGCTTGAGCCCGTGGGCCGCGATCAGATCGGAGGTGATGGCCGGTTCCTGCATGTGAATGATGTCCCCCAGACTTCGGTGCAGTTCGCGCCCCTATTAGGACATGCGCGCGGCGGGGGGAAGGGGGTAGGGCGCGGTGCGTGCCAGGGGCCTTGACGCGGGCGGCGCGATGCCGTCGGGTTGTGCGAAAAGGAGCTGCGATGAAGACGATCGAGAACCCGTGGCGCGGGCAGGGGCTGGTGGATGGGGTGCTGGCCGAGATCCCCGGCCCAAGCGTGGACGCCGCCGCGCCGTTGCGGCTGTTGGCGCAGTGCCCGGCGCATGGGGTGACACCGCTGGAGCGGCGCGAGGCGTGGGGCACGGCGCTGTGGGTGAAGGACGAGCGCGGGCGCATGGGGTTGGGCAGCTTCAAGGCGCTTGGGGCGGCTTACGTGATTGCGCATGAGGCCGCGGCGACGGGGGCGGACGACATGGCGAACGCGCTGGCGGGGCGGACTTACGTGACCGCGAGCGCGGGCAATCACGGGATGTCGGTGGCCGCCGGGGCAAAGGTCTTTGGCGCCAAGGCCGTGGTATATATCGCCGAGACGGTGCCCGAAGGCTTTGCCGGGCGTCTGCGTGACATGGGGGCAGAGGTGGTGAGGGAAGGGGCGGATTACGAGGCCAGCATGAAGGCGGCCGAGACGGCGGCATCGGATAACGGCTGGACGCTGTTGTCCGACAGTTCCTGGCCGGGATATCTCGATTTGCCCTGGCGGCTGATGGAGGGCTACCTGGTGATGGCCGAGGAGGCGGTGCGGCAGATGCCGGAGGCGCCGACGCATGTCTTCCTGCAAGCCGGCGTCGGGGGGCTGGCGGGGGCCTGCGCGGCGCTCTTTCGCCAGCATTGGGGCGACGGCCCCCGGATCGTGGTGGTCGAGCCGGAAGCCGCCCCGGCATTGCAGGCCAGTATCGAAGCGGGCCGTCCGGTGGTCACGCATGGTCCGGTCTCGGCCATGGGGCGGCTGGACTGCAAGGCGCCGTCGCTGATCGCGCTGCGCGGATTGTCCCGGGACGCGGACGATTTTGTGACCATCACCGAGGAGGAGGCGGCGGAGGTGCTGCCGGAACTGAAGGTCATGGGGCTGGAAAGCACCGAATCCGGTTCGGCGGGGCTGGCGGCGGCAAAGCTGGCCGCACCCGGACCCGGGGCGCGCGTCCTGTGTATCCTGAGCGAACAGGCGGAGACGTGATGCGCGGGTTCGTCCAGCACGAGTACGAGCTGCGCACGGCGCGGGCGCAGGTGATGATGGACCGGGCGGGGCTGGGCGCGCTTCTGCTGACGCAGGAGGCGGATGTGCGGTATTTCACCGGCTTCCTGACGCGGTTCTGGGAAAGCCCCAGCCGCCCGTGGTTCCTGGTGTCGCGCGAAGGGCCGCCCAGGGCGGTGATCCCGTCGATCGGCGCGGCGCTGATGGAGCGGACCTGGATCGAGGATATCCGGACATGGACCGCGCCGGACCCGCAGGATGACGGGGTGAGCCTGCTGGCGCGCACCCTGCGCGAGCTGGGCGGGCCGGTGGGCGTGCCGCAGGGACCCGAGACGCATCTGCGGATGCCGCTGGCGGATTTCGAGCGCGTGAAGATGCTGACGGGGCTGCCGTTTCACGGCGATGCCGGGATCGTGGCGCGGTTGCGCGCGGTCAAGTCGCCCGCAGAGATTGCCAAGATCGAGACCGCCTGCGCCATCGCGGGGCGGGCCTTTGCCCGCGTGCCCGAGATCGCGGCGGAAGGCCGGATCGTCTCGGACGTGTTCCGCGACTTTCAGCGCCTGCTGCTGGAGGAAGGGGCCGATTGGGTGCCCTATCTTGCCGGCGGCGCGGCGCAGGGGGGATATGCCGATGTCATTTCGCCCGCGCCGGAGGTTCCGCTGAAGCCGGGCGATGTCCTAATGCTGGACACCGGGGCGGTCTGGGACGGGTATTTCTGCGACTTCGACCGGAACTGTGCCGTGGGGCAGGTGCGCCGCGGCGTCGGGCAGGGGCATGCGCGGCTGGTCGAGGCGGTGGGCGCGGCATTGGAGGTCGCCCGCCCCGGTGCGCGGGCCTGTGATGTCTGGCGCGCCATGGCCGATATCGTCGGCGCCGGAGAGACGGCGGGGCGGCTGGGCCACGGACTGGGCATGCAGCTGACAGAGGGCCTGTGCTGACCGCGCAGGACACCACGGTGCTGGAGCCGGGGATGGTGATCACGCTTGAGCCGGGGATCGCGCGGCCGAACGGGCTGTGCATGGTGCATGAGGAGGTGATCGCGATCACCGACGGTGCGCCGCGGGCGCTGTCGCCGCTGGCCGAGCCGGACATAGCCGTGATCTGAGGCCAAAAAAAAGGCCGAGCTGATAAGCTCGGCCATAGTCCAACAGGGAGGTATGAAGTGATCGCGATGATCACCGTCATGCACCCGAATTAGTGCCCGCAATTGCAGCGATCAAGTGCAAAGATGTCACATTGCGCGAAAAGCCGCTATGTCGTTTTCGCATAGCTTCCATTTCTGCAGCGGAAATTTCGGGGGGATGCCTTATTTCGAGGCGGTTTTGCGATAGGCGACGATTTCTTCCTGGACGAAATCGCGGAACGCCTTGATGCGCTGCGAGTGGCGCAGTTCCTCGGGATAGGCGAGGAAGACGGGCACGTCCGACGATTGCACGTCGGGCAGCACACGGATGAGCTGGTCGAAATCCTGGCCGAGATAGTCCGGCAGCACGCCGATCCCGAGATTGTTGAGCACGCCCTGCAGCACACCGTAATAGTTGTTCACGGTCAGCAGCGACGGGATGTCATAGGTCATCAGCTCGCTGACCAGCGTGGCGCCCGCGCCGACCTGCGCCGAGCGCGGGTTCTGACAGATGATCCGGTGCTGGCTGAGGTCTTCCATCGTCTCGGGCGTGCCGCGCTCGTCGAGATATTTCTGCGAGGCGAAAAGGCACATGTTGATCATCATCAGCCGCTTGCGGATGAGGTCGGCCTGGCTGGGTTCCTTCATGCGGATGGCGACGTCGGCCTCGCGCATGGGCAGGTCGAGAACGCGTTCCTCGAGCATGAGGTCGATGTTGAGGTCGGGGTATGTGGCAAAGAGCTTGGGCAGGCGCGGCGCCAGCCAGAGCGTGCCGAATCCGATGGTGGTGGTGACGCGCAGTTCGCCGAACACCTCTTCCTCGCTGTCGCGGATGCGGGCGGTGGCGGCATCGAGGCGCTTGACCATGGCGCGGGTGGCGTCGAACAGAAGCTCGCCCTGCTCGGTCAGGATAAGGCCGCGCGCATGCCGGTGAAAGAGCGTGGCATTGAGTGATTCCTCGAGCCCGCGAATCTGCCGCGACACCGCCGATTGCGACAGGTGAAGCTGGTCGCCGGCATGGGTCAGGCTGCCGGCATCGGCCACCGCGTGAAATATTCTCAGTTTGTCCCAGTCCATTCCGCAACTTTCGATTCATGCCGTTACCCGCAGGCGCAATAGCAGAAAAACCTTTGCGGAACATAGCTGATCACGCGGAAATCGAGTGAAAGTTGTTCTTAGGTCATATATTATGACCTAATATACGCCTATATACTTAGCAGCTGCGCGGTCGATCCCGCGCGCGCCACGGGAGGATGACATGAGCGATCAGAAGATTTCCCTCAACGACCGGCTGGACCTGTCCAAATCGCAGATCCTGCTGAACGGCACGCAGGCCCTGGTGCGGCTGATGTTGATGCAGGCCGCAAGGGATCGCGCCGAGGGGCACAACACCGCCGGATATGTCACCGGCTATCGCGGCTCGCCGCTGGGGGCGGTGGACCTGCAGATGGCGCGGGCGCAAAAGACGCTGGCGGAGGCGAATGTCACCTTTCAGCCGGGCCTGAACGAGGATCTGGCGGCGACGGCCCTGTGGGGCACGCAACAGGCGCAACTTCGCGGCGAGGGCAAGCATGATGGCGTCTTCGGCCTGTGGTACGGCAAGGGGCCGGGGGTGGACCGCTCGGGCGACGTGATGCGGCACGCCAACATGGCCGGGACGGCGCCCTTGGGCGGCGTGCTGATGGCGATGGGGGATGACCATACCGGGGAGAGCTCCACGGTTTGTCACCAGTCGGATTGGGCGCTGGTGGATGCCTATA
>JBKAGF010000079.1:0-12414 GCA_046290265.1 Roseovarius sp. | reverse complement strand
TGCAAGCCTACGCGGTGCACGTGGCGCGGGCCGATCCCGACATGTTCGACACGCTGGACGACGACCCGGTAAAGGCGGTGGGCCAGGCGTTGGCAATCTACGAGGACGAGGTCGAGGAGGAGTTCCCGCAGGATGCCCGCGTGCAACTGCTGGGCGTTCTGCGGTCAATGGCACGGGCCTGGCAGGGCACGACGGCGCGGCTGCTGCGGCAGGCCAAGGGCGCGCCAGCCGATGCCGGGCTGGGCCTTGTCGTGCAGGAAATGGCATTGGGGCTGGGCGAGGGTGAATGCGGCTCCGGCGTGATGCAGCTGGTCGACAGCGGGACAGGTGACCGGCGCTGCACCGGGCGCTACCTGAGCCAGAGCCAGGGACGCGAGGCGCTCAAGGCCTCGAAGGAGGCGCTGTACCTGCAAAAGGACTCCCGTGGTCCGTCGCTGGAGGAGCTTGCACCAGATGCGTTCACGAAGCTGAAGACCTGCATCAAGCTGATGCGTGAAAAGCTGCGCGAGGAGATGCAGGCGGAATTCACGATCGAGAACGGCGAGGTCTACCTGCTGGACGGTGTGCGCGTGGCGCGCAATGCGCGGGCCGCCGTGACAATTGCCGTGGCCCTGGCCGAGGACGGGATCATCACCCGCGAAGAGGCGCTGATGCGGATCGAGCCGCGCGCGCTCAACGAACTTCTGCACCGGCAGATCGGTCCCGAGGTGAAGCGCGACGTGCTGGCACGTGGTATCGCCGCAAGCCCGGGTGCGGCGCGGGGCAAGATCGTGTTCAGCGCAGAAGAGGCGCAGGCTGCGGATTCGCGCGGCGAGGCGGCGATCCTGGTACGGCGCGAGACCAGCCCCGAGGATATTCGCGGCATGCATGCCGCCGCCGGTGTCCTGACCGAACGGGGCGGGATCACCAGCCACGCCGCCGTGATCGGGCGCGGGATCGGCAAGCCCTGCGTGGTGGGTGCGTCGGCCATCACCTTTCAGATCAAGCGCAAGAGGTTGGTCTTTCCCGATGGCCGCAGCCTGAAGGCCGGGGACCAGATCACCATCGACGGCACCAGCGGCGAGGTGCTGGCGGGCGAGCCGCGCATGCTGGAAGCCGCGCGCGACGACTCGTTCAAAACGCTGATGAGCTGGGCCGACGACGTGCGCGACATCGAGGTGCGCGCCAATGCCGACACACAGGCCGATGCGGAACTTGCGCTGACCTTCAAGGCGCAGGGGATCGGGCTGTGCCGGACCGAGCACATGTTCGTTGAACCCAGCCGCCTGGTGGCGATGCGCGAGATGATCTTTGCCGACACGAGCGAGGATCGCGCCTCGGCGCTGGATGTGCTGCTGCCGATGCAGCGGGCGGACTTCATCGACCTGTTCCGCATCATGTCGGGTATGCCGGTCTGTATCCGCCTCTTCGACCCGCCGCTGCACGAATACCTGCCGGCGGACCGCGAGGGCATCCGTGAACTGGCCGACGCGCTGGATCTGCCGGTGGCGGACGTAACCGAGCGGGTCGAGTCGATGGGCGAATACAACCCGATGCTGGGCATGCGGGGCGTAAGGCTGGGCATCGCAGTGCCCGAGATCTACGAGATGCAGGCACGCGCCATTTTCGAGGCCACGGTCGCTGCCAGCCACGAGGGTGCGCCGGTGGTGCCCGAGATCATGATCCCGCTGGTGTCCGCCATGCGCGAGGTCGAACTGGTGCGCGAGAATGTCGACAATGTCGCCGACGCGGTGCGCCGTGAAACGGGACGCGATTTCACCTATCGGCTTGGGGTGATGGTCGAGACGCCGCGCGCCGCGCTGCGGGCAGCCGAGATCGCGCCGCATGTGTCTTTCCTCAGCTTCGGAACGAACGACCTGACGCAGATGACCTATGGTCTCAGCCGTGATGACGCGGGCCGGTTCATGTCGCATTACGTGCAGCAGGGCGTCTATCCCGAGGACCCTTTCCATGTGCTGGATGTCGACGGAGTGGGTGAGCTGCTGGAAATCGGCGCGCGCCGGGGGCGGGATGCGGCGCCGGACCTGACGTTGTCGATCTGCGGCGAACACGGCGGAAACCCCGAATCGATTGCCTTCTGCCGGGCGGCGGGGTTCGACTATGTCTCGTGTTCGCCGTTCCGGGTTCCCGTGGCGCGACTAGCTGCCGCACAACTGGCCGTCAGGGACAAGATCGGGTAGGCGCCGCGCGGATTGGCGCCACATCTGCGGCATAAACCTGCCAGTCACAATCCAGCCCCAAGCACGCATAGCTGCCATGACGGGCCCCGGGCTGGACGCTTTGTCCCATCTTCTGTATGCCCTGCCGACTTGATGGGCCCGACCGGGTCTTAATTAAAGGAGGCGGGTTTTTGAAATCGCTCGCGACATTATTGATGATCGTCCTTGGAACCGCTGCCGTGGCGGAGCAGGACTTCAACCGACTTTATGCACATGAGAACCGCGTTCTGAGCGCGATCCCCGAGGACATGGTGGCGCGTTACATGGAACGCCCCGGCGTGGACGTGACCTATTCTCGCGGCTGGCTGGCCGCGCAGTCGGCGCAGACCGGGGGCAAGCAATGGCGCTGCCTGGCCGAGGCGCTGTATCACGAGGCGCGCGGCGAAAGCGTCAAGGGCCAGTTCGCCGTGGCCGAGGTCATCATGAACCGGGTCGATAGCGCACGTTTTCCGGATTCGATCTGTGGTGTCGTGCACCAGGGAACCGGGCGCAAGTACCAGTGCCAGTTTACCTATACCTGTGACGGCGCCAGCGACCGGATCAACGAAAAGCGCGCGTTCGAGCGGGCGGGCAAGGTGGCCTACCTGATGGTGAAGGGCGCAAAGCGCGACCTGACCGGCGGGGCGACGCATTACCACACCAAGGCCGTGCGCCCGAAATGGTCCCGGACGTTTGCGCGGACAACCACGATCGGGGTGCATCACTTCTATCGCATGCCGACGCGCGTCAGCTCGAACTGATCGACGGAGAATCCGGTTGACATGCAGGCCCGCGCGTTTAAAAGGCGGGCTTCATGACGAATTTCGCGGGGTGTCTGACACCTCGCCGCAGGAGAGATAAACATGGCGAAGCCGACCACAATCAAGATCCGCCTGAACTCGACCGCGGGCACGGGCCACTTCTACGTCACCAAGAAGAACGCCCGCACCATGACCGAGAAGATGACGGTGCGCAAATACGATCCCGTCGCGCGCAAGCATGTCGAATACAAGGAAGGCAAGATCAAGTAAGGTCTTACCTCCTCGCGTTATAAAAGGCCGTGCCACCGGGCGCGGCCTTTTGCTTTGGGGGTGCCAAATTCTCCCGGGGCGGATCATCCGCACACGGCGCTTCGGACTTGATCCGCGGTCTCGTGGCGGCGGGAGGTGCCGCGGCTGGTCGCGGAGACTGCAGCGCGAGGCCTCAGTGCCCAGAGCCAAACGCAAATGAAAAGGGCCGGTCGATTGACCGGCCCTTGCACATTCTGGAATGCGGCGAGGTTACTCGCGCTGACCCAGCAGGTTCAGCAGCATCATGAACATGTTGATGAAGTCCAGGTAGAGCCGCAGCGCGCCCATGATGGCCGCCTTGCCCAGCCATTCGCGGTCGCCGTGGTGGGCGTGCATCAGATACTCGTTCTTGATCGCCTGCGTGTCATAGGCGGTCAGACCTGCGAAGATCAGAACGCCGATGGCCGAGATCGCGAACATGATCGCGGGGGAGCCGATGAAGATGTTGATTATCGACGCCACGATCAGGCCGATCACGCCCATGATCAGGAAGCTGCCCCAGCCCGAGATGTCCTTCTTGGTGGCATAGCCCCACAGCGACAGGCCCGCGAAGGCGATCGACGTAACCAGGAAGACCTGTGCGATCGAGAAGTCGGTGAAGACCACGAAGATGTAGGAGATCGACACGCCCATCACGACCGAGAAGGCGTAGAAGAACAGTTGTGCCGCTGCCGCCGACAGCTTGTTGATGACGGCGCCGAAGGCGAAGACCATGATCAGCGGTGCGAACATGACGATGTAGCGGGTGATGCCGGTAAACAGCGTTTCCATCATCGCCGCGTTGTTGCCGACGGCCCACGCGGCCGCAAATGTCAGCAGCGTGCCGATCGACATGGTCGCGTAGACCTTGTTCATATGGGCGCGCAGCCCTTCATCGACCGACGCGGCGCGCGCACCCGTTGCCGTCCGGATCGTTTCGAATTCAGCCATTCAAGCCTCCGATTGGTGTCCCGTTGGAACCCCGAGATGGGGTTTGCGTATAATATCGGTTGGCTGGGCATTCTTTTCAAGCAAATCCGGACGCAAATCGCGTGGAAACAGTCGGTTCCCGCTTCAGCGACGGAAGATGTCCCAGACGGGACGGCGGGCCTCGGCCTCTGCCTCCTCTCGGGTCAGGCCGATATCTGCCAGTGCGTGATCGTCAAGACGGGCAAGGGCGCGGCGCTGGCGGCGCAGTTCCAGCATGTCGAAAAGCGACGCCCGACGAGACTGGCGGAAGGGGGCGTGGTGACGGCGAGAGAGCGTGGACATGGCGGTTTCCTTTCAAAATTCGTGATGAAGCTAGGGGCATCATTATTTCTATTGATGTATCTGGCATGAGTGATAGTATTTTGAAAATGAATGTTTGATCGAATTGACATCAGGAACTGTGATGATGCGAAATCTCGACATGACGACACTGCGATCCTTTCTGGAAGTCGCGGAGCAGGGCGGAGTGACGCGCGCCGCCCAGGTCCTGAACCTGACGCAGTCGGCTGTGTCGATGCAGCTCAAGCGGCTGGAGGAAGTTCTTGGCATCGATCTGCTGGACCGCAGCAACCGGCGCGTGGCGCTGACTGCCTCGGGCGAGCAGTTGCTGACCTATGCGCGGCGGATCGTCGACCTGAACGACGAGGCGGTGGGGCGGCTGTCGGACGAGGTCTACGAGGGCCAGCTGACGCTTGGCGTGCCGCATGACATCGTCTACCCGGTGGTGCCGCGGGTCCTGAAGACCTTCAACGGCGTCTTTCCGAGGGTGAACGTGGCGCTGAAATCGTCCAGCACGATACGGCTGCACGAGGCATTGAGGAAGGGCGAGGTCGATCTGATCCTCACCACGGAAAAGGAGGTGGCCCCGGGTGGCGAGACCCTGACCCGGCTGCCGCTGAAATGGGTGGGCGCCCTTGGCGGGCAGGCCTGGCGCAAGAAGCCGTTGCGGCTGGGCTTCTGCCGCCATTGCATCTTTCGGGCGCCGGTGCTGCGCAGCCTGGATGCGGCGGGGATCGACTGGGAACTGGCGATCGAGGCGGACGAGGACCGGTCGGTCGAGGCCCTGATCAGCGCGGACCTTGCGGTTGGGGCCTTGCTGGAAACCAGCATCCCGCCCCACCAGGAGGCGATCAATGCGCAGGGGGCGCTGCCGGACCTTGGGTTTCAGCAGGTCAACATGTATGGCCCGGCAAACCGCGACGACATCATGCGAGAGCTGTCAGACCTGCTGCGGCAGGGCTTTCGCGCGTCGGCGCCGGCGCTGGTGCGGCAGGCCTGAATCGAAGTGCCTGGCGCCCTATTCGATGGTGACGACCACCTTGCCGGTTGATTTGCGGCTGCGCATCAGGTCAAGCCCCTCCTGCGCGCGCTCCAGCGGCAGCACGTGGCTGACATGGGGCTTCAGCCGGTCTTGCGCGTACCAGTCGAACAGCCGGGACAGGCTGTCGGTCACGACCTCGGGCCGGAACGCAAGATAACCGCCCCAGTAGAAGCCGATCACCGAGATGTTCTTGACCAGAAGGTGGTTGGCGGGGATTTTCGGCACATCGCCACTGGCAAAGCCAATGGCAAGGATGCGTGCCTCGGGACGGCAAGCGCGCATGGCGGCCCTGAACTGGTCGCCGCCGACCGGATCATAGACCACGTCGGCACCGCCAAGCGCGCGGCAGGCCTCGCGGATATCGTCGGTTTCCGCATCGATCAAGTGGTCTGCCCCGGCTTGTTGCGCGACCCTCAGCTTGTCGGCGCCGCGGGCGCAGGCAATCACGGTCGCCCCCATCAGCTTGCCGATTTCGACCGCCGTGAGGCCGACACCTCCGGCTGCCCCAAGAACGAGAAGTGTTTCGCCGGGCTGCAGGCGGGCCTTGTAGTGCAGTGCGACATGGCTGGTGCCGTAGGCGATTTGAAATGCCGCGGCGTCGGTGAAGCTCATGCCGTCGGGCAGGACAACGGCGCGGTCGGCCGGGAAGCACCCCTTTTCGGCCAGCCCGCCCTGTCCGCCGAAGACCGCGACGCGGCTGCCGATCGGCGGCCCCGTGACGCCCTCGCCCAGCGTTTCGACCGTGCCGGCCACTTCCATCCCAAGGGTAAAGGGCGTGTCGGGCGTATCCTGATATTCGCCCTTCTGCATAAGGAGATCGGCGAAGTTCAAACCGCACGCCTGTATGCGCAGTCCGATCTCTCCCTTGGCAGGGATCGGCGCGGGAATGTTCTGCACCGTCGCGGTTGTGTCGTGCGAATCGATCCGGAAAGCGCGCATCTTCAGGCTCCCATTAAACAAATCCCGGCCGGAACCGGTTGGAAAGTCGATAAACGAAGTGAGGAATTGAAGTCAAATTGCCAGCGTGAGTTGTGCTTTCCTATCCGAAAGAAGTAGTTGCTCGTTTAGATTGTAGGTATAAAGGACCGATCCCTTATTCGGGGTGCAATATTTCTTGCCATAGATATCGCACCTCCCTATTTTCTTCGCAGTGTCGCTGGGATGCGCGGCCAATTTTTTTTTGTAACACCCTCCCGGGACAAGGCTTTGATATACGGGCGGGACCCTGAGGAGAGGATTGCCCATGCCGCACCCCGTAGACGTACATGTCGGAAAACGCATTCGCCACCGCCGCTGGCTGGTCGGGATGACACAGCAGCAGCTTGCGGAAAGCGTTGGTATCAAGTTCCAGCAGATCCAGAAATACGAGACCGGCGCGAACCGCGTCAGCGCATCGCGGCTCTGGGATATTGCCGAGGCGCTTGAGGTCGAGGTCAGCTTCTTCTTCGAAGGGCTGGACCAGGAAGGCGACGCGAAGGAAGGCACGGACATGATCCCGGCGGACCTTCTGGGAGACAAGGAAGCCCTGGACCTGATCCGGTCCTATTATGCGATTCCCGAAAACCAGCGGCGGCGTCTGTTCGATCTTGCACGGGTTCTCAGCGACGTTGCTTGAGCCCGACTGACAGGCGGTCTATCCATGCGCTGAATATCAGGGCAGGGACAGGATGGCTTGCAAGTCTTCGGAAATAGTTAATACCGCGCACGCGCTGGCTGATGCCGCGCGCGGCGCGATATTGCCTTGGTTTCGCGCCGATCACATCGGCGTGGAAAACAAGGCCGGTGCGCATGCGGCCTATGATCCCGTGACGGCCGCGGACAAGGCGGCAGAGCAGGCGATGCGCGCCGTTCTGGCCGAGCGGCGGCCCGAGGACGGCATCCTGGGCGAGGAGTTCGGCGCGGCGCCCGGCAGCAGCGGCCTGACCTGGGTGCTGGACCCGATCGACGGCACGCGGGCCTTCGTGGCCGGAGCGCCCACCTGGGGTGTGCTGATCGCGGTGTCGGATCACGACGGGCCGGTCTATGGCCTGATTGACCAGCCCTATATCGGCGAGCGGTTCGAGGGCGGCTTTGGCCGGGCCGGGATGCAGGGCCCGCAGGGTGAACGAGTGCTGAAGACCCGGGGCGACAGACCGCTGTCGGAGGCGACGGTGTTCACGACGTTTCCCGAGGTCGGGACCGCAGCCGAAGGGGAGGCCTTTCGCGCTGTCGCGGCCCAGGCGCGGCTGACCCGCTACGGGCTTGATTGTTACGCGTATGCGCTGGTGGCCAGCGGGCAGGTTGACCTGGTGATCGAAGCGGGGCTGAACGCCTATGATATCCACGCGCCCATCGCGGTGATCGAAGCCGCGGGCGGGATCGTGACCGACTGGACCGGAGGCCCGGCGCATGATGGCGGGCGGGTGGTCGCCGCGGCAGGACGAGAGCAGCACGCGGCGGCGCTGGAGATCCTGTCGCGCCATGTGTGAACGGGGCTGGCCGGGCCTTCGCGGCATGCTCGCCCGGGGTCCTGGCGTGGGGGTCCGAGGGGTCGGAATCGCGATCCTGGTTGCCCTGGCGTGCCAGCCGTCCGCGGCGCAGGACGCGACGGAGCGGAGCCGGGCCGCACTTGGCTGGATCAACGCCTATCGTGCGGCGCAGGGTCGCCCATCGCTCGATGTCTCGGCAGCCTTGTCGCGCGCGGCCAGGATGCATGCCGAGGACATGGCGCGGCACGGTCACTTCAGCCATACCGGATCGGATGGCAGCAGCGTCGCCGACAGGGCGAGGCGTGTCGGCTATCGCTATTGTTTCATTGCGGAAAATATCGCCAGGGGGCAGGCCGGGCTGGACGCCGTGCTGAACGGTTGGGCGGCCTCGCCCGGACACCGCCGCAATATGCTGTCGCGCGACGCAGAGAGCGTTGCGCTGGTCGAGGCGCCGGGGCGGGTCTGGGTGATGGTGCTGGGCCGCGCGGGCTGCTGAGCCGGAGCGGAAGCCGGCATCGGCGGAGCGCGGTCCCGTGCGGAAAACCTCGCCCTGCACTGGACGATGACCGGGTGTCATGCGATCAAGCCTGACAGGCAGGCGCAGGCCACCGGGAGGACGACCATGAATTTCGAGATACGCCCGCATATCGCGGAAATGCTGGAACAGGTGCGCCAGATGGTGCGCGACGAGATCACGCCGATGGAGAAGCCTTTTCACGACGAGGTCGAAAAGGGCGATCGCTGGACGTATACCGAGCGGCAGGCCGAGATCCTGGAAGGGCTGAAGGCGCGGGCCAAGGCGCGGGGCCTGTGGAATTTCTGGCTGACGGACGGGGAGGGCGGCGCGGGGCTGAGCACCGTGGAATACGCCTATTTCGCCGAAGAGATCGGTCGCACGCCGATGGCGGCGGAGGTGTTCAACTGCAATGCGCCGGACACCGGAAACATGGAAGTGTTCACGAAATACGGCACCGACGAGATGAAGGTGCGCTGGCTGGCGCCGTTGCTGGAGGGAGACATTCGGTCGGCCTATCTGATGACCGAACCGGACGTCGCCAGCTCCGACGCCACGAACATCTCGCTGAGTTGTGTGCGGGACGGTGACGCTTATGTTCTGAACGGCGAAAAATGGTGGGCGACGGGGGCCGGCGACCCGCGCTGCGCGGTTTATATCGTGATGGCCAGGACCGGGGATGAGGACGCGCCCAGGCACCGGAGGCATTCGATGGTCGTGGTGCCGAGCGACACGCAAGGCATTGAAAAACTTAGGCCAATGACAGTTTACGGCGCGGATGACGCGCCGCACGGGCATATGCATATCCGGTTCACCGATGTGCGCGTTCCGGTGGAAAACCTGCTGCTGGGCGAGGGGCGCGGTTTCGAGATCGCGCAGAACCGGCTGGGGCCGGGGCGTATCCACCATTGCATGCGCGCCATCGGACAGGCCGAGGCGGCGCTGGAACTGATGTGCCGCCGGTCGCTGCGGCGCGAGGCGTTCGGCAAGCCGCTGGCGCAGCTGGGGGCGAATTTCGATCATATCGCCGAAGCGCGGATGGAGATCGAGCAGGCGCGGCTCTTGTGCCTGAAGGCGGCGTGGATGATGGACCAGGGAGATCCGCGGGCGGCGGCGCCCTGGATCAGCCAGATCAAGGTCGTCGCGCCGCGCGTGGCGCTGAAGGTGGTGGACGAGGCCGTCCAGATGTTCGGCGCACAGGGCATCAGCCAGGACACGCCGCTGGCGGCGAGCTGGACGCATCTGCGCACGCTGCGGCTGGCGGACGGGCCGGACGCGGTGCATCGGCGGCAGGTGGCGCGGGCGGAACTGCGCAAATACACGCAAGAGAAGGTCTGAGCCCGGCCCGGTCCGCCGGGCGCAAGATTTTTCTTCAAAAATTTTTTTCCACCGCGCCCCGGGCTGCCGTGGCGCCACCTTGCGGGCAAGTGGTTAACTGGACTTAAAAGTTCCGCGCTTTTGCGCTCGACTTCCCGGCGTGGCGGGGGCTTTATGCCGCCATGAGTTCCGAGGTGAATGCGCGGCCCGGCCTGGGTGTTTTCTGGATGGTTGTCACCGGCATCCTGTTCGTCGGGGTGACGGCCATGGTGAAGGTGCTGGGGACGCGGATTCCTGCGGCCGAGGCGGCGTTCCTGCGCTATCTTCTGGGCCTGATATTCCTGGTGCCGATGCTGGGCACGCTGAGCCGGTTGCGGCTGGATCGCGGGACATGGGGGCTGTTCGTCCTGCGGGGCATCGCGCATTCGGCGGGCGTGGGGCTGTGGTTCTTCGCCATGGCGCGGATCCCGCTGGCGGACGTGACGGCGATGAACTACCTCTCGCCGATTTACGTCACCCTGGGCGCGGCGTTGTTTCTTGGGGAAAAGCTCGCCCTCAGGCGGGTTATGGCCATTGTCGTGGCGCTGGTGGGCGCGCTGATCATCCTGCGTCCGGGGTTCCGTGACCTGGGGCCGGGGCATTTCGGCATGTTGTTCACCGCCGTCGCCTTTGGGGGATCCTACCTGCTGGCCAAGATACTGTCGGACCGCTGTGCGCCGGGGCTGGTCGTGGCGATGCTGTCGATCACGGTGACGATCGGGCTGGCCCCGGTGGCGCTGAGCAACTGGGTGACGCCGACGCTGTGGGAACTGGCGATCCTGATGGTCGTGGCGGCGCTGGCCACGGGCGCGCATTACACCATGACGCTGGCTTTCCGGGCGGCGCCGCTGACGGTGACCCAGCCGGTGACGTTTCTGCAGCTTGTCTGGGCGGTGCTTCTGGGGGTCACATTCTTCGCCGAACCCTTTGATCCGTGGGTGATTCTGGGGGGGATGGTGATCGTCGGATCGGTCAGTTTCATCAGCTGGCGCGAGGCCGTGCTGAAGCGCCGCGCGGTGACGCCAGCGGCGCACCAGACCAAGTTCTGAGGCGAGTCGTCAACGCCCGGCCATGAGGCGAAATGGCATGTCGGTATCACGTCGGTATTACGCCGGTATCGCGTCGGTGCGACGCCCGACATTTCCGGCCTTATCGCACCGTCACGGCCCGGTAACGCCCGATCAAGGCTTTGCGAGTCAGGCTGACAGAATCGCGTAGAGCTCGTCCTTGAGCCGGGCGCGGGACTTGCGCATGTCGGTTTCGGCCTCGGGCGAAATCGGGGCCACGTTGGTCTCGGCCGCATGCACCTTGCGGTTGATCGAGTGATAGGCGTCCATCAGCCGGGCGAAATGCGCGTTCGAGGATTTCAGCGCCGAGATCCGGCCGGCCATGCCGGGGAAGTCTTCGTGCAGCTCGTGCGGGGTATGTGACATTCCGGGTCCTCCTTGTTGATCGTGTTTTCCCGGAGGTTAGCCGATTGCCGACGCCTGCGCCTTGACGCGGATCAAACAGGGGGACGATCAACGTTGCGCGGTCTGCCAGTCCGGGTGGATCCAGGGCTGGGCGTTGTCGGCGGGCAGGGTGCGGCCGAGGATGTGGTCGGCCATCTTCTCGCCGGTCATGATCGACGGCGCATTGAGGTTGCCGTTGGTGATCCGCGGGAAGACCGAGCTGTCGGCGACGCGAAGGCCGGAGACGCCGATGACGCGCCCCTGGGGGTCGACCACGCTGCGCGGGTCGTCCGCCCGGCCCATGCGGCAGGTGCCGCAGGGGTGATAGGCGCTTTCGGCATGTTCGCGGATGAAATCGTCGAGCTGGTCGTCGGACTGCATGTCCGCGCCGGGCTGGATCTCGTGTTTCGAGAACGGAGCGAAGGCGTCCTGGGCGAAGACCTCGCGCGTGAGACGGATGGCGCGGCGGAAATCCTGCCAGTCGCTGTCGTGGCTCATGTAGTTGAAGAAGATCCGCGGCGGTGCGGCGGGGTCGGCGGAGTTGAGGGTGACCGCGCCGCGGCTGACGCTGCGCATCGGGCCGACATGGGCCTGGTAGCCGTGGCCCTCGGCCGCCGCCTGGCCATCGTAGCGCACGGCGATGGGCAGGAAGTGGAATTGCAGGTCGGGATAGTCCACGCCCGCCGCCGAGCGGATGAAGCCGCAGGATTCGAACTGGTTCGACGCCCCCGGTCCGGTGCGTCCCAGAAGCCAGGTGAGACCGACGAGGGCCTTGCCGGGCAGGTTCCAGTACTTGTAGAGGCTGACCGGCTGGGAGGCGGCCATCTGGACATAGACCTCGAGATGGTCCTGCAGGTTGGCGCCGACGCCCGCGCGGTCGGCGATGACGTCGATGCCGTGTTCGGAGAGATGCGCGCCGGGGCCGATGCCCGACAGCATCAGGAGTTTCGGCGAGTTGAAGGCGGAGGCGGAAAGGATCACCTCGGCATTGGCGCGGATGATCTCCTGCCGGCCCTTGCGGGTGACCTCGACCCCGATGGCGCGGCCCTCGTCGAAGACGACGCGGG
>JBKAGF010000078.1:0-12519 GCA_046290265.1 Roseovarius sp. | reverse complement strand
CGGCCCACATCCCTACCGGCACCGGGAAACATCTCTTCCGGCGCAAGGAACGGCGCGTCGATCTCGAGGATCCGCCAGACCTCCACCTCTCCGATACGGCACAGCATGGCGTTCAGCCCTCCCTGACCCCGTTCGCGATCCGCGCCGCCCATGAATCGCACAGCGCGGCGGCGGGATGAAACCCGTCGGCGGCCATCAGGGCCGGATCCGCCGGGAAATCCATCGGAACATAGCGCATGGCGGGCGTTGCCGCCACAAGCGCGCGCAGGTCCGCGTCCAGCTTTGACGCCCGCGCGCCCAGCAGCCCGCGCAGGGGGCGGGGCAGCAGCGGAAACATCCCCAGCGGCGGCACGCCCGAGGCGACGATGCGCGACACGCCGAAACGCGTCTTCAGGAGGCTTACGAGGTCGCTGTAGTTGCGCCGCCACCGGGCGCGCCGCAGCCCGTTCTTGGCGTCGTTCACGCCCAGCGCGATCACCGCCACGTCGTAATGCGCGCGCGGCATCTGCGCCAGATCGGCCAGGGCAGTTGTCGTGGTCGCCCCGCCCCGCGCCGCCAGCCGCCAGTGCACGCGGAAGTGCGGAGCAAGATGCGCCACCAGCCGCCCGGCGAGCGCGTCGTCCTGCGTCTCGACGCCGACACCCGCGGCGGAACTGTCGCCGAGGATCAGCAGGCGCAGCGCCGCCCCCTGCCCGGCCGCGCCCGCGCGCGGCCCCGCCGCCTCGGGCAGGCGGGCGGCGCGCAGCACCACCCAGGCCGCCTGCGGCACCAGCACCGGCGACAGCAGCGCCGCGCGCCATGCATCACGCACCGGCGTCCGCCTCGAACAGCGCCATGCCGGTATCGCTGAGCGCATAGACGCCGCGTTCCACCCGGAAAAACCAGCCGGAGTGATTGTCGGCCATGATCCGCGTCGCCCGCGCCACGCCCGTGGCCCGCGCGATCGAGGCGCCGGTGGAGGGGCCGTTTGCCATCAGGTAATCGACGCAGGCGCGCACATCCTGCTTGTAGGACGTCTCGACCTGCCCGCGCGTGCCGCCCTCGTTCGGGTCGCCGCGCCGCGCGGTGAATTCCTTCAGCAGCCTTGCGCGCTTGACCTTGGACTGGCGCGGCCGGAATGGCGCGGGGTCGCAATGGACCTGCACGCGGCCCTCGTCCGGCTGCACGCTCAGAACCCCCAGCCCCAGCCGCTTGCAGAGCCCGATATTGCCCTTGAAGGCTCGCCACCCCGCCTTGCCCTTCCAGCGCGGCACGGCGACATAGACCTGCTCGGTGATCGCCTGCCGCGCCACGGCCTGTTGCAGCAGGGTCAGGGAAAACCCGGTCTTCAGCTCCACCACCACAGGCTCGGCATCCGCGCGCAGCCCGACCACGTCGGCCGGGCCGACCTCGGATTTCACGTCATAGCCCAGCGCCTCCAGCCAGGCCTTGACCGGGGCGTATAACAGGGTTTCGCGCGCAGCATGCATCCCGGCAATCTGGCGGCAGGATGCATGGGTGACAAGCCCCTCGCACCGCCCTATAAGGCGCGCGAAACCAACCCATCCCAGTCACGAGGACATGAACCCGATGACCACGCTCGTCTTTGGCCACAAATCCCCCGATACCGATTCCACCGGCTCGCCCATCCTGTGGGCCTGGTACCTCAACGAGGTGAAGGGCGGCGACGCCGAGGCCGTCCTTTTGGGCGAGCCCAACACCGAGGCCGCCTTCATGCTGGAAAAGTGGGACCTGCCCAAGCCCCGCATCATCTCTGATATCGAGGACGGCCAGGCCTGCGTCGTGGTCGACACCAACAACCCCGCCGAACTGCCCGCCAACATCAACGGCGCCGACCTGCAGGGCATCATCGACCATCACAAGCTGGTGGGCGGGCTGGAAACCTCCGGCCCGATCGAAATCACCGTGCGCCCGCTGGCCTGCACCGCCACGATCATGATCGACCTGATGGGCGAGGACGCCCAGCGCATGCCCGACTGGGCCAAGGGGGCGGCGCTGACCTGCATTCTCAGCGACACGCTGGAATTCCGCAGCCCCACCACCACCGACCATGACCGTGCCGTGGCCGAACAGCTGGCCCGCGACCTGAACATCAGCGTACCGGACTATGCCGCCGAGATGTTCGCGGCCAAGTCCGACGTGTCGGCGTTTTCCGATGCCGAACTGCTTCGGATGGACAGCAAGGAATATGCCGTGGGCGACACGAAGTTCCGCGTCTCGGTGCTGGAAACCACCGCGCCCGCCACGGTGCTGGACCGCAAGGACAGCCTGATGGCCTCGATGCAGACCGTCGCCGCCGAGGATGGCGTCGACCAGGTGCTGCTCTTCGTGGTGGACATCCTCAAGGAAGAGGCGACGCTGCTGATCGCCAACGACCTGGTCAAGGGCGTGGCCGAGAAAAGCTTCGGCGCGCAGGTCTCGGGCGATACCGTCGTCCTGCCGGGTATCATGAGCCGCAAGAAACAGATCATCCCGAACCTCGCCGTCTGATCCGGCATTCCGGAACCCGACACGACGCCTCCGCCGCGCTCGGCGGGGGCGTTTTGCATTCATGGCCCCGGCGCTTTGGGCTCAGCCCAGAACAAGGATCAGCCCGCTGACGGCCGAGACGCCCAGCACCGCAAGGCGCAGGGTCCGCGCATCGATCCGCCCCGCCAGCATCGGCGCGGCCCAGAGCCCGATCAGCACGCCGGGAAACAGCAACAGCGTCGCCACGATCTGATCCGTCCCGAACCGTCCGACCAGCACCAGCGCGATGATGGAAAACGCGTTGCCCAGGCCCACGAAGGTCAGGATCGCGCCGCGCACCCGGTCGGGCGCCATGCCCTGGTACAGCAGCGCGATGGGCGGCGCATGCACCCCCGCGATGGTGCCCAGGAACCCCGCGCCGCCCCCCGCCGCCAGCAGCGTTGCCCGGGTCAGCGGGGCGGACCAGCCCGACAGCGCCAGCCCGACGCCCAGCACCACGAACAGCCCCAGAAGCCGCGTCAGCCCCGCCGGATCGACAAGCACCGCCACGATCCCCGCCAGCGCCGTGCCCGCGACCAGGCCGAGGATGGCGACGGTCAGTTCCCCGCGATCGACCCTGGCCGGCACACGCCACAGCGCCATGAACGACAGCGCGAAGGAGGCCACCAGCACCGGACCCGGCGCATAGACCGGATCGATCAGCAGCAGGAGCGGGATGGCAAACAGGTTCAGCCCCATGCCGATGGCAGCCTGGCTGGCGGCCCCGATGGCGATGACCCCGGTCACGGCCAGCAGTTCGGGCAAGGCAAACTCTGCCATCATGGCGGGCCGCGGCGGGAAATGATGTGAGCCAGGGCGGCGTGATGCATGGGATCTCCCGTTTCTGTCGAGGAAAGACTAACACGCGCGATGCACCGGCTTAGCACCAGCACGCAGGTCGTTATCGGTCCAGACCGCCCGGCGGGTCGCACGCGCGGTCGTGCCGGACCTGATCCGGGACCGCATGCCGTGGGAGATCCTCGGGTCAGGCCCGAGGATGACGGCGCGGCTTGGGGCAGCCCCATGGTGCCACCCCTCACCGGGCAGGCAATATACAGCCCCGGGCAAAGCGCGCAGAAAAACGTCGTGCCGGACCTGATCCGGGACCTCTTGCCGCGAGAGATCCTCGGCTCAGGCCCGAGGATGACGACACGGCTTGGGGCAGCTCCACGGTGCGACCCCTCACCGGACACGCGAGGTACAGCCCCGGGCAAAGCGCGTAGAAAACCGTCGTCCCGGACCTGATCCGGGACCTCTTGCCGTGGGAGATCCTCGGGTCAGGCCGCGATGACGGCCGCTTGGGCAGCCCCATGGTGCCACCGCTCACCGGGCGGGCGAGATACAGACCCGGGCAAAGCGCGTAGAAAGACGTCGCGGACCTGATCCGGGACCTCTTGCCGCCAGAGATCCTCGGGTCAGGCCCGAGGATGACGGCACGGCTTGGGGCAGCTCCACCGTGCCACCCCTCACCGAACGGGCGAGGTACAGACCCAAGGAAAGCGCGCCGGAAAACCGTCGTCCCGGACCTGATCCGGGACCTCTTGCCGCCAGAGATCCTCGGCTCAGGCCCGAGGATGACGACACGGCTTGGGGCACCCCTCGCCGGGCGTGCTTGGCAGAACGTCCCGCAACGGTTACTCCTGAACCAAGCAGGAGACCCCCGTGCCATGAACCGCCCGCCCGACCCCCATCCCCTGACCCAGGCCGCCAGCGCAAACGGCCCGCACCGGGGCTACATGCCCGGCTTCGGCAACGACTTCGAGACCGAGGCGCTGCCCGGGGCCCTGCCCCAGGGCCAGAACAGCCCGCAGAAATGCAATTACGGCCTTTACGGCGAGCAATTGTCCGGCACCGCCTTCACCGCACCCGGTCATCAGAACGAACGCACCTGGTGCTATCGCATCCGCCCCTCGGTCCGGCATTCGCACCGCTACGCGCGCATCGACCTTCCCTACTGGAAGACCGCGCCGCATGTGGTCGAGGACGTCACCAGCCTGGGCCAGTACCGCTGGAACCCAGTGCCGCATGGCGACGACGACCTGACCTGGCTTACCGGCATGCGCACCATGACGACGGCCGGTGACGTGAACACCCAGACCGGCATGGCCAGTCACGTGTATCTCGTCACCGTGTCGATGCGCGACAGCTATTTCTACTCCGCCGACAGCGAGCTTCTGATCGTCCCGCAGGAGGGCCGGCTGCGCTTTGTCACCGAACTGGGCATCATCGACATCGCCCCGCAGGAGATCGCCCTCATCCCGCGTGGCCTGCTCTACCGGGTGGAACTTCTCGACGGTCCCGCCCGCGGCTTCGTATGCGAGAATTACGGCCAGAAATTCGCCCTGCCCGGACGCGGCCCCATCGGCGCCAACTGCATGGCCAACCGGCGCGATTTCAAGACCCCCGTGGCCGCCTTCGAGGACCGCGAGACACCCTCGACCGTCACCATAAAATGGTGCGGTCAGTTCCACGAAACCCGCATCGGGCATTCCCCGCTGGACGTGGTGGCATGGCACGGCAACTACGCGCCCTGCAAATACGATCTCAATACCTATTGCCCGGTGGGCGCGGTGCTGTTCGACCACCCCGACCCGTCGATCTTTACCGTGCTGACGGCGCCTTCGGGCATCGAGGGCACGGCGAACATCGATTTCGTGCTGTTCCGCGACCGCTGGATGGTGGCCGAACACACCTTCCGCCCGCCATGGTATCACAAGAACATCATGTCCGAACTGATGGGCAACATCCACGGACAGTACGATGCCAAGCCGCAGGGCTTTGTCCCCGGCGGCATGTCGCTGCACAACATGATGCTGCCGCACGGGCCGGACCGCGAGGCGTTCGAGAAGGCGTCGAACGCCAATCTGGGCCCCGACAAGCTGGGCAACACCATGTCCTTCATGTTCGAAACGCGGTTCCCCCAGCACCTGACGCGCTTTGCCGCCGAAGAGGCGCCGCTGCAGGACGATTACATCGACTGCTGGGCGGATATCGAAAAGAAGTTCGACGGCACGCCGGGGGTCAAGTGACGCTGCTTGCGAATATCGTCGCCGGTGCGATCGGCGCACTGCTTCTGGCCGTGGCCGCCATTGTTTTCCTTGCGCCCGACAGGCCGCGGCGGCGCGGGGCCGGACAGGCCGTCGGGAACCTGCCCGCCGCGGACCATCACGCCGCAGACCATCACGGCGGCGACGCCGGGGGCGGCGCGGCATGAATTTCGTGATCCTCCTTCTGGGGGCGGTGGTGATCTATTCGGTCGTCACCATGGGCCGGCGCGCGCGGCGCGCAGAGAAACGCAAACGGAACGACACAGATGAAGACTGAAGACATGCAAAGCGCCGTGGTCCTTCTGGGCACCAAGGGCGGCCCCGCGATTCGCCCCGGCGGCCCGATGCCGACATCCACACTGGTGCAGATGGGCGGGCTGACCCTGCTGGTGGATGCCGGGCTGGGCGTCACGCGGGCGATCTGCGACGCGGGCCTGCCGCTCACCGCGCTCGATGCGGTGCTGATCACGCATCTGCATTCCGATCACCTGCTGGAATTGGGCCCGCTTCTGCACACCGCCTGGACGGCGGGTCTGCAGCACGAGATACCGATTTTCGGACCGCCGGGGATCGAGACCTATTGGAAGGGATTCCTCGATTCGATGGAATTCGACATCGCGCTGCGCGAGGTGGACGAGGGCCGCCCGCCCTTTCACGAGTTCATCACCGTCGGCCATATATCCGACAGCCGACCCATCGACCTCGAGGGCGTCATGGTCTCGGCCCTGCGCAATCACCATCCGCCGATCGAGGACAGTTTCGCGCTCAAGCTGGAACATGGCGGGCAGACGCTGGTCCTGTCGGGCGACACGGCGCCGATCGCCGAGATGATCCCCTTCGCGCAGGGGGCCGACCTGCTGATCCACGAGGCGATGCTGCCCGACCGGGTGCAGGCCATCGTCGAGCGCATGGGGTATCGCGACGCGCGGCTTTACGAACATATCATGCAAAGCCATTCTCCGGCCTCCGAGGTGGGCCGGATCGCGGCCGCCGCCAATGTCGGGGCGCTGGCGCTGAACCACCTGATCCCGGCCGGCGACCCGAACATCACCGAAGAGCAGTGGCGCCGGGCCGCCGCGTCGGCCTATGACGGTCCGATCCATGTCGGGCAGGACGGCATGGTGATCGCGCTGGAGGATCCGCAATGAAACTGGCCAGCCTTGCCGACGGCACGCCCGATGGGCAGCTGGCCGTCGTCTCCGACGACCTCGCCCGCTGCACTCCGCTGCCGGGACGCACCCTGCAGGGCTGGCTCGACGCGCCGTTCGACCTGCCCCCGCCCGGAAACGACCCCTTCAATCCCGCCCGCGCGCTGGCGCCGCTGCCGCGCGCCTTCGGATTTCTTGACGGGTCGGCCTATGTGAACCACGTCGCGCTGGTGCGGCGGGCACGGGGCGCGGACATGCCCGACAGTTTCTGGAGCGATCCGCTGATGTACCAGGGGGCCTCGGACGCCTTCCTGCCGGCCACCGCGCCGCTCACCGGAGACCCGGTCTGGGGCATCGATTTCGAGGCCGAGATCGCGGTCGTCACCGGCCCCGTGCCGCAGGGCGTCACCCCGTGCGAGGCGGCGGGCATGATCCGGCTGGTCATGCTGCTCAACGATGTCTCGCTGCGCGCGCTGATCCCCGGCGAACTGGCCAAGGGATTCGGTTTCGTCCAGTCCAAACCGCCGAGCGCCTGCTCGCCCGTGGCCGTCACCCCCGATGCGCTGCCCGGATGGGACGGGGGCCGCCTGCACGGGGTGCTGAAGGTCGATCTCAAGCGGCAGGCCTTCGGCCGCGCCGATGCCGGGGTCGACATGACTTTCGATTTTCCCACCCTGATCGCCCATGCCGCCAGAACCCGGCCGCTGGCCGCCGGCACGGTCATCGGTTCGGGCACGGTTTCGAACCGCGACAAATCGGGCGGGCCGGGGCAGCCGGTGGCGCAGGGCGGGCGCGGCTATTCCTGCATCGCCGAACAGCGCATGGTCGAGACGATCGAGACGGGCGCCGCGCGCACGCCCTTCCTGGCCTTCGGCGATACCGTGAAGATCTGGATGGAAGACGAGGCGGGCCAGTCGATCTTCGGCGCCATCCACCAGAGCGTGCTCAGATGAGCTCCGGGTCCTCGCGCGGTTCCGTCCCGGCCCCCGCGCCGGGACCTTCCGCCCCGAGACCTTCAGCGCCGGGACCTTCCGCGCTGGCCTCAGCCGCCCGCCTGCCAGTCGGCAATCGCCTCGACAGGGTAAAGCAGCATCACCACGTTCAGCGTCAGGTTATCGCGGATGATCCACAGGGTCAGCAATTCGAACCCCACCGCCACGGCCACGCTGGCCCAGACCGGCAGCCGCCGCGCCAGCCAGAAGCCCAGCCACATCGCGATGATGTCCGAGGCCGAGTTGAGCACGCTGTCGCCGTAGTAATCCAGCGAGATCGTCACCTCGCGGTAGCGCTCGATCACCGCATCCGTGTTCTCGACGATCTCCCACGCGCATTCCACCAATGTGGAGATCACCAGCCGCCAGCCGACATCCACCCGCCGCGCCACCAGCCACAACAGCGCGTAGAACAGCAAACCGTGCAGCAGGTGGCTGGGCCAGTACCAGTCGAACACCTGCTGGCTGCCCTCCGAAGTGTTCACCGTGCCCCACAGGTCGACCCAGCCACAGGGGCAGGTCGGGTTGCGCCCCATCAGCAGCAGCACCACCAGGGTGGCAAGGCCGATCATCGCCGTGATACGAATTGTGACACGCGGGTCCGTCATGGGCATACGGAATCACAGCCCCCTGCCCCTGTCCATTAGAAAGGAGCACCGAGATGGCCAGAGCCTTCGCATCGCAGGGCGACATGACCGAAAAACCCATCAGCTTTACCGAGATCGGCCGCGGCCTTTATGCCTTCACCGCCGAGGGGGATCCCAATTCCGGCGTGATCATCGGCGATGACAGCGTGATGATCATCGAGGCGCAGGCCACGCCCCGCCTGGCGCAGAAGGTGATCGCCTGCGTGCGGCAGGTCACCGACAAGCCCATCACACACCTGGTGCTGACCCATTACCACGCCGTGCGGGTGCTGGGCGCCTCGGCCTATGGCGCCGACCAGATCGTGATGTCGGACGCCGCCCGCGCCATGGTGGCCGAACGCGGACAAGAGGATTGGGACAGCGAGTTCCAGCGTTTTCCGCGGCTTTTCGAAGGGCACGAGAGCATTCCCGGCCTGACCTGGCCCACCACCACCTTTTCCGGGCGCATGTCGGTCTATCTCGGCAACCGCCGGGTCGACCTGATGCAGCTGGGCCGGGCGCACACCGCAGGCGACATCGTGATCCACGTGCCGGACGAGAACGTGATGTTCACCGGCGACATCGTCGAATACCGCTCGGCCTGCTATTGCGGCGACGGCCATTTCGGCGACTGGGGCGGCACGCTCGATGCCATCGCGCGGTATGGCGTCGGCGCCATCGCGCCGGGGCGCGGCGATGCGCTGATGGGGCCGGACATGGTGCGCAGCGCCATCGACAGCACCCGCGACTTCCTGGACAGCACCTATGCCCCGGCGGCGCGGGTCGCGGCCCGCGGCGGCACCCTGAAAGAGGCATGGGACGCCGTGCGCGCCGCCTGCGATCCCAAGTTCTCGGATTACGCCATCTACGAGCACTGCCTGCCCTTCAACGTCGCCCGCGCCTATGACGAGGCGCGCGGCATCGACACGCCCCGCATCTGGACCGCCCGGCGCGATCTGGAAATGTGGGAGGCCCTGCAGGCATGACCGTCCGGGCGCCCGGGACCGGTCAGGGATCAGGCCGCAGAGGCTCCGTTTCGGCGTTTCCTTCCTGCCATGCCAGCGCGAGCGTCGCGAAACCCGCCATCGCCAGGTCGATCGCCAGCAGCATTTCGGGAACGACGGCGGCGCGTCCGGGCAGGCCAAGTCCGATCGCGACGGCCAGAAGCAGCGACAGCGCGCCGGACGCGGCGATCCAGATCCAGCCTGCGCGCGGCCTCAGGCGCAGGGCATGCACCACCCGCAATGCACCCAGCACCCCCAGCAACGCCGCAAGCCCGGGCGCCAGCGCGGCAAGCCCCGCGCCGGTGTTCACGAAAAGCGCCAGCGCGAACAGGATGAAGACAAGGCCGGACAACGCGCCCAGCGCCCGTCCCCCCAGCGCGACGTCGCGGGCACCGAAGGCCAGCCATAACTGTGCCAGCCCCGCCATCAGGAACGCGGCACCCGCCATGGCCGCCGCCGAAAGCGACGCGGCAAACGGGCTGAAGAACGCCAGCACGCCCCCCAGCAGCAGGATCAGCCCCAGAACGGTCAGTCCGCCGCGCCCGGGTATCGTGCGGCGGGGCCTCGGCCCTGCGCCTATGGCGTCGCTCCATGCCATGATGTCGGTTTCCTTGAACATGAGTCTCCCTCGTTCCAACGCGCGGGCCCCGTGGCTTGTTCCGGCCCCGGCATCGCACGGGGGACAGGCGGCATGACCGCGCTTGCCTGGGGTCTGACCACCGCCATGGGGCTCGTCTTTCTCATCTGGGCGTTCGAGATGTTCCGGATGCTCTTGCGCATCTCGCGCCACGCCCGCGACCGGACGGATGAAAGCGGCGGCGGCGCCATCGACAGCGTCGGACATTCCCTGTCCGCCTACGGCTGGTTCTTCACCGCGCCGGAGCCCCGCGCCCACCGCAACCGCGTCATCGCGCTGACGGTCCTGCTGATGGCGCTGGTGGTCGCGCGGCCCCTGCTGCTGACCTGATCGGGATGGGCGGCGCCATGACCTCTCCGCCCGGCGCACGCCTTTATCCCTATGCCCGCCATCCCGATCAGGACCGCGGCACCCCGGCCCGTCATCCCGTGACCATCGTCGGCGCGGGCCCGGTGGGGCTGGCGCTGGCCATCGACCTCGCCCAGCACGGCACGCAGGTTCTGCTCCTGGACGAGAATACAGGCGTCTCCGAAGGCTCGCGCGCCATCTGCTTTTCCAAGCGCACGCTCGAGGTGGCCGACCGTCTCGGCGCCGGGCAGCCGCTGGTGGACCTGGGCGTGCAATGGAGCATCGGCCGGGTGTTTGCCGGTGCGCGCGAGATCTACCGCTTCGACCTGCTGCCCGAAGACGGCCACCGCCGGCCCGCCTTCATCAACCTGCAGCAATACCATTTCGAACGCACGCTCCTGGCCCGCGCCCGCCGGTTGCAGGCCGAGGGCGCGCCGCTGGACCTGCGCGGCGGCAACCGGGTCACGGGCGTCCGGCCCGCCGCCACCGGCGCGCGGCTGACGATCGAAACGCCCGACGGCCCCTTCGAGCTGGACACCGACTGGCTGGTCGCCTGCGACGGCGCGCGCTCCCCCCTTCGCCGGATGCTGGGCCTCGGCTTTGCCGGGCGCGTGTTCCAGGACAATTTCCTGATCGCCGACGTGACCATGCAGGCCGCTTTCCCGACCGAGCGCCGGTTCTGGTTCGACCCGCCCTTCAACCCCGGCCGGTCGGCCCTGCTGCACAAGCAGCCCGACGGCGTCTGGCGCATCGACCTGCAACTGGGCCGCGACATCGACCGCAGGGCCGAGACCGACCCCGGCCGTGTCCGCGCCCGCGTCGCCCGGATGCTGGGGCCCGGGACCGCCTTCGACCTGGAATGGGTGTCGATCTACACGTTCCAGTGCCGCCGCATGCAGAACTTCCGGCATGGCCGCGTGATCTTTGCCGGGGATGCGGCGCACCAGGTCTCGCCCTTCGGCGCGCGCGGCGCGAATTCCGGCATCCAGGACGCCGACAACCTCGGCTGGAAACTGGCGGCGGTGGTCGCCGGCGCCGCCCCCCGGTCCCTGCTGGACAGCTACGCCACCGAACGCGAGCAGGCCGCCGACGAGAACATCGCCGCCTCGACCCGCTCGACCGATTTCATCACGCCCGCCTCGGACGCCAGCCGTATCTTCCGCGATGCCGTGCTGCACCTGTCGCGCCGCCATGGCTTTGCCCGGCCCTTCGTGAATTCCGGCCGCCTGTCGCTGCCATCCGTGCATGACGGCTCGCCGCTCAACACGCCCGACGCCCTGCCCGGCGGCCCGGACCGGACCCGCCCCGGCGCGCCCTGTCCCGATGCGCCCTGTCCCGACGCGCCCCTGGACGACGGCTTCCTGCTCGACCGCCTGGGCGGGCATTTCACCCTGCTGGCCCTCGGCACGGCCGCACCCGCCGGCACCGGCATCGCCACGCTCGCGCCCCGGATGACCGAACCGCTGCGCGCCCGGTATCTCGGCCGTGCCGACCGCGCGCTCTACCTCGTGCGGCCCGACCAGCATGTCGCCGCCCGCTGGCGCGACGCCACCGCCGCCGATATCACCGCCGCCCTGGCCCGCGCCACAGGACAGACCCCATGACAAAACCCGTGACAGACCCCGTGACAGACCCCGCGACCGACCTCATCCTGCACCCCAACCTGCCCGATGCCGACGCGGTCTATGCCGCGCTCATTGCCGCGCATGACGGCCTCCCGCCCGAGGCCAGCGCCGCCCTGAACGCGCGCCTGATCCTGATCCTGGCCAACCATATCGGCGACGCCGCGATCCTCGAACAGGCGCTCCAGGCCGCCCGGGACTGACCCCGCTTTCATTGTTCCGGAAATACTCATCTTCCCGCGCCGCGCGGCACCCGGCCACTGGACCTTGCACGCCCCCGGCGCTAACTGGACCGCACCCCCGACGGAGACCGCGCCATGCCCGCCCCCCTGAACGCCTTCAAGACCGCCCTGGCCAGTGGCCAGCCGCTGATCGGCTGCTGGGCCGGGTTCGCCGACGCCTACGCCACCGAGATCCTGGGCACCGCCGGCTTCGACTGGCTGATCCTCGACGGCGAGCACGCGCCCAACACGATCCAAACGCTGTCGGCCCAGATCGGCGCGCTGGGCGGGTCGGGCAGCGCCCCCATCGTGCGGGTGCCCGAGGCGACCGACCGGATCATCAAGCAGGTGCTGGACGCGGGCGCG
>JBKAGF010000077.1:0-12718 GCA_046290265.1 Roseovarius sp. | reverse complement strand
TCCAGCCCCTTGATCGTCTCGCAGGGCGCGGGTGTCTGCCGCGCGCCATTGAGGCGCATCGAGGCCGTCTTGAACAGCGTCTCGATGGTCAGCGTCGACTTGCCCCCGCCCGACACACCGGTCACGCAGACGAACTTGCCCAGCGGAAACTCGGCATCCACGTTTTTCAGGTTGTTGCCCGTGGCCTTGACGATCTTGATCTCTTTGCCATTGCCCGGCCTGCGCTCCGCGGGCACGGAAATCTCGCGCATGCCTGACAGGTACTGCCCGGTGATCGAGTTCTTGTCGGCGGCAACCGCCTCGGGCTTGCCGTGGCTGACCACGTCACCGCCATGCACACCCGCGCCGGGACCGATGTCAAAGACGTAATCGGCGGTGCGAATGGCCTCTTCGTCATGCTCCACCACGATCACGGTATTGCCCTGGTCACGCAGGTTCTGAAGCGTCTGCAACAGCCGCCCGTTGTCACGCTGGTGCAAGCCGATGGAGGGCTCGTCCAACACATAGAGTACCCCGGTCAGGCCGGACCCGATCTGGCTGGCCAGCCGGATCCGCTGGCTTTCCCCGCCCGAGAGCGTGCCGGCATTCCGGCTGAGCGTCAGGTACTCGAGGCCGACATTGTTCAGAAAGCCCAGCCGCTCGCGGATCTCCTTCAGGATCGCCCGCGCGATTTCGTTCTTCTGCGCGGTCAGCGCCTCGGGCACCGTCTCGCACCAGTCGAACGCCTCGCGGATCGACATCTGCACCACCTGCCCGATATGGCGCAGGTCGTCGGGCGTGCCGATCTTCACCGCCAGCGCCTCTTCCCGAAGGCGATAACCGCCGCAGGTGCCGCAGGGCCGGTTGTTCTGGTAGCGTTCGAACTCCTCGCGCACCCAGCTCGAATCCGTCTCGCGATAGCGTCGCTCCATGTTGGGGATCACCCCCTCGAACACACGGCTAACCTGGTAGACGCGCCCGCCCTCGTCATAGCGGAACTGGATTTCCTCGTCGCCCGAGCCATGCAGGAAGACCTGCTTCACATGCGCCGGCAGGTCGCGCCAGGGCGTGCTGGCGTCGAATTCATAATGCCGCGCGATGGCCTCGATGGTTTGCAGGAAATAAGGCGACTTGCCCTTCCGCCACGGCGCCAGCGCCCCGTCATACAATTTCAGCGCCGCATCCGGCACCACAAGTTGTTCGTCAAAGAACAGCTCCATCCCCAGCCCGTCGCAATCCGGGCAGGCGCCGAACGGCGCGTTGAACGAAAACAGCCGCGGTTCGATCTCGGGGATGGTGAAACCGCTGACAGGACAGGCGAAATTCTCGGAAAACGTCGTGCGCTCCGGCTCGCCTTCCTTCGGCGCGGTCTCGAAGATGGCGATCCCGTCGGCCAGGTCCAGCGCGGTGCGGAAACTGTCGGCAAGCCGCGTGCCGATCCCGTCCTTCACCACGATCCGGTCGACCACCACGTCGATGTCATGGCGGAACTTCTTGTCCAGCGTCGGCGGCTCGTCGAGATCGTAGAAGGTGCCGTCCACCTTCACCCGCTGGAACCCCTGCTTGCGCAGCTCCAGGAATTCCTTGCGATACTCGCCCTTGCGGTCCCGCACGATCGGCGCCAGCAGGAAGGCGCGCGTGCCCTCCTCCATCGCCAGCACCCGGTCGACCATGTCCTGCACCTGCTGCGCCTCGATGGGCTTGCCGGTGGCGGGCGAATAGGGCGTGCCGACCCGCGCGAACAGAAGCCGCAGGTAATCGTAGATCTCGGTCACCGTGCCGACGGTCGAGCGGGGGTTCTTGCTGGTCGTCTTCTGCTCGATGGAAATCGCCGGAGACAGACCGCTGATATGGTCCACGTCCGGCTTTTCCATCATGTCCAGGAACTGCCGCGCATAGGCCGACAGGCTTTCGACATAGCGCCGCTGCCCCTCGGCATAGATCGTGTCGAAGGCAAGCGACGACTTGCCCGAGCCCGACAGCCCGGTGATCACCACAAGCTCGTTGCGCGGAATGTCCACGTCGATGTTCTTGAGGTTATGCTCGCGCGCGCCCCGTACTTCGATGTTCTTCAGCTCGGCCATACTGCCCCCGGTGTCTCACCCGTTGACAGATAGTTTACGCCGCCCCTTCTTCCAAGGGGAAAAACGGAACATACCGCGAACGCCGGTCAGGCGTTGTCAGCAGCGCCCGCTTTATCCACAGTTATTTCCGCGTTGCCTTTCGCGCCAGCGCCCAGGAACAGATCGGGAAAGCGGGGTCATTGTCCAGGTTGTCACGCTCGGGGTCGTATTCCGGCGGCCACGCCTCGCCCAGGTTCCGCAAACCCGCCAGCCGGTTGCCCCATTGCTCGGACCGTATGTTGTCCTCCTCGAACCCGGCCTCGATCAGCAGGTTCTTCAGCCCCCGCGCCGTCCAGCGCGAACAATCCACCGGGTCGCCGTGATAGGGGATGAAGAACGGCACCGCGACCCAGAAATACCCGCCCGGCCGCAGCATCTCCAGTACGTTGCGCGTCGCGGCATAAGGCCGGTCCAGATGCTCCCACACCTGGTTGGCCAGCACGATGTCGAACTGCCGCACGGTCCCGGCCTCGTCGGTATAGGGGCCCTTGCAGATGTCATGAGCCGGATAGCGGAACCGCTCGTAGCTCCTGAATTCGAAGCGCCGGCCATGCTTGCCCGACACCTCGGCGGCCTCCATCGACGCAAGATCCAGATCTTCCAGCCAGGCGCGGGTGCTCTTGTACATGACGATACGATTGAGGCTGGCCATGGCTGCAGGTCTTCTCCCGTTGACGGCCCGAGTGTTTCAGACCCGCGAAGGTTTGCAAAGCCTCCGCAGGCGGTCCGTTTCCGGAATGGAAACAACTTGTGACCGCGCGAGACATGAAAAAACCCCGACTTTGCCCTCCGACCTCTCGAAAACCGTGTTACGGTGCCTCATTCCGCTTGTTGGGTAACGATAAAACAGAAAGTTTTCATCATGATGACCGTTCTTCTTCTACTCGCCGCCGCAGGCACCGCGGCCTTCATGTTCGACGCCTTCGAATCAAGCGATGACGACACCGCGCCCGACACGTCCCCCGATGATGAAGAGCCTGCTCCGGACAACAATGGCACGTTGCTGAACGATATCCTGACCGGCACAGACGGGGATGACGATTTCGACGGGCTGGCCGGGGACGACACGATCTCGGGCCTCGATGGCAACGACACCCTGCGCGGCGGGGCCGGCGACGGCGACGTTCTTTACGGCGGCAATGGCGACGACCTGCTGATCGACGGCACGATCAATTCCGACGGCACCGAACGCGCGGTCGGCGCCGGGGCCAGTGTGCTGAACGTCACTTACGAGGATGGCGGACTACCGGCGAAGACGGCATGACACCATCCTCGTCACCGACGGCGACGGATATGGCGGCGACGGGGATGACAGCCTGTCCAACTGGGACCTGCGCCTGCTGGGCGACATTGCCGATGGCGGCTATGACCCGGTCGAGCAGCGGCCCATCCCCGGCCCGGGCCAGATCCACCCGTCGCTGGCGCAGCAGAACAACAACCTCTATGGCGGCGACGGCGACGACATCATCACCTCGGCCCAGGGCAATGCCTTTGGCGAGGCCGGCAACGACACGATCTTCGGCTATGGCGCCGACGCGGCCGAGGAGGCACGCGACGAGCCCTCCACTTCGGCCAATTTCACGATTTCGGGCGGGGATGGCGACGACGCGTTGCACGGCTATGCCAGCAATGTCCACGGCGACGCCGGCAATGACGTGCTGAACGGCGTCTACAGCAATCTTTACGGCGGCGATGGCGACGACACGATACATACCGGCGCAAGCCCGCTCGATAGCGACGACGTCCTGATCTATGACGGCGGTGCCGGCAATGACGTCTTCACGGCCAGCAACCCCGACGCCGGATTCGACAGCGGCGGCCCGGCCCTGGAAACCTATATCGGCGGCACGGGCGACGATTTCATCGATGCGCGCGGCTTTGCCACCAGAACCGAAGTCGACCCGGGCGAAGGCGCCGACACGATCTTTGCCGATGCAAGAAACTCCATCTCCGAGGATGACAGTTACAATTCCTTCAGCCGGTTCGAGATTTCCGATTTCGACAGCGCCGAGGACCGGCTGATCGTCGATGTGGGCGTCGAGCCGGTGACCGAAGGCACCCTGCCTGCCGATCCGGTCGCGCTGAACGTCGAACTGATCGACCGCTCGGATGCCGACGGCGCCGCGACCGAACTGCGCATCACGCTGCCGGACACGTCCGACGTCACACTCGCTGACTCCGACGACCTCGACCCGGATGCGCGCTATATCCTGCTGACCGGCATCGCCCCGTCCGAGGTGGACCTGGACAGCATCCATGTCCGCGCGACCTTTGGCGGTCAGGTCCTGTCACAGGACGGCTTCCCGGCACTGGCGGACGACCCGGATGCCCCGGCCAGCCCGGCGGATCATGTCGCCCCCCGGACGGACGTGATCGCGCCCCTGCCGGTCTGACAGGTCCCGGCTTTTTCTTGGCCTAAATACTCAAATTCCGCGCGCGAAACCCGCGCGGACCGGCACCATGAAGCGTTTCGCGTCCAACCTGGACAACAGCATTTCCTGAAACGCCCCGCATCGCGCAATCACTGCGCGCGTGTCGCCCCTGGCCGATGCCCCGGAGACAGGCGACGTCGCAGGCGAAACGCTTCAGTAATGCACCGCCCGCCCATAGGCGTCCAGCACGCTCTCGTGCATCATCTCGCTCAGCGTCGGATGCGGAAAGACCGTGTGCATCAAGTCCTCTTCCGTGGTCTCCAGCTGTCGGCCCACCACATATCCCTGGATCAGTTCGGTCACTTCCGCGCCCACCATATGCGCGCCCAGAAGTTCGCCGGTCTTGGCGTCGAACACCGTCTTGATCATGCCCTCGGCCTCGCCCAGGGCAATCGCCTTGCCGTTGCCGATAAAGGGGAAGTTGCCGATCTTCACCTCGTATCCCGCCTCTTTCGCCTTGGCCTCGGTCAGGCCGACGCTGGCCACCTGCGGATGGCAATAGGTGCAGCCCGCAATGCTGTCGGGGCGCACCGGGTGCGGGTGCCCGCCAGCGGCCAGTTCGGCCACCATCACGCCCTCGTGGCTGGCCTTGTGCGCCAGCCAGGGCGCGCCGGCCAGGTCGCCGATGGCATAGATCCCGTCGACACCGGTGCGGCAGTATTCGTCCACCACCACATGCGTGCGATCCACCTTGATGCCCAGATCCTCCAGCCCGAGGTTCTCGGTATTGCCGACGATCCCCACGGCCGAGATCACCGTGTCGAATTCCAGCTTCTCGGTCTTGCCGCCGGTCTCGACATGGGCGGTCACCTTGCCCTTGGCGCGGTCCAGCTGCTTGACCGTGGATTTCTCCATGATCTTCATGCCCTGCTTCTCGAACGCCTTTTTCGCGAATTTCGCGATCTCGGCATCCTCCACCGGCAGGATACGGTCCATTACCTCGACCACGGTCGTCTCGGCGCCCAGCGTGTTGTAGAAGCTGGCGAACTCGATCCCGATCGCGCCCGATCCGATGACCAGCAGTTTCTTGGGCATCCGGGGCGGCTTCAGCGCGTGCTTGTAGGTCCACACCAGATCGCCATCGGCCTCGAGCCCCGGCAATTCGCGGGCCCGCGCGCCGGTGGCCAGCACGATGGTTTTGGCGGTCAGCTCCTCGCTGCCCTTCTCGGTCTTGACCGACAGCTTGCCCTTGCCCGTCAGCCGGGCCTCGCCCATGATCGTGGTGATCTTGTTCTTCTTCATCAGATGGCCCACACCCGAGGTCAGCTGCTTGGCCACGTCGCGCGACCGCTTGACCACCGCGTCGAGGTCATAATCGATCTTCTCGGCCTTCAGGCCGAATTCCTTGGCCCGGTGCATCAGGTGAAACACCTCGGACGAGCGCAGCAGCGCCTTGGTGGGAATGCAGCCCCAGTTCAGACAGATGCCGCCCAGGTGCTCGCGTTCGACCACAGCCACCTTCAGGCCCAGTTGCGCGGCCCGGATGGCCGACACATAGCCACCCGGCCCGGCCCCGATTACGATGAAGTCATAGGATTGCGCGGCCATCAGATGCTCCGATTCCCGGTTCGTTCAAAAATATAGTTTGATATTAAACTATCCGGGCGCCCGCCACAACGCGGCAACAATGCCGCACAGCAGACCGCCGCGGGCCGGCCGGTCCGCCTTGTGATCTTCGGCACAGGAACTCCCGCGCGGCCCCGTCGCCCAGGCCATTTCAATCAGGCCCCGTCGCTCAGGCCCCGTCAACCGGGCCCTGTCAATCGGGCCCCGTCAACCGGGTCCCGCCGCTCAGGCCGCGTCGGCCGCCTGCAGCTCACGCACCGCGCTGCCATACCCGCCGTCATCCATGAACGCCTTCTCGGCGCCCGAGCTGGACCGCCCCAGCGCCGCGTTGCGGTGCGGAAAGCGCCCGAAACGGCGGATGACCTCGCGGTGGGCCCGCGCATGCAGCATGTTCTGCTCGCCCGCTTCGGGCATCCGTTCGCAGATCAGGCGCACACAGCGGTCCTGGTCGCACAGGTTTTCGGAATGCATCAGCGGAAGATAGAAGAACTGCCGCGCGGGTGCGTCGATACGCGTGTCCCAGCCCTTGTTGATCGCGGCCTTGGCCGCGGCCAGCGCGACCTTGTCCGTCGCAAAGGCCTGCCCGCTGTCGCGGAACATGTTGCGCGGGAACTGGTCCAGCAGGATGACATAGGCCAGCGTGCCGCTGGGATAGGTCAGCCACAGGCTGTTGGCGCCCTCGCTGGCGCGTTCATAGACATCGAGAAACCGGTCGCGGATCGTCTGGTCCAGCTTGTCCGAGACCTCGTACCAGCCTTTCGGGCCGACCTCGTCAAGCCAGAAATTCAGAATATCTTCAGGCGCTGTCATCTTATCCTCCCGTAGCGGGCAGCACACTTGTCTTACAGGTTAACGACATTGACTGCCGAAGGGACAGTAAAGAATTGCGACAACGGCAATCTTTCGTGACATCGACCCGTTTGTGTCGCGCATATGGGCAGGATCATTCCTCCTGTCCATCCTCGGCGGCGTCCATGGCGACTTCCTGCGCATAGGTCACCGCCATGGGCGACGCGCTCGGCATCACGGCGGTGTAGCGATCGGTGTCGTCGGGCGTGGCACGCTGGGTCATGCGATAGGCCGCATAGGCCGCCATCATGGTGCACAGCGTGGCGATATGCAGGAAATATCCGCTCGGCCCCACCACGCCCATGATCCAGCCGGTGATGATCGGGCCGAAGACCGCGCCCAGACCGTTGATGAACACCATGCCCCCGGCGGCGGCGGCCATGTCGTCGGTCCCCAGGAAGTCGTTGGTATAGGCAATCAACAGCGAATAGAGCGGGTTCGACATGCCGCCCACGAGGAAGGCCGCCACCAGCAACAGCCAGAACACGCTGCCTAGCGCCATGCCGATCACCGCACCCAGCGCAGCGATGGCCGCTGCGATCAGGATCAACAGGCGCCGGTCCATGCGGTCCGACAGCCAGCCCAGCGGGTACTGGATCAGCATCGCGCCGATATAGAACATCGCCACGAAGGTCGAGATCTGCCCGACGGTCAGCCCCGCCTCGGCGCCATAGACCGCAGCCATGCCGAACTGCGCGGCAAACACGCCCCCCAGAAGGAACATGCCGACGCAGCCCAGCGGCGAGATGCGCATGATCTCGCGCAGGGTCATCGGCTTGGTCGTGTCGAAGGCCGGCGTCGGGCTGATCGACAGAAGAATGGGCGCAAAGGACAGCGAGATCAGAACCGACGGGATGATGAACAGGACGAACCCGCCGGGATCCGCCGTCAGCATCAGCGCCTGGGCGCTGACGATGCCGACCATCTGCACGATCATGTAAAGCGACAGCGCCTTGCCGCGGTTCTCGTTGGTGGCGGCGTTGTTCAGCCAGCTTTCGGCGGTCACGTACACGCCGGAAAAGCAGAAGCCGATCAGCACGCGCCCCACGCCCCAGGACCACGGGTTGGCGAAGGCCGGGTACAGGATCATCACCGCCGAGATCATCGAGGCCAGCGCGGCGAAGACGCGCACATGCCCCACCCGCCGGATCATGTCCGGCGCCTTGCGCGACCCGAATAGGAACCCCAGGAAATAGCCCGACATCACCAGAGACATCTCCAGCGTCGAGAACCCTTCCATCTGGCCGCGCACGCCCAGAAGCGTGCCCTGCATGCCGTTGCCCACCTGCAGCAGCATCATGCCCAGAAGCAGGGACCAGGCGCTGGTTAGAACGGAAAACATGAGGCTACTCCAATGACTTTGGGCCGGTCTAGCCGGGCGTCAAGCGGCGGGTCTGGTTCACAAGCGACTCATCGTGTCGCTGGTGCAGGCCTTGCCAGTGTTTTCCGGCGTGATCAACAGCCTCCGCCGTCGCATTCGCCCCCATGCGCAAAGGATCGCAAGGCGCCATGGCCGTATTGGCCACGCTTGCCTGTCAGCCGCGGGGCGTGTCGTCGGGATTGCCTGCGCCGCCGGGCGGCGGGGTGCTCCGGGCCTGCAGATCCGCCATGGTGGCGCGTTCCAGCTCCCGCCGGGACATGCCGGTCAGCACCCGGAAAACCCACAGCTTCACCGGTTCGCGCTTCAACGCCAGGTTGGCCGCAAAGACGATAAGCGCGCAGACGATCCCCTCGACCACGTAGTTCAGGATCAGCAGCGCCGCGCTGGTGATCAGCCCGACCCACATGACGCGGCTGACGAATCCCGGCACCTTGTGAAGTTTCATTCAGCCCTCCTCCCGCCGACCGGGGACCAGCAGGGATGCATCCCCGTAAGAGAAGAACCGATACGCATTCTGGATCGCATGGGTGTAGATTTCCTTAATCCGTTCCGCCCCCATCAGGGCGCTGACCAGCATCATAAGCGTGCTTTTCGGCAGGTGGAAATTGGTCATCAGCGCATCGGTGACGCGAAACTCGAAACCGGGATAGATGAAGATGTCGGTCTCGCCCCGCCACGGCGCGATGCGCCCGCCCCGCGCGGCGCTTTCGATCAGCCGCAGCGCGGTCGTGCCCACCGGGATGATCCGCCCGCCCGCGGCCTTCGTCGCGGCGATCTCGTCCGCCGCCTGCCGGCTGACCTCGCCCCATTCGGCATGCATCCTGTGGGTGGTCACGTCCTCGACCTTCACCGGCAAAAAGGTGCCCGCGCCGACATGCAGGGTGACTTCGGTAAAATCGACGCCCTGCGCGGCCAGCGCCTTCAACAGCGCGTCGTCGAAATGCAGGCTGGCCGTGGGCGCGGCCACCGCGCCCGTCTCCCTGGCAAAGACGGTCTGGTAATCCTCGCGGTCCTGCGCATCGGCGGACCGCCGGCTTGCGATATAGGGCGGCAAGGGCATCGCGCCCGCAGCGTTCAGCGCCGCGTCGAACGCGTCGCCCGACAGGTTGAACCGCAGCACGCCCTGCCCCTCCGCCTTGTGCAGCAGCGTGGCCTCCAGCCCGGCGCCGAAATGCACCACCTCGTCTTCGCGCAGCTTCTTCAGCGGCTTGATCATCGCCCGCCAGTTGCCCTCCGGGGTGGCGTCCAGCAGCGTCGCCTCGATCCGCGCCTCGGTCTCTCCCTGGGCGCCGTCGCGCCGCCGCACGCCATTCAGCCGCGCCGGAATGACCCTGGTGTTGTTCAGGATCAGCCGGTCGCCGGGCCGCAGGAAGCGCCCGAGGTCATAGACCTGCGCATCGGTGATCGCCTCCCCCTGCGCCACCAGCAGCCGGGCCGACGGGCGGGGCCGCGCGGGCCGCGTCGCGATCAGCGTGTCAGGCAGGTCGAAATCGAAATCCGAAAGCTTCATCTGCCCGCTTCGCGGTTGTTGAAATCCGGCACGCGCGAGTTGCGGTCGGGGGATGTGCGCGGCGCCCCGGCCTGCGGCGCGGCGCCGCCCTGCTGCGTGGCGGGCGCCTGGCGCCGTTCCTGCGGCAGCTTCGGCGGCGGACGGCGAAACAGCTCGCGGAACATCCCCGGCGTGAAGGCCGACAGCGGGTTGACGCCGACACGCGGGTTCTTGGCCGATCCCTTCAGCGTATAGTTGAAGCCGAACAGCCCCTCGCCCCGCCGGGTGAACAGCTCGCCCACCGCGTTCACGACATAGACCGGGGAAATCACGCCCTGCATGTCCATCTGCCCGCTTTCCAGAAAGTAATAGCCGTCCATCGTGATCCCCATCGCCGCCCCCACGGCGCTGCTCGAATACACGGTCACACGCTCGGGCGAAAGCTGGAACCGCGCCTCCAGCGTCTCAAAGTGGATGCCCTCGCCGCCAAGCTGTTCCAGCAATCCCACGACAGTCAGCGCGTTCAGCAGCGCGGCCATCGACGGCGCATCCTTCAGGCGCATGTTCCCTGTGGCTTTCAGCCGGCCCTCATAGACCCCCGGCCCCTTGCCGGGCACCAGCGTGACGTCCAGCTTGCCGTTGCGCGCGCCCTTGATCAGCCCGGCCGAGACAAGCACCCCGGCGGCATCCTCGGCCTGAAGGCGAAAGGCGCTGCGCCCGCCCTGCGGCACGACCCGGCCGGTGATCGGTGCCTGGCCGTTGACCCTGCCGGTAAAGCTGCCGTCGGCCCCGCGCGACATGTCCAGCTCGGCCCTGAAATCGGTCAGCGCGATTCCGTCCGAAATCTGCAGCCGGTCCAGCCGCAGCGACACTGGCCCGCCCTGCCGGGCGCGGGGCGCGGTTCCACCGCCCCCTCCGTCGCCCGCCAGCGAGGTCTGGCGCAGGTCCACCGATCCGCCCAGCACGCGCACCGCCGGGGTCACGCCCGCGCCGCGGCCGACCAGTTCCACCGGGGCGCTGATCCAGTCGCCCACCTGCACGCTGGTAAAGGACGCGCGATCAAGCTGGCCGTCGGCGCGCAGGCTGACGGTGCCGCGCGCGTTCAGCCCCGCGCCGGAAATCTGCAGCCGGTCGATCGAGGGCGGTGCGCCCAGCCGCCCCGACGCCTCCAGCCGCCCGGTGCCGCCCTGCGACAGCGCCCAGTCCAGCTGCGGGACCCTCAGGCCAACGCCGGCCAGGTCGGACCTCAGGCGAAACTCCCCCGGCGTGCCTTTCCGGAAATCGATCTCCATCTCGGCACGCCCCGATCCCGATACGCTGCCGGGCGGCAGGTCGATGCCGAATTCCTCGGTGAACCGCTCGGACAGCTCGATCCAGCCGCGCACGGTGCTGGTGCCGCCCTCCGGGCCGATATCCGTCTCGAACCGCCCGTCGAAGGGCAATTGCCCCAGCCGCCCCGCGCCCGCGACCGTCAGGGCGTCACCGGCCAGTTGCACGTCCAGCTCCGCCGCCGACAGCACCCGCCCGGGCACCAGCGTCTCGCTGCGCACGTCGCGCAGCGTGCCGGCGATGTCGAACGCCACGTCCCGCACCGTCAGCTTGTCCAGCAGGCGCAGGTCCAGCGTGCCGCCCAGCTCGGCCACCCCGTCGGCCAGCGTCACGTCGCGGCCCGCCTTGGTCAGAAATTCCAGCGGCGGCTCGTCCAGCAGCGACAGCGCGGCGGTGATGGTGCTGCGCGTGCGCAGATTCACCTGCGCAGGCGTCCGTTTAACCGACACGTCGGGAATGTCGAAACTGGTCCCGGCAATGTCGACCCGCCCACCCTGCGGCGCGGTCACGTACCCCCCCAGGGCCGAGACCACGAACCGGTTCTCCATCAGCGAGGCGTGCCCGTGGGCCGCCTCGATCACCGGGAAGTTCTTGATGAACTGGGTGCTGAAATTCTCGAAATCGAACCCCAGGAAGAAATCCGGCCGGCTGTCCGGGACGCTGCGCAGGGCCAGCTGGATATTCCTGAGATCCGCCGCGCGGATGTTCTCGAGGATCCAGTCGCGGGTCTTTTCCTCCAGCCGCTCGGGCCAGAGCTGCATCAGGCGGTCCGGCGCGATCTGGCCCATATGGCCGTCCAGCGCCACGTCCCAGCCGTCGGGCTCGGCCCGCGCCTCGCCCCGCAGCCGCAGCACGTCGCCCTGGTCGTTCAGGCTCAGCTCACCCAGGCTCAGGACGAAGGGATCCAGCTGCAGGCGCATATCCATGCGAGCGCCTTCCAGCACGACCGGCACCTCGTAAAGGTCCATCGGGTTCGCCTCGATCTCGGACAGGCGGGCCTGCAGCAGGATCTCGCTGGGCAGGCCGTTCTCGACCCCCACCAGATAGGCCTGCCCGGCGACGCTGGTCTTGACCCACTTGCTGTCGATCGAAAGTTCACTGAAGGAGATCCGCTGTTCCGACGGATCATAGGTGAAATAGCTGCGCACCGAGCGGAAGGTGATGGGCGCCGTGGCATCGTTCGGGCGGACCGCGCCGGCGCCGATCTGCAGCGTCGCGTTCAGCGGCCCCAGCCGGCCCTCGGCATCCAGCGAGGCCCGCAGCGCGCCCGAGATCGGCGCGTCGATCGCATCCAGCCACGCCAGCGCCGGCGACTGGCCCGCGATGTCCCGCGCCGGCATGTCATCGAAGCTCAGCCCCACCTCCGATGCCGCGGTGCCAAGACGCCCGGTATAGTTCATCTCCAGCGTGGTGGCGTAATCGCGCGCCCCGATCAGGGCGAAGTCGCCGCGCAGGCGAATTTCGTCGCCGTCCCGCGTGACCTCCAGCCGCCCGCCATCCGCGGTCCAGGCCCGACCGGTCCGCTCGTCCTCGTAACGCAGCGACACGTTGGCGGCCTCGATCGCCGTCA
>JBKAGF010000076.1:0-12778 GCA_046290265.1 Roseovarius sp. | reverse complement strand
GCTGCACGAGGTAGAAGAGCACGGCGCGGTGTCCGGCATGCACCATCTCTGCCAGGTCGCGCAGATGTCTGGCCCCACGCGCGGTGACACTGTCGGGGAACTCGGCCAGGCCTTTCTGCCGCGAGAGCGTGACGGATTTGACCTCGACATAGGCGTCGGGCAGGTCCGCGCCGCGCAAAAGGAAGTCGACGCGGCTGTTTTCCCCGTATTTCTGTTCGGGCAGGACGGTGTCGTAGGCGGCAAGCTCGGGGATGGCGCCGGCGGCCAGCGCGGCCTTCAGGGCGCGGTTGGGCAGGGCGGTGTCGACGCCGGTGAAATGGCCGTTGCCGTGATCGACCAGACGCCAGCCGTATTTCAGCTTTTTCTTCGGATCGTCATTGGGTTCGACCCAGATCCGGCTGCCCGGTTCCGCCAGACCCATCATCGAGCCGGGATTGGCGCAATGGGCCGTCACCTCGCGCCCGTCCTCGAGCCTGATATCGGCGAGGAAGCGTTTGTAGCGGCGGATCAACGTGGCCGGTTCAAGAGGGGTTTGAAAGCGCATCCGCCATGCCTATACCGGAGCCAGACCTGCCGCAAGGAGAGCCGCCATGCCCAACCCAACCGCCGCGATGCTGGTGATCGGTGACGAGATCCTGTCGGGCCGCACGCGCGATGCCAACATGCATCACCTTGCGGGTCGCCTGACCGGCCACGGGATCGACCTGAAGGAGGTGCGGGTGGTGGCGGACGATCCGGGCGCCATCCGCGAGGCGGTCAGGGCGCTGGCGGGGGCGTATGATCATCTTTTCACCTCGGGCGGGATCGGGCCCACCCATGACGACATCACCGCAGAGAACGTGGCGGAGGCATTCGGGGCAAGCATCGGCGTGCGGGACGATGCCCGTGCCATCCTGGAGGCGCATTACGACCGGCAGGGGCTGGAGATCAACGAGGCGCGGCTGCGCATGGCGCGGGTGCCCGAGGGGGCGACGCTGATCGACAATCCGGTCAGCGGGGCGCCGGGCTTCACGCTGGAGAACGTGCATGTGATGGCCGGCGTGCCCAAGATCTTCGAGGCGATGGTCGAGGGGCTGCTGCCCAATCTGACCGGGGGGCGGCCAATGGTGTCGCGGACCCTGCGGATCGAGCGGGGCGAGGGCGATATCGCGGGACCGCTGGGGGCGCTGGCCGAGGAATACGCGGCGCTGTCCTTTGGCTCCTACCCGTTCATCGTGCATGGCCGGTTCGGGGTGAACGTGGTGATCCGCGGGCAGGACGAAGCCGAGGTGGACCGCGCCCTGAGGGCGCTGGAAGAGGCGTTTCCGGCATGAGCGGGCTGCCCGACGCGACCGCGCTTTACGCGGTGACCGAAGCGACCTGGCCTGCCGCGGCGATGTCCGAAGCAGGCCCGTGGACCCTGCGCGACGGCAGGGGCGGCGGCAAGCGGGTGTCGGCGGCGACGCTGCGCGCGCCCGGCACGCCCGTGACGCGCGACGCATTGCCCGAGGCCGAGGCCATGATGCGCGAGATGGGACAGGATCCGCTGTTCATGATCCGGCATGGCGACGAGTCGCTGGATGCGATGCTGCGGGCCGCGGGTTATGACGTGATCGACCCGGTGAACATGTATGTCTGCGCGCTTGGGGCGCTGTCGGACGAGGCGCCGCCGCCGGTGACCGTCTATGACCTGTGGGAGCCGATGGCGATCCAGCTGGATATCTGGAAGGAAGGCGGCATCGGGCCTGCGCGGATCGAGGTCATGCGCCGGGTGGAGGGCCCGAAGACGTCTCTGTTCGGGCGGACCGAGAACCGGCCGGCGGCCACGGGCTTTGTCGCAATGTCGGACGGCGTCGCCATGATCCACGCGCTGGAGGTGCGGCAGGGCGAGCGGCGCGGCGGCCTTGGCCGGCACCTGACGCGCCACGCCGCGCAGTGGGCTGCCGGGCAGGGGGCCACGCATCTGAGCGTGCTGTGCACCATTGCCAATGACGCGGCCAATGCGCTCTACTCTTCCCTCGGGATGACGCTTGTGGGACAGTATCATTACCGCATCAAGAAGGATGGCCGCACCGCATGAGCCACGACGATCTGCCCACCGCCCTGAACCTGCCGATGGCGGACCCGCTGCCCGACGACACGAAGAAATATTTCGATGTCTGCCAGGACAAGCTGGGCATGATCCCCAACGTGCTGCGGGCCTATGCGTTCGACATCGAGAAGCTGAACGCCTTTACGGCGATGTATAACGACCTGATGCTGGGCGACAGCGGGCTGAGCAAGCTGGAGCGCGAGATGATCGCTGTGGTGGTGAGTTCGATCAACCGGTGCTGGTATTGCCAGGTGGCGCATGGCGCCGCGGTGCGGGCGCTGTCGGGCGACCCGGCCCTGGGCGAGGCGATGGTGATGAACTGGCGGGCCGCCGACCTGGATGCGCGGCAGACCGCGATGCTGGAATTTGCCGAGAAGATCACCAAGGCCAGCGCCGAGACGGTCGAGGCCGACCGGCAGGCGCTGCGCGAGGCGGGCTTTTCCGAGCGCGATATCTGGGACATCGCCGCGGTCGTGGGCTTTTTCAGCATGTCGAACCGGATGGCCAGCGCCACGGGCATGACGCCCAATCCCGAATATCACGGGCAGGCCCGCTAGGCGGTGGGGCGGCGGGGCGTCTTCCTGACAATCGTGGCGGGTCTTGGACTGGGCACTGCTGGTGCGGTTCCGGCGGCAGGGCTGGAGCTGAGCCTGCCGCCCGGCGCGGTGATGACCCGCGAGGTGCGCAGGCCCGCCGAGGCCTATCTGGTGCCCACGGAACCCTATGCCGATGGCCGCATCCCCGCGATCGACGCGGAGGGCGTCTTTCTGCAGCAGGCCTGGCGGCTGGATGCGCCGGGGGTGAGCAGCCTGCAATTGCAGCGTCCGCTGCGGCGGCAGATCGTCGATGCGGGCTATACCATCATGCTGGACTGCGCGGCGCGGGAATGCGGGGGCTTCGATTTCCGCTTCAACACGCCGGTGCTGCCGGCGCCGGACATGTTCGTGGACCTGCGCGACTATCGCTTCCTGTCGGCCCGCAAGGCGGGTGCGGACGGGCAGCCGGATTTCGTCACGGTGCTGGTGAGCCAGGTGTCGAGCAGCGGTTTCGTGCAGGTGATCCGGGTGCGGCAGTCCGCAGCCGGCGAAGACGGGCTGACGGTGCGGGCCGATGGCACGGCACCGGAGAGCCCGCCGCCGGAGACCGCGCCGTCTGGCGGCGAGGCCGATGGCCCGGCGCCGGCGGCGGGATCCGTGGCCGAGGCGCTGCTGGAGGCGGGGCACGTGGTGCTGGCGGACCTGGATTTCGAGACCGGTACGGTCTCGCTGGGGCCGGGGCCGCACGCGTCGCTGCAGGCGCTTGCCGCCTTTCTGAAAGAGGACGAGTCGCGGCGCGTGGCGCTGGTGGGGCATACCGACACCGTGGGCGGGCTGGACGACAACGTGGCGCTGTCGCGCCGCCGGGCGGCGGCGGTGCTGGAGCGGCTGGTGTCGGAATACGGCATTCCACGCGTCCGGCTGCAGGCCGAGGGCATGGGCTACCTGTCGCCGGTGGCATCGAACCGGACGCAGGCGGGCCGGGAGGCCAACCGGAGAGTGGAGGCGGTGCTGCTGGACACGGAGTGAGGCGCCGGGCCGCGGGGACGGGAGCATGAGTATTTTTGCCAAGAAAAAACCGGGGGCGGTGTTCGAGGCCGGGATGGAGAGCCCGGTGGGGGCGTTGCGGGTGACCAGCGACGGGTCGGCGATCACGGCGGTGGGCTGGGGACGGGCCGCAGCCGGTGCGACGCGGCCGGAACTGGCGGAGGCCTGCGCGCAGCTGGCGGCCTATTTCGAGGGGCGGTTGCACGCGTTCGACCTGCCGCTGGCGCCCGAAGGATCGGACTTTCAGCGCGAGGTCTGCGCGGCGATGCTGGCGATCCCGTGGGGCGAGACGCGGGAATACGGCGATATCGCGAAGGCGCTGGGCGTACCCGCGCAGGCGGTGGGCGGTGCCTGCGGGGGCAATCCGATTCCGGTGATCATCCCGTGCCACCGGGTGCTGGGCGCCGCTGGGCTGGGCGGCTATTCGGGAGCGGGCGGGATCGAGACCAAGGTCTGGCTGTTGCGCCACGAGGGGGCGGCGGGGCTGCTGATCTAGGCGTTGCGCTGCGGGATGATCTGTTGCGCGATGCCCGCGAGCGTGAGGTAGACCGAGGTCACCACGAGGCCCCAGTGGGCCCAGCTTTCGGGGTGGAAATCGACCCAGGCGGCCCAGCCGGCGAAGAAGGTCCAGGCGATGATCATCGGCAGCGAGATCCAGCGCCAGCGCTGGGTGCGCACCGGGTGAATGAATTTCAGCGGCAGGAACATCGCGATGGCGAGCAGGGTCACGATGGTGAGCGAGACCCAGAAATTGGGCTCGATCGCGAAGAGCACGAGCGCCAGCATGTTCCAGCAGCCGGGAAAGCCGGAAAACGAGTTGTCCCTGGTCTTCATCCGCGTGTCGGCGAAATAGAGCGCCGAGGCGAAGGTGATGATGATGATCGCGACCCAGCCGGTCCAGCCCGGCAACAGGCCGAATTCGAACAGCGCGAAGGCGGGAATGAAGACATAGGTGAGGTAGTCGATGATGAGGTCGAGCAGAACCCCGTCGAAGAGCGGGAAGTTGGTCTTGACGTCGTATTTGCGCGCCAGCGGCCCGTCGATGCCGTCCACCGCGAAGGCGACGACCAGCCAGAGGAACATCAGCGACCATTTCTCGTCGATCGCGGCCAGCATGGCCAGCATGGCGAACACCGCGCCGGTGGCGGTCAGCAGGTGGACGAGGAGGGCTTTCATCCGCAGGGTCATGACCCCCGTGATGGGGGATCGGGGCGGGGGATGCAATTGCTAATCGGCGGGGGCGGCGAGAGGCGGGCAGGTCTGTGGCTTTGTACCGACAGGGCCCGTCATGCCCGCGCGCTCAGCCGCGCGCCTTGGGGTGGGCGGCGGCGTAGACCTCCATCAGGCGGGCGGTGTCGACGGCGGTATAGGCCTGGGTCGTCGAGAGCGAGGCGTGGCCCAGCAGTTCCTGTATCGCGCGCAGGTCGCCGCCGGCATGCATGAGGTGGGTGGCGAAGCTGTGGCGCAGGGCATGCGGCGTGGCGGTGGCGGGCAGGCCGAGCTGCATGCGCACGCCTTGCATCAGCTTCTGCACCGCGCGGGGCGAAAGCGCGCCACCGCGCGCGCCGCGGAAGAGCGGCGTGGCGGGCTGGGCGGGATAGGGGCAGAGATCGGCATAGCGCGCGACGGCCGCGCGGGCGGGCGCGATGACCGGCACGATGCGTTCCTTGCCGCCCTTGCCGAGGATGCGCAGGCTGTCGCCCAGGGGCAGGGCGGCGCCGGTGAGGCCGAGCGCCTCGGAGATGCGCAGGCCGCAGCCATAGAGCAGGGTGACGACCGCCTGGTCGCGTGCGGCGATCCAGCCGGTGGGGTGCCGGGCCTCGACCGTGTCGATCACGTCGCGGGCGGCGTCGGGCGAGAGCGGGCGGGGCAGCTTGCGCTGGAAGCGGGGTGCGCGGGCGGCGAGCACGGCGGCGGGATCGACCGTCTCGCGCTCGGCCAGCCAGCGAAAGAAGCTTTTGACCGACGAGAGCTTGCGCGCGAGGCTGCGGGCGCCGACATCCTGGCCGCGGGTGAAGGCCATCCAGGCGCGCATGTCGGAGACGGTGAGCCTGGCCAGCGCGCCAAGGCCCTGCGGCGCGCCCTTGTGTTCGGTGATGAAGGCCAGAAACCCCGCCACATCGCGCCCGTAGGCGTCGAGCGTGTGGGGGGAGGCACCGCGCAGGGACTTGTGATGATCGAGCCAGCCCTGAAGCGCGTCGCGGGCCGCGGCCGAGATCATGACAGCCAGCGGCGCATCGCCCGTTCGAAGATGCCGGCGAAGAAGGACAGAAGGTCGGTGCCCTGCTGGGGGCTGAACTGGTGCGGATCCTCGGAGCCCATGACCAGCAGGCCGGGCAGGCGGCTTTCGCCGAAATCGAGCAGCAGGCAGGCCTCGGACCGCATGAACTCGACCTCGCGGCCATAGATGCGGGCGTCACCCCCGTGGACCTGGCGCAGGGTGACCTGACGGGCGGGGCCGGGGCGACCGGCGGTGAGGTATTGCTCGATGAAGCCGGGTTCGGCCACCGACAGCACGTCGCCCATCCGCTTGACCGCGGGGTCGGTCTGGTTCTGGACCGTTTCAAGCACCAGCCTGACGCAGTCGACGCGCAGGATGGTGGCGACGTCGCCGCCGAGATCGCGCAGGAAATCCTCGAACTCGGCGGGATCGAGCATGCGCAGCACGGCGCGGTGGATCTGGTTGGTGCCGGCAAGGTTTTCGTAGGCGGCGGCGATCACCGAACGGTGCGTGTCCTCGAGCCGTTCCAGCCGCGCCTCGAGCCGGTCCATGGCGATTCCGCGCAGGTCGACGATGTTGTTGCCCATCGCGCGTTCGTTGGCGGCAATCAGGGCGCGCATCATTTCGTGGTCTTCAAGGATCACGTCGGGCTGCGCGATGATGTGGTCGCGCATCTGGTCGTTCATCTCGGGCTTGCTGCTCATCGGGGCCTCTGATTATTTTTTGCCAGCTTATCAGATGCGGAGGGCGCCTGCCGCAATAAATTTCTTTGGAATGCCCGGATTTTTACGTGTCGCGTGGTCATTCTGTGCGCGCGCCCGGTCTGAATGACCCGCGCGGTCGGGCTGTCTTTTCCTGGATTTCGTCGGGGGGCGTCGGCGTCCGGGGCGCCGGCATTACGGCGTCTTGCGCTCTTTTGCCCTGCGGACTTGCAATGTAAAACGATCGTTTTACATTCAGGTGCAAGGACGCTACAGGAGGTTCCCATGGACTTGACCGGAAAACTTACCGCCGCCGCCGAGCGGCTTTTCGACCGGCACGGCTATGTGGCCACCGGCATGGACCGGCTGACGAAGGTCGCGGGGATGTCGACCCGCACGCTTTACAAGCACGCCGGCAGCAAGGCCGAGCTCATGGCGCGGGTGCTGACCGAGCGGGACCGGCGCTTCATGGCGCGGATCGAGGTGCGGAGCGTCGACGCGCTGTTTGCCGCGCTCGAGGACTGGGTCCGGGTGGAGGGATGCCGGGGCTGCCTGTTCCTGCGCTCGCGCGCGGAAACCGGGGGCGACACGCCGGAGATTGCAGAGGCGGTTGCACGGCACAAGGCGGCGTTCCGGCAAAGGATCGGCGAGGTCGTCGCGATGGAGCTGGGACGCGAGGATCCCGCGCTTTCGGAGCAGGTGCTGGTCCTGATGGAGGGCGCGACACATGCGGCAGTCTATAGGGGAGCGGATGCCGTCTTTGCGGCAAGGGCGGCGGCGGGCATCCTGATGGAGCGGGCGCGCGCATGAGCCCGGCGGTTCGCATCGGCGCGACGGGCTTTGCCCTTGTCGCGGTCTGTTACGGCTTTGCCCGCTTCGCCTTCGGCCTGTTCCTGCCGCAGATCGACGGCGAACTGGGCCTGGGCCCGACCCTTGGCGGCGTGATCTCGGGCGGGTCCTTTGCCGGCTATTGTGTCGCCATCGTCGCCTCGGCCATCCTGTCCGAACGGCTGGGAGCACGCGCCGTCGCGGTCGGGGCCGCCCTTGTCGCGGCGATCGGCATGGCGGGGATCGCCCTTGCGCCGTCGCCGCTGATCCTGGCCCTCGCGGTCGTGGTTGCCGGAACGAGCACCGGCCTGGCCTCTCCGCCCATGGCCGCGGCGGTTGCGGCGGCAGTCAGCAAGGGCCGGCAGGACCTGACGAACACCGTGATCAATGCGGGCGTGAGTGCGGGTGTGGCACTGTCGGGGCCGATCGCCCTTGCCATCACGGGAGAGTGGCGGCTGGCCTTCGGAGCGTTCGCAGTGGTCGCGCTGGCGCTGGCCATCGTGGCCGCGATCTCGCTTCCAGCCGCCTCGGGCCAAGGCCGCGCCGCCGGCCTGCCCGCGATGACGGGACCGGTCCTGCGGCTGATCTCGGCCTCGTTCCTGATGGGAGCGGCGAGCACGGCACTTTGGTCTTTCGGCGGACAGCTTGTCGCGAGCCGGATGGGCTGGGGGGCGACCGGAACCGGCCTTCTGTGGATCTGCATTGGCGTGAGTGGGCTTGCTGGAGCCCTGGCAGGAACGGCCGTTGGAAAGTTCGGTCTCGACCGTGTCCACCGGGCCTTCCTTGGGCTGATGGCAGCCAGCATCCTGTCGGTCGGCTTCGGCCTCGGCCCGGTCGCCACGCTGGTGGGTGGGGCCGTTTTCGGCGCGGCCTACGTGATGCTGACAGGGGTCTACCTTGTCTGGGGTATCCACGCCCTGCCGGATCGGCCCGCGACCGGACTCATGGTCGGTTTCCTGACCATCGCCGTGGGCCAGACGGTCGGCGCACCGCTGTTCGGATTTCTGATGGCGGGTCCGGGCGCCGGATCTGCCGTGACATTCTTTGCCGCCATCGCGCTGCTTGCCGGGGTCTTTCGGGCAAGGGGCGCGGCCGGAAGCGCGGTTGCGTAGACCGGGGGGGGCGGAGTTGCGGCGGACGGTTCCGGAGGGGATCGAAGCCGATATCGCCGCCGGATCGGCCGCGCGCCGGAACGCGCGACCTTCAGACCTGTCCGAAGCGGAAGCGGCCGTCGCAGGCCGCCCGATTACAGGATCTTCTGGCCGGTCTTTTCCCAGTCCGCCAGGAAGGCCTCCAGCCCCTTGTCGGTCAGCGGGTGCGACGCCATCTTCTTGATCACGTCCGGGGGCGCGGTGATGATGTCGGCGCCGATGAGCGCGGATTGCGTGGCGTGGTTGACCGTGCGGATCGAGGCGGCGAGGATCTGGGTCTCATATCCGTAATTGTCAAAGATCGTGCGGATGTCGCCAATGAGGTCCATGCCGTCGAGGTTGATGTCATCCAGACGCCCGATGAAGGGCGAGATGAACGTGGCGCCCGCCTTGGCCGCGAGAAGCGCCTGGTTGGCCGAAAAGCAGAGCGTGACATTGACCATGTTGCCTTCGCCGGCGAGGACCCTGCACGCCTTTAGCCCGTCCCAGGTGAGCGGGACCTTCACCGTGATGTTGTCGGCGATCTCGGCGAGCTTGCGGCCCTCCTCGATCATCTGGTCGGCCTCGAGGGCGACGACCTCGGCGGACACGGGGCCTTCGACGATGCCGCAGATTTCCTTGGTCACTTCGAGGATGTCGCGGCCCGATTTGAGGATCAGCGAGGGGTTGGTGGTGACGCCGTCGACCATGCCAAGGTCGTTCAGTTCCTTGATGGCGTCGACGTCGGCGGTGTCTACGAAGAATTTCATCTCGAAAGGCCCTCTCATGGCCGCGTTGGGGTTTCCTGTCGGATGCTTTACCTCATAAGGTATGCGCCCGAAACCCCCCGTCCCGGGCCTGACCCGGGACCTCGTGACGAAGGTCGCCGTTCTTGACGTATTCCGGTGCAAGTTTTTTCGAGACCGGCCAGCTGGTGGGCGTTCTGACGACGCAGCCGCTGGGCCGGGTGCTGGATTACAAGGCGCCGGAAGGGGGCTGTCACCTGGGGGCGTTCGTGGAGGTGCCGCTGGGGCCGCGCAAGGTGCTGGGCGTGGTCTGGGGCGCCGGGGCCGGGGATTATGACCTGTCGAAGATTCGGTCGGTCATCCGGGTGCTGGACGCGGCGCCGATGCGCGAGGAGTTGCAGGCGTTCATCGCCAAGGCCGCCGATTACACGCTGACGCCGCTGCCCGCGATGCTGCGGCTGGCGACGCGCGCGCCGGGGCTGGGCGACCCGCCGTCGATGCAGAAGATCTATCGGCTGGGCGAGGGGCGGCCCGACCGCGACACCGAGGCGCGGCGCAAGGTGATTGCCGTGCTGGAGGAATATGGCGGGCTGGGGTTCACCCTGAAGGAAGTGAGCGACATGGCCGGGGTGACGTCCTCGGTCGTGAAGGGGCTGGTGAAGCAGGGGGTGGTGCGCGAAGAGGACACGCCGCGGGATGCGCCCTTCCCACGGCTGGATCCGGGGCGTCCGGGGGCGGAGCTGACCGAGGACCAGGCGGTGGCGGCCGAGGCGCTGCGCGCGGGGCTGCGCGAGGGGGTGTTCGGGACGACGCTTTTGCGGGGTGTCACCGGGTCGGGGAAAACGGAAGTCTACCTGGAGGCGGTGGCGGAATGCATCGCGCAGGGGCGGCAGGCGCTGGTGCTGTTGCCGGAGATCGCGCTGACGTCCGAGTTCCTGACGCGGGTGCAGGCGCGGTTCGGGGTGAAGCCCGCCGAGTGGCATTCGGGCGTGACCATGACCGAGCGCCGGCGGATCTGGAAGATGGTGGGACAGGGCCAGTGCCAGCTGGTGGTGGGGGCGCGGTCGGCGTTGTTCCTGCCGTTCCGGGACCTGGGGCTGATCGTCGTGGATGAGGAGCACGACACCTCCTACAAGCAGGAAGATGGCGTGCTCTACAATGCGCGCGACATGGCGGTGTTGAGGGGCAGCCTGTGTGCGGCGCAGGTGGTGCTGGCCTCGGCCACGCCCAGCCTTGAGACATGGGCCAATGCTGAAGCCGGCAAGTACCGGCGGCTGGATTTGACGGCGCGGTTCGGACCGGCGGTGATGCCGGACCTGCGCACGGTGGACATGCGCGACGAGCGGTTGGCCAGCAACGCGTGGGTTTCACCCACCCTACGGGCGGCCGTCGAGGCGCGGCTGGAGCGGGGCGAGCAGTCGCTCCTGTTCCTCAATCGGCGGGGCTATGCGCCGGTGACGATCTGCCGGGCCTGCGGGCACCAGGTGGGGTGCGATCATTGCGACGCGCGGATGGTGGAGCATCGGTTTCTGAAGCGGCTGGTCTGTCACCAGTGCGGCGAGACCAAGCCGATGCCGGAGAAATGCCCCGCTTGCGAGGTGGAGGGCAAGCTGGCCGCCGTGGGGCCCGGCGTGGAGCGGATGACGGAAGAGGCGGTGGCGCTTTTCCCCGGGGCGCGGGTGGCGACGCTATCGTCGGACATGTTCGGATCGGCGCGCGCCTTGAAGGCGCAGATCGAGGAGATCGCGGGCGGCGGGGCCGATATCATCGTCGGCACGCAGTTGGTGGCGAAGGGGCACAACTTTCCGAACCTGACTCTGGTGGGCGTGATCGACGCCGATCTGGGGCTTCAGGGGTCGGATCTGCGCGCCGCGGAGCGGACGTTCCAGCTGATGCGGCAGGTGGCGGGCCGCGCGGGGCGGGCCGAGAAGGCCGGGGTGGCGCTCTTGCAGACCTTCCAGCCGGAGCATCCGGTGATCCGGGCGATTCTGACCGGGGACGAGGAAGGGTTCTGGCGCGCCGAGGCCGGCGAGCGGCAGAACGCGGGCGTGCCGCCCTTCGGGCGGATGGCGGGGATCATCCTGTCCTCGACCGACATGCAGGAGGCGTTCGATATCGGCAATGCGCTGGCGCGCAACGACGGCCCGATCCGGGCTGTGGGAGCGCAGGTGTTCGGCCCGGCGCCGGCGCCGATTGCGCGGGTGCGGGGGCGGCACCGGGTGCGGCTGCTGGTGAAGGCCCCCAAGGGGGTGGCCTTGCAGGGCGCGCTGGCGCAGTGGATCGCGCCGGTGAAGGGCTCGAGCCAGTTCCGGCTGGCGGTGGATATCGATCCGCAGAGTTTCATGTGAGCGTATCGCGGGAGGTCCCGGGTCAAGCCCGGGACGGGTGGCGCTGTTTGCCTTCGCGCGGACTCGAGGCGCGGCTTGCCGCGCCGCCGCGCGATCGCCGGGCCGCCCATACGGCACGGCGATTTGGTTGTGCTGGGTGCTCCGTTCATATCTTTTGCGGGTTTGGCAGCTATAAATTGCTCCGAACAAACGGTGGATCGCCGCACCGCGGCCCGTCGATGCGCGGCTTTGTGAGATGCTGTATCTTCGGTCTTGAAGACAGGAGGTCCCGGATCAGGTCCGGGACGGCGGAGGGGGAGTAGTGCCGCCCGTCACGCCTAGGGCGTGCCGACTGTAGGCGGCGCACCTCTGGTGCGACGGGCTGGCGATTGCGGGACGTTAGCGCGTCGATTGAAGGTCTTGCGGATGATGCGGAGATAAAGTGAGCTGAACTTCTGTTGATCGCCAGCCCGCGGTCTGGCAATCGCGCGGATTGAAATTCATGCCGCCTGCGCGCCCACACCCCGCTGATCGACGAGGAAATCCGTCACCATCGCGCCGATCCACATCGAGAAGAGCGCCAGCCACGCGGTGCCGGCGAAGATCGACGCGCCTGTGACGCCGTTGCCGATGGAGCAGCCCCCGGCCAGCATGGCGCCGAAGCCCATCATCACCGCGCCGGTCATCATCCGGCGCATGTTGGCGGCATCCTCGAACCCCTGGAAGCGGAATTCGCGGGCATGGGAGGAGGCGAGGAAGCTGCCGAGAAAGACGCCCGGCACCAGGCCGATATCGAAGTTCAGCACCGGGTCCGGGACCAGCAAGAACATCAGCGTATTGGCCGAGGGGCCGCTGAACGTGGCGCTTGTCACCGTGACGGGCTGGAAGCTGACCGAGGCGAGCGCGAAGGTCGATACCCAGCCCACCGCCACGGCGAAGCCGACGCCGGAGGCGAAGAGCAAGCGGGCGGCGCCGATGCGGTTGCGGCGCGAGACGACGAGGGCCAATGCGGCGAAGCCGAGGCCGATCAGCAGGCCGCCGTAGGAGGGCAGGCCGAGCGTGCTGAGCAGGTCCATGTTGTGGCCGCCCGACGTGATCCAGAGCGCGGCCAGTCGGGTGCGCAGGCCCGAGAGCATGCCCGACAGGCTCATTTGTGCGGCGACGGCAAAGA
>JBKAGF010000075.1:0-12959 GCA_046290265.1 Roseovarius sp. | reverse complement strand
ATGGAACGCGCGCTGATCCGTCAGTACGAGGCCGACATGGCCGAGGTTCTGACCAAGCTGGACGGCAGGACGCAGGACGCCATCGTGGCGCTGGCCGAACTGCCGTTGCAGATCCGCGGCTTTGGTCCGGTGAAGATGAAGAATGCCCAAAAGGCGAAAAAGCAGCGCGAGAACCTGTTGGATGTCATCCGGCAGGGTGGGCAGGACGTGGCGAAGGCGGCGCAATAGGCGCCGCCCGTCCGCGTCACAAAAACTTCATTCACCTGTTATCCGGGGGGGCGTTGTAAAAGGGTGCACGCGAATCGAGACGGATTGTGAGATGCGCCAGGAACGCCACGTGGCCCGTGACATCAGCTATGCCTATTCGGCGCAGACCCGAGGGGGCCGCGCCATGATCCGTACCATGGAGAACCTGACCGGCCGCATCCGCCTGATCAAGCGGGCGGCGGGGTACGAGCGCGAGGTCGCGGCGGGCCGCGATTTCTGGCAGGTCATGGTGGAACGCTATGGCCTGACACTGGACGTGGTGGGCGGCAGCCTGGACAACATCCCGCGCACCGGGCCGCTGATCCTGATCGCGAACCATCCCTATGGCATCCTCGACGGGCTGATGATGGGCCATATCCTGAGCCGGACGCGGGGCGATTTCCGCATCCTGGCGCATCAGATCTTTCGCAAGGCAGAGGACCTGAACCGGGTCATCCTGCCGATCAGCTTTGACCAGACCAAGGAAGCCGTCGCGCTGAATATCGAGACGCGGAAGACCGCGCTGGATTACCTGAAAGACGGCGGCGCCATCGGGATTTTCCCCGGCGGGACCGTCAGCACCGGCGTCAAACCCTTTGCCCAGCCGCTTGACCCCGGCTGGCGCGGGTTCACCGCGCGGATGGTGGCCAAATCCGACGCCACTGTCGTGCCGATCTTTTTCGAGGGGCATACCAGCCGCCTGTTCCAGCTGGCCAGTCACCTGCATTCCACGCTGCGCATGGGCCTTCTGATCAAGGAGTTCAGCAAGCGCGTGGATACCAGCGTGCAGGTGGTCGTGGGCCAGCCCATCGCGCAGGACGAATTGCGCGCACGCGCCGGGGACGCGAAATCCCTGATGGCGTTTTTGCGGCACAAGACGTATGAGCTTAGCACGCGTCCGGTGAATCCGGACGAGATTGGCTTCGACTACGACTAGGGGCGCGGGCAGCGCGGGGTACATGGCAGTTGGAATGTTCGACAGCGGGCTGGGCGGCCTGACGGTGCTGAGCGCCGTGGAGGCGCGGCTGCCCGAGCTTGCGCTGGTCTATCTTGGCGATAATGCGAACGCGCCTTACGGGGTGCGCGACGCGGACGATATCTTTGCCCGCACCAGGGCGCATGTGCACCGGCTGTGGCACGAGGAAGACTGCAACCTTGTCATCCTTGCGTGCAACACCGCCTCTGCCGCGGCCCTGCGCCGCATGCAGGAGGAAGGCGTGCCCAAGGGCAAGCGCGTGCTGGGGGTCTTCGTGCCGCTGATCGAGGCGCTGACCGAGCGGCAATGGGGCGACAACTCGCCCCCGCGCGAGGTGGACGTGAAACATGCCGCGCTTTTCGCGACGCCCGCCACGGTCAGCAGCCGGGCCTTCCAGCGCGAACTGGCGTTCCGTGCCATCGGCGTGGATGTCGAGGCGCAGGCCTGTGGCGGCGTGGTGGATGCCATCGAGGATGGCGACATGATCCTGGCCGAGGCGCTGGTGCGCAGCCATGTGGACGCGCTGAAGCGCAAGATGCCCAACCCGCAGGCCGCGGTGCTGGGCTGCACGCATTATCCGCTGGTCGAGGACGTGTTCCAGGCCGCACTGGGCCCGGATGTGCAGGTCTATTCGCAGCCCCGTCTGGTGGCGGACAGCCTGGCGGACTATCTTGGCCGCCATCCCGACATGGCCGGTGGCGGGACCGGCGTGCGGTTCCTGACCACGGGCGATCCCAGGCGCACGTCGGACCGGGCGACGCAGTTCCTGCGACGAGGTATCACCTTCGAAGCCGCATGACCGGACAGCCGGGCGGACAGCGCGCCGCATTGCGGGGACGCGCAAATTTTCCTACATGACTGACACCCCATGAAAGAGGTCTGACATGACCCATAAAATCGCCATCCTGGGCGCCTCGGGCTATACCGGCGCCGAACTCGTCCGGCTGATCGCCACCCATCCCGGGCTGGAGATCGCCGCGCTGGCGGCCAATTCCAAGGCCGGGCAGAGCATGGCGCAGGTGTTTCCGCATCTGCGGCATCTGGACCTGCCGGCGCTGGTGACGATCGAGGAGATTGATTTCTCGGATATCGACCTGTGCTTCTGCGCGCTGCCGCACAAGACCAGCCAGGAGGTCATCTCGGGCCTGCCGAAGGATCTGAAGATCGTCGACCTGAGTGCCGATTTCCGGCTGCGCGACCCGGATGCCTATGAAAAATGGTACGGCAACAAGCACGCCGCGGCGGAGATGCAGCAGGAGGCCGTCTATGGCCTGACGGAATTCTACCGCGACGAGATCCGCGCCGCACGGCTGGTGGCCGGGACGGGGTGCAATGCCGCGACCGGGCAATATCTGCTGCGGCCCTTGATTCAGGCGGGGGTGATCGACCTTGACGAGATCATCCTCGACCTCAAATGCGGGGTGTCGGGGGCGGGGCGGAGCCTGAAGGAAAACCTGCTGCATGCGGAGCTGTCGGAGGGGTATCACGCCTATGCCCTGGGGGGCACGCACCGGCACCTGGGCGAGTTCGACCAGGAGTTTTCGGCCATTGCCGGGCGCGACCTGCGCATCCAGTTCACGCCGCATCTGATCCCGGCGAACCGGGGCATCCTGGCGACGGGATATGTCAAGGGGGAGGCGCAGGCGGTGCATGACACGCTGGCGGCGGCCTATGACGGCGAGCCCTTCATCGAGGTGCTGCCGATGGGCGAGGCGCCCAGCACCCGGCATATCCGGGGCAGCAATTTCTGCCATATCGGGGTGGTTGGCGACCGCATCGAGGGGCGCGCGATCGTGGTGGCGGCACTGGACAACCTCACCAAGGGGTCGAGCGGGCAGGCTTTGCAGAACGCCAACCTGATGCTGGGGCTGGACGAGACGGCGGGCCTGATGCTGGCCCCGGTCTTTCCCTGAGGCACGCGGGGCAGGGCGATGAAATCACTCAAGAAACAGAGGCGTATCCAGATCGTCTCGTTGCTGATGATCGTTCTTGTGCTGTGCGTCGGCCTGATCGGATACGCGATGCGGGACGGGATCAACTTCTTCCGCTCGCCAAGCCAGGTGATGGCCGAGCCGCCAGCCCCGTCTGAAGTGTTTCGCATCGGCGGGCTGGTCGAGGACGGCACTCTCAGGCGCGGCGAAGGCGAGACGGTGACCTTCAGCGTGACCGATGGCGGCGCGTCGGTGCCGGTGCGCTATACCGGGGTTCTGCCCGATCTTTTCGGCGAGAACGAGGGCATGGTGGGGCTTGGGAGCTATGAGGACGGGGTGTTCACCGCCACCGAGATCCTGGCCAAGCATGACGAGGAATACATGCCCAAGGAAGTGGTCGACGCGCTGAAGGAACAGGGCGTCTACCAGGACCCGGACGGTAGCTAAGCCACGCGTTAACCATTCCTGACAATCCTTTCCGGCGATGTGAGATCGCTGGCCAAGGGGGCGCGGAATGCAGACTGTCTCGGAGATCGCAAGGGAAATCCTGGCGCGGGAAGGCGGGTTCGTGAACGACCCGGACGATCCGGGCGGGGCCACCAACCATGGCGTGACCATCCACACGATGCGGCGGCTGGGGCTGGACCTGGACCGCGACGGGGACGTGGACGTGGCCGATGTGCGCCGCCTCAGCCGGGCGCAGGCGCAGGACATTTTCATCGACCATTATTACCATCGCCCCGGGATCGCGCGGCTGCCGCAGGTTTTGCAGGCCAGCGTATTCGACATGTACGTGAATGCCGGGGCCAACGCGGTGAAGATCCTGCAACGGCTGTTGCGGCAGATGGGGCACGAGGTGGCGGTGGACGGCATCATCGGGCCGCAGACCGCGAAAGCGGCGCAGGCCGCGCATGACGCGGCGCCCCGGCACATCGCGGATGCCTACGGGATCGCGCGGCGCAACTATTATTTCCGTCTGGCCGACCTGCGCCCCGCCTCTCGCAAATACGCGCGCAGCCGGGCGGGCGGCAAGGGCGGCTGGATCCGGCGGGCCGAGGCGTTCATCTCGCCCAGATACCACATGACCCCGGCGGAGTTTCGCGACAGGGTGGCGAAATGGGACTGATCGAGACGGTCCTGGGCCTGGTCTTCGGCAGCGGGCGCAACGCGATTGTCGAGACGGCGGAGGTGTTCCGCACCAATGCCGAGCAATCCGATGCCCGCGCGGCCGAGTTGCAGGGCGCGGCGCTGGCGCAGCTTGCCGCCGAGTTCACGGCCGGACGAAGCGGCTGGTACGACCGGCTGATCGACGGGCTGAACCGGGTGCCGCGCCCGGCGATGGCGCTTGGCACGCTGGGCCTCTTCGTGGCCGCCATGGTGGACCCGATCTGGTTCTCCGAGCGGATGCAGGGAATCGCGCTGGTGCCCGAGCCTCTGTGGTGGTTGCTGGGCGCGATCGTCAGCTTCTATTTCGGCGCGCGGCACCAGGCCAAGGGGCAGGAGTTTCACCGCTCGATCGCGGCCACCATGGCCCGCACGCCGCAGGTGGTGGGCAACATCGCCGCGCTGCGGGCGCTGGAGGCGGGCAGCGCGGGGGTGGCCGATACCGGGCATGACGCGGGGCTGGCGTTGCAGGTGCAGGAGCCGGGGGGAGAGCCGAACCCGGCCCTGCGGGAGTGGCAGGAGGCGAGCCACGGGCGGTAGGTGCCGCCGCGTGTCCTGGCCGTCATCCCCGGACTTGATCCGGGGATCTCCTGGCGGGCGAGGTCCCGGATCAAGTCCGGGACGGCGTTGCGTATCCAGCCACCCGCGCGGAATCAAGGTGCAGCTTGCTGCGCCGCCGCGCCATCGCTGCCCCCCACCCAGGGGGCGGCGATTTGGCCAATGCGGGCACTTCGCCTGAACCTTTTTCGGATTTGGCGGGGATAAAGTGCTTTAGCCCGAAAGTTGGATCGCCGCCCCGGGGGGCACCGATGGCGCGGCTGATCCCGCGGCAATGTGATCACCCGTCGCACCCGAAAGACATTGGAGGCGGGGCCCGGGACGATTATAACCGGGCCATGATCACCGAGCTTGGACATTTCGCCCTCATCCTCGCCTTCTTCGTGGCGTGCTTTCAGTCCATCGTGCCGCTCATTGGTGCGCACAAACGTTGGGCGGGGTGGATGGCCGTGGCCGAACCCGCCGCGACGCTGCAATTCGTACTGACGCTGGGCGCCTTCGGGGCGCTGACATGGGCCTTCGTGACCTCGGATTTCTCGCTGGAGCTGGTGGTGGCCAACAGCCATTCGGCCAAGCCGATGCTCTACAAGATCACCGGCGTCTGGGGGAACCACGAAGGCTCGATGCTGCTGTGGGTGCTGATCGTGACGCTGTTCGGGGCCTTCGCCGCGTGGTTCGGGGGCAACCTGCCGCCAACTTTGAAGGCCCGCGTGCTGTCGATGCAGGGGCTGATCGGGGTGGCGTTCTTTGCCTTTATCCTGTTCACCTCGAACCCGTTCCTGCGGATGCCGGTGCCGCCCTTCGACGGGCGTGACCTCAATCCGTTGTTGCAGGATCCTGGCCTCGCGTTCCATCCGCCGTTTCTCTACCTCGGCTATGTGGGCCTCTCGATGACCTATTCCTTCGCGCTGGCGGCCCTGATCGAAGGCCGGGTCGATGCGGCCTGGGGCCGGTGGGTGCGGCCCTACACGCTGGCGGCGTGGATTTTCCTGACCATCGGCATCGCGCTTGGGTCCTGGTGGGCCTATTACGAGCTGGGCTGGGGCGGGTTCTGGTTCTGGGACCCGGTCGAGAATGCCAGCTTCATGCCGTGGCTGATTGCCGCCGCGCTCTTGCATTCGGCCATCGTGGTGGAGAAACGCGAGTCGCTGAAAAGCTGGACCATCCTGCTGGCGATCATTGCCTTCGGCTTTTCGATGGTGGGGGCGTTCATCACCCGGTCGGGCGTGCTGACCTCGGTGCATGCCTTTGCCACGGACCCCGAAAGGGGCGTGTTCCTGCTGATGATCACCGGCTTCTTCATGATGCTGGGCCTGACGCTGTTTGCCGCGCGGGCGGGGGCGATGCAGGCCAAGGGGGTCTTCGGCCTGATGAGCCGCGAGACGATGCTGGTGGCCAACAACGTGCTGTTGGGCGTGGCGGCCTTTGTGATTTTCGTGGGCACGATCTGGCCGCTGATTTCCGAGCTGATGTTCGACCGCAAGCTGAGCGTGGGCGCGCCGTTCTTCGACATGGCCTTCACGCCGTTCATGGTCATCCTGGGGCTGATCCTGCCGGTGGGCGCGATGCTGCCGTGGAAACGGGGCAATCTGGGCCGTGTGCTGCGGCCTCTGGCGGGCGCCTTCGCGCTGGCCGTGGCGGTGGGCGCGCTGACCTTTGCCCTGCAGACCGGGCGCAGCGCGCTGGGGCCGGTGGGCCTGTTCCTGGCCGCCTGGCTGGTGGCAGGCGCGGCGGTGGACCTGTGGAGCCGCACGGGCCGGGGCGGGGGTCGCCTGGCGCGGCTGAGACGCCTGCCGCGGGCCGACTGGGGCAAGGCGGTGGCCCATGCGGGGTTCGGCATCACCATCGCGGGCATCGCCGGGATGCTGGCCTGGGAAGCCGAGGATATCCGCGTGGCGCAGGTGGGTGACAGCTTTGACGTGTCGGGGCTGACCATCACGCTTGATGCCGTGCGCGAGGTGGAGGGGCCGAATTACCTGTCGACCATGGCGGATGTGACCCTGTCGAAGGGCGGATCCGTGGTGAGCCGGCTGACCCCGGAAAAGCGTGTCTACCCGGTGGCGGGGATGCCCACGACCGAGGCCGCGATCGACAATGGCTTCCTGCGCGACGTCTATGTCGTGATCGGCGACGAGCAGGCGGCAGGCGGATGGGCGGTGCGGACCTATTACAAGCCCTTGGCGAACTGGATCTGGGGCGGCGCGATCCTGATGGCGATCGGGGGGGCGCTGTCGCTTTCGGACCGGCGCTACCGCGTGGCGGCAGGGGCGCGCAAGGCCCGCGCCGTGGGGGTGCCGGCGGAATGAAGCGGCTGGTGCTGATCCTCATGTTTCTGGCCTCGCCGCTTTGGGCGGTGCAGCCGGACGAGGTGCTGGACGACCCCGCGCTGGAGGCGCGCGCGCGCGACATCTCGGCGGGGCTGCGCTGTCTTGTGTGCCGCAACGAGAGCATCGACGAGTCCAATGCCGACCTGGCCCGGGACCTGCGCCTGCTGGTGCGCGAGCGGCTGGTGGCGGGCGACAGCGATGAAGAGGTGGTCGATTTCGTCGTCGCGCGCTATGGAGAATACGTGCTGCTGAACCCGCGCGCCAGCGGCAGCAACCTTGTGCTGTGGCTGGCGGGGCCGGTGATGCTGATCCTCGGCGGGTTGCTGGCGGTGGTCTATGTCCGGGGGCGGGCCGGGGCGAAACCGGCCGGAGAGGCCGGGCTGAGCGACGCCGAAGAGGCCCGGCTGCGAGAAATCCTGAAGGACTGACGCGCCGTCGTGCGTTGCATTTCGGCGCCGGGCGGGGTTGATTGGCCGCAACAGCCAAGCGGAGGCCCGGCCCATGACCGACTACCAGACCCTGACATACGCGCTGAGCGACGATATCGCCGTCCTGCGGATGAACCGCGCCGACAAGATGAACGCGCTCAACACCCAGATGCGGGCCGAGATCACCGACGCGGTCGGGCGCGCGGGCCGCGAGGCGCGGGTGGTGGTGCTGACCGGCAACGGCAAGGCGTTCTGCTCGGGGCAGGACCTGTCGGATACCGGCACGGCGGCGGCGCTGGACGTCGAGCGGGTTCTGCGCGACGAGTACGAGCCGATGCTGCGCCGGATCTCCGAATGCCCGGTGCCCACCATCGCCGCCGTGAACGGCCCGGCGGCGGGGGCGGGGGCCAACCTGGCGCTGGCCTTCGATGTGGTGATCGCGACCGAAAGCGCCTATTTCCTGCAGGCCTTCGCGCGGATCGGCCTTATTCCGGACGCAGGGGGCACCTACTGGATGCCGCGGCAGGTGGGGGCGGCCAAGGCGATGGGCGCGGCACTTTTCGCCGAGCCCGTCTCGGCGCGGCAGGCGGATGCCTGGGGTCTCATATGGGAGGCGGTCGAGGATGACGCCTTCGAGATGCACTGGCAGGCCCGGGCGGCGCACCTGGCCAAGGGGCCGACCGCGGCCTATGCCGGGATCAAGCGGGCGGTGCGGGGCAGCTGGGAAAACGGGTTCGACGGGCAACTGGACCTCGAGGCGCAGTTGCAGGGCGAATGCGGACGGACGCGCGACTTCCAGGAGGGCGTCACCGCCTTTCTGGACAAGCGGAAGCCGCATTACGAGGGGCGCTGATCAGCCCGAGATATCGATCAGTTCCACGTCGCTGAGCAGGAACGCGGCCCCGAGACCGGGCAGGATGACCGCCGGTGTGCCACCGACATTCAGGACCGCGTCGCCGCCGACATCCGAGACGGTCAGTTCCGGCGCGTCGCCGCCATCGTAGGTCAGCACCAGCAGTTCCTCGTTGAGCTCGAAATCGGTGATCACCGCCGGGGCACCCGCGGTCAGAGGGGTCCCGCCCAGGAAAAGGTCGGATCCTTCGCCCCCGGTCACCGTGTCGGCCTGCCCGAAGATGATGGTATCGCTGCCCCGGTCGCCATCGACCACGTCGCCGTCGGCATCCCGGTCGGCGGTCAGGTCGATCCCGTCAAGCGCCGCGACCTTGCTGCCCCCGCTGTCGTCGCCGGCATTGCGCGCGACAATGTCGTCGCCTGCTTCGCCGAAAACGCGGTCATGTCCTGTGCCGGCATTCACGGTGTCGTTGCCATGCCCGGCGCGCAGGACGTCACCGCCCGCACCGGCCCCGATCCCGTCGTCCGCATCGGTGCCGGACAGGGTGGCACCGCCGGTAACCGGTTGTTCCACGCCCGGCGAGGCCGGTGCGCGGGCAGTGTCGTCATCGTTGGCGAAAAGGTTAATGGCCAGCATGGCGGCCGCGCCGATACCCAGAAGGCTGAGCAGAATGATACCAAGCATGAAGAGACAATCCAGAGAGACTCGCACGCCCGCAGATTAGGAGTCCGGGTGCGTCCGGTCCTGAATATTCGTGATACGCCGGTGATTTCAACGGCCAGCGGGCAGAATCCCCTGTGTATTGTTGCCCGTGTAGAGTTAATATTTATCGAAGGGCGCGAATTGTTGAATTGCTGCTGTGGTGCAGGTGCTCAGGCCGCGTAGCGCCCGACGGCGACATTGCGCAATGAAAACGCCGGGCTGGAGTCGCGCAGGACGGCGATCGAGCGGCCGTCAGCCAGGATGGTCGTGACCCCCGTCGCCTCGTCGTGTTCGATAGACAGTTCAGGCACGTCCCCGTCGCGGTCATAGACGAAGGTGATGATGTCTTCGGCGGCGTTGAAATCGGTGATTTCAGCCGGACCGCCAGCGCCGATCCAGTCGCCCAGGGCAAATTCGTCCGCGCCGGTGCCGCCTGTCAGTATGTCCCGTGCGCCGGCGACCACGGTGTCGTCGCCTGGCCCCAGGTCGAGTGTATCGGCGGCGTCGGACGGGGCGGGCAGGGCGTAGGCGAAATCGACGCCGAAGATGTCGTCGGCGGTGGCGGAGGACTGGCGCAGCGCATCCTCGTCCACGACATTCGCCGCCTCGACGAAATCGTTGCCGTCGCCCGCCGCGATCTGGTCCTGGCCCGCGCCGGGAATGATGACATCGCCGCCGGTGCCGCCGGTCAGGGTATCGTGGCCGTCCAGCCCGATGATCCAGTCGCCGCCAGCACCGCCATCGAGAAGATCGGCGCCGTCGCCGCCGACAAGCAGGTCGTCCCGGGCATCGAAGGTCGCGCCGGGACCCGGGGATTTTTCCGCCGCCGCGTCGGGATCGAGATCGGGCAGGCCCAGCCCGCCCAGTCCGACGAGGCCGGCCATCGCGCCGCCCACGAGAAGGAGAATGCCCAGAATGGCCATGTCGTGCCCTTTGCCCAACCCCGGTATCGCCGCCATCATGGCGGCCGGGTCTGAACGGGCGGTTAATCCGGCCCGGCACGATCCGCCGCATTGGTCCTTTTTTGAATCGTCGCCTCCGCCAACGCAAAACGCCCCGCGCGGGCGGGGCGTTTCAAACCGGCCAGAGCCGGGATCAGCGGTTTTCCATGTCCACGTAATCGCGCAGCGTCTCGCCCTTGTAGAGCTGGCGGGGGCGGCCGATCTTCAGTTGTGGATCGCCGATCATCTCCTTCCACTGGGAGATCCAGCCGACGGTGCGGCTGAGCGCGAAGATCGGGGTGAACATCGAGGTCGGGAAACCCATCGCCTCGAGGATGATGCCCGAGTAGAAATCGACGTTCGGGAACAGCTTCTTCTCGGTGAAGTAGGAATCCTCCAGTGCCTGCTTTTCCAGCTCCTTGGCGACCTGAAGCGTCGGATTGTCCTCGATTCCAAGAAGGTCGAGCACCTCGTCGGCGGATTGCTTCATCACCTTGGCGCGGGGATCGAAGTTCTTGTAGACGCGGTGGCCGAAGCCCATCAGGCGGAACGGATCGTTCTTGTCCTTGGCCCGCTTGATGAATTCCGGGATCCGGTCGGGCGTGCCGATTTCCTGCAGCATCTCCAGGCAGGCCTGGTTGGCGCCGCCATGGGCCGGGCCCCAGAGGCAGGCGATGCCCGCGGCAACGCACGCAAACGGGTTGGCGCCCGACGAGGACGCAAGGCGCACCGTGGAGGTCGAGGCGTTCTGCTCGTGATCGGCATGGAGCGTGAAGATACGGTCCATGGCGCGGCTGAGGATCGGGTCGACCTCGTAATCCTCGGCCGGGACGGCAAAGCACATGCGCAGGAAATTCGAGGCATAGTCGAGCTCGTTGCGCGGGTACACGAAGGGCTGGCCCAGCGTGTACTTGTAGGCCATCGAGGCGATCGTCGGCATTTTGGCGATCAGGCGGATGGTCGCAACCTCGCGCTGCCAGGGGTCCGAGATGTCGGTGCTGTCGTGGTAGAAGGCCGACAGGGCGCCGACCACGCCGACCATGATGGCCATCGGGTGCGCGTCGCGGCGATAACCGCGGAACAGGAACTGCATCTGTTCGTGCAGCATGGTGTGGTTGGTCACGCGGCATTCGAAATCTTCCAGCTGCGCGGCCGAGGGCAACTCGCCGTAAAGCAGCAGGTAGCAGACTTCGAGGTAATGCGATTTCTCGGCCAGCTGGTCGATCGGGTAGCCGCGGTGCAAAAGCTCGCCCTTGCCGCCGTCGATATAGGTGATCGTGCTGTCGCAGCTGGCGGTCGAGGTAAAGCCGGGGTCGTAGGTGAACACGCCCGCCTCGGCATAGAGCTTGCGGATGTCGATCACGTCGGGGCCGGCGGTGGGCGAATAGACCGGAAGTTCGTATTCCTTGTCGCCGATCGTCAGTTTCGCGGATTTGGTACTGTCTGCCATCAGGGTCTCCCTAATCAAGCCGCGGCACGGGACGTGCGCCGGGCTGCTTTATCCAGCACGCCTTTCAAGAGAGTTAACCGCTCTCGGAGGCAGCATCATTCAGTCGGGCGAGGGATTCCTCCCGGCCCAGGACCAGCATCATGTCAAACACGCTCGGTGTTGCCGCCCGACCGGCCAGCGCGGCCCGCATCGGGCCGGCCAGCTTGCCGAACTTGATATCCTTTGACGCGGCAAACGCGTTGGCCGCTTCCTCCAGATCGTTGCGCGACCAGTTAGCATTTTGCAAGTGCGGCGTCAAATCCTTCAGTATACCACGGGATACCGGATCGAGCTGCGCAGCGGCCTTGTCGTCCGGCCGGACCGGACGGTCAGCCAGGATGAATTCCGCTTTTTCAAGCAGTTCCGCGAAGGTCTTTGCGCGTTCCTTCAGGCAGTACATGCCGTCGCGCATCAGAGCCTGTTTCGAGGCGGGCAGCGGATCGGATGCCGTCGCGTCAAGATAGGCGTTCAGTTCATGCAGCAGTGCAGCATCTTCGCTGGCCGCAATGTGCTGGCCGCAGAGGTTTTCCAGCTTCTTGAAGTCGAAGCGCGCGGGTGATTTGCCGATTCCGTCGAGGTCGAACCATTCCTTGGCCTGGGCGTCGGTGAAGAATTCGTCGTCGCCGTGGCTCCACCCCAAACGGGCGAGGTAGTTGCGCATTCCCGCGGCCGGGTATCCCTGTTTCTGGTACTCGTCGACGCCGAGCGCGCCGTGGCGCTTGCTCATCTTCTTGCCGTCGGGGCCGTGGATCAGGGGGATATGGGCATAGACCGGCAGGGGCCAGCCCATGGCGGTGTAGATCAGCATCTGGCGGGCGGCGTTGTTGAGGTGGTCGTCGCCGCGGATGACATGGGTCACGCCCATGTCGTGATCGTCCACCGCCACGGCCAGCATGTAGACCGGCGTGCCGTCCGAGCGCAGCAGGACCATGTCGTCCAGCTGATCGTTGCGGATGGTGACGTCGCCCTGCACCTTGTCGGCGATGGTGGTCGTGCCCTCCAGAGGGGCCTTGATGCGGATGACGTAGGGCGCGTCGGGGTGGGTCGCGGGATCGGCGTCGCGCCAGGGACTGCGATAGAGGGTCGAGCGGCCTTCGGCCCTGGCCGCGTCGCGGAAGGCCTGGATTTCCTCCTGCGTGGCGAAGCATTTATAGGCCTGGCCGCGGGCCAGCAATTCGTTGGCCACCTCGGCGTGGCGGTCGGCGCGGGCGGCCTGGCTGACCGCCTCGCCGTCATGGTCGAGGCCGAGCCACGCCAGCCCGTCGAGGATCGCCTGCGTCGCCTCGGGGGTCGAGCGGGCGCGGTCGGTATCCTCGATCCGCAGAAGGAAAGACCCGCCGTGGC
>JBKAGF010000074.1:0-13329 GCA_046290265.1 Roseovarius sp. | reverse complement strand
TCTAACGGGGTGAGAGATCCTCGGGTCGAGCCCGAGGATGACGGTGCGCGGGAAATGCCGGGCGCGCGGCGTCGAACTGGAAGAACCGCGTCATCCCGGACCTGATCCGGGATCTCGTGCGGCGAGATATCCTCGGGTCGAGCCCGGGGAGGGCGGTGCGCCTTGGTGTCGCTCGCGCGGCCCCCTACCCGCGGCCGATATAGGGCATCTTCGTCGCCATCACCGTCAGGAACTGCACGTTCGCCTCGGGCGGCATCTCGGCCATGTGCAGGACAGATCGGGCGGCATTGTCCACGTCCATCGTCTGCATCTCGGGGTTGGCCTCTTTCAAACCGGCCACAAGTTCGCTTTCGGCATTGCCGATGTCGATCTGCCCGCAGGCGATGTCGAACGGCCGGCCATCCAGCGACAGCGAGCGGGTCATGCCGGTGATCGCGTGCTTGGACGTGGTATAGCAGATCGAGCCGGGGCGGGGCACGTAAGCGGATAGCGAGCCGTTGTTGATGATCCGCCCGCCCTGCGGGTCCTGCGCGCGCATCGCGGCAAAGGCCAGCCGCGCGGTGATGAACATGCCGCGCAGGTTGACCGCCATGACCTCGTCGAACTCTGCCACGCTGACCGCATCGGGCGTGGTCGAGGGGCCGAACATGCCGGCATTGTTGAACACCGCATCCAGACGCCCGGCCTTGTCCAGAAACGTCTCGAAGGCGCGGTCCATGGCGTCGGCATCTGTCACGTCGGCGGGCAGGACCACCGCCTCGCGGCCCTGGGCCACCTCTTTCAGCTTGTCCGCACGGCGGGCCACCAGGCCCACGCGCCACCCCGCATCCAGGAATGCCGATGCCGTCGCGCGGCCGATGCCCGAGCTTGCCCCGGTGATCAGGATGGATTTCATGCCTCTTCCTCCGCTTCCAGTTCCAAGGGCGCGGGCGCCGCGCGCAGATCGTCGATGCGCAAGGCGCCGGTGGGTTTCGACAGCCGGTTGCGCACCACCCAGTGCAGCCGCTCCTCGGCGCGGGTGATGGCCACGTAAGCCAGACGCTTCCACAAGGGCTGCCCCGCCTCCGTGCGGCCCATGCGGGCGGCGGCATAGATGTCGGGGGCGAAGACCTGCACGTCGGGCCATTGCGAGCCTTGCGCCTTGTGGATCGTCACCGCCGCGCCATGCAGAAACGTGGCCCCCATGCGGGCGGCGAAGGGGATGAAGGGCTCTTCCTCGTCGGGCTTCTCGATCTTGACGATGCTGGCGGCACTTACGCGCGGGTCTTCCGCGCCCATGACGTGCAGGCGGGAAAAGCCGGGCTTGCGGCCCGCGCCCAGATAGATCACCTGCGCGCCCTTGATCAGGCCGCGCGCCTCGAGGTCCAGCCGCTTCTTGCGGTGCTTGAGCGGCAGTTCCAGACCATCGCAGATCAGCGGCTCGCCTTCCAGAAGCTCGGTCTCGGGCGCGCCATGCACGGCGCGGAATGCGTTGATCAGGCGGATGCGGGTGGCGTTGCGCCAGACGAGGACGGGCGAGCGCGCCATCAGGTCCACCTCGACCCTTTGCGCCCATTGCACGCGGTCGTCCTGCGCCGCCTTCTGCTCGACCAGCCGCTCGAAATCCTGGAAGCCCACCTCGGGGTCGGCCAGCGCATGGGCCAGGTCGAGGATCGGATTGTCGGCATCCTGCCGGTGGATGCGGTTCAGCGTCAGCTTGGCGGGCGCGGGCAGCCCGTCGAAGACCATCGCGCCGGACTGGTTGACCGGGGCCAGCTGCGCCGGGTCGCCGAAGAGCAACAGCGTCGGAAAGATCTCCTGCAGATCCTCGTACTGCTTTTCATCGAGCATCGAGGCCTCGTCGATGAAGCCGATATCCAAAGGCTCTTCGCGGCGTTTCCAGCCGGTGATGAAATCGCTGCCGCGCAGGCCTGCGGCGGCCAGCGCCCCGGGGATGGACTTGTGCGTGCCATAGAATAGCCGCGCGCGTTCCAGCGCCTCTTCGGTCAGGCCCTCGATCTCGGGTTTGTCGCCATTGCCGGCCAGCCATTCGGCGATGCGCTCGTATTCGGGGTCGTAGACGGGGGTATAGAGGATGCGGTGGATGGTGGTGGCGGGCACGCCGCGCATCCGCAGGACGCTGGCGGCCTTGTTGGTCGGGGCGAGGATGGCCAGCGTGCGGCGGTCCTTGCGGCGGCGCCCTTCCCAGTCGCCCGAGACAACGTCGACGCCCGCCTCTTCCAGCGCGCGGTAGAGGGCTGCCAGCAGCAGCGTCTTGCCCGAGCCGGCCTTGCCCACAACGGCCATCACACGGGACTTGCCCTCGCGCGGCGGGGTCAGCATGCCCTCGTCTAGGTCCACGCCCACCTCGCGCAGCGCGGCGGCGATGCGGTCATGGGCCTCGGCCTGGTCGTCGGAATAGGTGAGCGCGGTCTGGGGCATGGGGCGACCCTACAGCCGCGCACAGCGCTGCACCACTCTGCGGCAGAAAATCGGCGGAAGGGTCGGAATTTGCGCAAATTCCGGCGCCCCGCTCAGGCCGTTTCCGCTGGCGTTCTTCGCCAAAGCTGCGGCGGAACCAGTGCTCGCTCAGCTCCGGCGTCACGCCGGCGCGGGCGGCCACCCGGGCGCGGGCGGCATCGGTGAAGTCCCACAGGCCCACGCTGATCCGGTCGCGGCCCGCGCCGACGCTGCCCAGAACCTCGGGCGAGGACCCGATCATGCGGTAGATCCGTACCATGCGCGCGTCGAACACGCCGGCGAAATGCTGCACGCCGAAATGGCGCATCAACTCGCCCCCGCCCAGCATCAGCGCGGCGGCGACCCGGCTTTCGGCGCCCCGCGCCAGGCAGAACCGCGTGCATTCCCAGATCTGCGGGCTGACGATCGAGCCGCCGCCCAGGATGTCGGTGAAATGCTCGTTGATCATCGTGCGCCCGGTGGTGGGCAGGAACCGCATCGAGCCCTCGTGGCGCCCGTCCGCCCCTTCCCAGATCACGTAAAGCGGGTTGAGGGCGTCGTATTCATCGCGCTCGCACCCGGTATCGTCCACCTGCACCTTCCAGCCAAGGCGGTGCGCGAACTGGTCGGCCCGGTCGCGGAACATGCCGCGGGCCAGCCCGGTGAACCGGCCCAGTTCGTCGGCGTAGAGATAGCGCAGCATGGTCGGTCCTCCCCTTTGTCCTGTGACTGGGGGGAAGGTGCCTGCACCCGGGTTACCGCATGGTGCCGGTACCGCGCGTTGCGGCCGCGGGCCCGTCTCAGATCACGATCAGGCCCTGGCTTATGGCCCGCGCGACGGCATGCACGGTATTGACCGCGCCCAGCTTGAACCGGGCGGATTCGATATAGACCCGCAGGGTATGCTCGGAAATCGACAGGGTCTCGGCCACCTGCGCCCGGCCATAGCCAAGCGCCAGCAGGGTCAGCGCATCGACCTCTCGCGGGGAAAGCTGCCGGGCCGGGGCCGGGGCGCGGTCGGGCTCGAACTCCAGCGCCTTCTGATTGAACATGTGCGCACAGAGGATCAGGTCGCGCCGATGCCGTTCGGTGAACCCGGTCCAGGCCTCGTCGTCGCAGCGGTGGTTCGCCGTGAACAGCGCAAACTGCCCGTTCGGACCGCGCAGCGGGATCGAATAGCCCTGGTTGCCAAGCCCGTGGTCCAGCGCCTCTTTCAGAAACGCCTGAACCGGCTTGCCGGACCAGTCCAGCCGCTTCCAGTCGACGGGGTGAAAGCGCTGGTAGCAGCCCCGGATGACGGGGTCGATGCGGACGTATTCCTTTTCGATATAGCGCGCGACCCAGGCCGGATCGTAGGTGCCGCAGCCATACTGGTCGCCCGCGGCGCTGACCCAGTGATAGATAATGTGATCGATCGAGAAACTGTCACGCAGTTGCAGGGCGATGACCTGCAGGTCATCAGGGTCGGCGGCGCGCTCGAGGTCGCCCAGAATGGTTTCCAGCCGCCGGGGCGGTTGCACGTTCATACGTCGATGTCCCTTCCCCCGTCGACGCCCCGAGAGACGCCAGTTCCGCCGCCGCGACGAGTCTCGTGTCGTCGATCTGTTCGGCCAGACTCCGAAGACCGTTCTGCCGAGCGAATTTCCTCAGGTCGCCAAGGACATCAAGGATCCACTCATTCTGCATGATACAGTCCTCCGGGGGAGTTAATGAAAGGTTAACGCAACTATAACATGTCCCCGTCTTGTACTGTATTCACTCATTTTCCCTCCCCCAAAATAGGGGGATCGGATTTTCCAAAGGCCTGATATCGTTGCATTCGCCCTGTGAACCACGAAAAAAGCCCGCGCATCGGAGAACCGATTCGCGGGCCAGATGCGGGCCGGTCCGGCCCGTCAGGGAGAATGCTCAATCTTTCTTGCCGGCATCCAGCACGTCCTCGACCGTGCGCAGGCCGGTGCGCGGCGACTGCACCAGCACCGCCATGTTGCCCGGCTTGTGCTCGTTGCGCAGCATCTTCATGTGTGCGCCGGGGATCTCGTCCCACGGAAAGACCTCGGACATGCAGGGATCGATGCGGCGCTCGATCACCAGCTTGTTGGCCGACGAGGCCTGTTGCAGGTGGGCGAAATGGCTGCCCTGCAGGCGCTTCTGGTGCATCCACATGTAGCGCACGTCGAAGGTACAGTTGAACCCGGTGGTGCCGGCGCAGATCACGACCATGCCGCCCTTCTTGCACACCAGCGCCGAGACCGGGAAGGTCGCCTCGCCGGGATGCTCGAACACGATGTCGACGTTGTTGCCCTTGCCGGTGATGTCCCAGATCGCCTTGCCGAACTTGCGCGCCTCGGTGAACCATTCCTTGTATTCCGGGCTGTTCACCTTGGGCAGCTGGCCCCAGCAGTTGAAATCCTTGCGGTTGATGACGCCCTTGGCGCCGAGGGACATGACGAAATCGCGCTTGTCCTCGTCCGAGATGACGCCGATCGCGTTGGCGCCCACGGTGTTGGCCAGCTGGATCGCGAAGGACCCGAGGCCCCCCGACGCGCCCCAGACCAGCACGTTCTGGCCGGGCTTCAGCTCGTGCGGGTGATGGCCGAACAGCATCCGGTAGGCGGTGGCCAGCGTCAGCGTGTAGCAGGCACTTTCCTCCCAGCTCAGGTGCTTGGGCCGCGGCATCAGCTGTTGCGCCTGCACGTTGGTGAACTGCGCGAAAGAGCCATCGGGCGTCTCGTAGCCCCAGATGCGTTGCGTGGGCGAGAACATCGGGTCGCCGCCGTTGCAATGGATGTCGTTGCCGTCGTCCTGGTTGCAGTGGATCACGACCTCGTCGCCCACCTTCCAGTTCTTGACCTTGTCGCCCACGGCCCACACCACGCCCGAGGCGTCGGAACCGGCGATGTGGTAGTCCGCGCCATGCCCGTCGAAGGGGCTGATCGGCTCGCCCAAACCGGCCCAGATGCCGTTGTAGTTCACGCCCGCGGCCATCACCAGGACCAGCACTTCGTTGCTGTCCAGCGTCGACGTGTCCACGACCTCGACCTGGAACGACTTGTCGGGCTCGCCGTGGCGTTCGCGGCGGATGGCCCAGGCATACATCTGCTTGGGTACGTAACCCAGAGGGGGCAGTTCGCCGATCTCGTACAGGTCTTTCTCGGGCGCATCGTAGGGTGCGATGCCGGTGTCGGTGTCCAGAGCCATCGGGGCCTCCTTCACTATGCGTTTGCCGCAATGCAGAATCGCGGGTGTTCGACCCGAGATATCTTTCATCGCGCAACAATGCAATCCCGACTTGCGGTTTTTTGAAATTTTATAACCGAGCGAGCGCAGAAATTCAGGTCAGTTTACGCCGCGCCTGCGAAAAACTGTCGGATGGAATTTGCGTAGTATACCAGAAGCTCGCGTTCCTCGGGCACGATTTCGATGCCGTCGGCGGTATCGCGTATCAGGTCGCGGCGGCGCAGGTTCCGCAGGCCCACCTCCAGCGCGTGATCCAGATCCTCTCGCGGCAGGTGTACATGCGCCTTGTCCGGTATCCCGGCCAGGTCGGCGACCGCCTGTTTCAGCGCGGTTTCGGACAGCGGCGCGTCGGCCTGCAACAGCACACGGGCAAGGATCGGCACCGGCGTCACCGGCACCTCCTGCCCGATCCGCGCCATCAGGCGGTCGCCCAGCATCTCGACCGGGATGTCCGGATGCTCGGCCCGGAACGCCGACAGCGGCACCGGCGCGCCGAAGCTGACGGCGGCATAGCCGTGCCGGTGATAGCGCCGCGTGACCCACAGCCACAGCTGTTTCAGCACGAACCCCGCGACGACGCTGATCTTCGCCCCGAAGCGGCGCTTGCCCGCCTTGCCCGCGGCCACGAGGATGCGGTCCTCGAACACGCGGTCGTAATTCACCGCCACCGGCACGAAGACCACGTCGCGCCCCTCGGGCGCGCGCTCTTCGAGGATGTATTTCAGGATGCCCAGCTTGGGCGCGGACAGCGCACCGTCAAGGCTGAGCCCGCCCTCGGGAAAGACCGCCTGGGTCACGCCGCCATCGGTGGCCATGCCGACATACCGCGCCAGCACGCGGCGATAGAGCGGGTTGAGCGAACGGCGCCGGATGAAATAGGCGCCGGTGGTGCGGATCAGCCGGCTGATCGGCCAGACCCGCGCCCACTCGCCCACCGCGTAGCTGAGCGCCGAACGCTCGGCCGCCAGCCACGTGACCAGCACGTAATCCATGTTCGACCGGTGGTTCATCACGAAGATCACGGTGGCGTCCGGGTCGATCGCGGCGGTGCTGCCCTGATCGAACCGGCCCATGCGCACGCGGTAGATCGCAAGGCTCAGCGCCCTGGCCATGCGCACCGCCACCCCGAAATAGACCGTGGCGGAAAAGCTGGGCACGATCTCGCGCGCATAGCGCTTGGCGGTCTCGAAGGCGACGTTCTCGGGCACCTTGTTGTCGCGCGCGTATTCGGCGATGGCCTTGCTGACCTCGGGGTCATAGATCAGCCGCTGGATCATGTCGTAGCGGCGCGCCAGCTTGAACGGTTCGATCTTGCGCTCCAGCCGTTCGTTCAGCCGCGCCACCACCCGCTCCATCCGGCGCCGGAAGAACCAGCGCACCGAGGGGAACAGGAAATGCGAGGCAAAGGTCACCGCCGCGAAAAGCAGGATCAGCACCAGCAGCCACAGGGGAAGTTCAACTCTTTGCGTCATCGCCCGCACAATGCCAGCCCGCGTGAGGGGGTACAAAGGAAAACGGGTGGGGGGCCGCGCGATTGCCAGACCCCGGGATGGCGACCCGAGGGTGGTTCATGGCACTTTATCTCCGCCAACTCCGAAGAACCTCAAATTGAAGCGCTTACGGCAACCAATCGCCAGACCGGGGGGCGGCCCCCCTTTCGGCGATTGCAGACAATCGCCTTTCGGTCAGCGGACGATCGCATGGCGGCGCGGCAAAGCCGCGCCTTGATTCCGCGCGAGGGAAAGTATGCTACCGTGTCTGCTCAATCTGGCCACTCACCCCACCCGGCCCGAATTGCCGCAATGCAGCGAATTGACAGCGTCACATAATTCCGAATAGTTTGCCGTTGTTGAAAGAAAGTTGCGCAATCCGATTCACGAGGCCGCCCGATGTCGCAGATGCAGAATGACACCCCCAAGGATCGTCCCTGGCTGATCCGCACCTACGCGGGCCACTCCACCGCCAAGGCGTCGAACGCGCTCTATCGCTCGAACCTGTCCAAGGGGCAGACGGGCCTCAGCGTGGCGTTCGACCTGCCCACCCAGACGGGCTATGACAGCGACCACGTGCTCAGCAAGGGCGAGGTCGGCAAGGTCGGCGTGCCGGTCTGTCACCTGGGCGACATGCGCACGCTGTTCGACCAGATCCCGCTCGATCAGATGAACACCTCGATGACCATCAACGCCACCGCACCGTGGCTGCTGGCGCTCTATGTCGCCGTGGCCGAAGAACAGGGCGCGGATGTCAGCGCGCTGCAGGGCACGGTGCAGAACGACCTGATCAAGGAATATCTCAGCCGCGGCACGTATATTTGCCCGCCGAAACCCAGCCTCAAGATGATCGGGGACGTGGCCGAATACTGCTACACTCATATTCCCAAGTGGAACCCGATGAACGTCTGTTCCTACCACCTGCAGGAGGCCGGCGCGACGCCGCAGCAGGAACTGGCCTTTGCGCTGGCCACCGCCTGCGCCGTGCTGGACGAGCTGAAGCCGCGCGTGCCGGAAGAGGATTTCCCGGCGCTTTGCGGGCGCATCAGCTTTTTCGTCAACGCGGGCATCCGGTTCGTCACCGAGATGTGCAAGATGCGCGCCTTCGTCGACCTGTGGGACGAGATTCTGCAAACCCGCTACGGCATCGAGAACCCCAAGTTCCGCCGCTTCCGCTATGGCGTGCAGGTCAATTCCCTTGGCCTGACCGAACAGCAGCCCGAGAACAACGTCTACCGCATCCTGATCGAGATGCTGGCGGTGACCCTGTCGAAAAAGGCCCGCGCCCGCGCCGTGCAGCTGCCCGCCTGGAACGAGGCGTTGGGCCTGCCCCGCCCGTGGGATCAGCAATGGTCGATGCGGATGCAGCAGATCCTGGCCTACGAGACGGACCTTCTGGAATACGAGGACCTCTTTGACGGCAACCCCGCCGTCGACGCCCGCGTCGAGCAGCTGAAGGACAGCGCCCGGCAGGAGCTGGAGACGCTCGACAGCATGGGCGGCGCGATCGGGGCCATCGAACACATGAAGTCGCGGCTGGTGGACAGCAACGCCGACCGTCTTGGCCGGATCGAGGCGGGCGAGACGACCGTGGTGGGCGTCAACAAGTTCACCACGACCGAGCCCAGCCCCCTGCAATCCGAGGATGGCGGCATCATGCGCGTCGACCCCGCGACCGAGGCCGAACAGATCGACCGCCTGAACGCCTGGCGCAAGGAGCGCGACGACGAGGCGGTGAAAACCGCGCTGACCGCCCTGCGCGAGGCGGCGGCGATGAACGAGAACATCATGCCCGCCTCCATCGCGGCGGCCAAGGCGGGTGTCACCACCGGCGAATGGGCCGAGCAGATGCGCCAGATCCACGGCCAGTATCGCGGCCCCACCGGCGTCTCGGGCAGCCCGTCGAACCGGACCGAGGGCCTTGACGATATCCGCGAGGCGGTCGATGCGGTCAGCAAGAAGCTGGGCCGCCGCCTGAAATTCCTGATGGGCAAGCCGGGCCTTGACGGGCATTCCAACGGCGCCGAGCAGATCGCCTTTCGCGCCCGCGATTGCGGCATGGACATCTCTTACGAGGGCATCCGCCTGACGCCCGAGGAGATCGTCACCGCCGCGCTGGAGGACGAGGCGCATGTGATCGGCCTGTCGATCCTGTCGGGATCGCACATGCCGCTGGTCGAGGATTTGCTGAACCGGATGCGCGAGGCGGGGCTGGGCCACGTGCCGCTGATCGTCGGCGGGATCATCCCCGAGGAAGACGCCAAGCGCCTGCTGGAAATGGGCGTGGCGCGGGTCTATACGCCCAAGGATTTCGAGCTGAACACGATCATGATGGACATCGTCACGCTGGCCGATCCCAAGGCTGTGGCGGCAGAGTGAGCGCCGCCTCGGATCGCAACAAGGCCAGTGCCATGGCCTTTTACGACCTGATGTTCAATCAATGCCGCCCGCGCGAGGCCATCGCCCAGTTCGCGGGCGACACCTATATCCAGCACAACCCGCATGTCGCGGACGGCAAGGATGCCTTCATCGACTATTTCGAGCGGATGGCGCGGGACTATCCGGGCAAGCATGTGCGTTTCGTGCGCAGCGTGGCCGAAGGCGACCTCGTGGTGCTGCATTGCCACCAGACCTGGCCCGGCAGCGACGATTACGCCGGCATGGATATCTTCCGCTTTGATGAAAACGGCAGGATCGTCGAGCATTGGGACGTCCTGCAGGTCATCACCGGCCAGTCGGCCAACGATAACGGGCTGTTCTGAAACGCCTCTTCCGGCGGCTTTGCCGTGAAAGCGCCGGGACCGCGCCGAGGGGATGGGGATGGGGCGCGGTCCCGGAACGTCGCATGACGCGAGTATGCGTCACGCGTTACTGGTTGGTCGTGCTATCCTCGGCCTCGGACCCTTCGGCGCCGTCCTCGGCACCCGTCTCGGCATTCTCCTCTTCGGCGTTCTCTTCGGCCGCTTCGGCGGCGGCCTTGCCTTCGGCGGCGGCAACCTTGATCTCGTCAAGGATACGCTGGTTCAGCTCCTGGTCCTGCTGGGCGGCGATGTCGATCGCCTTGAATTCCGCCGGGCTGATATCGGCGATGACCTCGATCGCGTTGACGATGGAATCGTTGGCATAGGCCATCAGTTCGGTGCGCTTCGCGCCGTCGGTTTCGGCCTCGATCTTGGGCACGAAGTGCTGGCCGACCTGGTTGATCGCGGCAAGGGCCTGCACGAAGGCGCGCAGTTTCTCGTCGGTGATGGTCTCGTTGCTGATACCTTCCGCCGGCTCGATCTTTTCCAGCGACTTGGTCGGCGCTTCGCGCTTCGCCTGCCCGGTCTGTGCCTGTCCGGTCTGCGCCTGCCCGGTTTCGGGCGCCGCGGTTTCGGGCGTGTCGGTTCCGGTCGCCTCCTGCGCGACGCTGGCGGTGCCCAGCGCAACGGCGGCGGTGGCGGCGATTGCGATACGTGAAATCATTCTGGTCTCCTCGACGGGGTCGCCCCCTGTTTGCGTTGCAGACACACATGGCCAGTCGCGCGTCCCGTTGCAATCCGTTCGGCGGAAAAACGCTGGAAACGGCCGCCTGCGCGGGGCAGGCTGCACGGTAACGAAAGGACCCTTGCCATGACTCTCACGATCCGCCCCCTCGCCCCCCGGGACAAAGACGCGTGGCGCGCGCTCTGGACCGCGTACCTGGAATTCTACGAAAGCAGCGTCTGCGAGGAGGTCTATGCCACCACCTTCGCCCGGCTCTGCGCGCCCGAGGTGACCGACCAGAATGGCCTGCTGGCGCTGGACGGCGACACGCCGGTGGGGCTGGTCCACTACATCTTTCATCCGCATAACTGGCGGGTCGAGAAGATCTGTTACCTTCAGGACCTCTATGCCGACCCTTCGGTGCGCGGCAAGGGCGTGGGGCGCAAGCTGATCGAGGCGGTCTATGCCGCCGCCGACGCCAACGGCACGCCCGCCGTCTACTGGATGACGCAGGATTTCAACACGCAGGCGCGACAGCTTTACGATCGGATCGGCAACCTGACACCCTTCATCAAGTACAGCCGCTAGGGCGTATCCGGGGCACATCGACTCGCAGTTCCCCCGATACGCGTCAGGGAAACTGCGCCGCCTCGCGCCGCATCAGCTCGCGCAGGGTGTAGGATCGCGCGATATGGCCCTCGGCGCCGCGCACGTGCCGCGGATCGGAGGGAATGCAGCCCAGTCCGCACAGCTGCCGGACCACCATGTCGCGCGTGTCGATATGCCAGACCCGCCCGCCCGGCGTGCCCACGTAGCCCTGCACGCCCTCGCCCTTGTCGGCGCGCATGTCGTTCACGGTGGGCACCTCGGACCAGGCGTTTTCGTCATAGGCGCCGTGGGTGTGCCAGGACGCCACCACCCGCAGGTTCCGGGGCCAGCGGGGCTGGCAATAGTTCAGGTAACCGCGCCGGGGCTTCGTGGTGGCCAGCTGCCCCGAGGCGGTATAGCCCAGATAGCCGCAGAACTCGCGATTCTCCGCCACCGAGCGTGCCTGCGCCTGTGCCAGGACGTGCCGCGCGACGCCGATCTCGTCGGCGGTCTGCGCCGCGGCGGGCGCGGCGAGCGCAAGCGCGGCAAGGGCGCAGAGGATCGCGGCGATGCGCATGGAGGGCTCCTTCTCTTGCGGTGGCGGCGCCACGCGTTACCTTGGCCGGGATCCAGAACCCGAGGCAGACCTCCGAGGAAGACCCATGACGATCCATATCGGCGCCGAACCCGGCGACATCGCCGACACCGTCCTGATGCCCGGCGACCCGCTGCGCGCGCGGTGGGCCGCCGAAACCTTCCTCGATAACCCGCGGCAGGTCAACGCGGTGCGCGGGATGCTGGGCTTTACCGGCACATGGCGGGGCAACCCCGTGACGATCCACGGCAGCGGGATGGGCATGGCCAGCCTGTCGATCTATGCCAACGAGCTCATGCGAGACCTTGGCGCGAAGACGCTGATCCGCATCGGCTCGGCCGGCGGGATGCAGGCGCATGTGGCCGTGCGCGACGTGATCTTGCCATCGGCCAGCAGCGTCGCGACGCCTTCGTCCACGATCTTCCGGGAACTGAACTATGCCCCCTGCGCCCATTGGGGCCTGCTGCGGTCCGCCGTGGCGGCGGCCGAAGGAAAGGGCGTGCCGCATCACGTCGGCGGTATCTATTCCTCGGACACGTTCTATGACGAACGGCCCGACCTGAACGAGCAGATGACCCGCCACGGCATCCTTGCCGTCGAAATGGAGACCGCCGAGATGTACACGCTGGCCGCCCGCTATGGCGCGCGGGCGCTGGCGGTGCTGACGGTATCGGATCACCTGCAAACCGGCGAGGCCCTGCCCAGCCAGGACCGCGAGGCCAGTTTCGGCGACATGGTGGAAATCGCGCTGGCCGCCGCGTTTACGTAGGGTGCGTTTTCAACGCACCTGTTTCGCGCCGGATATCATCCGTGCCGCCGCGCCATCGGCGACCCACGGGGCGGCGATCCAACAGCAGTTCTGAAACACTTTATCTTTGCCAAGTCATCAAAACAGCAGAGCGATACGCAGACCCCAGCCAAATCGTCGCCCCCTGGGTGGGGGTCATGCCGAAGGCGCGCTTCCAGCATGACGATGGCGCGGCGGCCCACGGCCTTGATTCCGCGCGACAAACGGCCCTGGCGCTCCCTCAGTCGTCCTCCAGGAACGCGAAGGCGTCTCCCTCGACACGCACCCGGCCCAGCGACGGCAGACGGAAATGCGTGCCCAGCACGCGGGCATTCCGTTCCGCCGCCGTTTCCAGCAGCATCCGGCGCGACTGCACGGCCCGCTCGGCATCCTGATCGAAGGTGAAATGCCACTCGGGGTGCCAGCATTGCGCCGCCGTGTGAATCGCATCCCCGGTGATCACCGCCTCGGCCCCGCCGCCATGCACCCGGACAGACACGTGCCCCCCGGTATGCCCCGGCGTCGGCATCAGGGTCACGTGATCGCCGATCCCGTGCGCGCCCTCGACCAGCTCGGCCTGCCCGGCCTCGATCACCGGCAGAAGGCTTTCGGCATACATGCCCTTCGCCTTTTCGGCATAGAACGCCTCGTCCGCCTTCGGCAGCAGGTAGCGCGCATTGGGAAAGGTAGCACCCAGCGCCCGTCCAGCAGCCTTGTGTTCCAGC
>JBKAGF010000073.1:0-13440 GCA_046290265.1 Roseovarius sp. | reverse complement strand
GCGAGGCGGGGGCGGATGCGTTCTATGGCGGGCTGGGCGCGGACACGATGACCGGGGGCGCGGATGCCGGTCGCACCGACCGTTTCATCTATTTCAACGCGGTGGAAACCGGCGTGGGCGCGGGCAACCGCGACGTGATCACCGATTTCGTCAGCGGCGAGGACCGGATCGAACTGCGCCGGATCGATGCGGACATCACCCAAGGGTTCAAACAGCTTTTCGATTTCATCGGCGACGCGGCGTTCAGCAACACCGCCGGAGAGCTGCGTTACGAGCAGGTTGGCGGCAACACCATCGTGCAGGCCGACCGGCCGGTGACGTGGCGGATATGGAGATCGAACTGACCGGGACACTGAGCCTGGTCGAGGACGACTTCTTTATCTGAGGCATGCCGTCTTCATGAATATCCGGCGCGGGGAGGAGTTTTCCGCGCCGGACGCCACCCAATGGCCTGAGACTCATGATCAGGCTTTTTAGGGCCGCGCGGCGCAATTTTATTTGTCGATGCGGAAGCAATTGCTAATAAGAGACAAGACGGCCAAAGCCGCTTTGCATGATGTGATTAAATTAATTGGGGATAGCCATGACAACGTACACCCTTCAGGGATACTTCATCACCGATCAGAACAATACGACAACGGCCGTCTCGCCGGTCACACTGGCCCTGACGGTTCCGGAGGGCACCAATTCCTTCACGTATTCGGTCATTCCGCCGGCACCGCAGACCGGTGATTTCCCGGAGGTGGATATCCAGGCTGCGCTGTACAATTTCACCCTGAACGGATCGACCTTCACGACCGAGACCGCGGATAGCGTTGATTTCTTCCTGGGCCAGATCGAATGGAGCGGCGGGACGACCTATGCGATCACCGCGGACCTGCCGGGAGGGGCGGAGAATACCCAGCACGTGTTCTTCATCGGGGGGGCGACACCGCCGCCGCTGAACACGCCGCAGCAGGTGGACAGTTTCATCGGATCCTTCACCGCCCCGCCCGCACAGGCGGAAGGCGCGTTTGCGCCCGGCAGCACGATTTCCCTGACGAATATTCCCGGCGTTGTGATCAGCGAGGACGACGAGATCCTGGGCACGCCCGGCGATGACGTGCTTGTCGGCGGGCTGGGCGACGATTTCATCAATCCCGGCACCAATGACGGGTATGACCAGATCTTGCCGGGCGTGGGCAACGACACGATTGATTTCGGGGACAGCGCCTTTCCCAGCTATTACGAGCTGAACTACGGCGACCTGACCAACCCGGTTGCGGTGAATGTCAACCTTGCGATGAATACCGGCAGCGTCAATGCCGGGGCCGAGGGCACCGATACGTTTCTGGATATCTCGCGGGGCACGGCGTACACGACCTCGGACGGCACGGCGCTGTTGCTGGGAGACACGGACGACACGGTGAATATCACCACCGCGAGCGACCACTGGTTCGGCGTGGCGCCGGGGGCGGGCAATGACGACCTGAACCTGAACATCGCCGCTGACAGCATCGTGCGGGTCGACCTGAACAGTTCCGGCGACGGCGGCCCGACACAGGCGGCGAACGTGAATATCGGCGCGGGCGTCATCGCCAATGACGGGTTTGGCGACAGCGACACGATCTCGGTCACCGGGAGCGGCATGCTGGAGGTGCGGCTGACCGCGTTCGACGACACCTATGTGGGGCATGACGGCATGGACCGCGTCGTGTCGCGCGGCGGCGACGACACGCTGGATGGTATGGGCGGGGTGGACCTGCTGCGCTATGACCGGTCCGGCGTGGGGCCGGTCGCGGTCAACCTGGAGGACGGCACGGCCACCGGCACGTGGAACGGCGTGGCCTTCGAACAGGTCGTGATGAACTTCGAGGCGGTGCGCGGGTCGCGCAACGGGGGCGACCTGTTGATCGGGGACGAAAACGATAACATTCTGGACGGGCGCGGCGGCGACGACACGCTGTTCGGCAATGGCGGGATCGACACGCTGATCGGGGGCGACGGCAACGATACCTTTGTCATCGACGGCATGGATGCCACGGGAGAGGTGACCATCATTGATGATGATGGCATGAACACCGTGCAGTTCCTGGAATATCCCGGGCCTGACGGCGGGTCTTTCTTTGTCGACGGATCCGATCTTGTCGCGGTTTCGAATTCCGGGCAGACCACGCGGATCGTCGGCGGCACCGGGACCGTGCAGCAGGTTCAGCTGGTCAGTCCGGGCGGGACCATCATCTATGCCACGACGGACCTGATCACCGACATGAACGATGCGACCTCCGCGTCCTATACCTTTGCCGGAACGCAGGGGAACGACATGGTCACCGCGGCGGCGGTCGCGGGGTCGGGCAGCGCCTTTGTTTTCCTGAACGATGGCGACGACACGTTCTTTGCCGCGTCGGGGTACACCGCGCGTGTGCATCTGGGTATGGGCGAGGACGTGTTCGTCGGCGGCAGCGCCGATGACTGGGTGCGTGGGCAGGAGGGCAATGACAGCCTGGAAGGCGGAGCCGGAAATGACACGCTTGCCGGTGAGGACGGCGATGACACCATGAACGGTGGGGACGGCGACGACTTCATCCATGCGATCGGCGCGGGCGCCGACAGCATCGACGGCGGCGCCGGCACCGATCACCTGAGCTATCAGGGGGCCAGCGGGCGCGTTCTTGTCGATCTGCAAAGCGATGTCAGCGGTGCCGGCTTTGCGCGGTTCTTCACCGAGGGCGCCGGATCGGGGGATACCTTCACCTCGATCGAGAATGTCACCGGCTGCAACTTTGCCGACAACCTGCGCGGCAACGGTCTGGACAATGAACTGAACGGCGGAAAGCTTTCCGACCGCCTGTACGGGCGTGGCGGTGATGACACGCTGGATGGCGGGACGGGGGCGGATGCGCTTTACGGCAATGCCGGCGCGGACACCATGACCGGCGGGCCCGATGAGGGCCGGACGGACCGGTTCATCTATTTCAACGCGGTCGAGACGGGCGTGGGCGCGGGCAATCGCGACATCATCACCGATTTCGTCAGCGGCGAGGACCGGATCGAGCTGCGCCGGATCGATGCGGATATCTCGCAGGGCTTCAAGCAGTTCTTCGATTTCGTCGGCGATGCGGCGTTCAGCAACACTGCCGGAGAGCTGCGTTACGAACAGGTTGGCGGCAACACCATCGTGCAGGCGGATCGTGATGGCGACGGCGTGGCGGACATGGAGATAGAGCTGACCGGGACGATCAACCTGGTCGAGGACGACTTTTTCATCTGATGCGATAAGACACCGGGCCGGAGGGGCGTATTTGAGACCCTTCGGCCCGGACCGGAATACCCAGAAAATTCGGTAATTCACACGAGGAAAGATTCCGATGTCGGAGAACTTTGTCCTGCGCGATGGTCGCGTGGTGGTCCTTGGTACGACTTATGACGGCAACGGCGACCTGTCCCAGGCGATCCGGATCTTCCGGGTCGATGGTTCCGAGATCACGTCGGCGCCGGTCTTTTTCGCCGCGGGAACGGATTTCAACGACGGCTTTCGCAGCCTGAACGAGCCGGTCGTGATGGAAGGCGCCAATGGCGGCGTGCGCATCGTGCTGCGCGACAACGGCGCGTCCGAGGGCATCGTCTTCGAACTGGACGGCAGCGGTTCGACGCTGTCCTCGAGCACCTTCACGATCGACAACCAGGACCCGGCGACGCCCTATGTCGCGGTATACGATCCCTATGTCCACGCCAGCAACGGCGACATCTTTTCCAGCGCCTACCAGGACCTTTACCGCAGCGACGGCAACGGGACGTATATCGGCATCACCGACCGGCCCGGCCCGTTCGAGAGCGTGTCCGACGCGGTGATGCTACAGGTCGGCAACCGGGTCCTGCGGATCAGCCAGGTCTATAACGGCACCAATCAGGAGGTGGAGCTGCGGGGGCAGTTCTATGCCCTGAACGGGGCCGTTTCGGGAAGCGAGTTCCTGGTGGCGGACGACCTGGATTTCGTGACCGGGCAATGGGGCGTCGAGGCGGCGGTCCTGACGGACGGGCGCATCGCCGTGGCCTATACCAGCGGACGCACCGGCGACGAGGATGACAGCGCGTCGACCGTGTTCATGACGGTTCTGAACCCCAATGGCACCGTGGCAATCCCCGAGCAGATCGTGAACACCGGGGACACGTCGGGCACGCAGGATGTGGACGGTGTCTTTGCGCTGCAGGGTGGCGGCTGGGCCGTGGTCTACAACAGCACCGGGGCGGGCTTCGGGACGGCGGACGATGCCGTCCGCGTGCGGTTCTACGACAGCGACGGTGTGAAATACGAAGACTACGTCCTGAACGGGAACGTGACGGCGCGTGGCGACAATTTTCACGTTTCCAGCACCGGCGTGGTCACGGAGTTCGGCCTTGTGAACCCCGGCCGGCTTTATGATGCGGGCGGGCCGGACGACCCGGGCCTGACCGGCGACGAGCAAATCCTGAGCCAGGGCACGGTGGGCGAGTTCGCCGAGGATCCCGACGCGGCGACGCTGGCGGACGGGCGTGTCGTCTATGTCTACGACCGCGGCAACCTTGAAGGTTTCGTGCGCATCTATGATCCGGCCGATGGCGGCATCATTGACGTGGGCAGTCCGGTTACGGGGGCCGGCGACATGCAGGTTGCGGCGCTGGAGGATGGCGGGTTCGTGGTGGCGTGGATCGACAACGGCGTGCGCGGCGACCTTCAGGTCAGGGTGCACAATGCCGATGGCAGCGTGCGGACCCCGGCCCAGACGATCCTGACCGGCGAGGCCGAGCATATCGACGTGATGACCACCGGCACCGGGTTCGCCCTGCACTGGGTGGACGATACCGGCACGCTGGACGATGACGGTTACCTTCAGTTCTTCGACGCGCAGGGCGCGGCGCTGACCACGGCGGCCGAGTACCATCAGGGCCTGGACCAGGACGAGAATGTCGAGGGCATCACCCTGAGCGACGGGCGGCTGGCCATGGTCTGGCGCAGCCAGAGCGAGACGAGCGTCGCCTATTCCACCCATTACCGCATCTACAATGCCGACGGCACGCCGGCGACCGGTATCCGGGATTTCCCGCAGCCCAACGCCGGCGTGGGCGAGGTGATGGGCGGGATCGGCACGGATGACGGCGGCTTCATCGTGGTCTATGCCGGGACCGCCACGACCTTCGGCACCGAGCTGCGGATGACGGTCTTCGACGCGAACGGCAACAGTTCGATCTCGGACCGGCATATCCTGCTGGACGATACCGCGCTGAATTACCGCGATGTCGACTTGGAGATGAACGGCGACGGCCAGCTCGTGATCGCGTATTTCGGCTGGACCGACGGCACCACGCGGGATGACGTGCGGTTCTCGATCTACGAGACGAACGGGACCGAGGTGCTGGCCAACCGGATCGCCAGCGAGAACGTCCTGGACGAGCAGGACAGCCCCGTTCTGGTGTCGCTGCTGAATGGCGATACGTTCATGCTGTTCGAGGACGACACGAATATCCTGGGGTCCTCGCAGAACTCGATCCGCGGAGTGACCATCCAGGGCGGCACCTTCCCGGTGCCGGAGCCGACACCGGGGCCCGATATCCTAAACGGGACGGACGGGGATGACAGCATCGATCTTTTGGCCGGGAACGATGTCTATTCCGGCGGTGACGGCGATGATTTCGTGTTCGGCAATGACGGCGAGGATTCGATTTCGGGCGACAATGGCAACGATACGCTGATGGGCGGTGCGGACAATGACACGCTGCGCGGCGGGGCCGGGGATGACGTGCTGGACGGCGGCGGCGGCGGCGATGTTCTGGACGGCGGCGACGGGTACGACATCGCAAGCTATGCCAGTGCGACCCGGTCGGTGCGCGTGGATCTGCAGAATCCGGCAATCAGCTATAACGACGGGTTCGGAGACACGTTCATCAGCATCGAGGAGTTCCGGACCGGCGACGGCATCGACCAGCTGCGCGGGGACGAGAATGACAACATCTTCCGTACCGGGGGCGTGTCGGACCGCCTTTACGGGCGCGGCGGGGACGACATGCTGTTCGGCGAGGCGGGGGCGGATGCGTTCTATGGCGGGCTGGGCGCGGACACGATGACCGGCGGCGCGGATGCCGGGCGCAGCGACCGGTACATCTATTTCAACGCCGCAGAGACGGGGGTGAACATGGGCAATCGCGACGTGATCACCGATTTCGTCAGCGGCGAGGACAGGATCGAGATCCGGCGTATCGACGCGGATATCACGCAAGGGTTCAAGCAGTTCTTCGATTTCATCGGGGATGCGGCGTTTTCCGGGACGGCGGGCGAGCTGCGTTTCCAACAGGCGGGGGGCATCACCCTTGTGCAGGCGGATCGTGACGGCGACGGCGCGGCGGACATGGAGATCGAGCTGACCGGGACGATCGACCTTGTTGCGGATGATTTCCTGATCTGACGCAATAAGGCTAGGCCGAACGCACGCAAGGCGGTAATCATGGCGCTGAATTTCGCGTGTGAGGGACTGACATGTTGAACGATGACGTAAGAGCACTGGTCGGGGACGACCCGCATCCGCGCTGGAACATCGCCGGCCCGCTGGGGACAGCGGCCGTCGTGACCTACAGTTTCCCGACCGAGCCCGCGCCCTATGACACCGGCCAGACCAGCCCGACATTTGCCGGGTTCAGTGCCGCGCACCAGGTGCATATCCGCACGGCGCTGAACACGTGGTCGGCGTCCTCGGGGCTGATCTTTGTCGAGGTGCCGGCGGGGCAGGGCGATATCCGCTTTTCCATGTTCGACATGAGCGGGCTGATCAATTCCGACGGCAACCAGCTGAGCGGGTTCGGCTATTACCCCGGCTATGGCTGGACCTCGAGCGGGGGGCAGCGCGATTATTACCAGTCGCGGGACAATCTTGGCGGCGACATTTTCCTGAACTCGAATTACTACGAGGCGTCCTCGGGAAGCATCGCGCCGGGGCAGCGCGGCTATTCCATCCTGCTGCACGAGATCGGACATGCGATCGGGTTCGAGCATCCGTTCGAAGGCGAGCACACGATCGACCCCTCGCGGGACAACGGCATCTACACGGTGATGTCCTATGACCGGTCGCGGTCGACCACGGATCTGGGCAGCGTCGACCGTCAGGCGCTGGAATACCTCTACGGGGCCACGGATGGCGGGGTGCAGGCCAGCTATGACGCCGCGCGGGGCGCGGTAGAGATCACCGGCCCGAACGCCGCGACGTGGCTGCTGGCGGGCTGGAGCGGACCGAACGACATCACCGGCGGCGCGGGCGACGACACGCTGGAAGGCGAGCGGGGCGACGACACGCTGGAGGGCGGCGCCGGGAACGACACCGTCGATGCGGCCGAGGGCGATGACGTGATTGTCGATGGCGCGGGGAACGACAGCTATGACGGGGGTATCGGAACCGACACCCTGATCGTGCAGGCCGACCGGTCCGGGATCGTTGTGGAGCATCGCTGGCTGGGCGGCAGCGTGGCGCGCCCGGGCGGTGACACGGACATGTTCGAGCGGATCGAGATCGTCCGTGTCGAGGGAGCTTTCGGCGTCGAGATGACGGCGAGCAGCAATGACCTGGAGATGTTCGGCGGCAGCGGCGACGACACGCTGACCAACCGCTATGACAGGGTTTTGCTGGATGGCGGCGCCGGGGACGACCTGCTGATGACGCAGCCCTTTGGACAGGTGTCGATGCAGGGCGGCGCGGGCGAGGACACCCTGGAAGGAAACACCGAGGCCGACCATCTGGATGGCGGCACCGGCGACGACATGATGAACGGTGGCGGTGGCAACGACACGCTGGTCGGCAATGCGGGCGCCGACGCGATGGATGGCGGGGCGGGGATCGACCTTGCCGATTACGGCGGCTGGGCCGGCCGGGTCCTTGTGGATCTGGCCAGCGATGTCAGCGGCGCCGGGTTCGCCCGGTTCTTCGACGAGGGCGCGGGCGCGGGCGATACCTTTGCGCTGATCGAGAACGTCACCGGCGGCGAGGGCGCCGACAACCTGCGCGGCGACAGCGGCGACAATGCCCTGACGGGCGGTGGCGTGAGCGACCGGCTGTATGGCCGGGCAGGCAACGACACGCTGGATGGCGGAACCGGGGCGGACGCGATCTATGGCAACACCGGGGCCGACGTGATGACCGGCGGGCCGGATGCGGGCCGGACGGACCGGTTCATCTATTTCAACGCGGTCGAGACGGGTGTGGGCGCGGGCAATCGCGACATCATCACCGATTTCGTCAGCGGCGAAGCCCGGCAGCTGCGCCGGATCGATGCAACCTCGCCCAGGGCTTCAAGCAGTTCTTCGATTTCGTCGGGATGCGGCGTTTCCGGCTCGGGCGAGCTGCGTTCCACCAGGCGGGGGGCATCACCCTTGTGCAGGCGGATCGCAAGGCCGGGCGGACATGGAGATCGAGCTGACCGGGACGATCGACCTGGTCGAGGGCGACTTTTTCATCTGAGGATCGGCGCGGGTCTGCCGCCCTGCGCCGCCCTGATCGGCAAGGTTTGACCGACTTGCCCCGGAATTGCCACGCGAGGTTCGACACTGCTCCTTATTCCGGGGATATCCCGCCTGTCTGAGACAGAGCGGGCGAGAGACATGTCGACGAATGCCGAACAGCAATACGCGCTGGAATTGATCAACCGGGCGCGGTCTGACCCCGATGGTGAATTCGCGGCGTTGATTCTGGATGCCGATGCCCAAATCGGCGTGCAGTCGAACATCACCAGTGCGCTTAGGTATTTCAACGTCGACCTGGATCTGTTCCTGACCCAACTTCAGGCCTATCCGTCGGTTGCGCCGCTGGCCTGGAACACCGCGCTGGCGACCTCGGCGCAGACCCACAGCGACCTGATGATCCAGCATGACGAGCAGAGTCATTTCCTGCCCGGTGAGCCGGGGATCGGGGAGCGGATCAGCGACGGCGGTTACCGGAACTGGACGAATGTGAGCGAGAACATCTTTGCCTATGCGCAGGACGTGCTGCACGGGCATGCGGGGTTCTACATCGACTGGGGCGGGTCGGCGAGCACCGGCGGCATGCAGGACCCGGCAGGGCATCGCGAGGCGATTTTGAACGCGGCCTATGTCGAGATCGGGATCGCGTGGGACGAGGATGTCGTGCCCGGCTCGTCCATCGGGCCCTATATCACGACTCAGCACCTGGGAACGCGCTGGGATTACGATCCGCAGCTTCTGGGGGTGGTGATCGACGATGCCGATGGCGACGGATTCTATGATCCGGGCGAGGGCATGGGCGGCGTGACGGTGACCGCCAATGGCACGGACGGGCAGTTCGTGACCACGACATGGGCCTCGGGCGGGTACCAGATGGCGCTGCCCGACGGGATGTACACGGTGACGTATTCGGGCGGTGGCCTGCAGGGCACGGTGACGACGCAGGTCACGGTGAACGGCGAGAACGTCAAGGCAGATGCGTTGGCCGAAGACGCGGTGCAGGGCGGCGGAGGCGCCGCGCCGGGACCCCAGCCGACAACGGGCGATGACCGCCTTGTCGGAACCGGGGCCGGCGATACGATCTTCGGACTGGCGGGCGACGACACGTTGCAGGGTCTGGAGGGCGACGATGTGCTGGTCGGCGGCGCGGGGGCGGATGCCATCGACGGGGGCGCGGGCGAGGACACGGTGTCTTACGAGGATGCGACCCGTTCGGTGAGGGTGGATCTGCAGAACGATGCGCTGATGTATGGTGATGCGGTGGGCGACACGTTCGCGGATATCGAGGTGTTCCGGACCGGCGGCACGATCGACCAGCTGCGCGGCGATGCGGGCGACAACATCTTTCACACCGGCGGTGTCTCGGACCGGCTGTATGGCCGGGCGGGACGACATGCTTCACGGCGAGGCCGGGGCGGATGCGTTCTATGGCGGCATGGGCGCCGACACGATGACCGGCGGCGACGATGCCGGCGGCGCACCGTTCATCTATTTCAACGCGGCCGAGACGGGTGCGGGCGCAGGCAACCGCGACGTGATCACGGATTTCGCAACCGGCGAGGACCGGATCGAACTGGGCCGGATCGACGCGGATATCACGCAAGGCTTCAAACAGGCGTTCGCCTTTATCGGCGCCGCGGGGTTTTCGGGACTGGCGGGCGAGCTGCGATATACGCAGGCGGGCGGCAGCACCATCGTGCAGGCGGATCGCGACGGCGACGGCGTGGCGGACATGGAGATCGAGTTGACCGGGGCGATCAACCTTGTTGCGGACGACTTTCTGATCTGAGGCAAGGCCGGTCGGTCAGATATCCTCGTCCAGCGTTGCGGCCTGCATGTTGTCCTCGTGCGCGGCGATGGCATCCGTGATGTCGTCATACCATGTCATGCGGCCGCTATCGATGACGACGCCGGATTCGCAGTTGCGGCGCAGCATGGCGGTGCCGTGCGACACCACGATGGCGCCGCTATGGGCCATGCGCTGCTTGAACACCGCCTCGCTTTTCTGGCGGAAGGCGGCGTCGCCGACGCTGGTGACCTCGTCCACGAGATAGGTGTCGAAACGGATGCCCATCGACAGGCCGAAGGCGAGGCGGGATTTCATGCCCGAGGAATAGGTCCGGCAGGGCAGGTTGAAATGCTTGCCCAGCTCGGCGAAATCCTCGACGAAATCGACCAGCTCGTCGGTATCCACGCCGTAGACGCGGCCCACGAAGCGGATGTTCTGAAGCCCGGTCAGGTCGGGGTGGAACGATCCGGCAAAGCCCACGGGCCACGAGACCGAACCGTCATAGATGATCTGGCCGCTGGTGGGCGCGAGCGACCCCGCGATCAGGCGCAGAAGACTGGATTTTCCCGCGCCGTTGCGCCCCAGCAGGCCCACCGACCGGCCCTTGGGAAAGGTCAGGCTGGCATTGCTGAAAATCGTGTTGGGCACGCCGTTGGTGACGAAGGTCTTGGTGACATTCTCCAGCCGGATCATGGCCGACCTCAGCGCCGGTCGCGGATGCTGTAGAACACCAGCACGACCACGGACCACGCAAGGAACGAAAAGAGCGCGACCAGCGCCGTCAGGAGCAGGCGCTGGGGATAGCGCGCCTCGTCCGCCTTGGTGGGCTGGATATAGGCGGCGAGATATCGGCTTTGCCGTTGCGCCTCGGCCAGGGCGGCATCGAAGGCCGACAGCGCGCCGGTATAGGATTGCTCGGCGAACTCGCGATCGACCGCGAGGCTTTCGTATTCGCCCACCAGTTCGGCATAGCTCTGGCGTTCGGAGCCGCCCTGGCCGCTGATGCCCAGTTTCTGGCGCTCGGCGTCGATCCGGTCGCCGATGACCTCGATCCGGCGTTCCGCCTGGGTGATCCGGGGGTCGCCTTCGCGGGTGTTGTCGCGCAGAAGGTCCAGTTCGATCAGCGCCTCGGCCTGTTGCTGTTGCAGCGAGTTCAGCACACCCATCTGGCCCTGGAGATCGGCATTGGGATCGACCAGCTGGTTGCTGGTACGGAAAAGCGTCACTGCCTGCCGCGCCTCTTTCAGGCGCTCGACGGCACGGTCCAGTTCCTCGCGTGCGTAGCGGGTGGCGTCCTCGCGGGCGATTGCCGACAGGTCGTTGATCATGCGGCTGGACTGGTCGAAGATCTCGCGGGTCACCGCCTGGGCGTCCTCGGCGGTGAAGGCGGTCACGCGCAGTTCGATCAGCTGGGTGCTGGAATCGTAGTAGATGCGGACGATGCGATTCCAGTAATCCACCAGGTCCTCGATGGAGCTGGACGGGTCCAGCGCGAAGACCGGATCGAAATCGGGCTTGGAATACATGCTGCGCAGGTCAAGCGCGGCGTCCACCTTGGTGACCAGTTCCTGGCTCTGGATGAATTCGTAAAGGATGTCCGTGTCGGAACTGCCGGTGCCCGACAGCTGGGTGATGCCGCCGAGGATCTCGACCGGGGAGTTGACCTCTTCCTTGCGGACGGCAAAGCCGACGGTGGAGGCGTATTGCGGGGCCGCGACGGCATAGAGATACCATCCGGCCACCACGGTGGGGCACAGGACCATGACGATCAGGCTGATCAGGAGCAGGATGTGCCGCCGGCGCGGCTGGGCGCGGGTCGCCGTCGGCTTGACGTAGACCGGCCGCGGCTGCTGTTGATGGCCGCCGCCACCGGGCCGGCCCTGCGGGCCGCGGCGCTGGCCGGGAACGGGTCGGGGGGTGTCGGCTTGATTGGGGGTATTGTCGGTGTCGTCTTGCATTATCTGCGCCCGGCTTCGCGGGGCTGCCAAGCGCACGCCCCTTTTTTCAAACGGTTAGCACATGGTCGCGACAGGGGAAACCACCCCCGGCGCCGACGCGCGCATTTCAGCCCTTGGCGCCCTGTCCGCGGGCGTAGACATCTTCGTATCGGGTGATGTCGTCCTCGCCGAGATAGCTGCCGCTTTGCACCTCGATCAGGACCATTTCCACCTTGCCGGGGTTTTCCATGCGGTGCTTGGCCCCGAGGGGAACATAGACCGACTGGTTCTCGGACACGAGCGTGACCTCGTCCTCGACGGTGACCTTGGCGGTGCCCTGCACGACGATCCAGTGTTCGGCGCGGTGGTGATGGCTTTGCAGGCTGAGCGCCGCGCCGGGTTTCACCACGATCCGCTTGACCTGGAACCGGTCGCCGGTGGCGAGGCTTTCGAACCAGCCCCAGGGACGGTAGTCGCGGGGCAGGGTTTCGGCTTGCGACAGCCCCTGTTCCCTGAGCGCCGAGACCGCCTTTTTCACGTCCTGCGCGCGGTCGCGATGGGCCACCAGAACGGCGTCGGGCATAGCGACGGCGATGACGTCCGACAGGCCGATGCCGACGAGTGCCTGCCCGTCATCGGCTGCCCAGAGCATGGTGTCGGCGCAGTCGATGGCGGTGGCCTCGCCACGCGTCACGACGCCGTCGGCATCGGGCGTGCCCTCGCGCCAGACCGCATCCCAGCCGCCCAGGTCGGACCACGCGCCGGCATAGGGCACGACGGTAAGGTTGGGCGCGCGTTCCATGACGGCATAATCGATGGAGTCGGATGCCACGTCGGCCCAGGGATCCGGCGCGAGGCGGCAGAAGGCCAGGTCGGGCTGGGCCCCCGTCACGGAGGCGCGGACCCGTTCGAGCATCTCGGGCTGGAACGTTTCGAACGCCTTGATCAGGCTGGTGGTGGAAAAGAGGAAGATGCCGGCGTTCCACAGATGCTGACCGCCCTGCAGCATTGTCTGCGCGGCGGGCGCGTCGGGTTTCTCGACGAAGGCGCGCAGGGGCTGGGGCACGGGCGGGAAATCCTCGCCGGGATCGGTGCTGAGTTCCAGCCAGCCGTAGCCAGTCTCGGCCCGGTCGGGACGGATGCCGAAGGTCACGAGATCGCCCGCGGCGGCGGCGTCGCGCGCGGTCTCGACCGCGGCGCGGAACCGGGCCGCGTCGGGGATGACGTGATCGGACGGGGCCACGAGCATCAGCGCG
>JBKAGF010000072.1:0-13639 GCA_046290265.1 Roseovarius sp. | reverse complement strand
GGCCATATTGGCGCGCGGCGTGCCAGCAGAACTCGGCCGATCCCATGACGCTCCAGGCGATGCCGTAGCGGGCGCGGTTGAGACATCCAAAGGGGCCTTTAAGCCCCTGAACATTGGGCAAAAGTGCGTCTTCGCCCAGCTCGACGCCGTCCATCACGATCTCGCCGGTGATGGAGGCGCGCAAGCTTTGCTTGCCGCCGATCTTGGGCGCGGAAAGCCCCTTCATGCCTTTTTCCAGAACGAAGCCGCGGATCTTGCCGTCATGGGCGTCGGACTTGGCCCAGACGACGAAGACATCGGCGATGGGCGCGTTGGAGATCCACATCTTGGAGCCGGAGATGCGGTAACCTGCGTCGGTCTTCTCGGCGCGGGTCTTCATGCCGGCGGGGTCGGACCCGGCGTCGGGCTCGGTCAGGCCGAAACAGCCGATCAGCTCGCCCGAGGCAAGGCCGGGCAGGTATTTCTGGCGCTGTTCCTCGCTGCCATAGGCGTAGATGGGATACATAACGAGGCTGGATTGCACGGACATCATCGAACGATAGCCGGAATCCACCCGCTCGATCTCGCGCGCGACGAGGCCGTAGGTGGTGTAATTGGCGCCGAGGCCGCCGTATTCCTCGGGAATGGTGGTGCCGAGAAGGCCCATCTGCCCCATCTCGCGGAAGATGCCGGGGTCGGAGGTTTCCGAGGCGTAGGCGTCCTTGACCTTGGGTTGGAGGGTTTCCTGCGCGAAGGTCCGGGCGCTGTCGGCGATCATGCGCTCGTCCTCTTCCAGCTGGGCGTTCAGCAGAAAGGGATCGGCCCAGTCGAACCCGGCGAGGTCGGGCTTGTCCTTGTCGCGAAGTTTGGGGGCGTCGAGGCTCATGGCGGGCTCCTTTGCAGGGGAAATTCGGTTCGGGTTGAATTTATCCTGAGATAAGCGCAATAAAAAGCGGCAATTCGGTATAGGTTCATGAGGAAACCGCATAGATGTCCCTGCCCCGTCGCTTTCTGCCCTCCCTCGGCGCGCTGCGCGCGCTGGAGGCGCTGGAGCGGCTGGGCAGCCTGACGGCGGTGGCCGAAGAGCTGAACCTGAGCCAGAGCGCGGTGAGCCGGCAATTGCAGACGCTGGAAAGCCAGCTGGGGGTGCCGCTGTTCCTGCGCGAAGGGCGGCGCGTGCGGTTGACGCCGGAGACGCGGGCATATGCGGGCGAGACACGCGCAGCGCTGAACCGGATCAGCCAGGCGTCGCTGAAGCTGGCGCTGAACCCCGGGGGCGGTAGTTTGAACCTGGCGATATTGCCGACCTTCGGGATGCGCTGGCTGGTGCCGCGCCTGCCGGAATTTGCCGCGGCGCATCCGGAGGTGACGCTGAACCTGTCGACCCGGTTGAAACCGTTCGACTTTGGCGCGGAACCCTTTGACGCGGCGATACTTTTCGGCAGTGGGCGCTGGCCCGGCACGCAATCGCTGCGGCTGAAGAACGAGGCGGTGGTGGCGGTCGCAGCACCCGCGCTGCTGGAGCGGACGGCGGTGACGCGGGCGCGGGACGTGATGTCCCTGCCCCTGCTGCATATCGAGACCCGGCCCGAGGCGTGGCGCGCGTGGTTCGCGGCGCACGGGGTCGAGACGGGCACGGTGGCGGGCACGATATATGACCAGTTCTCGACCATCACGCAGGCCGCCTTGCACGGGCTGGGCGTGGCGCTGTTGCCCGATTACCTGGCCGAGCAGGACCTGGCGACCGGCAAGCTGGTCACCGTCTGGGGCGGCCGCACCGACAGCCCCGGCGCCTATCACCTGGTCTGGCCCGAGGAAAAGGCGCAGGACAGCGCGGTGATCAAGTTCCGCGACTGGCTGGCGCCGCAGGCCGAGGAGGAAGACCCCCTGCCCCGGTGACCGGTCCAGGATCAGATGCCGTAAGGCACGCCGCCCGAGACCGGCAGCGTGATCCCGGTGACATAGCGCGCTTGGGGGCCGGCCAGAAAGGCCACGGCATCGGCCACGTCAGCGGGCCGGCCCGCGTCGCGCAGCGCCACGCTGGCGTAGCGCTGCGCCTTGACCTCGTCCAGGCTCAGCCCGCGTTCGCCGGCGATCCGCGTGTTGGCGGCCATGTGCATGTCGGTGGCGATGTAGCCGGGACAGACGATGTTGCACAGGATGCCCTCGGGGCCGAACTCGGCCGCGATTGTCTTGGTCAGGCCCACCAACCCGTGTTTCATCGCCGAACTGGTTCGGCGCCCAGCTGCCGGTGGAGCCGATATCGATGCCGCGCCCCCGGCGGCCTGCATGCCCGGGATCACGGCCCGGCGCATCATGGGCCAGCAGGTTGACGTAAACTGCTACTGGGCGCGTGTGGACATGAAATTGTCGCGCCCTGGGCTGCCGGCGTGTTGACGCGACGCGCCCCAGCCTGCGCTGCACCTGCGCCACGACCGCATCGATCTGCGCGGCATCGGTGACGTCCAGTTCAAGCGCCGTGCCCGTGGGATCGAGGTCGGCCGCGAGCGTTTCCAGCAGCGAGAGGCGCGGAGTGGCGACGCCGTCGACCTCGATGGTGCCGCCGAGATCGGTGACGACCACATGCGCGCCGTCCTCTGCCAGCCTGCGGGCGATGGCCTGCCCGATTCCGTTGCGGGCGGAGGTGCCCGTAACGAGGGCGATCTTGTCGTGAAGTGGGGGCATGATCTGCGTCCTTTGCGGTCCGGTCCACCGCGACAGAGTAGACGGGCCCGGCCGGAGCGCAACCAGCCATATCGAGTGGCTGCGCCACGCTTTACTTGTTTGATTTGAGTATTTGAAGAACAATGAAAGCCGGGACGGCCCCTGTTTTTTCTTGGCAAAAATACTCGCTGCCCCGCGCTGGCTACGGGCGGCGCGGTCAGCCGAGAGAATACCCGGCCCCGCGCACCGTGCGCAGCGGATCGGCGCCGCCGTGCTGGCAGAGCGCCTTGCGCAGACGGCCGATATGGACGTCGACGGTGCGGGTGTCGACATAGATGTCGCGGCCCCAGACCCGGTCGAGAAGCTGTTCGCGGCTCCAGACCCGGCCCGGTTTTTCCATGAAGGTCGAGAGCAGGCGGAACTCGGTCGGGCCCAGTTTCAGCCCCTCGCCCTTGCGGGTGACGCGGTGGGTTTCGGAATCGAGGATGATGTCCTCGTATTCCAGCCGTTCGCCCACGGTCGAGGGCCGGGTGCGGCGCAGTTGCGCGCGGACGCGGGCCATGAGTTCGATCACCGAATAGGGCTTGATCACGTAGTCGTCGGCGCCGGTTTCCAGGCCCCGCACGCGGTCCACCTCCTCGGAGCGGGCCGAGAGCATGATGATGGGCACGTTGCGCGTCTCGGACCGGGTCTTGAGCTGGCGGCAGACCTCGATGCCGGACACGTTGGGCAGCATCCAGTCCAGCAGGATGAGGTCGGGTGCGCCTTCCTCGACCAGCATCAGGGCCTCCTCGCCGTTCTCGGCGCGGGTGACGGCAAAGCCGTCGGCCTCGAGGTTGTAGGCCAGCACTTCGCGCTGCGCGGGTTCATCCTCGACAAGAAGGACGCTGGGCTGATCGGCTGCCATGGGATCACATTTCCTTCGTTACACGCCGACCTGCGGCGAGACCTTGGGGTCGAGCGAGGTCTTGTCGCTTTTCGGGCGGTTGTCTTCGGGCATGGTGCCGGTCACGAGGTAGACCACCTGTTCGGCGATGTTGGTGACGTGGTCGCCCATGCGCTCGGTGTTCTTGGCGATGAAATGCAGGTGCATGCAGGGGGTGATGTTGCGCGGGTCTTCCATCATGAAGGTCAGGAATTCGCGGAAGAGCGCGTTGTACATCTGGTCGACGTCGTGGTCGCGCTGGATGACCTCGCGGGCGAGTGCCGCGTCGCGCTGGATATAGGCGTCCAGAACGTCGCGCAGCATGCGTTCGGTTTCGCGCGCCATGCGGCGCAGCGAGGCGGTGGCGCCGGTGATCGGGGTCATCTGCGACAGCACGGTCGTGCGCTTGGCCATGTTCTTGGCGTAGTCGCCGATGCGTTCGAGGTTCGAGGCGATCTTCATCACCGTCAGGATCACGCGCAAATCGATGGCGGTGGGGGCGCGCAGGGCAATCGTCCGCGCGGTTTCCTGGTCGATCTGTTCTTCCAGGTCGTCGATCGCGCGGTCGCCGGCGCGGACCTTTTCGGCCAGTTCCTCATCCCGCGTATCGAGCGAGATGGCGGCGTTCATGATCGCCTCTTCCACCAGGCCGCCCATCTTCATGATCAGCGCCTGGACGGTTTCGAGATCTCGGTCGAAGGCCGAGGAGATGTGTTCGTCGGACATTGCAGAGCCTCCTTAGCCGATCCGGCCGGTGATGTAGCTTTCGGTGCGGGGATCTTCGGGGTTGGTGAAGATCTTGCCGGTTTCGCCGAATTCCACCAGGTGGCCGAGGTGGAAGAAGGCGGTCTTCTGGCTGACGCGGGCGGCCTGCTGCATCGAGTGGGTCACGATGACCACGGAATACTGCGTGCGCAGCTCGTCGATAAGCTCCTCGACCTGGGCGGTGGCGATGGGGTCGAGCGCGGAACAGGGTTCGTCCATCAGCAGGACTTCGGGCTCGGTCGCCACGGCGCGGGCAATGCAGAGGCGCTGCTGCTGGCCGCCCGACAGGCCGGTGCCCGGAGCCTGCAGGCGGTCCTTGACCTCGTTCCAGATCGCGCCGCGGCGCAGGGCGCGTTCGACGATCTCGTCGAGGTCGGCCTTGGACCTGGCCAGGCCGTGGATGCGGGGGCCGTAGGCGATGTTGTCGTAGATCGACTTGGGGAACGGGTTGGGTTTCTGGAACACCATGCCCACCTTGGCGCGCAGTTGCACCGGGTCGACTTTCTTGTCGTAGATGTCCTCGCCGTCGAGCAGGATGTCGCCCTCGACCCGGCAAACGTCGATCGTGTCGTTCATCCGGTTGAGGCAGCGCAGGAAGGTCGACTTGCCACAGCCCGAGGGGCCGATGAAGGCGGTCACGGTCTTGTCTTCCAGCGCGACGTCCACGTCCTTGATGGCATGGGTGTCGCCATAATAGACCTGAACGCCCTTGGCCGAGAACTTGATGTCTTTCTGATCCACGGCTCTCTCCGAATTTGGCGTATCGTACATGGGCGGGCTCCTTCTTACCAGCGACGCTCGAAGCGGCGGCGCAGGATGATGGCGATGATGTTCATGGTCAGCAGGAAGACCAGGAGGACGATGATCCCGCCCCAGGCCTTTTCATAGAAGCTGGCATCGGCGCGGGCGGCCCAGGTGTAGATCTGGGCGGGCATGGCCGAGTTCGGCTCGGTGAAGCCGGCGATGAAGCCGTCGGGGTATCCGCGGGCGACGAAGCCGACCATGCCGATCAGCAGCAGCGGCGCGGTTTCGCCCAGGGCCTGGGCGAGGCCGATGATGGTACCGGTCAGGATGCCGGGCATGGCCAGCGGCAGCACGTGATGGAAGACCGCCTGCATCTTCGAGGCTCCTACCCCCAGCGCCGCGTCGCGAATGGACGGCGGCACGGATTTGAGCGAGGCGCGGGTCGAGATGATGATCGTCGGCAGGGTCATCAGCGTCAGCACCAGACCGCCCACCAGCGGGGCCGATTGCGGCAGGTGCATGAACTGGATGAAGACCGCAAGGCCGAGGATGCCGAAGACGATGGACGGCACCGCGGCGAGGTTCGAGATGTTCACCTCGATCAGGTCGGTGAAGCGGTTCTGGGGCGCGAATTCCTCGAGGTAGATCGAGGCGGCGACGCCGATGGGCAGCGACAGGACCAGCACCACCAGCATCATGAAGAACGAGCCGATGACCGAGGCGCCGATGCCGGCCCCGCCGGGGTTGTCGACGCCGGAATCCGCGCCGGTGATGAAGTTCCAGTTGAATTCGGACCGGATGATGCCGGCGTTGCGCAGCGCATCCACCAGATCGAGGTCGGAGGCCATGAGGAACCGGCTGTCCTGCATGCTTTCGCGGGTGACACGGCCGTTGAAATAGCCGTCGACGCGCGACGAGGCGGAAAGCGAGAACTGGACCGGCTCGCCCAGGCGGTTCTGGTTGCCGGCGTAGTATTCGCGCAGGTTGCCACCGATCTTGCCCAGCAGGCGCTCGATGGCGGCCTCGTCGAATTCGACCTCCATCCCGCGTTCCTGAAGCTGCTGTTGAAGCTGGGCGATGAAGAGGTTGGAATAGGCCTTGGTCTTGAAGAGCTGGTCCTCGGCCTCGTCGAACTCTGCCTGCGTCAGGGTGAACTCCATCTCGACCACGGTGTGGGTGAAGGCCGGGAGGCCCGAGCGGATGATGGAGACGAAGAGCACGACGAGGAAGAACAGGCCGATGGCGATGGCTGCCATGCCGTAGGCGCGGAAGCGTTTCTCGGCGGCGTTGCGCCGCTTGGTGTTGGCGTCGGTCGTGGTGAGCGAGGAGCGGCCGTTGCCGCCGCTGAGCGTTGCGTCGGTCATTCGTACTGCTCCCGGTATTTGCGCACGATGTAGAGGGCGAAGACGTTGAGGCAGAGCGTGATGACGAAGAGCGTCATGCCAAGGGCGAAGGCCACCAGCGCCTCGGGCGAGGCGAAGTCTGCATCGCCGGTCAGCTGGCTGACGATCTTGGCGGTCACGGTGGTCATGGCCTCGAAGGGATTGAGGTCGAGCCGGGCCGCGGCCCCTGCCCCCAGCACCACGATCATGGTCTCGCCGATGGCGCGGCTGGCGGCCAGAAGGATGGCGCCGACGATGCCCGGCAGGGCGGCAGGCAGCACGACCTGGCGGATGGTTTCCGATTGCGTGGCGCCAAGCCCGTAGGAGCCGTCGCGCATGGACTGGGGCACCGCGTTTATGATGTCGTCCGAAAGCGAGCTGACGAAGGGGATGAGCATGATGCCCATGACCAGCCCGGCGGTCATGACGGCGGTGCCGGCCTGCATGATGCCAAGCCCGTCATCGCCGAAGACCTTCAGCAGCAGCGGGCCGACGGTCAGCAGGGCGAAAAGGCCGTAGACGATGGTGGGGATGCCGGCCAGCACCTCGAGCAGCGGCTTGGCCACCGAGCGGACCTTCGGCGAGGCGTATTCCGAAAGGTAAATGGCGGCGAAGAGCCCGATGGGCACGGCCACGGCCAGCGCCACGATGGAGATGTAGAACGTGCCCCAGAGGAGCGGCAGCACGCCGAGGTCGGAACTGCCGCCCCGGCCCGAGAAGCTGGGTGCCCAGTTGGTGCCGAAGAAGAAATCGGACGCCGGGTAGAGGCGGAAGAACTCGATGGTGTTGAACACGAGCGACAGGATGATGCCGACCGTGGTCAGGATGGCGATGGAGGCGGCGCCGATCAGAAGGGCGCGGATGCTGCGCTCGACGGTGTTGCGGGCGCGGAAATCGCCTTGTGATTCACGCAGGCCCCAGAGCGCGCCCAAGCCAGCGACGACCAGCACGGCGATGGTCATCATCAGGTTGCCGGTGGCGTTCATGACCCGGTAGCGCTGGGCGGCGTTCAGGATGGGCTGGGTCACTTCGGAGGTGACGATCTGCCCCGCATCCCTGAGCCGCTGCGTGACATCGGCCAGGTCCGCGCGGGCGCCCGTGACAAAGTCCTCGTCCATCAGGCCCTGCGCCACGGCATTATCGAGCCCATCGGCAGTGCGGCGCACCTCGGCCATCACGAGACCGAGCGAACCCTTGTTGTCGATCGAGCGGTCGGGGATCATGCCCGAGATCGTGTTGCCGACCACGATGGGCTGGATCAGCAGCCACGCGATCATTAGCAGGAAGGCGGGAACGACCACTTTGATCAGGACGTTCGAGCCGTAATAGGACGGCAGGGAGTGGAGCTTGCGGTTGTCGCCGCCCACGCTTTGAAGCGCCCGCCCGCGACCGAGCACATAGCCCACCGCCGCGAGGCCCAGCACGATCAGGAATAGCCAGAGTGTCGGCATGAGCCCCCATCCGTCTGTCTGGAAAAATTACCTAAAAGGGGTTGGGGGCGGCGGGTTGTGCCGCCCCCGAAGGTCAGAGGCTATCAGGAGCCGCTGCCCATGGTTTCTTCGGCCTCGACAGCCGACTGCGTGGCCGCCAATTCCGGGTCCGCGACCAGACCGTAGTTCGACAGCGGGCCGCCGGGGCCTGCGATCTCGTCGGCGACGAAGAACTGGGCGTATTCCTTCAGGCCGGGGATCACGCCGATATGCGCTTTCTTGACGTAAAAGAACAGCGGGCGCGACACCGGGTATTCGCCCGAGGCGATGGTCTCGGTCGAGGGCTCGATGCCGCTCATGGTGGCGACCTTCAGCTTGTCGGTGTTGTTCTCGTAGAACGCCAGGCCGAACACGCCGATGCCGTTGGTGTTGGCGTCGATGCGCGCCAGGGTCTCGGTGTAGTCGCCGTCGATGTCCACGGACTTGCCGTCCTGACGCACGTCGAGGCAGGAATCCTCGGCCTCGTCCTCGCTCATGCCGCTGTCCATCATGGCCTGCATCGCGCCGGTTTCCTCGCAGCCGACCAGCAGAACCTTCTCTTCGAAGACTTCGCGGGTGCCGTGCTTGGTGCCGGGGATGAACATCGCGATTTCGGCGTCGGGCAGCTCGGTGTTGAACTCGGCCCAGCTTTCATGGGTGTTCTCGACCAGCTCGCCGTCTTTCAGGACGGTGGCGCCGATGGCGTTGAAGATGTCGGTGGGCTCGAACGCGGTGAACTCGGGGCCCGACTGCTGGCTGGCGAAGACGATGCCGTCATAGCCGATGCGCACTTCGATGATGTCGGTCACGCCGTTGTCGGCACAGGCCTGAATCTCTTTTTCGCGGATGGCGCGCGAGGCGTTCGCCACGTCGATGGTGTTTTCGCCGACGCCTTCGCAGAAGCGTTTCAGGCCAGCCGAGGAGCCGCCCGATTCCACGACCGGAGTCGGGAAGTCGGTGTTTTCGCCAAAGAGCTCGGCCACGATCGACGCATAGGGCAGAACGGTCGAGGAACCGGCAACCTGGACGTTGTCACGCGCAGCGGCAGCGGTGGCCGAAACGGCCGCGATCGCCAGGGTAGAGGCGGTCATTTTCATGAAGGACATTTGTAGCTCCTGATATCCATGTATCCCGATCACCTTGCAGCAGGTGACCTCGCTGCCCTGCTACGGTCTGGTCGCAACGCTTTTGTTACGTTTTTGTAACGGTTTTATGACAGACGGGATTTTGCCCTGCGGGAAACCGAATTAATCCGATTGACGTCAGGTCACGCCGGCGGGGTGCCCGGGCGGGCCGGGAGAATCACGTCGAATCGGGCCCCCTGCCCCTGTTCGGAATGCACCCTGAGCCGGCCGCGGTGGCGATTCACGATATGCTTGACGATGGCCAGGCCCAGCCCGGTGCCGCCCATCTCGCGCGAGCGGTGGCTGTCGACGCGGTAGAACCTTTCGGTCAGCCGCGGGATGTGAATCTCGTCGATGCCGGGGCCCTGGTCGGCCACCGAGATCACCGCCGAAGGGCCGCGCAGCGCCGGGTGTTCGGCATGGGCTTCGACCGACACGGTCACGGTCTTGTCCTGACCGCCGTATTTGATCGCATTCTCGAGAAGGTTGGTGAACACCTGCTGAAGCTGATCGGCATCGCCCGGCACGGTGATCTCTTCCATGCCCGCGTTCAGCACCACGGCGACCCGGGCATCCTCGGCGATGGGACGGGTGGCGTGGATCACGGCGCGCAGAAGGCGCAGCAGGTCGACGCGGTCGGTCGGGCGGACCCGTTCCTGCGCCTCGACCCGGCTGAGCGACAGCAGGTCCTTGACCAGCCGTTCCATGCGGCTCGCCTCGATCTGCATGGTGGCCAGGAAGCGTTCGGTCGCCGCGGGATCGTTGCGCGCGGGACCGCGCAGCGTCTCGATGAAGCCCAGAAGCGCGGTCAGGGGCGTGCGCAGTTCGTGGCTGACATTGGCGACGAAATCGCGCCGCATCTGCCCGGCCTGTTCGAGATGCGTGATATCCTCGAAACACAGCAGCACGCCGGCGCCCGCCTCGGTCTGGACCGGGCTGGAGGTGACGGTAAAGGTGGTGTCCTGCCCGCCGGTGCTGGACAGGTAGCGGCATTGCCTTGTCTCGCGGTCGCGCAGCGACGCCTCGACCGCGTCGAGCACCGTCGGCTGGCGGATCGCGGTGATGAAGTGCCGCCCCGTCAGGCCCTGCCCCAGCAGCAGGTCGTGGTCGTTGGCGCCCAGGATGCGCTCGCCCCGGCCGATCAGTACCGAGGCCAGCGGGATCGCCTGCAGAAGCGTGGCGACACTGCCCTGGTTCATTCGGGCATGACCGGGCGCATCCCGGCCCGGTAACGCGCGGCGTTCCTCTGGTAGTGCAGCGCGGTCGCCGCGATGGCCTGGATCGCCTTGTCGTCCAGCTGGCGCACGACCTTGCCCGGTGCCCCCATGACCAGGCTGCCATCGGGAATCTCCTTGCCCTCGGTAATGAGCGCGCAGGCCCCGATCAGGCAGTTCCTGCCGATCTTCGCACCGTTCAGCACGGTGGCGCCCATGCCGATCAGCGTGTTCTCCCCGATGGTGCAGCCGTGCAGCATGGCCTTGTGCCCGATCGTGCAATCGCGTCCGATGACCAGGGGAAAGCCGGGGTCGGTGTGCATGACGGTGTTTTCCTGCACGTTGCTGCCCTGCCCCACGACGATCCGCTCGTTGTCGCCGCGCAAGGTGCAGCCGAACCAGACCGAGGCGCGCTGTTCCAGCACGACCTTGCCGATGACATTGGCGTCGGGCGCGACCCATGCCTCGTCCTCAAGCTGGGGAATCACGTCGTCAAGCGCGTAGATGGTCATTCATCTCTCCTCGAATTCGGCCTGCAGGCGTTGCACATGGGCGTTCAGGTCGGGCTGTTGCAGGCGGCGCAGGCGGGCGGCCGAGACGATGGTCTTCAGCGCCTTGTCGGTGGTGTCCAGGTCGTCATTGACCAGTACGTAATCGTATTCGCCCCAGTGGCTGATCTCGTCCCAGCTTTTCTGCATCCGCTTGGCGATGATCTCGGGGCTGTCCTGGCCGCGGGTCTCAAGCCGGCGGTGCAGCTCGGTGATCGAGGGCGGCAGGATGAAGATCGACAGGGTATGGGGGCCCAGAACCGAGTTCTGGATCTGCTGCGCGCCCTGCCAGTCGATGTCGAAAAGCACGTCGCGGCCGGCGTCGATGGCGGCCTGCACGGGGCCGCGCGGCGAGCCGTAGAAATTGCCGAAGACATGGGCGTGTTCCAGCATCTCGCCCGCCGCGACCTGGCGGCGGAAGGTGCTGTCGTCGAGGAAATGGTAATCCTGTCCGTCCACCTCGCCCGCCCGCGGGGGGCGGGTGGTGGCCGAGACCGAGAAGGAAATCGTCTCGTCCCAGTCGCGCAGGCGGCGCGACAGCGTGGACTTGCCCGCGCCCGAGGGCGAGGAGAGGATGATCAGAGTCCGCGCCGCTGGGCATTGCCGCTCCAGCCCGGCGCCCTGCCTGCTTCTGGCAAACCCATCCCCGTGCACCGGGCCCGTCGCGCCGAAGGCGCAAATATTTGGGGGAGTGTGCAGAAGCCGGGGTCCCCGGGTCGGGCGACGGGGTGGGAATGCCGGAAGATCCCCCCGGGTCAGGCCCGGGGCAGGCAGGATCACGTCCGGGATGACCTGCAAAACCGGGTTTTGCAGGTCACTCCACATTCTGCACCTGTTCGCGCATCTGCTCGATCACGCTTTTCAGCTCCAGCCCCACGCTCGTCAGGTCGCCGCTTTGCGCCTTGGAGCAGAGCGTGTTGGCTTCGCGGTTGAATTCCTGCGCGAGAAAGTCGAGCTTGCGGCCCGCCGGGCTGCCCTTGGCGATGAGGTCGCGGGCGGCGGCCACGTGGCTGCGCAGGCGGTCGATTTCCTCGGTCACATCGGATTTCACGGCCAGCACGGCCAGTTCCTGGGCGATGCGCGCTTCCTCGACGCCGTCGGTATTGTCCATCACCCGCTGAAGCGCGGCGCGGAAATTGGCCTCGGTCTCGGGGCGGCGGGCCTCGGCGGCGGTCGCGGCGGCGTCGGTGAGCTCGGCGATCCGGGCAAGCTGGCCGGTCAGCACCTCGGCCAGTGCGGCGCCTTCGCGGTGGCGCATCGACTGGAAACTGTCCAGAACGGTCTCGAAATCCGCCGCCAGCGCCTTGCCCAGGGCGGCGGTATCCTCGTCCTGCGTGCCCGGCTCGAACACGCCGCGCAAGCCCAGCACGTCGGCGGCATTGGCCGGCGCCAGCGACAGGCCAAGCGCCATGGCGCGGGTTTCGATTTCCGTCATCGCCGCCAGGACGCTGTCAAGCTGCGCGGTATCCAGTTGCGCCGAAGCCCCGCCATCCTGGGCCTGCAGTTTCAGCGACAGGGTGACATTGCCGCGCGCCAGCACCTTGGTCAGGCGCGCGCGCAAGCCCGGTTCCAGCCCGTCGATCCAGTCGGGCACCCGCAGCCGCAGGTCGAGGCCCCGCCCGTTGACCGAACGCAGCTCCCATGTCCAGGCAAAGCGCTCATGCGCCCCCTGCCCCGAGGCATAGCCGGTCATGGAAACGAGAGGCGGCGGGGGTCGTGTCACGGGCTGTTGATCCTTCGTATCGCGGGCCGCGAAAAGCCCGATCTTGCAGGGGTTTCCTAGTGGGTCGGCGGCCCGTTCGCAAGCGCCGCGCGCGGGCCTGCATTAACCATTTGGCAATAATGTTGAACACAATCGGGCGGAATTGTGGCAAAGTTGTTTCAACCCGGCTGCGTCCGATTCATCTTTGAAACGGTCGCGTGAGTGGGCGGACCGGCGCGTTGCCGGTTTTCCCGAGGGGCGTGGTGGGCCCCTGCGGGTCCGCCGCCCGGATGAGTGATTTCAGAGGCCGGGACCGGATCGGTGCCGGATTGGGGCGAAGGATGACGGACGACAAAGGCAGTTCATTCGGGGACAGCATCGCTGGCAGGCCGGCCGCCGCCGGCCCTCTGCCGAAGGATCGGCAGGACGCGGAACTGCGCCGCTTCGTCGCCTATTGGTCGCGCATGCGCCGGGACGGCGACGTGCCCCTGCGCACCGAGATCGACCCGCGTGGCATCGAAAGCCTGCTGAGCAACGCTTTCATCGCCGAGAAGGTGGCCCCCGGCCTTGCCCGGCTGCGCATCGCCGGCACGCATCTTTCCGACGTGATGGGGATGGAAGTTCGCGGGATGCCGCTGTCGGCGCTGATCGCGCCGGAGGACCGCGCCCGGCTGGCCGACGCGGTGGTCGAGCTTTTCGAGCGCCCCGCGCAGCTGCGGATCGAACTGGCGGCGTCCGGCGGGATCCGGCGTGCGGCACTGTCGGCGACGCTTGTCATCCTGCCGCTGCGCAGCGACCTGGGCGATATCGCGCGCGCGTTGGGCTGTTTCGTGACCACCGGCACGATCGGCGCCACGCCGCGCCGGTTCAAAATCGTCGACTGCGCGGTCACGCCACTGGACCTGAGCGAGACGACCGCCGCCGGTTTCGCCGAACCGCAGAGCCCGTTCCCCGCCCCTGCCCCGCAGCGGGCGGAGACGCCCGGGAAAAAGCCCCCGCAACATCCCAGCGAGCGCTCGTATCTGCGGCTGGTGCACAACAGCAAGGGCTAGTCGGCCAGCCGCGCCTTGAGCGCCGCCTTTTCTTCGCGCAAGTGCGCGAGTTCGGTCTGGAAGGGCGCCAG
>JBKAGF010000071.1:0-14442 GCA_046290265.1 Roseovarius sp. | reverse complement strand
CACCTTGTTCAGCACCACGATGGGACGCAGCCCCAGCGCCAACGCCTTGGAGGTGACGAACTTCGTCTGAGGCATGGGCCCTTCGGCCGCGTCCACCAGCAGGACCACACCATCGACCATGGACAGGATACGCTCGACCTCGCCCCCGAAATCGGCGTGACCGGGCGTATCGACGATGTTGATCCGTCCGCCCTGCCATTCGACGCTGGTCGCCTTGGCCAGAATGGTGATCCCGCGCTCGCGTTCGAGATCGTTCGAGTCCAGGGCGCGTTCCGCGACTTCCTGGTTGTCGCGGAAGGATCCGGACTGTTTCAGCATGGCGTCGACAAGCGTCGTCTTGCCGTGGTCGACATGTGCGATGATCGCGATGTTGCGCAATTCCATAACCGGAAACCTTTTCGCGGGGGGTCGCGGGGCGCTTACCGTGCAGCCGCAGAAAAGGCCAGCACAAAGCGCATCTCAGTGTGGCGCTGCCCTTGAGAAGAGGTGAATGACCAGGATTCCGGCGAGAATCATCCCCATTCCCAGCACTGCGGGAAGGTCCAGCTTCTGGCCGAACACGAGAAACCCGATCGCGGCGATGAAGACGATCCCGAGCCCCGACCAAACGGCATAGGCGATCCCCACGGGGATCGAGCGCAGGGCCATCGCCAGCAGGTAGAACGAGATGGCATAGGCCACCACGACCAGAAGCGACGGCAGCAATCGGGTGAACTGCTGGCTGGCCTGAAGCGCGGTGGTCCCGATGGTTTCGGCAAGGATGGCAATAAACAGGTAGATGTAGGCGGTCGGCATGGCGCGCTCCTTGGTGGGATGGGGCCTGTTACCCTCAGGAATGGGGCGGCGAAAGAAAAAGGCGCGCCGGGTGTCCGGCGCGCCTGTCCTCGCGGATCGAGGTCCGTTCAGCCGATGATGGCGTTCAGCGTGGCGCTGGGGCGCATAACCGCGGCCAGCTTGGCCGGGTCGGGGTGATAGTATCCGCCGATATCCACGGCCTGACCGCGGGGCGCGGCAAGTTCCGCGACAATGCTGGCTTCGCCCTCGGCCAGCGCCGCCGCGACCGGCGCGAAGGCGGCGGCGAGGCCCGTGTCCTCGGTCTGGGCGGCCAGCGCCTCGGCCCAGTAGCGGGCGAACCAGTAGTGGCTGTCGCGGTTGTCGGGCTGGCCGACCTTGCGGCCCGGGCTCCGGTCATGATCGAGCACGCCCTGTGTGGCGGCGTCCACCGCCTTGCCCAGCACCCCGGCGCGGCTGTTGCCGGTGGCATTGGCGAGGAAGGTGAAGCTTTCGCCAAGTGCGCAGAACTCGCCCAGGCTGTCCCAGCGCAGGTGGTTCTGCTCCACCAGTTGCTGCACGTGCTTGGGGGCAGAGCCGCCCGCGCCCGTCTCGAACAGGCCGCCGCCCTGCATCAGCTTGACGATGGACAGCATCTTGGCCGAGGTGCCAAGCTCCAGGATCGGGAAGAGGTCGGTCAGGTAGTCGCGCAGCACGTTGCCGGTGATCGCGATGCTGTCCTTGCCGGCGCGGATCGTCTCCAGCGAGGCGCGGGTGGCTTCGCGCGGGGCCAGGATCTGGAAGTCGCCTTCCACGTCCTCTGCCGCGAGGATCGGCGTGACATAGGCGATCAGCTCGCGGTCATGGGCGCGGTTCGCATCCAGCCAGAAGATCGCCTGGGCGCCGGTGGCCTTCTGGCGTTCGATGGCCAGCTTGACCCAGTCCTCGATCGGCGCCTTGCGGGTGAAGCAGGCCCGCCAGATATCGCCGGCCTGGACCGCGTGCTCATGCAGGACCTCGCCAGAGGCCAGCACCATGCGGATGACGCCATCCGCGGGGGCCTCGAACGTGGTGGGATGAGAGCCGTACTCCTCGGCCTTCTGGGCCATCAGGCCCACGTTCTGCACGGCGCCCGCCGTCGTCGGGTCGAGCGCGCCGGTCTCCTTGAAGTAGTTGATCGTTTCGTCATAGACGGTGGCGTAGGACCGGTCGGGAATGACGCATTTGGTGTCCGCTTCCTTGCCGTCGGGGCCCCAGCCCTTGCCGCCGGCGCGGATCACGGCCGGCATCGAGGCGTCGATGATGACGTCCGAGGGCACGTGCAGGTTGGTGATCCCCTTGTCCGAGTTCACCATGTACATCGGCGCCCGCTCGGTCATGATGGCACTGTAATCGGCCAGGATCGCGGCCTTGTCGGCGGCGGGCATGGCCTCGACACGCTCGATCAGGTCGCCGATGCCCGAGTTCGGGTTGACCCCGGCGGCGGCAAGGGCCGCGCCGTGCTTGGCGAACAGCGGCGCCAGCCAGGCCGAAACGGCGTGGCCGAAGATGATGGGGTCCGAGACCTTCATCATCGTGGCTTTCAGGTGCAGCGAGAAGAGCACGCCCTGATCCTTCGCCTCGGCAATCTGCGCGTCGAGGAATGCGCGCAGCGCGGCGGCGGACATGAAGGTGGCATCGACGACCGTGCCTTCGGGAATGCTCAGCCCATCCTTGAGCACCTTCGTGCCCTCGGCGCCGGCGAACTCGATCCGGGCCGTACCGGCTTGGGCGGCGGTGATCGTGGCGGATTTCTCGTTCGCGAAGAAATCGTGGCCGGTCATCGAGGAGACGTGGGTCTTGCTGTCGGGCGACCAGGCGCCCATCGAGTGCGGGTGCGCCTTGGCGTAGTTTTTCACCGCGGTGGCAGCGCGACGGTCCGAGTTGCCCTCACGCAAGACCGGGTTCACGGCAGAGCCCTTGATGGCGTCATAGCGCGCGCGCACCGACTTTTCCTCGTCGGTGGCGGGGGCCTCGGGATAGTCGGGCAGAGCGTAGCCCTGGTCCTGCAACTCGCGCACCGCGGCCACCAGCTGCGGCACCGAGGCCGAGATGTTCGGCAGCTTGATGACGTTGGCCGCAGGCGTCTTCACCAGCTCGCCCAGTTCGGCCAGGTCGTCGGTCTGGCGCTGCGCCTCGGTCAGGTATTCCGGGAAGGCCGCGATGATCCGCCCGGCCAGCGAGATGTCGCGCGTGTCGACGGTGACATCCGCCGCCCTGGCGAAGAAGCGGACGATCGGCAGAAGCGACGCGCTGGCAAGCTCGGGCGCTTCGTCGACGGTGGTGTAGACAATGTCGGGGGTCGTGTCGGCCATGGCAGGTGCCCTCTTGATCGGGTCATGAATCTGCGTGCCACTTAGCCGATCGGAACGGGCTTGGGAAGATGGTATGCCGCGGTATACTGTCACGATCCCACGCCCAGCCGCCAAAAAGAAAAAGGGCCACCGCTGCCGGTGGCCCTTTAATCGCGAAGCGCGCCGCGTGGTCAGGTCAGCGCGTCGACTCGGTCATCCGGCGGCGCACGTAGCCATCCACGAGGCCGATCATCTGTTCCATGTAGGGGTCTTCAAAGAAATGACCGGCCCCCTCGATCTCTTCGTGGGTCACGGTGATTCCCCGCTGCTCTTGCAGCTTTTCGACAAGTGACAGCGTGTCCTTGGGCGGCGCGACCCGGTCGGCGCTGCCAGAGACAATGAGCCCGGAGGACGGGCAGGGCGCGAGGAACGAGAAATCGTACATGTTGGCGGGCGGCGACACCGAGATGAAGCCGGTGATCTCTGGCCGCCGCATCAGAAGCTGCATCCCGATCCAGGCCCCGAAGCTGAAGCCCGCGACCCAGCAATGTTTGGCGTTCTGGTTCAGCGACTGCAGGTAATCCAGCGCAGAAGCGGCATCCGACAACTCGCCGATGCCCTGGTCGTACTCGCCCTGGCTGCGCCCGACGCCGCGGAAGTTGAACCGCAGCACCGTGAAGCCCATGTTGTAAAAGGCATAATGCAGGTTGTAGACGACGCGGTTGTTCATCGTCCCCCCGAACTGTGGGTGGGGGTGTAGAACGATCGCGATCGGCGCGTCTGGCGTCCTTTGCGGGTGGTAGCGGCCTTCCAGACGGCCCTCTGGGCCGGGAAAAATCACCTCGGGCATATGCTTCCCTGTGCGGTGGCAGGCCGAGCGCTTTAGTTGACCAATTCGCTCGACTTACTTAGAATGGTTCCAATCGGACGCCGGACGTCTTCCGGCGCCTAGACGAGGTAATGGCGCGCCAAGTCCTCGTCAATCCACCTGCACCGTGTTTCCGGGAGACCGAGGCAATGAAGCTAAGCACGAAGGGTCGTTATGCCATGGTCGCCCTCGTCGATCTGGCCATGCAGCGGCCCAATGACCTGTTGGCGCTGTCCGACCTGTCGCGGCGGCAGAACATATCGCTTCCCTACCTGGAGCAGCTTTTCGTGAAACTGCGCCGGGCCGGCCTTGTGGAAAGCGTGCGGGGGCCGGGCGGGGGCTATCGTCTGGCGCGCCCGACAGCGGAGATTCGCGTGGTGGACGTGCTGGCTGCGGTGGACGAGACCGTAAGCGCCCTGGAGAAGGGGGCGGGGGCCACCGGCGGCCAGTCCGGTACCAAGGCGCAATCGCTGACCAACCGCTTGTGGGAAGGTCTGTCGGCCAATGTCTATGTCTTCCTGCACCAGACCAGGCTTTCGGATGTGGTGTCCAACGACCTTGCGCCCTGTCCGGCCGTTCCGGACCTGCTCAACGTCGTGGACGAAGTCTAGAGGGGCGGCAGGGCGATGACGCCGGGACCCAAGACGCGCACCTACCTGGACTGGAACGCGACCGCGCCCCTGAGACCCGAGGCGCGCGACGCCATGTGTGCCGCGATGGTGCAGTTCGGCAATCCCGCCTCGGTCCATGCCGAGGGACGCGCGGCCCGCGCCATGATCGAGCGGGCGCGCGCCGACGTCGGCGGGACCTGGGCTGCAAGCCGGCAGAGATCGTCTTTACCAGCGGTGCGACCGAGGCGGCCTCGGTTCTGGGGCGGATGCCCGGGGGCGAGGCCGTGGTGGTCGACCCGACCGCCCACGACGCGCTTTGGGCGCATCGGCGGGGCGATGCCGTCGAGGGCGACGTGCCCGGTATCCTGGCGATGGGGCTGGCCAACAGCGAAACGGGGGTGTTGACCGGCCTTCCGGAGCGCAGGGATGGGCGGTGGCCCGTGCCCGGCGGGACGGTGGACAAGGTGCTTCTGGACGTGACGCAGGCTGTGGGCCGCGTTCCGTTCTCCTTTGCCTGGTCGGGGGCGGACATGGCCGTCTTGTCGGCTCACAAGCTCGGCGGTCCCAAGGGGGTCGGTGCCCTGATCTTGCGCGACGGGCTGGAGGTTCCCGCGCTTCAGAGCGGTGGCGGCCAGGAGATGGGGCGCCGTTCCGGTACGGAAAACACGTTTGGAATCATGGGCTTCGCCGCCGCTCTTCGTGCGTCGATGGACGACCTGGAGGCCGGCGTCTGGGCGCACGTGGAAAAACTTAGAAATATTCTAGAAAAAAGTGTTGAGGCTGCCGGATCGGAGACTATTTTGGTCGGAAAAGATATGCAGCGGATACCGAATACCCTGTGCGTGGCGGTGCCGGGATGGAGGGGCGAAACCCAGGTGATGCAGATGGATCTCGCCGGTTTCGCGATCTCGGCAGGATCGGCCTGCTCGTCCGGCAAGGTTCAGGAGAGCCGGGTGCTTCGGGCGATGGGCTTCGGCCCCGAGGTTGCGGGCTGCGCGATCCGGGTCTCGATCGGCCCGACGACAACGGAAGAAGACGTGTTGCGCTTTGCCGAGGCCTGGACGGCGCAGCATAGGAAATTCAGGGCCAGGGCGGCGTGAAAGGATGAACATGACGGTTCTGGACGAACAGACAGACATCAGAGACGGCGTCGACCACGAGACGGTGGCGGCTGTCAAATCCATGGCCGGCAAGTACAAGCACGGTTGGGAAACCGAGATCGAGATGGAGTACGCCCCCAAGGGGCTGAACGAGGATATCGTTCGCCTGATCTCGGAAAAGAACAACGAACCCGAATGGATGACTGAATGGCGCCTGGGCGCCTTTCGGCGCTGGGTCGAGATGACAGAGCCCGACTGGGCGATGGTGAACTATCCTGCGATCGACTACCAGGAGCAGTATTATTACGCCAAGCCCAAGTCGATGCAGGAAAAGCCCAAGTCGCTGGACGAGGTGGACCCCAAGCTTCTGGCGACGTACGAGAAACTCGGCATCCCGCTGAAGGAGCAGATGATCCTTGCCGGCGTCGAGGGTGCCGATGCGTCACCCGCCGAAGGCCGAAAGGTCGCAGTCGATGCCGTGTTCGATTCCGTCTCGGTCGGAACCACCTTTCAGAAAGAGCTCGAGCAGGCGGGCGTGATCTTCTGTTCGATCTCCGAGGCGGTGCAAAAGCATCCCGAACTTGTGAAGAAGTACCTCGGCTCGGTCGTGCCGGTCAGCGACAACTACTTCGCCACGCTCAACAGCGCAGTCTTCTCGGACGGCTCGTTCGTCTATGTCCCGCCCGGTGTGCGCTGCCCGATGGAGCTGTCGACCTACTTCCGCATCAACGCCGAGAACACGGGCCAGTTCGAACGCACGCTCATCATCGCCGACAAGGGCGCCTACGTGTCCTATCTCGAGGGCTGCACCGCGCCGCAGCGTGACACCCACCAGCTGCACGCGGCGGTGGTAGAACTGGTCGTGCTCGACGATGCCGAAATCAAGTATTCCACGGTCCAGAACTGGTATCCCGGCGACGAGAACGGCAAGGGCGGCATCTACAACTTCGTGACCAAGCGCGCCGACTGCCGGGGCGACCGGTCCAAGGTGATGTGGACGCAGGTGGAAACCGGGTCCGCCGTGACCTGGAAGTACCCTTCGTGCATCCTGCGCGGCGACGACAGCCAGGGCGAGTTCTACTCGATCGCCATCACCAACAACTGCCAGCAGGCTGACACCGGCACCAAGATGATCCATCTGGGCCGCAACACCCGCTCTCGCATTGTGTCCAAGGGGATCAGCGCGGGGCGCGCGCAGAACACCTATCGCGGCCTCGTCTCGATGCACAGGAAGGCCACCGGCAGCCGCAACTATACCCAGTGCGACAGCCTTCTGATCGGCGACCAGTGCGGCGCGCACACGGTGCCCTATATCGAGGTCAAGAACACCTCCAGCCGGGTCGAGCACGAGGCGACGACGTCCAAGGTGGACGACGATCAGCTGTTCCTGCCGCTCGCGCGGGATGGACGAGGAAGAGGCGGTGGCGCTGGTCGTGAACGGGTTCTGCAAGGAGGTGTTGCAGGCGCTTCCGATGGAGTTCGCCATGGAAGCGCAGCAGCTTGTCGCGATTTCGCTGGAAGGCTCGGTCGGTTGACGGCGGTGCCCCGGCAGCGCGCATGAGGTAGGGAAAAGGTATCATGATCGTCACCACCACCCCAACGATCGAGGGTCGGCGCATCACCGGCTATCGCGGCATCGCCGTGGGCGAGGCCATCGTCGGCGCGAACGTCTTTCGCGACATCTTTGCCGGGATCACCGATATCATCGGCGGGCGCTCCGGCGCCTACGAGGCCTCTTTGGCCGAGGCGCGTGAAACCGCGATCCGCGAATTGGAAGACCGCGCGCGCGCCATGGGCGGGGATGCGGTGGTTGGCGTGGATCTCGACTACGAGGTCATCAACAACATGCTGATGGTGTCGGCCTCCGGCACCGCGGTGACGCTGGACTGACGCGATGGACGAGGTCACCGAAACCGCGACGGCCGTCCCCGAACGGCCCGTCCTGACGCTGCCCGAAGAGGCGGCGGAATGGGTGCGCGATTGCTATGGTGCCGCCTCCGTGATCCTGGAATACGGGTCCGGCGGCTCGACGGTGCTGGCCGCAGAGGCGGGCGGCAAGACGGTCTTCTCGGTGGAAAGCGACAAGGCCTGGTCACAGATGATGCAGCGGTATTTCGACGCGAACCCGCCGAAATCCACCGTGCACCTGCACTACGCCAACATCGGAAAGACCAAGGAATGGGGCCGCCCCGTCAGCGACTCGCGCTGGCGGCGCTATCACCGCTATCCGCTGAGCGTCTGGGACCGCGAGGATTTCCAGCACCCCGACGTGGTGCTGATCGACGGCCGGTTCCGCGTGGCCTGCCTCTTGACGACGCTCTACCGGATCGAGCGTCCGGTGATCGCTCTATTCGACGATTACGCCGGGCGGGACAAGTATCACGAGGTCGAGGAGTTCGTGAAGCCGGTGGACGTGCGCGGCCGCATGGCCCGCTTCGAGCTGGAGCCAACGCCCATCCCCCCCGCGCGCCTGACGCGGATTATGGAAATGTTCGGTCGCGTCATGTGACGGCGACCCGTCGGAAAGGAACGAAAAGATGCTGGAAATCAAGAACCTGCACGTGCGGCTTGAGGAAGAGGACAAGGAAATCCTCAAGGGCGTCGACCTGACCGTCGAGGCGGGCAAGGTCCATGCGATCATGGGGCCGAACGGGTCGGGCAAGTCGACCCTGTCCTATGTCCTGTCGGGCCGTGACGGATACGAGGTGACGGCAGGCTCTGCCACGCTGGCGGGCGAGGACTTGCTGGAGCAGGAGCCGGAAGAACGCGCCGCGGCCGGGCTGTTCCTGGCGTTCCAGTATCCCGTCGAGATCCCCGGCGTCGGCAACATGACCTTTCTGCGCACGGCGCTGAACGCGCAGCGCAAGGCGCGCGGCGAACCCGAGGTCAGCGCGGGCGATTTCCTCAAGCTGGTGCGCGAGAAGGCCAAGACACTGAAGATCGACGCCGAGATGCTGAAGCGTCCCGTGAACGTGGGCTTTTCCGGCGGCGAGAAGAAGCGCAACGAGATCCTTCAGATGGCGATCCTGGAGCCGAAAATGTGCATCCTGGACGAGACCGACTCCGGGCTCGACGTGGACGCGATGAAGCTGGTGGCGGACGGGGTGAACGCGCTGCGTGACGAGGGCCGCGGCTTTCTGGTCATCACGCATTACCAGCGGCTTCTGGATCATATCGTGCCCGACGTGGTGCATATCATGGCGGCGGGCCGCATCGTGAAGACCGGCGGGCCGGAGCTGGCACTCGAGGTCGAGCAGAACGGCTACCAGGACCTGCTGGCGGAGGCCGGATGATGGCGCTTCCCAAGGCGAAACAGGACGCGACAGAGGCGTTTCTTGCGCAGGTGACCCTGCCGGAAGGCGCGGCCTGGGCATCCGCGGCGCGCAAGGCTGCTCTTGAACGCCTGCGCGACATGGGTGTGCCGCTGCGGCGCGACGAATACTGGCGCTTTACCCGCCCCGAGACGCTCTTCGAACGACCAGCCCCCGAGGCTGCCGTCTTCGTGGCCGACGAGGATCCGGTCTTCGGTGCGATAGACCGGCTGAAGCTCGTGTTCGTGGATGGTGTCTTCGACGCCGAGGCGTCGGACGACCCGGCGATGGACGGGGTCGAGATCACCCGCCTGTCGCAGGCCGCCGCCGCCGACATCCACTGGGCGCGGGAGCTTTACGGCGTGCTGGAGGCACGGTCCCATGCCGATGTGCCGCGCCCCTTGGCCGCGCTCAACTCTGCGACCGCGACCGATGGCCTGGTGATCCGGGTGACGGGCAAGCCCGCCCGGCCGATCTCTTTGATCTACCTGCACGGCGACCGGACCTCGGACGCGGTGCTGCACCACCTCGTCCGGGTCGAGCCCGGCGCAGAGGTGACGCTTCTGGAAAACGGCCCCGCCGCCGCGCGCTTCAACAAGTGCATTGAAGTGGACGTCGCTGAAGGTGCCTCCTTTCATCACGTCCGCGCACAGGGCCGCGACCACGAGCGCCGGGCGGTGACGCACATGTTCGCCCGGCTGGGGGCGCGCAGCGTCTACAAGTCCTTCACTCTGACCGCCAACGGCGTGCTGACCCGCAACGAGGCCATCGTGGAGTTCACCGGGGACGATGCGGTTGCCCACGTGGCCGGGGCGGCGATGGGGCATGGCGCGTTCCACCACGACGACACGGTCTTCGTCACCCATGCAGCCGAGCGCTGCGAAAGCCGCCAGGTGTTCAAGAAGGTGCTTCGCAACGGCGCGGTGGGCGTCTTCCAGGGCAAGATCCTCGTGAAGTCCGGCGCGCAGAAGACCGACGGCTACCAGATCAGCCAAGCGCTTCTGCTCGACGACGAAAGCGAGTTCTCGGCCAGCGGAGCTGAGATCTACGCCGACGACGTCAAGTGCAGCCATGGCTCGACCACGGGCGCCATCGATGAGACGGCGCTGTTCTACCTGCGGTCGCGGGGCGTGCCGCGCGGCGAGGCGCAGGATTTGTTGGTGCTTGCCTTCCTTGCCGAGGCGATAGAGGAGATCGAGGATCCCGACATCGCCGCCGATATCCTGTCGCGGCTGGAAAGCTGGCTGGCGCGCCGCAGGGACTGATGGCGCTTACCACCGACATCCTTGCCAGCTACCGGTCGCCGAGGCTGGTGATGCGCCGCAAGCTCGCCGCCGGCGCGGGCGAGGACGTGGCGCTGTTCTACCTCTTGGTGGCCTGTGCGCTGATCTTCGTGGCCCAGTGGCCCGTGCTCAGTAGGCAGGCCTTCGAGGACCCTTCGGTCCCCCTGTCTGCGCGCCTGGGCGGCGCGCTGATGGCGTGGCTCTTCATCGCGCCGTTGCTGCTGTACCTGCTGGCGGCGCTGTCACACCTTGTCGCCAGGGCGTTCGGCGGCGCAGGGCGCTACGCGGATGCGCGGCTTGCGCTCTTCTGGGCGCTTCTGGCGGCCGCGCCGCTCTGGCTTCTGAACGGGCTTGTCGCGGGGTTCATCGGGCAGGGACCAGAGTTGAACATCGTCGGCGCGATTGCCCTTGCGGGTTTCGGGACGATCTGGTTGCTGTCTCTCATCGAGGCGGAAAGACCGGGCGCAACGGCATGACCCTTACACTTGCAGAACTGGTGCGGCGCGCCATCGACAGCGTCAAGGACCCGCGCGCCGGTGCGCGAGAGGTGATGGCACTGACCCTTCCGCGAAACGCCCGCTGGGAAGCGCTTTTGGCTGTCATCATCGTCAGCGTGCTGCTGGCGCATGTGACCGCGTTCCTGAGCCCGGGCGGGGACATGATGATGGCCCCGATGTTGCAAAACCCGCTTGCGAGCACCACCATCCAGCTTGGGCTCATGGTCATCATGGTGTTCGCGGTGTTCTGGATCGGCCGCGCCCTGGGCGGCGGCGGCAGTCTTGACGACACGATCCTTCTCATGGCCTGGATGCAATGGATCCTTGTCGGGCTTCAGGTTATCCAGATCCTCGCGCTTCTGGTCATTCCTCCTTTGGTGGGCCTGATCGTTCTGGCTGGTATGGGCCTGTTCTTCTGGCTGCTCACGAATTTCGTGGCGGAACTGCACGGGTTCCGGTCCCTGGGCCGGGTCTTCATGATAATCCTGCTTTCGATGGTCGGCATTACCATCCTGATGTCGATCGTCCTGTCCATGATCGGCGTTCAAGTTGTCGGGGCCTGACAGGATGTACGATGTGGATAAGGTGCGGGCCGACTTTCCCATCCTGTCCAGGCAGGTGAACGGAAAGCCGTTGGTCTACCTGGACAACGGCGCCTCCGCGCAGAAGCCCAGGGTGGTGATCGACGCCGTCACACGCGCCTATGCCGAGGAATATGCCAACGTCCACCGCGGCCTGCATTTCCTGTCGAACCTTGCGACCGAGAAGTATGAAGCCGTGCGCGCGACCGTTGCGCGCTTTCTCGGCGCCCCGTCCGAGGACGAGATCGTCATGACCTCGGGCACCACCGAGGGCATCAACCTTGTGGCCTACGGCTGGGCCATGCCCCGCCTGCAGGCCGGCGACGAGATCCTGCTCAGCGTGATGGAGCATCACGCCAACATCGTGCCCTGGCATTTCCTGCGCGAGCGTCAGGGCGTGACACTGAAATGGGTGGACGTGGACGCGCGCGGCGACCTCGACCCGCAGAAGGTGATCGACGCGATGGGGCCGCGCACGCGACTCGTGGCGATCACGCATCTGTCGAACGTCCTGGGCACCTGCGTGGACGTCAAGGCGATCTGCGCCGCAGCAGGGGATCGCGGCATACCCGTTCTGGTGGACGGCAGCCAGGCCGCGGTGCACATGCCGGTGAACGTTGCCGACATCGGCTGCGATTTCTACGCCATCACGGGGCACAAGCTTTACGGGCCCTCGGGCTCTGGCGCGATGTTCATCCGCAAGGAGCGGATGGCAGAGATGCGCCCCTTCCTCGGCGGCGGCGACATGATCCGCGAGGTGCACAAGGACAGCGTCACCTATGCCGATCCGCCCATGAAGTTCGAGGCCGGAACGCCCGGAATCGTGCAGCAGATCGGGCTTGGCGTGGCGCTCGACTACATGATGGGCTTGGGGATGGAGGCCATCGCGGCGCACGAGACCCGGCTGCGTGACTATGCGCAAGAACGGCTTTCGGGGCTGAACTGGCTGCAGCTGCAGGGCACGTCCGAGAGCAAGGCAGCGATCTTTTCCTTCACGCTCGACGGGCCTGCCCATGCGCACGACATCTCGACGGTGCTCGACAAGAAGGGTGTCGCGGTGCGCGCGGGCCATCACTGTGCCGGCCCGCTGATGGACCACCTGGGCGTCAGTGCGACATGCCGCGCGAGCTTCGGGCTCTACAACACCGAGGCCGAAGTCGACGTGCTCATCGACGCGCTGGATTTGTGTCACGATCTCTTCGCCTGAGACCTAGTCGGTCTTGCCCATCAGCCTGTCGATCGGCGCGAAATCGTCGGTCAGGACCAGCGTGTCGCGCCCGGTGATCTGCGCGACCAGCGCCTCGTCGAGCGCGCCGAAGACCGTGCGCTCGGGCGACGGCACGGCGAAGGAGGCCGCGCGCGTGGGGGTGTCCCCGGCGGCCAGCACGAACACCATCCGCTGCCCAGGTTCGGGCGTCGCCCGCACCGTCCACACCTCGACCACCGGGAAGACCCGGCGCAGGGTGCGAACCAGCGCCCCAAGCACGTCGAGCCGGTCCTCGAAATCGACGACGTTCATCAGGTAGCTTCCGTCCGGCGACAGGCGCGACGCCACCAGCTCGAAGAACTCGCGTGTCACCAGGTGCTGCGGCACGGCGATGTCGCTGAAGGCGTCGCCGATGATGATGTCATAGCTGTCCGGGCGCTCGCGCAGGGCGCGGCGGGCGTCCTCGTGCAGGATGCGGATGTCGCCGGGGGTGAACCAGAAGGCGTCGATTGCGGTCTGCGTGACCTCCGGGTCGATCTCGGCCACCGTCACCGGCCCGATCCCCCGATCGGCAAAGGCACGCGGGACGGAATAGGTGCCGCCCCCGATGATGAAGGCGCGGAACTCGGGCCGGGGCGCGCGCAGCCGCGCCAGGGCGTCCAGCATCGCGGTGTGATCGGTGAACATCACGCGCGGCAGGTCGCGCGCCGAGATGCCGTGCACCAGGTGATCCAGCACCATCATCCGCACCGGGCTTTCGGCATCGGCGGAGACATCGACGCTCCGGATGCAGAAATACCGGCTCTCGCGATCGCAGGGCTGGGGCAGGGCGAGCCCCGCCGCCGCCATGCCGACCGCGACCACCCCGGCCAGCACCGGCGCCGCCGTGAACCTGTCGCCCGCAAGGACAAGGCACAGCGCCGCGCAAAGGGCATAGACCACCGTCACGCTGGCCATCGTGCCCACCGACCCCAGCCACGAGATGAAGACGAACCCCGCCAGCAGCACGCCCGCGATCGCCCCGAGCGCCCCCGCCGCAAAAAGCGCGCCGAGCGCCCGCCCTGCATCGGCGCCCACCGCGCCCTCGGTCGCGATCCGCGTCAGGACCGGCGCGGGCACGCCGGCGAAAAAGGACGGCATGAAGAACACCAGGCTTGCCAGCACCACGATGCCCCATACGGGGTCGCCCATGAGCGACAGCACCGGCCCGCCCAGCTGCGCCAGCAGCGGCGCCGCAAGGGCGGTGCTGACCGCTGCCGCCAGCATGATCCAGCCCGTCCGGCGCAAGGACGCGGCGACGGGTTTCCCGGCCAGGTATCCGCCCCACCAGTGCCCCGCGGAAAAGCCCGCCAGGACCACCGCGATCACCGCCGTCCAGGTATAAAGCGACATGCCCACATAGGGAGCCAGCATCCGCCCCGCCACGATCTCGACGACCAGCGAGGCGCCCGACACCACGAACTGCAGCCCGAACAGAAGCCAGAGGGGAATGTGTCTGGGCATGGGGCGCGACTCGGGATGCTGTCGGAATATCATGCCGCCACGCGCGCCCGCGGCAAGCCCGAGTTGCAGGTTTCCCATTGCGACGACCCCCGCCGGCGGCTATAGACCGCCTCGACGCACCCGTAGCTCAGCTGGATAGAGCGCTGCCCTCCGAAGGCAGAGGCCAGAGGTTCGAATCCTCTCGGGTGCGCCAAGAAAATCAAACACTTAGCGCAAATTTTCGGAACCTGATCGGGCCGCGTATCTGTGACCTGACACAGTTTCGTGTCGATTCCTGTGTCCGCACGGCACAAAAACGAAACCCCGCCGCGGGGCCGAATCCGCGGCGGGGCGAGTCTCGAACTCTGATCTGCACACCGACGCAAGGAGAAAGAGCC
>JBKAGF010000070.1:0-14850 GCA_046290265.1 Roseovarius sp. | reverse complement strand
TCGCCACATTCCACGCCAACCAGAAGGTCGCACATGAAAAGCTGATCGAGAAGGTGGGCGCAGGCGCGATCACCGGCGAGTAAGCCGGGAGGCGCGGTCAGACCCTGACCGGAGCCTCGCGGTGGGGGGCGGCGTTGAGGAGGCGCCGCCCTTTTTGCGGCGCTGCTTCCGGACGCGACCGCGGGGCGGGCACGCAGGGCGCCCTGGCCGGGATCAGACCGGGTCAGGGACGCAGCAGGATCTTGCCCCGGTGGGTTGCGGATTCCATCAGCGTGTGCGCGTCGGCCGCCCGCTCGAAGGGGAAAACCTTGTGCGTGTAGGTGCCGACCGTGCCGTCGGCCAGAAGCGGCCAGACCTTTTCGACCAGATCCTGCGCCACCCGCGTCTTGAAGGCATCGGGGCGCGAGCGCAGGGTGGAGCCGGTATAGACCAGCCGCTTGAGCATCACCGGCATCAGGTCGATTTCCATCTTGGAGCCGCCGTTGAAGGCGAGCTGCACGATGCGGGCATCGGCATGGGCGGCCTTGATGTTGCGGGCCACGTAATCGCCGCCGATGATGTCGAGGATGAGGTTGGCGCCGCCTGCTTCGCGGACGATGGGCACGAAATCCTCGGTCTTGAAGTCGATGGCGCGCTCCGCGCCGAGCGAGGTGACGTAATCGGTGTCGTCCTTGCCCGAACAGGTGGTGAAGACGCGGCAGCCCAACGCGCGGCCCAGCTGGATCGCGGTGGAGCCGATGCCGCCCGCGCCGCCATGTACGAGAAGCAGGTCATCCGGGGCCGGGGGCATGTCGAGGAAGAGGTTGGACCAGACGGTGAAGTAGGTCTCGCAGAGGCCGGCCGCGTCTGTTGCGTCCATGCCGGTGGGGATGGGCAGGCAGTGGGTGGCGTCGACGGCCACATACTCGGCATAGCCGCCGCCATTGGTCAGCCCGCAGATCGCGTCGCCCACGGCCCAGCCGGTGACGTTGTCGCCCACGGCTGCAACCTCGCCGGAGACTTCGAGGCCCAGCAGATCCGAGGCCCCCTTGGGCGGCGGGTAATGCCCGCGGCGCTGGACGAGGTCGGGCCCGTTGACGCCGGCGGCGGTGACCTTGATGAGCACTTCACCGGCGGCCGGCTGCGGCACGGGACGTTCGCCCACCTCCAGCACCTCGGGCTTGCCGGGTTCGCGCATTTCCACGGTTTTCATAGTCTCGGGCAGCATTTGGGTCGTCCTTTCCTGTCGTTGACCCTGAATGTGCATGTAAACCGTGAGGTTTCAACCGGATTGGGCGTTTGCCACCGGCGGTGGTACGGCAATGTGCGGCGGTGCAAAGCCATGCGGCGCGGCCTATTCGGCCAGCGCGCGCATCACTTCGATCAGGTCGGATTTGCCTTCGAAGCCGATACCGGGCAGGTCGGGCATCAGGATATGCCCCTCTTCGACCTGCACGCCGTCGGGAAAGCCGCCATAGGGCTGGAAGAGGTCGGGATAGCTTTCGTTGCCGCCAAGACCCAGACCCGCCGCGATATTCAGCGACATCTGGTGGCCACCGTGGGGGATACAGCGCGACGGGGACCAGCCGAACTGGTCCAGGACATCCAGCGTGCGCAGGTATTCGACAAGCCCGTAGGACAGCGCGCAGTCGAATTGCAGCCAGTCCCTGTCGGGGCGCATCCCGCCATAGCGCAGCAGGTTGCGCGCGTCGTGATGCGAGAACAGGTTTTCGCCGGTCGCCATGGGGCCGGGATAGAATTCGGACATCGCGGCCTGAAGCTGGTAATCCAGAGGATCCCCGATTTCCTCGTACCAGAACAGCGGATACTGCCGCAGCATCTTGGCGTAGGCGATCGCGGTCTCCAGATCGAAGCGCCCGTTGGCATCCACGGCCAGCTGCGCCTCTGATCCGATTTCCGTCAGGACCGCTTCGATCCGGCGCTGGTCTTCGTCGATGGACGCGCCGCCGATCTTCATCTTCACCACGGTGTAACCGCGGTCGAGATAGCCGCGCATCTCATTGCGCAGCGCGGTATCGTCCTTGCCCGGATAATAGTAGCCGCCGGCGGCATAGACGAAGACGCGCGGGTTCGCCTCGCGCCCCCTGGCGTCTGCAAGCAGGCGGAAGAGGGGCTTGTCCTCGATCTTGGCGATGGCGTCCCAGACGGCCATGTCGATGGTGCCGACCGCGACAGAGCGTTCGCCGTGGCCGCCGGGTTTTTCGTTCTGCATCATGGCGGACCAGATCCTGTGCCCGTCAAGATTGCTGCCCTCGTCGTTCAGGAGCGATGCGGGTTCGGCCTGCAGAATGCGGTCGCGGAAGCGTTCGCGGATCAGGCCGCCCTGTCCGTAGCGGCCATTGGAGTTGAAGCCGTAGCCGACCACCCGCCGTCCGTTCCTGACGACGTCGGTGACGACCGCCACCAGGCTTGCCGTCATCTTGCTGAAGTCGATATAGGCGTTTCGGATTGGCGAGGCGATCGGCTTGGTCACCTCGCAGATGTCGACGATTTTCATGGCTGTGGTCCTGCTTTCGATTTGCGGTCACCTTGCCGCATTCGATGCGCAGCTTAACGGATCACCTGCCGCGGATGCCAGTGCCGGAGGAAAGATAGCGTCTATCGTTGTCCGGTGCCGGGATGGTCGGCGTAAAGGCAACCGACCGGTCAGCCGATCTCTGACAGGTCCACGTCCGGCAGGCTGTCGAGGGCGTTCTTCAATGCCTCGCCCCAGCCTTTGGAGACGGCTTCGAAATAGGGGCTGTCGGCGTCGATCCGGCCGGTCTGACCGATCGTCAGGCTGTCGGTTTCGTAGATGTGGAAATCGAACGGCGCGCCGACGGTCAGGTTGGCCTTGAGCGTGGAGTCGAAGCTGACGAGCAGGAGTTTCATCGCCGCCTCGAAGCTGAGGTCGCGGTCGAAGGCGCGAACGAGGATGGGACGGCCGTACTTGGTCTCGCCCATCTGGAAGAAGGGCGTGTCGTCGCCGGCCTCGATGAAGTTCCCTTCGGGGTAGATCAGGAACAGGCGCGGCGGGCTGCCGGCGATCTGGCCGCCCAGCATGATGGTGGCGTTGAATGTGCCTTCGGCGCGCTGGCCGCTTTCGCCGGTGCGCTCGATCACCTCGCGCAGGGTGTCGGCCACCATGCGCGCGGCCTGGAAAAGCGAGGGCACGCCCAGAAGGGACGGCGTGCGGTCACCGGGGGATTTGGAGCGCTCGTCCAAAAGGCTGATCACCGACTGCGTGGTCGCCAGGTTCCCGGCGGAGAGAAGCGTGATCACACGGTCGCCGGGGCTTTCCCAGCTGGTCAGCTTCTTGAAGGTCGAGATATTGTCCAGCCCGGCATTGGTGCGGGTATCCGACATGAAAACGAGGCCCCGGTCGAGAACCATTCCCACGCAATATGTCATGCCCGTCCTTCGTCGCTTTTGTTACTGCTGGCTGACGTCGATCTGCACCTCGAGTTCTTCGTCGGGGCCACCGATTCTGCTGCCGGATATGGGCGCAGCATCCGCGTAATCAAGACCGGTTGCAACGCGGACATAGCGTGTGTCGGGCGAAATCCCGTTGGATATGTCGAAACCGACCCAGCCGAGCGCATCGACATGCACCTCGGCCCAGGCGTGCATCGCCTCCTGCGCGGTGCGGTCGTCGAGCATGAGGTAGCCCGAGACATAGCGGGCGGGAAAACCCATCGCGCGAACGCAGGCAAGAAAGATGTGGGTGTGGTCCTGGCAGACGCCCTTGCCGTGGCTGAGAGCGTCCTCGGCGGACCAGCCGGGATCGGAGGCGCCGACCTGGAACGGGACACTTTCGCGGATAAGCTTGCTGAGCGCGTGCAGACGGTCGAGCGAGTCGGCCTCGTCGACCTTGCGGACAAGGCCGCGCACGCCGCTTTTCGCCTCGGTCCGCCGGGTGGCCTGCTGATAGAGCCAGAGCGGCGCCGGACCCAGATGGCGCCCGAGGATGCCGCTGACATCTTCGATCACGACCTCGCCTTCGCTGCTGATGGTCAGCTCGGTGGTGCCGCGATCGAAGCTGATGAGTTCGACGGCGTTGTTGTGGTGATCGTGAAATTCCAGCTCCTTGCGGCCGTTCACCACGCCGGTGGTCCAGCCGAGCACCTGCTGCGCGCGCGTCGTCTTGGGCGTCTTGCGGAGCTGTTGCAACCCATAGGTGACGGGGCCGGAGAAGCGGTAGCGGGTGATGTGCTTGATCAGCAGGTGCATGGCGTCACTCGTAGAAGCGGTATTCGCGCTCGATCCCGCCGGCAAGGTCGGCGAGCAGGGCGATGATCTCGGTGATGTATTCGTGCAGACCGTAATCGAAGATCGCTTCGACCTCGTGCGCAAGGTACTTGCGGTCGATATAGTCCAGCTTCTTCATCGGTTCGGAAGGCAGGGCATTGCCCGAGTTGAGGCTGCGCAGATTGTCCTTGAGCTGGGCCGCGCAGAAGGCGAGGCTGCGCGGCAGGCGCTGGTCCAGGATCAGGAAATGGGTGATGTCGCGGGGGCCGGAATCGGCGCCATATTCCATGCGGAAGCCGCCGCGTGCAGCCACCGAGCGCAGGATGGTTTCCCACTGCACGTTGTCCAGCGCAGAGCCCACGGCGCGGGCCGAGGGCAGCAGAACGTAGTATTTCACGTCGAGGATGCGCGCGGTGTTGTCCGCGCGTTCCAGAAAAGTGCCCAGCCGCGCGAAATCGTAGCGTTCGCCGCGCAGCATCGTGCCGTGGGTCATGCCGCGCACCAGCGCCGTGTGCTGGCGAAGTTCGCGCAGGCAGCCGGGCAGGTCGCGCTCGGCCACCTGCCGGCCAAGCATGGACTGCGCGTTCATGTAGGCGCCGTTGATCGCCTCCCAGACCTCTCCGGTAAGGGCGGTGCGCACCAGGCGGGCGTTCTGGCGGGCCGCGCAGATGCAGGAATAGACTGAAGAAGCGTTGTTGCGGTCCCGCAGGAGCCAGCTGATCGCAGCCTCCTTGGTGACCTCGCCGCGGGCCGCCTCGAAGGCAGGCCAGACGCCGGCCGACTGCAGCACCGAGCGCCATTCCGCCGCGCTGTCGCCCAGCCGGGTCAGCGCGATGCGCTGACCGGTCTCGATCAGGCGGGCGGTGTTCTCGGCCCGTTCGAGGTAGCGGAAGAGCCAGAAGAGGCCGTTTGCTGTCTTGCCTAGCATTGCGTCAGTCCTCCAGCACCCAGGTGTCCTTGGTGCCGCCGCCCTGCGACGAGTTCACGACCAGTGAGCCTTTCTTGAGCGCCACCCGCGTGAGGCCACCGGGGGTGATCTGTATTCCGCCCGGATTGACCAGCACGAAGGGCCGCAGGTCCACATGCCGGGGGCTGAGCCCCTTGGCGGTGAAGGTGGGCACGGTCGACAGGCTGAGCGTGGGCTGGGCGATATAGTTCGAGGGCTTGGCGTCGAGCTTCTTGGCGAAATCGGCGATTTCCTTCTTCGAGGCGGCAGGGCCCACGAGCATGCCATAACCGCCCGAGCCGTGCACTTCCTTGACCACAAGTTCGGGCAGATGTTCGCGGACATAGGCGTAATCGTCGGCATCCGAGCAGCGCCAGGTGGGGACATTGGGCAGCAGCGCCTGTTCGCCGGTGTAGAATTCGACGATGTCGGGCATGTAGGAATAGATCGCCTTGTCGTCGGCGATGCCGGTGCCCGGCGCGTTGGCGATGGTGATGCCGCCCGCGCGGTAGACATCCATGATGCCCGCGACCCCAAGCTGGCTGTCGGGGTTGAAGTTGAGCGGATCGAGAAAGTCGTCATCGACCCGGCGGTAGAGCACATCGATGGGGGTGTAGCCGCGGGTGGTGCGCATCGCCACGCGGCCGTCGACCACGCGCAAGTCGCCCCCCTCGACCAGCTCGACGCCCATCTGGTCGGCCAGGAAGGCATGTTCGAAATAGGCGGAGTTGTAGATACCCGGGGTCAGCACGGCCACCACGGGCGCGTCCCTGGTTCCTTCGGGCGCGCAGGCGGCCAGCGACCGGCGCAGGTTGGTGGGGTAGTTCTGCACCGGCTGCACGCGGTTGCGCGAAAAGAGTTCCGGAAACATCTGGAGCATCGTCTCGCGGTTTTCCAGCATGTAGCTGACGCCCGAGGGGGTGCGCGCATTGTCTTCGAGCACGTAGAATTCGCCGGGGCCGGTGCGCACCAGGTCGATGCCGACGATATGGGTGTAGACCCCGCCAGGCGGTTCGACCCCGATCATGTGGGGCAGGAAGGCCTCGTTCCGGGCGATCATCTCGGCGGGCAGTCGGCCGGCCTTCACGATTTCCTGCTTGTGATAGATGTCGTGCAGGAAGGCGTTGATCGCGCGCACGCGCTGTTCGATGCCGCGCGACAGCTTGTACCATTCGTTACCCGACAGGATGCGCGGGATGATGTCGAAGGGAATGAGCCGTTCCTCGGCCTCGGCGCGGCCATAGACGTTGAAGGTGATGCCGGTCAGGCGAAAGAGGTCCTCGGCTTCGCGTTGCTTGGCGCGCAGACGGGCGGGATCCTCGGCGTCGAACCACTGGTGGAACGTGGCGTAGGGGTCGCGCAGGGTCTGCGATGTGCCCCACATTTCGTCGAAGAAAGGGTCTGATGACATGTTCACCTCCGGCATTTCATAGAAGCAGGCGGGCGCGAAGCTGGCAAGACGGTGCTTGGCTGGAGGGGAGGCGGGTTTGGCTAAGGGGCCGGAACTGCTGGATTTTTGTGCAGGGCCTCGTCAGCCGAAACGGAAGAAAACCGGCGCAGTACGGCGGATGTAGTCCTCGAAGAAGGCGGTGAAGGTGGCCACCAGCGGGGGAAACGCCTCGTAGGGCGGGTAAAAGAGCGTGAGCCAGAGCGGGCTGACCTGCCAGTCGGGTACGAGGACCGTGACCTCGCCCGCCGCCAGATCGTCAGCCACGAGAAAGTCGGGCAGCACGGTGATGCCCTGGCCCAGGCGGGCCACCTGGCAGAGCAGGTCGCCGTTGTTGGTGATCAGGCGGCTGCCCGCCTGGACGGAGCGGTTGGCCCCGTCGCGGGTGAACTCCCACGTCTCGGGCGAGCCGGTGGCGCTGTAGGACAGGCAGAGGTCGCGGGGCAGGTCGCCGGGGTCGGTGGGCGCCGTGGTGCCTGCAAAGAGGGACGGGGCCGCGACGGCGTGGCGGGGCACCTCGCAGATCTTGCGCCAGATTGTGGATTTGTCGGACGGAGGCCCGGAGATGCGGATCGACAGGTCATAGGGGTCTTCGATGATGTCGACGAAACGGTCGGTCAGGGTGACGCTGAGGTCGATCAGGGGATAGGCGTCGCGGAAGGCGGCGATCAGGCCCGGCATCAGGCGCAGGCCCAGAGACATGGGCGCGTTGAGGCGCAGGCGGCCCGCGTCGGGATGGGCGGCGTGCATCAGCGCGTCGGTGGTGGCGTCGAGTTCCGCCAGAAGCGGGCGATAGCGGGCGGCGACCACCGCGCCGGCATCGGTGAGCGAGACCTTGCGTGTGGTGCGCAACAGAAGCTGCTGGCCAAGGCTGTCTTCGAGTCGTGCGACGATGCGCGTGACGCTGGAGGGGGTCATGTCGAGCGCGCGGGCGGCGGCGGCGAAGCTGCGCCGTTCGGCCACTTCGAGGAAGACGCGGATGGGTTTGATATCCTGCATGACGGCATTATTGCCCCATGCGCAATAGTCTATGCAAGTTTGTTGCTATTCTCCTGGGGCGGCCTTTGCCCCAGATTGCACGGTAACAGTTTCGCAACCGAAAGGGCGACAGGATGATTACCGAGATCAAGGGCCTGCATCACGTGACGTCGATGGCGGGTGATGCGAATGACAACAACGCGTTCTTCACCAGGGTGCTGGGATTGCGCCGCGTGAAGATCACGGTGAATTTCGACGCGCCAGAGGTGTATCACCTTTACTTCGGCGACGAGGTGGGCACGCCGGGGGCGGTGATGACGACCTTCCCCTTTGGCCAGATGCCGCGCGGCACACGGGGCGTGGGCGAGGTGGGCGTGACCGAATTCGCCGTGCCGCATGGCGCGCTGGGCTATTGGAAAGACCGGCTGGCCGCCGCGGGCGTGACCGGACTGGCCGAGGACGAGGCGTTCGGCGAAAAGCGGCTGGGCTTTGACGGGCCGGATGGCGACGGGTTCGCGCTGGTCGAGACGGACGTGCGCGGACGCACGCCCTGGACGGGCGCGGACGTGCCGGAAACTGCCGCGATCCTGGGCTTTCATGGTGCGCGGTTTGCGCTGCGCGACGCGGATGCGACGGGGGAGCTCTTGCGCTTCATGGGGTATCAAAAGATGGACACCCAAGGCGACCTGACGCGTTACGTGGTCGAGGGCGGCAATGCGGCCGACACGATCGACCTGCAGGAGGCGCCGAGTGCCAGACCGGCCCACCAGGGCGCGGGATCGGTGCATCACATCGCGTTCTCGGTCGAGGACCGGGCGACGCAGCTCGATGTGCGCAAGCGGTTGGTGGACACAGGGTACGACGTGACGCCGGTGATCGACCGCGACTATTTCTGGTCGATCTATTTCCGTACGCCGGGCGGTGTGCTGTTCGAGGTGGCCACCAACGAGCCCGGATTCGACCGGGACGAGGATACGGCCAACCTGGGATCGGCGCTGAAGCTGCCGGATCGCTACGAGCCGCACCGCGCCAAGATCGAGGCGCATCTGCCGAAGCTGGTGGAGTGAGGCGATGGCGCTGGATCTGTACCATGCCAAGACGCGGGCGCCCGATGCGGGCGCGCCGCTGATCTTTGCCTTTCACGGGACGGGCGGGGACGAGACACAGTTTTTCGACCTCGTGCGGCAGGTGAACCCCAGCGCGGGCATCGTTTCGCCCCGGGGGGACGTGTCGGAACATGGCGCGGCGCGGTTTTTTCGGCGCACGGGTGAGGGGGTCTATGACATGGACGACCTTGCGCGGCGCACGCAGGCGATGGTGCGCTTCGTGGAGGCGCGGAAGGCCGAGCATCCGGGCGTGGAAACATATGGCTTCGGCTATTCCAACGGGGCGAATATACTGGCCTCGGTCGTGATGGCGCGGCCGGATCTGTTCGACCGGGTGGGGCTGCTGCATCCGCTGATTCCGTGGGGGCCGGAGGATGTGCAGGGGCTGGACGGGCGACATGTGCTTGTTACGGCGGGGCGGCAGGATCCGATCTGTCCCTGGCCGCTGAGTGCGCGGCTGATCGAGTGGCTGGCGGCGCAAGGTGCGGACGTCGAGACGGTGATTCATGACGGCGGGCACGAGATACGGCCCGAGGAAGTGCAGGCGCTGGCGCGCCATCTGACCTGAGACAAGGAGAGCGAGATGAGCTGGAACCCGACGCAGAACCCCGATTGCCCCGATGCCGCGGGGCTGGACGGCATAGAGACGCTGATCATCCCGCGGGCGCGGGATCTGGGCGGCTTCGAGGTGCGGCGTGCGCTGCCCAGCCCCGAGCGGCAGATGGTCGGCCCGTTCATCTTTTTCGACCAGATGGGACCGGCGGAGTTCATCACCGAAGGCGGGATCGACGTGCGGCCGCATCCGCATATTGGCCTCGGGACGGTGACGTATCTGTACCAGGGCGAGTTCGAGCATCGCGACAGCCTGGGCACGCACCAGATGATCTATCCCGGCGAGGTGAACTGGATGCTGGCGGGGCAGGGTGTGACCCACTCGGAACGCACCAGCGAAGAGACGCGGGCCACGCGGCATAACCTCTTTGGCATCCAGACGTGGATCGCGCTGCCCGAGGACCGCGAGGACATGGCGCCGGATTTCGAGCACCACAAGGAGGCGGCGCTGCCGTTTCTGAACGATGGCGGGGCCGAGGTGCGGCTGATCCTGGGCACGGGCTGGGGCGAGACAAGCCCGGTGACGATGCAATCCGAGATCTTCTATGCCGATGCGGTGTTGGCGCCGGGGGCAAGCTTTCCCTTGCCGGACGATCACGAGGACCGGGGGCTGTATGTCACGCAAGGCAGCGTGGAGATCGCCGGCGAGGTGTTCGAGGCGGGCCGGATGATGGTGTTCCGCCCCGGCGACCGGATGAGCGTCAAGGCCGGCCCGCAAGGCGCGCGGGTGATGGCGCTGGGCGGCGAGACGTTCAACGGGCCAAGGTATATCTGGTGGAATTTCGTGTCGTCGGACATCGAAAAGATCGAGGCGGCGAAAAAGGCGTGGAAGGCCGCCGATTGGGACGGCGGGCCGTTCAGGCTGCCGCCGGGAGACACGGACGAGTTCATTCCGATCACGGACGACATGGAGCGGATGAAGGTGAAACGTCCCAAGGGCTAGGCGCGGGACGGGAGCCGCGAGGTCCCGGATCGGGTCCGGGAAGGGGTGGGTTGAAACCCCACCCTACGCCGACATCAGTAGAGCTTGATTGCGCCGGAGGTGTTGTCGGGGTCGCGACCGGCGATGACGGAGGCGATGGGCTGGTCGAGGATGTCGTCCTCGGCCTTGCGCAGGCGGGCCAGAAGGTCGGGCAGGGTGCCTGTCATGCTGACCACCTGCGACAGCGACGGGCGGTCCTCTATCTCTCGCGTGCGACCCAGCGAAAGGCCGATGTCCCGGGCCAGTTCCGCCACCGTGACGCGGTGCAGGTCGCGCGACATGCAGATCTGTCCGTCCTCGGTCTCGACCACATAATTGGCTTCCAGCAGGGATTCGAGCGTGGCGTCGCGCGACAGCAGCGGCACGTGCTCGGCCAGGTCGTCGGGGGGCATCGACTGGCCATTCGGCGCGTGACGGGCAAGGGCGGCAAGCAGGGCCACGGCAACCTCGAGCGTTTCCGCCGGCGTGAGGGCCGTGCCCGACAGCGCGTCGCGCCGGCGCCACCAGTCGGGAAATGAGGCCGAGAGCACCGCGCCAAGGATGATCACCGTCCAGGACGAGTAGACCCAAAGCAGGAAGATCGGGAACACCGCCACGGCGCCGTAGATGGTGGAATAGGTCGCCGAGGACGTGACGAACGTGTTGAACCCCCATTGCAGCAACTGGAAAGCCACCGCCGCGAAGACCCCGCCGATAAGTGCGTTTCGGATGCGCACCTGAACCGCGGGCACGACGCAGTAGAGCAGGGTGAAAACGATGGTGGTGTTGACCAGCGCCAGCGCCGTCCGGGGCCAGTCCGACCGCATCTGGACCGAGGGGATATAGCCGGCATCCTTGGCCCAGTCCTGTAGCGGGCGCATGATGTCGGTGGTCAGCGTGAAGCTGGCGCCGATCAGCAGCGGACCCATGGTGAGCACCGCCCAGAAGGTCAGCAGCCGCAGCACGAGGGGCCGGGGCCTGGCAACGCGCCAGACCTGGTTGAGCGTGGCCTCGATGGTGGAAAGCAGCAGGACCGCCGTGACCGGCAGGGCGATGATGCCCGCCACGGTCAGATCGTTGGCGTTGCTGGTGAAATCCGAGATGTAGGTGCGCACGTCGGAGCCGACCTCGGGGATCAGGATGCCGAAGAACATTTCCTGCATGCGGATCTTGACCGGGTCGAAGGCGGGAAAGCCCGACAGCACGGCGAAGGCGATGACGAGAAGCGGCACGAGCGCAAGCAGCGTGGAGTAGGTCAGCGCACCGGCGGCCTGGGCCAGCCCGTCATTCACGAACCGGCGCATGGCGAAATAGAAGAAGCTGCCGATGTCCCGCAGGATGTCGAAGAAACGCGTTTCGCGCCAATAGTCCAGACGGGATTTCGAGCGTGCCATGCCGCGGTGATAGCACAGCACCCCGGCGACGTCTTTCAAACGGTTGGCCGAGCTGGAAAGTTGCCACGATGCGTGGGTTTCGTGTCACCCCGCGATGGAAGGCCCGGATCAGGTGCGGAACGGGCGGGTACAGGCCCGACCGGGCGGAATGTCACCCGCCCGGCACCGTGTGAGACATCAGGCGTCTTCCAGTACGAGGTCGGCGCATTTCTCGCCGATCATGATCGCGGGGGCGTTGGTGTTGCCCGAGACGATTTCCGGCATGATCGAGCAATCGGCCACGCGCAGGCCCGAAACCCCGTGCACGCGCAGGCGCGCATCCACCACGGCATTTGCGTCGTCGCCCATCTTGCAGGTCCCGGTGGGGTGATAGATCGAGACCGAGTGATTGCGCGCCCAGTCGAGCGTGGCCGCATCGTCGTCCATGTCGAGCTCGGCCGTGGGGCGGAACTCTTCGGCGATCTTGGTGGAAAGGGGCGCGTGGCGGGCAATGCGGCGGGCGATCTTGACGCCCTCGGTGAGGGTGCGGCAGTCGAGGTCGGTCGAGAGGTAATGCGGGTGGATCCTGGGATAGGTCGTCGGATCTGGGCCATCGAGACGGATCTCGCCCCGGCTTTCGGGGCGCAACTGGCAGACCGACATGGTGAAGGCCGAGAACGGGTGCACACCCTCGCCGGGGCTGTCGGCGGACCAGGGCTGGACGTGGAACTGTATGTCGGGGGTTTCCACGTCGGGCCGGGTTTTCAGGAATCCGGTGGCGAGGCTGGCAGCCATGGTCATGGGCCCCGCGCGGAACAGCGCGTATTTGAGCGCGATGCGGGCCTGGCTGAACAGGCTGCGGACCTCGTCGTTCAGGGTGGGTTCGTTGCATTTGAACACCAGACGCGCCTGCAGGTGGTCCTGCAGGTTTCGGCCCACGCCGGGCAGCGCATGGCGCGGGTCGATACCGTTTTCCTTCAGGTGTTCGGGGTCGCCCAGGCCGGACAACATCAGGATCTGCGGGCTGTTGATGGCGCCGCCCGAGAGGATGACCTCTCGATTCGCGCCGATGGTCTGAAGCTGGCCGCGCTTGTCGCGGTATTCGACGCCGGTCACGCGCTTGCCGTCCATCAGCACGCGGGTGACCTGGGCGTGGGTGACGACCTTGAGGTTCCGGCGGTCGCGGATGGGGCGCAGGTAGGCGACCGCCGCGCTGCACCGGCGCCCGTTGCGGGTGGTCAGCTGGAAATAGCCCACGCCCTCCTGATCTTCGCCGTTGTAATCGGGGTTGAACGGGTATCCGGCCGTCTGCGCGGCGGCGACCCAGGCGTCGCAGATCGGGCGCTGGATGCGCATGTTGGAGACCGAAAGAGGCCCCGCATCGCCGTGAAACGCATCAGCGCCGCGCTCGTTGTTCTCGGCCCGTTTGAAGAGCGGCAGCACGTCGTCCCAGCCCCATCCCGGGTTGCCCATCTGGCGCCAGCGGTCGTAATCCTGCGGCTGGCCACGCACGTAGAGAAGCCCGTTGAGCGAGGACGACCCGCCCAGCACCTTTCCGCGGGGCCAGTCGATGGCGCGGCCGTTGAGGCCGGGGTCGGGTTCGGTCTTGTAGCACCAGTCGACGGTCGGGTTGTGCATGGTCTTGAAGTAGCCGACGGGGATGTGGATCCACGGATTGCGGTCGGGCGGACCGGCCTCGAGCAGGGTCACGCGCGTGTTCGGATCTTTGCTGAGACGATTCGCAATGACACATCCCGCCGAGCCCGCGCCCACAATTACGTAATCGCTATCCACCAGTTTTCCTCCCGTTAGGCAAAAAAACTCTATGCAGAACGGCAAAGCTATTCTAGTGTTTTTTGAAACGATACGTCTCAAAAGTTGTCAAAACGGGAGGATACAATGGCAATTTACGACAGGATCAAGGGCGTTTCGCGCCGGGATTTTTTCAAGATCGCAGGGACTTACGGGATGAGTTCGACGCTTTTGGCGGCGGGCACGTTCGGCGGGGCGATGACGGCGGCGAATCTCGCGCGGTCGGCGGAATCGACCTATGAAAAGCGCTTTGCCAAGGAAGCGAAGCACACGCTGAAATTCGGTGCGTCGGGCTTTAATCCGCAAAACCTGTTGATCGAACGTGCGGGCGCGCTGGAATTCGCCCGTGACCTTGAAAGCCGGACGGATGGCGAGATTCGCGTCGAGTTCATCGGCAACAACCAGATCTGCGGCCAGCTGAGCTGTGTCGAGAAGACCCAGCAGGGGATCATCGACATCTACGCCGCGTCGACCCAGAACTCGGCCGGTGGCGCGCCCTATCTGAACGTGCTGGACTATGCGTACATGTTCCCGGGGCGGGCGTCGCAGTATCATTTCCTGTACAGCCCCGAATCACAACGCATCCTGCGCGATCCGCTGGAAAAGCGGCACGGGCTCAAGTTCCTGTTCTCGCATTGCGAACTGCGCGGCATCCAGCTGGGCCTGTCGTGGCAGGACAAGCCGGTCGTCACCAAGCTGGAGGAGCTTTTCGGCACCAAGAACCGGGTTACCGGCACGCAGCTGGGCCGGATCGCCATGCAGGCGCTGAACCTCAACCCGGTGCCGGTGGCATGGGAAGAGACGCTGGACGGGCTGAAGCAGGGCCTGATCGATGGCGCGGAGACCTGGGCGTCGGCCGTGGCCTATGCCAACATGTCGCCGGTGGTCAGCCAGTCTGTCGATCTCAAGTTCTTCTGCGGAACCGAGCATACGTCGATGAGCGCAAGCGTGTTCGACGGGCTGGACGGACATCTGCAGGACGCGGTGATGGAGAGTGCCTACTGGGCGCAGACCCACGTGCAGGCGGCCAACGAGGCGGCGCTGGTCAAGACTGTCGGCTTCTCGGATCCGCAGCTGCCGAACACGATCTTTGCCGAAAACAACGTGCGCAACGCGTTCCTGGCCGACGACCAGATCAAGATGGCCGAGGAAATGTGTTCGCCGGAGTATCAGCCGGACCTGTGGGCCGACTGGCGCGAGCGCCTGAACGGCTGGGCCGGTGGTATCGATACCTACCAGGAAATCTATGACATCGCGCGTGAGGTCCCCGCGGACATGCTGCCCGAGAATGTCGAGCCGCGTCGCTGGTGGAAAGCCTGATACATACCTGACAAGACGGTCGCCGGCCCCCGAGCGGGGGCCGGCGACATGCGGTCAGGGCCGGCGTG
>JBKAGF010000069.1:0-15144 GCA_046290265.1 Roseovarius sp. | reverse complement strand
AAGGCGCAGGCGCCGCCGGTCAGGGTGTAGACCTGAGTGCAGCCCATGCGCGCCAGAAACGCCGCGATATATTCTGATCCGGTCACCGTGGTCATGCCGTCATCCCGCCGCTAGCGTGCAAGATACGCGCGGATTGTGTCGATCGCATAGTCGAGGTGGCCCTCCGTCAGGCCTGGATATACGCCGATCCAGAAGCTGTTGCGCATGATCAGCTCGCTGGCAGTCAGCGGGCCGGCAGTGCGACAGGGGCGGCCTTGCATGTAGGGCTGGCGCAGCAGATTGCCGCCGAACAGCAGCCGCGTGCCCACCTTGCGGTCGTTGAGATACTGCAACAGGTCTTCGCGATCCAGTTTCGCCTCTGGCCGCAGGGTCAGGCAAAAGCCGAACCAGGACGGGTCGCTGTTGGCCGTCGGTTGTGGCAGCATCAGCAAGTCTTCCAGATCGACCAGGCCGTCGCGTAGATAGGCCCAGTTCCTGCGCCGCGCTTCGACAAATTCGTCCAGGCGGGCAAGCTGCGCCAGGCCTATGGCCGCCTGCATGTCGGTGATTTTCAGGTTATAGCCAAGATGCGAGTAGGTGTATTTGTGGTCGTAACCAAAGGGCAGATCGCCCAGTTGCCAGCCGAACCGCTTCTTGCAGGTGTTGTCCTTGCCTGGCTCGCAATAGCAATCGCGGCCCCAGTCGCGGATCGATTCCACAATCCGCTTGATTGCGGTCGAGTTGCACAGAACCGCGCCGCCTTCACCGGTGGTGATGTGATGCGCTGGATAGAATGACAGCGTGCCCAGATCCCCAAAGGTGCCGACCTTTTGCCCGCCATACCGCGCGCCCAGCGCGTCGCAGCAATCCTCGACCAGGCGCAGCCCGTGTTTTCTGCAGAAGGCCGACACCGTTCCCAGATCGAACGGATTGCCCAGCGCATGGGCCAGCACAACCGCCCGCGTTCTGGGGCCTAGCGCCTCTTCCAGGCGGGACACGTCCATGTTGTAGGTGCCCAGTTCGGCATCCAGAAATACTGGCACAAGCCCGTTTTGAAGGATTGGGTTAACGGTAGTCGGAAACCCGGTCGCGCAAGTGATGACCTCATCACCCGGTTGCAACGCCTCTTCCCCCAGCGTGGGAGATGTCAGCGCCGTCACCGCAAGCAGGTTCGCCGACGATCCCGAATTGGTCGTCAGAACGCGCCGCGCACCGGTTACATCCTTCAAATCTGCCTCGAACCGGGCGTTGAACCGGCCCGTGGTCAGCCAGAAATCAAGGCTGGCATCGACAAGGTTGCGCATCTCGGACGGGCCCAGCACCTTGCCTGAAGACGGCACCGCGCTTTCCCCGGCCACGAACGGGCTGGCAGGATGCGCAAGCTCTGCATATCGCGCGGACAAGTCAAGGATATGCCGTCGCAAGGCGCCAAGGTCGGTCTGGGTTTCTTGGGTCAATTGCGCTGTGCCTGCATCAGGGGGTGGTTGCGTTGCCAAAGGCCGTCACCTGCCTTCGAGTGAATTCGATCATGTCCGCGCCGCGACGCCATTCGGCATACCAATCGGCGGTCCAGGACAGACATGTGTCAAACTCCAGCCTCGGGCACCAACCGAGGCGCTTGCGTGCCTTGGTGCAGTCAAGCGCCAAAAGCGTCGCCTCGTGCAAGACTACCCCTGCATCGTCAACCACGACCTTTCCCACGCCCAACCTGTCGACCATCGCTTGCGCCACCTTAATCACCTTGTGCCCGTCGCCAAGCGCCGGGCCAATGTTCCATGCCTCGTCATAGCCTTCTCCTGCCTCTGTCAGCCGCTCCGCGATCAACAGATAGGCGGAAAGCACGTCAAGGACATGCTGCCACGGCCGAATGGCATCTGGATAGCGCAGCCGCACCTGCCGGTTAGGCCCCAGACAACCCTGTACGATATCGGGTACAAGCCGCCCTGCCGACCAATCGCCGCCGCCGATCACATTGCCCGCGCGTACCGTGGCGATCCGCGCCGGGTGCCCGTCGCTGGAATAAGGCGCAAAATAGCTGCGCTGCATGGACCGGGCCGCGATCTCTGCCGCACCCTTGCTGGAACTGTAGGGGTCGTGCCCGCCCATCGGGTCGTTCTCGCGATAGCCCCAGATCTGTTCGCGGTTCTCATAGCACTTGTCACTTGTCACCACGACGCAGGCCCGGACCGAGGGCGCGCGCCGCACCGCATCCAGTAGTGCGACGACTCCCAGCACATTGGTCTGGTAGGTCCTGACCGGGTCGGCGTAGGACTCTCCGACAAAAGCCTGGGCGGCCATGTGAATGACGATCTCTGGCTGGAACGCCTCGATTGCGGCGGCAAGCGCGCCGGGCCGGTTGATGTCCTCGATATGCGATTGGCAAAAGTGATCGACCTGAAGGAGGTCGAAAAGGCTCGGCGCAGTCGAGGGGGCAAGGCCGATGCCCGCAACCACGGCTTCCATCTCTTGCAGCCAGAAGCACAGCCAACTGCCTTTGAAGCCGGTGTGCCCTGTCACCAGAACGCGCCGCCCCTTCCAGAAGGCCGGGGTCATCCCCAGACCTTCCACGGTGGGCGACCCCCGGACCACATCTCATCCAATTCGATCCGGTCGCGCAGGGTGTCCATCGGGTGCCAGAAGCCGTCGTGCCGAAAGGCATGCAATTCACCGTCTTCGGCAATCCGTTCCAGCGGCCCGCGTTCCCAAACCGTGTCGTCGCCGTCAATATATGCGCCGATCTTGCGTGACAGGACGAAAAACCCACCGTTGATATAGCCCCCGCCGCTTTCGGGTTTTTCATGGAATGCGCGCACACGGTCACCGTCCATATACATATGCCCAAAACGCCGGGGCGGGCGGACACCGGTCACCGTGGCCAGGTGGCCGTGCGCCTTGTGAAACCGGATCGCCGCGCCGATGTTCACGTCCGACAACCCGTCGCCATAGGTTAGGCAGAAATCGTCACCCTCTACCCGGTCGAGCACGCGCTTGATGCGCCCCCCGGTCATGGTGTCCTCGCCTGTGTTCACCAGCGTCACGCGCCAGCCTTCGGCATCGTTGCGATGCACCCTGGTCTCGCCGGTCCGCATATCGAAGGTCACATCCGACATATGCAGGGCGTAATTGGCGAAGTATTCCTTGATCACATAGCCCTTGTAACCAAGGCAAACGATGAAATCGTTGATTCCATGATGAGAATAGATCTTCATGATATGCCACAGAATCGGCCGCCCGCCAATTTCAACCATCGGCTTGGGACGCACGGCGGTCTCTTCAGACAGCCGAGTACCCAACCCTCCAGCCAAAAGAACAACCTGCAAGAGCCTTCTCCCATCCGCCGAACCGACCGGCCCGGAGCCCATTCCACGCCCCATCGCCGGACAGGCACATGGGCGAGGCAGCTTGCGCCTCCTATAACATGCGCCCCCTATAGCAAGCGTCATGGCCGAAACAAACCGCGAAAGAGCTCCCGCCATTTACACATGACCGCCGCAAGATCCATCGGGGCGCCCGTGGGGCCCGGTCGCATCCCTGCACACCCAGCGGGTTTTCGATTGACGCCGCCGCGCCTCCTGACGATTATCCCGCTGGTTCTGCTAGGCGAGCCCGACCCCGGGCGGACAAACCGGGGCCGCCGCCCGCGCAGGCAACTAAGACGAACCGCCCGTCAAAGAGAAGACGTCTGGAAGACCTGATTTGGATGACTTCTTGCGACATAGGGTCGTCCCAGCCCTTCTGATCCTGCTGTCCTTGGCGCTGGTCGTCTGGCTGCTTCACCTGTCCCGGTATGGCTTCGACCTGACGGACGAAGGCCATTATCTGAACTCGATTTCGCGCCCTTTTCTGTATGATGTGAACCTGCCACCGACCCTTTTCGGCCATGTGCTGCTGCCGGTCTATGAAGTCCTTGGAAAGGACGTGGTCCTGTTGCGGCAGGTCGGGGTTCTGATCACGTTCGGACTGGCATTCGCGCTGGCGCTGGCGGTTCTGCGCATAGTGTGGGGTACGGCCCGAAGCGATAGGTTGGCCGCAACCGCGCTTGCGGCCGGTGTGGCCTGCCTGTCGCTCGTCTACTACTCCTATCTTGTGATCACGCCCAGCTATAATCTGGTTGCGTTTCAGGCGCTTATGATCGTGTCGCTGGGGGCGGTCCTTGTACATGGCGGCGTCGGCCTGCCGGCCTGGCTGATGACCGGCTTCGGCGGGTGGTTACTTTTCATGGGCAAGCCCAGTTCCGCAGTCGCGATTGCGGTGCTTTTGCCGGTGTGCCTTCTTGGGATCGGGGCCTTTCGCTGGCGCGGCGCCGTGCTGGCCGCGGTGACGGCGGGGGGGCTTCTGGTCGGTTCGGCGATGCTGATCGACGGATCGCCCGGCGCGACGATCGAACGTTTCGCAAAAAGCCTGGAGCTTTCAGAGGTTGTGGCTGCGGGGCATGAGTTTGCCTCGATCTTCCGGCTGGACCATCTGTATCTGACCAGATGGGACTGGTCCTTGATCCTGTACTGGTCGGTCGCGATCTTCGCGCTGACGGCGACCGGGATGGCGCAGGGCCGAGTCCTGCCCAGCCTGTGGCTGGCCGCCTGCGCCGGGATCGCGTCGGCTGTGCTGACATACCTCTTTATGTCCTACCGCATCGAGCATTGGGCGCGGAACGTCCATCTGTTCCCGATCTCGGTCGCCATGATCCTGCCCGTACTCGTCCATCTGATCGCGCGTCCGCCGCGTCACTGGACCAACGCACGTGCGCCGGTGATGATTTGCCTGTTTCTGATCACCCTTCCGCATGCGCATATCTTCGGCTCCAACAACCACTACTGGAACACGGGAGCGAGCGTCGGGTTCTTCTGGGTGCTGGCTGCGGTTGCGGCCCTCGGCGCGGTCTATCAATCAGGCCACCCGATCGCCGTTGCAAGGTTCGTGCCCGCCGCCTTCGTCTTCCCGGCGCTGACCGTCGTGCTCATGGATAGCGGCATCAAGAACCCCTACCGGCAACCCCCCGATCTGACAAGCTTTTCCGCGCCCTTTGACCTTGCGGATGGCGGTACGGTGATCGTTGAGGCGCGTTTTGCCGCCTACCTGTCCACGGCCACGGATGTGGCAAGCACGGCGGGCCTATCGCCAGGCATGCCCGTGATCGACCTGACGGGCCAATCGCCGGGCCTGCTCTTTGCGCTTGGCATGAACAATGTCGGCCTGCCCTGGATTGCGGGCGCCTATCCGGGCAGCGACGCGCTGGCCGCTGAAATCTACTCGTTGACGCCCTGCGAGATCATTGGCAGTGCATGGGTCCTTGACGAACCTGAGGGCGCGCGCCGAATTTCGCCAGCAACACTTGGCCGGTTCGGTGCGGATCTGGGTCGAGATTTTACACAAGCAGGCACGTTCCTGGTCCCCGAGTACTCTGGGGATCGCGGCACCGGGGATCGCCCCCGGCAATTCCTGTACAAGCCAACCCGCACGCTGCAGGCTGCCAGACAGGCCTGCGAGGACAGCAAGACGGGTGGTTGACAGCCACACGAGGGAACCCGCGCGATGGCGCGCCAAACCCCTTCACCAAACCCGGGACCATGATCGTGAGCATCCTCGACATCAAGCAGGCTTACCTCAGACAAGAGATCGACAAGGCGACGTTCATCGAAAGAATGTTTGGGCAGCACAAGGCACTCTATGACTATACTCGCCTTGTTCAAGACAGCCAGATCAAGGCGATCCATATCGAGGCCGAGCGCGTGGTCTTTGAGGACGTCAAAGGCGTGCTGATCGCCTCTGCCACCCCCGACCAACGATCCGCGCCCATCGAGACGCTGAATTTCGGCAGTTATGAAGCCAATGAAATCAAGGCGATGCTGCACGTCATCCGCGACGGGGATAGCATTCTGGACATCGGCGGTAATATCGGTTGGCATTCCATCGTGTTTTCCAAGGCCAATCCGAACAGCGAAATCTGGGCCTTTGAACCCATCCCGCCGGTCTATGACCAGCTATTGGAGAATATCGCGCTGAACGGATGCAAGAACGTAAAGGCCCATAACCTGGCGCTGTCCGACAGACAGGGCGAAGTGCAGATATTCTACGACCCGGACTATTCCGCGCGAAGTTCCGCGCGCGATCTGTCCGGCGGCGCGGGCGAACCACTGACCTGCCAGACAGACACGCTGGATGCCTTTGCGGATCGGCAGGATATGCCGACCGTGCATGTCATCAAATGCGATGTCGAAGGGGCAGAGCTTTTTGTGTTTCGCGGCGCGCTCCGATTGATCGACCGCGACAAGCCCGCGATCTTCGCCGAGATGCTGCGCAAATGGGCCGAGAAATTCGACTACACGCCCAATGACATCATCGCGCTCTTACGGCCACTGGGCTATGTCTGTTTTGAACTTGGCGGCGCGGATCCGGTGCTGATCACGCAGGTGGACGAGACCACGCCGGGCACGAATTTCCTGTTTCTTCACCCCGACACTCGGCCCGATCTGATCAGTCGCTGGTCTTCCTCGGGCTAACGTCGTCCCCGGCTTGCGGCACGGGGCAAGCCCCGATATTCAGCCGCTCACGCTCTACCACGCGCGGGCCGCCGCGCACCTGGGCGTGGATCGATGTCACATACTCGCCCAGGATGCCGATGAAGGACAGTTGCAGTCCCGACAAGAAGAAGGTCGCAACAAAGATCGTGGCCACACCCGGCGGGGCGAGATCAGGAAACAGCAGAAAGCCGATCAGCGCGACCGTCCCATAGATCAGGCACAGCGCGGCGATTATCAGGCCCACGTAAATGCACAGGCGTAGCGGCACATTCGAGAACGAAAAGATCCCGTTCAAAGCCTGATCGATCAGTGTTACGACCCGGCTGTTCTTGGACACGCCCTGCTTTCTCTTGCCCCATGTGTAGGGGATGATCAGCCGTTTGTAGCCCACAGACGCGATGATGCCGCGCAAAAAGGGGTGATGATCGTCATGGGCCACCACGGCCTGCCAGACTTTGCGGTCGATCAACTGGAACTCGCCGACATCGGGGGGAATGTCGAAATCTGAAAGACGGTTCAGAATGCGGTAAAACAAGTGCCGCCCCAAGCGCAGCATCACGCCCTCTTCGCGGTTCGTGCGCGCGCCGGCGACGACCTCTATTCCATTTTCCCAGTGCTTCACGAACTCGGGGATCAGCTCCGGCGGGTCTTGCAGATCGGCCGCGACAAAGACCACGACGGCATCGCCAGTCGCATAGCGCAAGCCATTGAAAAGCGATCGGAACGGGCCGAAATTCCGCGCATTCACAATGACCTTGATCGAAGGGTCGGCCTGCGCGATTTGGCGCAGCGCATCCGCGGTTCCGTCAGTCGAGGCGTTGTCGCTGAAGATGTGTTCTAGCCGATACCCCGGCAGGTCCTGGGCAAAAATTTCCTTGATCCTACGATAACAGGTCTCGATGGTCTCGATCTCATTGAAGCAGGGCGTTATGACCGAAATCGTCTTCATGTCGACCTCCTGGTCAAAAAATCTGTGCTATCCGGGCAATCGCCGATCTCGACTGCCAACCACGCCCGCCGCCAGACATGTGCCTGAGCGTGCCACCTGAGACCCGCGCCTTATAGCGAGGTTTCGCATCACGCAGCAATCACTAGATCAGCGCAGGTTTGCACCCTGGGCGCGGCCTTTCGCCCACATGCAGAACGGGGCGCCCGGATCCCGCCAGATCCGGTATAGACAATGGATAGCCCCTTCGCCCTTAATCCCTGAGGGGTCTTGGCATTTCGTGAAGGTCGTGGAGCTTCCGTTGAACCACAGGTAGTAGCCAACTAGTTGGCTTGCGCGGGTTGCAAGCCCAGACATGCCGTCGCTAGTCGGGTTCACGTAGGCAGAGCAACGTCGTTGCAAGTGTTGTGAACCACGCCGGTCAAAGCGCGAGGCGCACAAAGGGAGTTAGTGTCCGAGCAGGTGGTGTAATTTCAGCGCCATCGACGGTGTGATCGCGCACGCAGGGGCCGTCGAGCGTGTCGTAATCGGTAGCTAACACTTTCAGCCCATTACGGCGAACGAATCAGAGGAGGCTTTCTACGCAAACTTGAAGGCGTTTGAAGAAGCAGCCCAATCATTGAACCAACAACTCTCCGGCAAACCCGGCGCGTGTGTGGATGCCCCCTTTTTGGCAAGCGTGATCTTCGGCTTTCGGCGGGGGCTTCGATCGGACGTGTGTCAGGCCTCTGAGTGTGGCCTTCGATGACGCCACCGGAAGTTATGCTGTTCGGAAGGCTAGGTTCTCACATCGGTTCAGAGAGCTGCATGCGTTCGAGCCCCGGGTCTGAATGTCCCTGCCTGGAACTTTGAAGTCCGTGTCACCTAATCCTCGTCGATCGCTCACCCCGGCCTTGCGGCCATGCCGTGCCTCCGTCCCGTCTCCCGGGTTCGGGTCACGCCATTCTGTAATCCTCCTGTTTCGTCGTCAGAGCCCAGATCATGCGGGCCATCTTGTTTGCCAGCGCCACAGCTGCGACCATCTTCAGCTTACGCGCCACGAGGGCGGCCAGCCAGCGTTTGGAACTGCCGCCCTTGCGGACGACCGAGCGGATTACGCTCACGGCGCCGACGATCAACAGCCGGCGGATATCGGTCTGACCCGCCTTGCTGACCGCCCGCAACCTAGGACATCGACTCATAGACCCGCAACCAGATGTGTGTGGCTGCGAGTTTGACGAGGGCAAGGAAATTGGCGTCGTGTTTCTCGTATCTACCGACGGTTCCGGCACATCGAGTTGCGAGAGAGTGTCCGGCAATCCCTCGCGAACGACAGTCACGCCATCGCTGAAAAGTCCCCCGAGCGCAGCGCGCATGGTCGAGGCAAGGCAGGACAAGACCGATGGCGACGGACGCTCCCGCAGATGCGCCGTCCGCCCTTGTCATGGATCAAGTCGAGGCGTCGGTTTGTGCGCTATGGTTGCACGCGGGAGGAGTGATGTGATCAAGACACATGTCGATCGCGTGTTCGAAAGCGTGCAGAGTTCGACGGCTGCCGCACGGTCTGCCGTGGCGGCTTCGTGGCGGCGGAGTTTCGACAGATACGGACTTGACCCCTCGCAACGGCAAAGGCCGCGGGCGGTCGACGACCGGACCCTTGTTCGCCAGAAGGAAGCCGCGGGGCACCTCCTGCACCTGGCCGAGCCGCGGCTCGATGAACTCTATGGCATGATCGCCCATTGCGGCGCCGCCGTGTTCCTGACCGACCGGGACGGGGTGGTGCTTTCGGGCCGCACCCGATCCGGCGACCAGGCCGCCTTTCGCGAATGGGGCCTCGAACCCGGCCGTGACTGGAGCGAGGCGGCGCAGGGCACCAACGGGATCGGCACCTGTCTTGCCGAACGCCGCGCGCTCATCATCCACCGCGACGAGCATTACATGGCGCACAATATCGGGATGAGTTGTATCGACGCCCCCGTCTTCGGCCCCGATGGCGCGCTTGTGGCCGCGCTCGACGTGTCCTCGGCGCGGGCCGACCAGACGGAAAGCCTGAACCAGCTGATCGCGGCGATGGTCACCCGCCTGTCGATCCAGATCGAGACCGACCTCTTCCGCGCGCATTTCCGGGGCCAGCGCATCCTGATGACCGGAGAGGAAACCACCGGCGCCCATCTTCTGGCCGTCGATTCCGACGACATCGTAATCGGTGCCAGCCGCGCCGCGCGGCAGTCCTTCGGGATCGCGCGGGAAGGCGCCTTCGACAGGAAGCCCCTGCGCGACCTGACCGGCGAAGCCCCGGGCGGGCTGGAGGGCGCCGAACGCAGCGCGGTCCTGCGCGCCATCACGCGGGCCGGCGGCAACATGTCCGAGGCCGCGCGCGAACTGGGCATCGGCCGCGCCACGCTCTACAGGCGCATGAAACGGCTCGGGATCGGCGAAAAATAGGCGCAGCTGTCTCGCTCCTGAGACAGGTCGGTCCCTGCGACCGGTTCCGGCGGGCTGACCGTTTGGCGTCCACCTGACATCACATGTCCAGTCGCGGCCCGATGCCCGCGATCGAGACAATCCGTCAGGAGGAGACACCAGATGAACCAGATGACCCAGATCGCGACCGAGTACACGTCGCCGTTCAAGCTGCGCTATGACAACTTCATCGGCGGCCGTTCGGTGGCGCCGGTGAACGGCCGGTACTTCGACAACATCACGCCGATCAGCGGCGAGAAGGTCTGCGAGGTCGCCCGCTCGGACGCGGCCGATATCGAGCTGGCGCTCGACGCCGCCCATGCCGCCAAGGACGCCTGGGGCAAGACCTCGGCGGCCGAACGGTCCAACATCCTCTTGAAGATCGCCGACCGGATCGAGGAGAACCTCGAACTGATCGCCACAGCCGAGACCTGGGACAACGGCAAGCCGATCCGCGAGACGATGGCCGCCGACATTCCGCTGTCGGTCGACCACTTCCGCTATTTCGCCGGGGTGCTGCGGGCGCAGGAAGGCAACATGTCCGAGATCGACCACGACACCGTGGCCTATCATTTCCACGAGCCGCTGGGCGTCGTCGGCCAGATCATCCCGTGGAACTTCTCGGTGCTCATGGCCGCATGGAAGCTGGCCCCGGCGCTGGCGGCGGGCAACTGCATCGTGCTCAAGCCCGCCGAGCAGACGCCCGCCGCGATCATGGTGCTGGTCGAGACCATCGCCGACCTCTTGCCCGCCGGCGTACTGAACGTGGTCAACGGCTATGGCGCCGAGGTGGGCGCGCCGCTGGCCCGCTCGAACCGGATCGCCAAGATCGCCTTCACCGGCTCCACCGAGACGGGGCGCAAGATCATGCAGGCCGCGACCGAGAACCTGATCCCGGTCACGCTGGAGCTGGGCGGCAAATCCCCCAACATCTTCTTCTCGGACGTGATGGCCGAGGATGACGCCTTCCTCGACAAGGCGGTCGAGGGCTTCGTCCTCTTCGCCTTCAACCAGGGCGAGGTCTGCACCTGCCCGTCCCGAGCGCTGATCCAGGAAGACATCTACGAAGCGTTCATCGCCCGCGCCATCAAGCGCGTGGAGGCGATCACGCGGGGCGATCCGCGCGACATGGCCACCATGGTGGGCGCGCAAGCCAGCCAGGAACAGCAGGACAAGATCCTGTCCTACCTGACCATTGGCGTCGAGGAAGGCGCCGAGGTCCTGACCGGCGGTTCCGCCGAGACGATCCCGGGGCTGGAAAACGGCTTCTATATCAAGCCGACGATCCTGAAGGGCCACAACAAGATGCGGGTCTTCCAGGAGGAAATCTTCGGCCCCGTCGTGTCGGTCACGACCTTCAAGGACGAGGCCGAGGCGCTGGCGATCGCCAATGACACGATGTACGGCCTTGGCGCCGGGGTCTGGTCGCGCGACGCCAACCGCTGCTACCGCTTTGGCCGCGCGATCGAGGCGGGCCGCGTCTGGGTGAACAACTACCACGCCTACCCCGCCCACGCGGCCTTCGGCGGCTACAAGCAGTCGGGCATCGGGCGCGAGACCCACAAGATGATGCTGGACCACTACCAGCAGACCAAGAACATCCTGATGAGCTACAATCCCAACAAGCTCGGGTTCTTCTAGACTTCCCTGCCAGAAAGCCGACGCCCTCGGCCCGCCGCGTCCAGCGGCGGGTTTCGTTCCAGTGCCATGGTCCGGGTTCGGGCCCCGACAAAGGCCGCCTCGGCGCCGGTCACGATCCCGGTGCAGATGCTGCCGATCACGGTACCGAACAACGCACCGCGGCCGCCCGCAACGCCCGCCAGTCGATGGCCGACACTTGCGGCGCGTAGTCGGGCCGGACGCAAAGCTGCAGCTTGATGGTGGTCAGGTGTGGCGAAATCGCCAAGACCGCCGGGACCATCGCTCCCACAAAGAACCTGCCGATGGGCTGTTCGCTGACCAGGGCGAACAGGATCATCGCCCTCAACGGCGGGACGAGGCTGCCCACCATGCCCACGGCGGCCACGCTGCCCGAGCATAGCGCGCGGTGTAATCCCGCTTTGCCATCTCGGGCAGCGGGACCTTGCCAACCCGTGCCTGCGGTGGACGTCCAGGCAGTTGTAGTGCGACCGCGCGACAGTCTTCTCTCGTGCCGTACGGATGCCTTCGATGATAATGGCCAGAGGCCTGCGGCAAAGGCTTGGGGACGTGGCGCACCCGAGAGGATTCGAACCTCTGGCCTCTGCCTTCGGAGGGCAAGACAGGGGGTAATGTTCCCTTTATTTTCATGTCTTGTTCCCCTTTTCGGCACGTTTCAGTGCGGTTCGATAAGCGGGAAACTGTGTCAGGGCACAAATTCGCGTCACAGTTTCCGCTCTAGGATCTCCAGCGCCCTGGCCGTTTGGGGCTGTGCGGCTACTTTGCGGATCGTCTCGCCGCTGGTGTCGAAAGTCCGCCGCGTCTTCCACCGTCAGGCCCTTCTGTATCGCCCAGGTGATCGCGGTGTGTTTCAGGATGTGTGGCGACACGTCGGGAAGCCCTGCCCGGTCCCGCGCGCCCGAATGGTGCTTAACGTCGCCCACCCTTTGCCCGGCAATCTCGACGGCCCAGTTCGCCCCGTTCGCCTTCCAGCGGCGGCAATGGGCCAGGAGTCGACGTGTCAGGCGAACGGGCTTGCGGCGTTTCTTTGTGTCGCGCTCAGTTGCGCCCTTGCGGTAGAGAACGCCCCGATCAACGTCTATCCAGCCGCCAGCCATGTTCGGATGAAAACTGAGGCGCAAAATCGCGTCCTTCCGCGTCCCGGTGTAGAGGGCAATCAGGATGAATCGAGCGAGATGCTTTCCCTTGGGCGAACGCCACGCCGCGCGGATCAGCGCCGCCGCCTCATCGCGTGTCAGCCATCTGTCGCGTGCTGGCGGCTTTTCGGGCAGAGTCACCTTGGCGGGTGTCAACAGGTAGCCTTCGCGGTGCGCGTAGTTGATTGCCGCCTGTAGAGTGTTCAATTCGCGCCGCAGCGTTCCTTGGCTTATCGGCTGTGCCGTTCCGTCCTTGAACCTGCGAACGCGAGTCTTCGCGTAGCGCCGGCACGTCTCGCCCTTCACGTCGGCAACCTTCAGCCCGCCCCAGAACGGAAGCAGGGCTTCGATTGAATAGCCTAGGCGTTCCGGCGCGGCGACGGTCGGCGCGTGCTCTCGCCCGTAAATGTCAAGGATCTCGGCAACGGTAAGTTCGTGGGCGGCGCGCGACCCTTGAACCGTATCCTTTGAAGCGATGTAGGCGCTCAGCGCCCTTTCAGCCTCGCGGCGGTCGCTCTTGCCCGTTGAACGGTCAGATCGTCCGGTGTCTCGGATGATCCAAACGCCCTTGTCTTTTCGCCAGTAGAGGCGCGGCCCTGCGGCTTGTCTCGGCATTTCTCAATCAACCTCTCGATGTCGTTCGGGTCGATTCGAACTGCCCGACCCATGCGGACCAAGAGACCATGTTTTTCCGCCGCCGTCCGTAGCGAAGCCTTCGGGACGCCAAGCCGCCTTGCGGCCTCTTCGATTTTCAGCAGGGGTTGCATGGGCTCACCGGGTCAACGGATGGGCGGCGCGGCGACTCGGAACCGCCGCGCCGTGGATTGTCAGATGCTCACCAGCCGCACCGCGACCGTGCCGACTCCGTTGCCGGCCGCTTCAACGGCGGTTCCGAGTCGCGTGTTGTCGGTGCTGGTCACAGTCACGAGCCCCGCGCCCGAGTCCCAATAGATCGGGTCGCCCTCGGACACGTCGTCGGCCGAAACCTTGGGCAGAGACCAGACGCCCGACACGGCCACGTCGACCTTGCCGCCGCTCACCGCGTCGCCCATTGCCACGCCCAGGATCGAGCCGATTTCCACCACGTCGCCGGAAGCGATGGTGGCGCCAGCGGTCAGCGTAAGCTGTTCACCGCGTTGAACAAAATTGGTAGCCATCTGCTACACTCCCTTACTTGTTTCAAAAAGGATCGTGGCGGGCGAGCCTTTTTGCGCCGCCGCGATTTCTCGGTTCACCGTCGCCAGCGCGCGTGCAAGTTCAGCGTCGCTCCGGTAGGTGATCGATTCACCCGACGCGTCCCGAACTTCCCGCACGCCCGAATACCGCGCCTCTTCGAGCGCCGCCCGATGCGCGATAAGTTCTTGCAACGTCGCCATGTTACGCCGCGCCGGTCGCGAAGTAGGCGCCGCGCCAGTCGGTCCAGCCGGTGCCGAAGTCCAGGAACGCGCGAAACTTCATCCCGAGGGTGTCCCAGGCTTCCGCCCGCTGGATCTGGACGCCCTGCGCCGCCTGAAGATATGCGAACTGGATCGTCGGCACCCGCGCCGGATCGGCGGTCAGATACCAGCCCACGCCCGAGATGCGCGGTTCCACGATCAGTTCGAGCCGTTGCGCGAACGCGTTCACGTTGTCGGACGTGGCGGGATAGATCGCGGCCAGCAGCTTTTCGGCTGTGGTCTCCAACTCCGGCCCGACGATCAGGAACCGCGGCGCCGCGTCGATGATGGTTGCGCCGTCGAGCCCCTTCACGGTGCGCATTGCCTTCCGCGCGGTGTCCAGGCTCGCTTCGTCCAGGTCGCTGCCCGTGGTGGCATAGTTGCCGCGCGTCGCATGGAAGACGGCGGTGCCGTCCGAAAGAGCGGGATTGCCGGTGAAGGTCGCAACAAGCTGGTCCGCTTCCGTTTGCGCCGCCGCCTGACCCATCGCCGCGGTGATGTCGCCCAAAATTCCAAGGTCGTCATCGATCAGCAGCTTGCGCGACACCGTGAAGGCCCGCCCGAAGGTGGCCAGTTGCAGCGTTTCGCCCTGTTCCGCACGCGAAGTGTGCGTGAACTCGCCCGACTCCGTCATTTCCTCAAGGCGCCCCATCTCGCCCAGCCGGATCGAGGTGCTGGTTTTGAAGTTGGGCAGGGTCCGCTGGCGGGCGATGCGCTTCAGCGGGCTTTCGGCGGCGCGGTAGGCGTCCAGGGCCACCTTGCCGGCCGCGTTGCTCACCAGGAGCGGGAAGTCAGAAGTCGTCGCGGCGCGCGTGAACAGATCATCCGTCGAAAGGCCGCGCACCGACTGGCCCGCCCGCGTCAGCGCGTCCGCAGCAAGGTCGCGGATCGAAAGATTTGCAAACTCGCGGCTCGCCTCGGGCAATTCGCCCCCGACCATGCGGTAGGCGACGGCATCGGCTTGCCGCGTGCGGATCGTCGCGGGGTCCTCGTTCGACGGCCCGTGAACGCGAATGCGGGGCTTG
>JBKAGF010000068.1:0-15363 GCA_046290265.1 Roseovarius sp. | reverse complement strand
GATGGCGCCCTTGTGCGGCGCCCAGGAATGGAACACGCGGTTCAGCACGCCGGTGCCGCGCGTGTCGGTCAGGAATTCGCCGTGATAGCCGATGAGGCCGCGCGACGGGACCAGCGCGACGATGCGGGTCTTGCCGGCGCCGGCGGGTTTCATCTCGGTCATCTCGCCCTTGCGGGGGCCGGTCAGCTTTTCGATCACGGCACCGGAATGGTCGTCGTCGACGTCGATGGTGACCTCTTCGATGGGTTCAAGCTGTTCGCCGTTCTCGCCTTCGCGCATCAGGACGCGGGGGCGGGAGATGGAAAGCTCGAAGCCTTCGCGGCGCATGTTCTCGATCAGCACGCCCATCTGCAATTCGCCCCGGCCCGCGACGTCGAACGCCTCGCCGCCGGGCGTGTCTGTGACCTTGATGGCCACGTTGGTTTCGGCCTCTTTCATCAGGCGTTCGCGGATGACGCGGGACTGCACCTTCTTGCCGTCGCGGCCCGCCAGCGGGCTGTCGTTGATGCCGAAGGTGACCGAGATGGTGGGCGGGTCGATCGGCTGGGCCGACAGCGGTTCCTCGACCGCCAGCGCGCAGATCGTGTCGGCCACGGTGGCCTTGGACATGCCGGCAAGGCTGACGATATCGCCCGCCGTCGCCTCGTCGATGTCCTGAAGCGTGAGGCCGCGGAAGGCCTGGATCTTGGTCACGCGGAACTGCTCGATCTTCTGGCCCACGCGGCTGAGCGCCTGCACCGTCGCACCGACCTTGAGCCGGCCCGATTCGACGCGGCCGGTCAGCAGGCGGCCGACGAAGGGGTCGGCGCCAAGGGTCACAGCCAGCATGCGGAAATCCTCGTCTGCCTTCTTGACCTGCTTGGGGGCGGGGACGTGGTTGACGATGAGGTCGAAAAGCGCGGTCAGGTCCTTGCGCGGGCCGTCGAGGTCGTGATCGGCCCAGCCGGAACGACCCGAGGCGTACATATGCGGAAAATCGAGTTGATCCTCGTCGGCATCCAGCGCGGCGAAGAGGTCGAAGCATTCGTCCAGCGCGCGGTCCGGCTCGGCATCGGGCTTGTCGACCTTGTTGAGCACCACGATGGGGCGCAGGCCCAGGGCCAGCGCCTTGGAGGTGACGAACTTGGTCTGGGGCATCGGGCCTTCGGCGGCGTCGACCAGCAGGACCACGCCGTCGACCATGGAGAGGATGCGCTCGACCTCGCCGCCGAAATCGGCGTGGCCGGGGGTGTCGACGATATTGATGCGGGTCTTCTTCCACTCCACGCTGGTGGCCTTGGCCAGGATCGTGATGCCGCGCTCGCGCTCCAGGTCGTTGCTGTCCATCGCGCGTTCGGCCACGGCCTGTCCGGTGCGGAAGGCGCCCGACTGCTTCAGAAGCTCGTCCACGAGGGTGGTCTTGCCGTGGTCGACGTGGGCGATGATGGCGATATTGCGCAGGTCCATTGGGGTATCCTTGGTGGTTTGGTGGTGGCCCTAAGGGCTTTGCGCGTCAATTGCCAGAGGGAAAAGGGTGTTACGCGGCGATGGTGGCGCCGCGGTGCGGCAAAAGCCGCAGGAGCGTGGGGCCGAGGGGGCGCGCGGCGGCGCCGGTGCCCAGCTTGAAGCGGGCGAGGCCGGGGGCGGCCTCGGTGTCGATGGGGCCGAGGTCGAGCCGGATGATGCCACGCTGATGCAGGCAGGTGATGGCCTGCCACATCAGCAGGGTATGGGCCTGGGTGCGGCGGGCTTCGGGGGCGGCCCAGCCGATATGGTAGGTGGCGGTTTGCCCATGCAGCAGGAAGAGCAGGTAGGCCAGCATCCCGGCACGGTCATGGGCGGTGAAAAGCCGCGTGGCCTGCCGGTGGGTGGTGGCAAAGGCACGCGTGAAGCCCGGCGGCAGGGCGCGATAGCCACGGGCGCGTTGCTGGTGCTTGTCGAGGGTCAGCAGGTCGGCGTCGCGGTCGGGATCGAACGGGCGGTCATGCGTGCGCAGGGGGCCGGATTGCGCGGCGCGCAGCCGGTTGCGCCATTTTCCGTGCAGGCCGGTGAAGAGGGTCCCGGGGTCCGGCGTGAGGTCCAGTTCGGCGACGTGGGCCGGGGTGAGCAGGGCGCGATAGCCGTGTGAGCGGTAGAGGCGGGCGGTTCCTGGCGTGTCAGGCTGAACAATGGAGGGGCCGGGCAGGGGCAGCAGGGCCGCGCCGGGTTCGGCATCGGGGGCCAGCACCGGGCCGCGCGGCAGCCATGTCAGGCGCACGGGGCCAAGGCGGCGGCGCAGGAGTTGCGCGATGCCTAGCGTGCGCGCACCACAAGTCAGCGCATACCACCCGACATCGGCCCCGATGGCCCGCATGGCGGCGCCGTATCGCGGGTGCTGGTGCAGTGCGCAAGGCCCTGGCGGATCGGGGGCGGTGTCGCGAAGGGTCCAGGTCAGAGACATGCCCGCCATTAAGGCGATGATAACCTAAATCATGGTTAATCCCGGTCATGGCGAAGAAGACCGATCCGGTGCGCGGCGTGACCGCGCCCAGCGTGCGGCCCACGGCCTATGCCGCGTGGCTGGTGGCGGTGGCGCTGTCGGTGCCGGTCTTTGTTGTGCTGAGCGTGATCGACTGGATCTGGTAGCGCATCAGTCCCAGTCCATGCCGTTGCGGCGGACATACCACAGCATCAGCGGTGTCTCGATGATCAGCGCGACAAGGATGGTGAAGACGACCCAGTTGGTATCGAAGAGCCAGAGCGAAAACCGCGTGCCGCTGCCAAGGAAAAGCCAGCCGTTGACCAGCAGCATCACGCCCGTCACGCCAAGATCGTAGAGCGCCATGCGCGACACGCGGCGCGGACGCAAGGCGGGGTAGAGCATGAAATAGGCCACCGCGAGGCAGGTGACGACCGTCGCGGTGGCCTGTCCTTCGGGAGAGAGTGCGAAAAGCACCGCTCAGCCCATGATCAGAAGGGGATCTCGTCGTCGTAGTCGCGCGAGGGCGAGGGTTGCGAGCGGCCCTGGTCGGACGGGCCGGACGAACCGCCGCCGTAATCCTGATCATAGCCCGGATCGCCGCCGCCGCCAAAGTCGCGGCCACCGCCGCCACCGCCACCGCCACCGTCACGGCCGTCGAGCATGGTGAGATTGCCGCCGAAGCCTTGCAGCACGACCTCGGTCGAATAGCGGTCCTGGCCGGACTGGTCCTGCCATTTGCGGGTCTGCAGCTGGCCCTCGATATAGACCTTGGAGCCCTTGCGCAGGTATTGCTCGGCGATGCGCACCAGTCCTTCCTGGAAGATCGCGACCGAGTGCCACTCGGTCTTTTCGCGCCGTTCGCCGGTGTTGCGGTCCTTCCATGTCTCGGATGTGGCGATGCGCAGGTTGCACACCTTGCCGCCGTTCTGGAAGGTGCGGACTTCGGGGTCGCGCCCCAGGTTGCCGATGAGAATGACTTTGTTGACGGAACCGGCCATGGCGCCCTCCTGCTGCGGTCTGATGGTTAACGTACACCTTACATCACCCCGGAGAGATGAAGAAAAGGCTAAATTTCGAGGAAAATTCCCGCCAATGGCGCCGATCGGGAAATGCGGCCTCGGAGTCTGGCAATTCGGGACAAGTCGGGTATAGTGCCGGCCAATGGCGGTACGGCAGGGGCCCGGGAAACGGGGCGCGGACGAAACGCCACGGGACAATAACGGGACGGTGTTCAGGATGCGGAAGCTCGCGATTGCGGTGGCATGTATGTCGCTGGGCTGGCCGATGGCGGCCAGTGCGGATATTCTCTCGACCAAGGGCAAGCAACGGATGTTCAGCGCGCAGACACGGGTTCTGGATACGCGCGCCAAGCAGCAGTACAACGCCTCGATCCGCCTGCAGCCGCAGAAGGTTCACACGCCCAGCAAATGGGACGACGCGGCCCCCGCCGTGGGATACAGCGGCAAGTACAAGGGGCAATACCTGAACGTGGCCAGGGATTCGGCCCGGCGGCACGGCATTCCGGAAAACCTGTTCCTGCGGCTGGTGCAGCAGGAATCGGGCTGGAACCCGCGCGCCGTGTCGCACAAGGGCGCGATCGGACTGGCGCAGCTGATGCCCGGAACGGCGAACTATCTTGGGGTCGATCCCAACGACCCGCACCAGAACCTCGATGGCGGGGCGCGGTACCTGGCCGAGCAGTACCGCACGTTCAAGTCGTGGAAACTGGCGCTGGCGGCCTACAATGCGGGGCCGAAGGCGGTGGAGAAATACAAGGGCATCCCGCCCTACAAGGAAACCCGCAACTACGTGAAGATCATCTACGGGCAGTGATCCGCCCGGTGATGGGTCAGCCTGCGTAGTCGGTGTCCGACACCTGTTCCATCCACGTCACGGCACTGCCGTCGATGCTTTCCTGAATGGCGATATGGCTCATGGCGCTGTCGGGCGACGCGCCGTGCCAATGCTTTTCACCCGCCGGGAACCAGACCACATCGCCCTGCCGGATTTCCTCGACCGGGCCGCCCTCGCGCTGGACGCGGCCCTGTCCGAAGGTCACGATCAGGGTCTGGCCGGCGGGATGGGTGTGCCAGGCGGTGCGCGCGCCCGGCTCGAAGGTGACATGCAGACCGGCCGACCGGCCCGGCGCCTCGGCGGTGAACAGCGGGTCAAGGCGCACGGTGCCGGTGAAATACTCCTCCGGGCCGGGCTTGGAGGGGTTGGTTCCGGGGCGGGTGATCTTCATGTCGTGACCTTTCTGCCTGTCATGTCCCGCAAGACATAAGCCGGCGCGCCGGCGCCGCCAAGGGCGCCGGTCAGCCGGCCAGCCCGACCTCCTGCGCGCGCCGGCGCAGGTAGTCGGTGAACATCGCCTTCGATCCCGACTGCGGCTCGGTCCGCCACAGGGCGACAGTCTGAAGCCGTTCGGTGACATCCTCGAGCTCGAGGATCACCAGATCGCGGGTCAGGCTGTTGCGGACGCTTTCGGTCAGCACGGTGATGCCCATCTCGCAGGCCACCAGGCCGAGGATGCCGGCGGAATTATACGCTTCCTGCACGATGTTGGGCACGAAGCCCGAGCGCCGGCAAAGGGGGATGAGGTAGGAAAAGAAATGTTCCCAGTCGCGCATCGGGCCGTGGATGAAATCCTGCAATGCCAGTTCTTCCAGCCGGATGCTGCCGCGCCGGGCCAGGGGGTGGTTTTCATAGACGACGCAGACAAGGCTTTCGGACTGGATCGGCACCTGGTCGTAACCTGCGCGGTTGATCGGCCCGGTGACGCAGCCGATGTCCAGCTCGCCCTGGTCGAGCTTGGTCAGCTGGGTGGATGTCACGTCGTGATGCGGTTGCAGCACGATCCCCGGCTGCTGCGCCTGAAAGGTCTTCAGCAGGGTGGGCAGAACGCCGCCGATGGCCATGTCGGTATAGCCGATGCGCAGGGTGCCGATCTGGCCGGCATGGACCTGGCGGGTTTCCTCGACGGTGCGGGCGACCTCGTTCAGGATGCCTTGCGCGCCGCGCAGGAAGGCGGTACCGGCCCCGGTCAGCACGACGCTGCGGTTGCTGCGCTCGAACAGCGGCACGCGCAGTTCCTGTTCGAGATGCTGGATCGCCCGGCTGAGCGCGGGCTGGGCCACGCCGAGCCGCTCGGCGGCGCGGCGGAAATGCAGATCCTCGGCCACGGCGACAAAATAACGGATGTGGCGAAGGCCGAATTTCATGATGCACCCAAGGTATCAATAATGAACGAATTGATATTATACAGGCAACACGCGTTATGGCAATCTGGCACGAATAAAGAAACTGCGCATAACCAACATGGAGAATTCAATGCTGAAGATCAAAGGAATGCCGCTGGCCGCAACGCTTCTGACGATGGGCCTCGCCGCACCGGGCGCATGGGCGCAGGACGTGACCATCAACCTTGGCTACGCCGCCGCCGAGGGCAGCACCTATGGCGTGCTGGCCGACAAGTTCGAGGAACTGGCCGAGGAATATTCGAACGGTTCGATCGACGTGAAGGTGCGCTGCTGCGGGCAGCTGATGGGCGAGGACGAGGCCTTCAAGGCGATGCAGCTGGGCACGGTGGACATGTTCGTGATCACCGGCAACAACATCTCGCCGCACTTCCCGCTGATGGACGCGTTCGTGCTGCCCTATATCTTCGAGAACAAGGACCATGCCTACAAGGTTCTGGAGGGCGAGGTCGGCGCGAATTTCGCCGATCAGCTTTACGAGGCGACGAACGTGCACCTGCTGACCTACGGTTTCGTGGGCGACCGGGATTTCTACAACGGCCGCAACCCCATCACCGGCATCGAGGACATGGCGGGGCTGAAGGTGCGTGTGCCCAAGAACCAGGTGATGATCGACACCTTCACCGAGTTCGGCGCCGCCCCGATCCCGCTGCCCTGGGCCGACACGCCCACCGCGTTGCAGACCGGGGCCGTCGAGGGTGCGGACAACGGCACGTCCTTCATCAAGTCGCAGAAATTCTACGAGATCATGCCGTATTTCACGGTGCTGGAGCATTTCACCTATTTCTCGCCGCTGTTTGCCAGCGACCGGGTGATGAGCAAGCTGAACGACGAACAGCGTGACGCGGTGATGCGCGCGGCCAAGGATGCCGGGATCTGGCAGAAAGAGGAAATGACCCGCCAGGTCGACGAGATCCGCGCCTTCCTGACCGGCGAGGGCGGCATGCAAACCGCCGAGTTCGAGCGGGAGCCGTTCATCGAGGCGGGCCAGCGCGTGCAGGATGCCTATGCCGCCGACAAGAGCGATGCGTTCAAGGCGCTGGTCGAAGAGATCCGCGCAGCCGCCGAATAACCACCACTCACGAGGTGATGCCCGGGCCGCGGCATGCATGCTGCGGCCCGTTCTTCAACCCGCTGCGAAGGGGCAGGGCCATGCTGGACAAGCTTGACCGCTATTTCGAGGAAGTGCTTTGCACGATCTTCCTGTGCGTCGTCGTCGGTTCGGTGCTGATGCAGGTGGTGATGCGCTTCGTCTTCCATTCCGCCGCCGCCTGGGCCGAGGAAACCGCCGTCTACGGCATGATCTTCTCGGTCTACCTGGGCGCGACGATGGCGGTGCGGGACCGGGCGCATATCCGCATCAGCCTGCTGGTCAGCCGGTTGCCGCGCCCGCTGCAGGTGGTGTCGGTCGTCATGGCCGATGCGCTTTGGGCCGCGTTCGTGATCTTCATGGTCGTGCAGACCACGACCTATACGCAGCTTCTTTTCAACGTGACGTTCCAGACACCCGGCCTGGGGATCGAACAGCGCTGGGTGCAGATGTTCATCCCCGTGCTGTTCTGCCTGATGCTGTTCCGCATCGCGCAGGTCTACTGGCGCTGGAAGAATGACGATTTCAGGGGATTGCCGCTATGAGCCATACCGGACTTGAGCCACCCGAGACCCGTCCGCAGGGCCGCGGCGTCGTCACCTCGATCGTCTTCGCGGTCATGCTGCTCGGCGTTGCGGCAACCTATGCCGCGGGGCTGAACGGGCCGATCACCATGGCGGTCGTGTTCGTCGTGACCATGGCGATCGGCGTGCCGATCCCCTTTGCCGCCGGCATCGCAACGGTGGCGGGACTTTATATCGCCGACATCCCCATGACCCTGATGGCGCAGGCCGCCTGGACCGCGTTCGAGCCGTTCCCGCTGGTCACGATCCCGCTGTTCGTGCTGGCGGGCCAGCTGATGGAACAGGGCGGGATGTCGGAAAAGCTGGTCAATATCGCGCAAAAGCTGGTGGGCGCCTACAAGGGCGGCCTCGGCCTTGTGACGGTGGTGGCCTGCATGTTCTTTGCCGCCCTCTCGGGCTCGGGTCCCGCGACCACGGCGGCGATCGGGTCGATCACGATACCGGCGATGCAGGAAGAGGGCTATCGCTCGCGCTTTGCCGGGGCCATCGCGGCGGCGGCCGGCGCGCTTGGCAGCATGATCCCGCCCTCGAACCTGCTGATCATCTTCGCGCTGGTCACCGACGTGTCGATCCCGCGCCTGTTCCTGGCCGGGATCGTGCCGGGGATCGTCCTTGGCATCATGCTGATGATCGTGGTCTTCGTGATCTCGGCCAGGAACGGTTATGGCGGCACCGGCGAAAAGTTCCGCTGGCGCCCGCTACTGGAAGCGTTCTGGGAAGGCAAGTGGGCCGTGATGGCGCCGGTCATCATCCTGGGCGGCATCTATGCCGGCATCTTCACCCCGTCCGAGGCGGCGGGCGTGGCGGTGGCCTATGGTCTTTTCGTCGGCATGTTCATCTATCGCGGGCTGACATGGGCCAAGCTGTTCGAGGCCTTCAAGTTCACGGCCATCGTGATCGGTACGGTGCTGTTCATCCTCGGCTCGACCAAGGCGTTCGGGCAGCTGGTGACGATCTTCGACATTCCCGACGCGGTGCTGGGGCTTTTCGCCGGGCTGGCGGAGTTTCCGTGGCTGGTGATGCTGCTGATCGGCGTGTTCTACATCATCGTCGGCATGTGGCTGGAAAGCATACCGCAGATCATCATTTTCACCGCCGTCTTCTTTCCGCTGGTCACCAGTCTCGGGATCGACCCGGTGGTGTTCGGGATCTTCACCGTGATGACCTGCGAGATCGGGTTCCTGACGCCGCCGATCGGGGTGAACCTGTTCGTGGCGGCGCGGATCAGCAAGATCACCATCGAAGAGATCTCGGTGGGCGTGCTGCCGCTGCTGATCCCGTACATCCTGATGATTTTCCTGCTCGTCTTCTTCGACTCGTGGGTGACCTTCCTGCCTGACCTTTTCTACGGACCGATGCGATGACCGATATGACCAACACGCCCCCGATCCTGGGCTATGTCAACGAGCTGACGGCGCGCCCGGGCGAGACCCTGGAATTCAAGGTCTCGTCCCTGTCGGGGCAGGATTTCACCGCGCGGCTGATGCGCTCGATCAGCGCCGATCCCAACCCGAAGGGGCCGGGCATCATCGAGGAAGACGCCTCGACCTGGTTCGGGACGGCAAGCTTTCCGTCGGTGGCGCGGCCCTTCTTTCCGGGGTCCTGCGGGATCGGGGCGCAGGACGTGTCGGTGCCCACCGCCGGTGGCGTGACGGTCTCGGCCACGATCCTGCCCACCCTGCGATCCGAAGCGCGGCAGACGATCCTGTCGCTGGGGGCGCTGGCGCTTTTTCTGGACGAGACCGGCGCGCTGACCGTCGAGGTGGCGGGCAGGGCGGTCGGCACCGGCCGGCCCGTCAAGCTGCACAAGTGGCACCGGGTCGTGGCGCATCTGAAGGACGGCACCGTGACGCTGACGCAGCGGGCGATCAACCAGGTGGGCGTCGCACCGGTCGAGGTGACAGGCGACATGGCCGCGCCCGACATGCTGACCGGCCGGCCCGTGGTGGCGGCGCGGATGGAGCCCGGCACCGACGCCCGTGCCGAGCATTTCAACGGCAAGATCGAGGCGCCGGTGATCCAGGCGGGCGACACGGTGCATTGTGCCTGGGATTTCGGCAAGGACATCGAATCGGCAACGGTTACGGCGCTTGCCGGGCCGGCGCTGGAGCTGGTCAATTTCCCGCGGCGGGCGGTCACCAGCTCGCGCTGGGACGCGTCCGAGATGAACTGGAACCACAAGCCGCACCATTACGCGGCAATCCATTTCCACGAAGACGATATCTACGATTTCGGCTGGGACACGGATTTCACCTTCACCATTCCCGACGGGATGCCCTCGGGCGCCTACGTGATGCGGCTGGACTGCGACGGGCATGGCGACGCGATCCCGTTCTTCGTCTGCCCGGCGCCGGGGCAGCGGCAGGCGGATCTGTGCGTGCTTGTCTCGACCTTCACCTATGCCATCTACGGCAACCATGCGCGGCCCGACTACGTGCCCGAATGGCAAGAGAAATTCGCCGCCTGCGACGCCTATCCCTACAACCCCGCGGAATATCCGCAATACGGGCTGTCGACCTACAATTATCACCGCGACGGGTCGGGGATCACCCACGCGTCGCACCGGCGGCCGCTGTTCAACCTGCGCCCGGGGTTCATGACCTTCGGCAATACCGACTGTTCGGGCCTGCGGCATTTCCCGGCGGACAGCCACCTGCTGAGCTGGCTGCACGCCAAGGGGATCGCCTATGACGTGGTGACGGATCATGACCTGCACCGTCATGGCGCCGGGGCGATCGAAGGCTACAAGGCCGTGACCACCGCCACGCATCCCGAATATCACACCGGGGCCAGCCTGGATGCGCTGCGTGACTATCGCGACGGCGGCGGCAACCTCATGTACCTGGGCGGCAACGGGTTTTACTGGCGCATCGCGATGCATTCCGAGAATGACAGCCTGCTGGAAATCCGCCGCGCCGAGGACGGGATCCGCGCCTGGGCGGCGGAACCGGGCGAGTATTACAACGCCTTCGACGGCACGTACGGCGGCCTCTGGCGGCGCAACGGGCGCGCGCCGCAGGATCTTGTGGGCATCGGCTTTGCCGCGCAGGGCGAGTTCTTCGGCGACCCCTATCGCCGGGTCTGCGTCGATCCGGCCTATGACTGGGTCTTCGACGGGGTCGGGAACGAGGTGATCGGCGATTACGGTTTTTCCGGCAACGGCGCGGCGGGGTTCGAGCTGGACCATATCGACTATCGCCTGGGCACGCCCGAGACCACGGTGCTGCTGGCCCGGTCGGTCACCCGCGAGAACGGCTTCATGCTGGTGCCGGAGGAGCAGCTGACCCACCTGACCAACCTCACGGGCGGCAGTGCCGAGGACGCGATGCATGCCGATATCGTGCTGATCGACTATCCCGGCGGCGGACAGGTCTTTGCCACCGGCTCGATCACCTTCTGCGGCAGCCTGCCGTGGAACGATTTCGACAACGATGTCTCGACCCTGTTCCACAATGTCCTGACCCGGTTTCTTTGCGACGAAGAGGCAGAGGCACCCGAAACGCAGGACGCGCGTCTGGACGCTTGAGGCCCGGTTTCGGATTGGTGCCCCACGTCCCCTCGGGGCGTGCTCCGAGCGTCTCATGCTGCGGGAGATCCCGGATCGGGTCCGGGAGGGCGTCTTCGGGTCTGACTCTCGTGCGGTGTTCAGGGCGCGGCGTCGCCACTGCGCTCCACGTCATCCTCGGGCTTGACCCGAGGGTCTCTCACGGCAAGAGATCCCGGATCAGGTCCGGGATGACGTCTTCTCGTCTCACCTCTGCGCGGGATTCTGGGCGTGGCATCGCCACCGCGTCCCATGTCACCCTCGGGCCCGACCCGAGGGTCTCTCGTTGCGGGAGATCCCGGATCAAGTCCGGGATGACGTTTTCTCGAATGACCTCTACGCGGTGTTCAGCACGTGACGCCACCGCGTCCCACGTCTCCCTCGGGCCCGACCCGAGGGTCTCTCGTTGCAAAATCCGGTCCGGGAGGGCGTTGCGGGCTGTGCCCCCGGCTCAGCCGGTGAAGCCGATCCGGTAAAGATGGATTTCATGCGCAGGGTGTTTTTCCGCGCCGGCCAGCCGGCCGTTGTGATGGTTGTAGAGCGTGCGCCAGTAGGGCTGGATGATCACGCCCTCGTCGCGCAGGATGGATTGCAGGCGCCGCATCGTCTCGCGCCGCGCCTCGACGTCTTCGAGTGACATGGCGCGATCCAGCAGGCGGTCGAATTCGTCATTGCCAAAGCCGGTCTCGTTCCAGACGGCATTGGAGCGATAGGCGAGGTCCAGCACCTGCACGTCCAGCGGCCGGTGATTCCACTGCGTGGCGGAAAACGGAAAGTCGCGCCAGTTGGGCCAGAAGGTGCTGCCCGGCTGGACCGTGCGGCGCACGTTGAAGCCCGCGTCGCGCAGTTGCGCCGCCACCGCGTCGCCGGTGTTGCGCTGCCATTCGTCATCCAGGGTGATCAGTTCATGCTCGAACCCTTCAAGCCCGGCCTCGGCGACATCCGCCTGCGCCTGGGCCGCGTCGAAGGGGGCGGGGCCAAGATCGGCATGGGCCGGGTGGATCGGGCTGACATGGTCGTTGGCCGCGACGGTGCCCTGACCCGCATAGCCCAGTTCGAGACAGGTCTCGTTGCGGACCGCCAGCGCCAGCGCGCGGCGCAGCGTGGCGTCGGCATAGGGCCGGGTGCCGTCTAGATCCGCCCGGGCATTGCCGCGAATGACGATGGTGGCGGCGCTTTCGGTTTCGGTGCGGGTCCAGCCGATCGTGTCCAGCACCTCGACGAAGGTGCCGACACTTTCATAAAGCAGATCGACCTCGTCCGCCTCGGCCGCGGCGACCCAGTTGGCCGGATTGGTGCCACGGTCGAGAAACTCGACCCGGTCGACATGCGGCCCGCCCAGCACCTGGGTGCCCCACCACTCGCGGTCCGTGTCGCGTTCCAGCACGCAGCGTTGCCCCGGCACGAGTTCCACCGGCCGGAACGGGCCGGTCCCGATGCCGTGTTCGAACGGATCGCCGCCGTCATAGCTGGCGTGCATCACTGCGGCGGGATAATCCGACAGGTTCGCGACAAGCGCGATGTCGGGGTTTGCCAGCGTCAGGACCAGCGCGTGGTCGTCCACCACGCGCACCGCGCCATCGCGGATCTGGCCGGTGGCGGGGTCGCACAGGCTGCGCAGGCGCGGCGCCATGGAATTGCCCTCGACGCCCGCGTCGCACCAGCGTTCCAGGTTGCGGGCGACATCGCGGGCGGTAAAGGGATCGCCGTTGGACCACGTGACCCCGCGGCGCAGGTTCAGGCGGTATTCCGTCGCGTCGGCATTCGCGCTCCAGTTTTCCAGAAGCATGCCGCGGAAGGTGCCGTCGCGGTCATACTCGACCAGGTATTCCAGAAAGCCGCGGGTCTGGTTGCCCATCTCGCTCCATTCATAAAGCCGCGGATCGGTCAGGGCCTTGACCGTCTGCTGGATGCGCAGCGTGCCGCCGGGCACGATGGCATCCTGCGCGCGGGCCGGGCCGGGCAGGCCGGCCAGCGACAATGCGGCGGGCGCGGTGACCCCGAGGCTGCAGGCCATGGCCGAAACTCCAGCGTCGATCGCACGGTCGCAACCGTGCGTACCGGGCAGCGGGATGCTGCGCACCGGAAGGCGTGCATGTCCTGGCTTGCTGAAGCGGTTGGAAGAACATGTGGGACTTCCGATCCCGTGGCGTGAAATCACCGGTTCAGCGCAATGCCGTCCGGCGTTCTCAGGCGGCGCGCACCGGCACGCGCAGATGCGACGTCTTTGCCGGTATGGCGCAGATGAAGCGCGGAAACCACCCTGTCGGAATCCCAGTTCGGCGCGCCTGGTTGGCGGCACTGCGTGGTTCCAGCAGGTCGCTGCCGCATTGAACGCGGCCGTCCGAATGGCCGAGGCGGTCCGCCGTCGACTTGCACACGCGGCTGAGATGCGTGGGCGTCACGCCAAGCCGTCGCGCGAGATCCTGCATCGAGACGCCGGTCGCGTAATCGCGTTCGATCAGCGCGGCATAGGCCTCGACCAGGCGGTGGGCGGAGCTGGGGTCGTCGGTCTCGTCCGCGGTGCCCAGCATTGCGCGGCGCAGCCAGACGGTCAGCAGATGCGCATGGGCGGTCATCGCCTCGTCGGTGAAATCGCGCGCCTCGTTCTGTTCGCGCTGCATGGTCTCCAGCAAGGTGGTCAGGTCGGCCTGCGCGCGAGGGTCGCGGATACGCAGCAGCACGGGTTCGTCCGGCATCAGGATACCGGTGCGCGGCGGGATGCGGCAGGCAAGGCCGAAGCTTTGCGCGCCGGGATCGAGCGCAAAGAGCGATTCCGCCGGCAGGACGAGCGCGGTATGCACGGCCAGCCCACGGCGCCGTCCGCCGACCAGGCAGCGGCCCTGTCCGCGGGTGATCCAGAGAAAGACATGGCACGGGTCGCTATGCGGCAGGCTGGCGCGCCAGCCACCGGGGCCGACCCATTGCGCGAGCGTCAGAAGCTGGGGATGGGCTGTCACTGTCGCGGGCCTCGATTGTCCTGTTTCTGCATTGTCGCCCATGTATATGGCGGGAATCAGAGCAGAAATGTCAGAGAAAGGACAGAGTTCGCAAGGTCACAGCCGGGATGCGGCGAGGGTTTGCCAGTTTTTCATGCGCCCCCGGAACCAGCTGCGCTGACGCTTGGCATATTGCCGGGTCGCGACGATGGCGGCGTCGCGGGCGGCATCGAGCGTCATCTCGCCGCGCAGGTGGGCGATCAGCTCGGGTGCGCCGATGGCTTTCGACGACTGGTGCGCGGCCGACCAGCCGGCAAGGTTGGCGCGGGCCTCATCCAGCGCACCGGCGTCGAGCATGGCATCGAAGCGCCGTTCGATTCGCGGGGTCAGCCAGTCTTTGGGCGCGTCGATCAGAAGGCAGGTGGCCGTACCCGGCGGAACGAGCGGGGCAGGGGTGTCGTCCTGCCAGCGGGCGAGGGGGCGGCCGGTGGCGCGCTGCACCTCCCAGGCGCGCTGGACGCGCATCGGGTTGGCGATGTCGATCCGCGCGCGGGTTTCTGGGTCCAGTTCCTCCAGCAGGCCTGCCGGGCCGTCGCCGGCCATCCGCGCATCGGCCTCGGCGCGAATCCCGGGCGGGATCGGCGGGATTTCGGCCAGGCCTTCGGTCAGGGAGGTAAAGTAAAGCCCGGTGCCCCCGACGATGATCGGGCGCGGCCCGGTCTGCAGCAGGGGGGCAAGATCGCGCAGCCAGTGGCCGACGGAATAGGCGGCGTCGCCCGGCACATGACCATAAAGCGCATGCGGTGCGCGGGCCACTTCCTCCGGGGCGGGGCGGGCGGTCAGCACGCGCCAGTTGGCAAAGACCTGCAACGCGTCGGCATTGACGATCCGCCCGCCACCCCGTTCGGCGATGTCGAGCGCCAGTGCCGACTTGCCCGAGGCGGTCGGGCCGGCGATCAGCACGGGCCGGTCGGCGGGAATGTCGGTGGCGATGTCGTTCCGGGCGGTCATGCGCCGGGTGTAGGACGTTTCGCGCCCGGATTTAAGCGCCATGTGGCAAAATCCGGGGGTGGCCCGGACAAAGCGCCGGTTTGACGATTGAACCCCGGTGCGTTTTCCGACATTTTGCGCGCCAGAACCAGACCTGTGCCGATCCCTTCCGGACCGCCACCGCGCCCAAGGACCTGCCCCATGCCAGATACCGCCGCCGCCGAGACCACGTTCAGCCGGGTCCTTCTGAAGATTTCCGGCGAGGCGCTGATGGGCGACCAGGGTTACGGCCTGCATCCGCCGACGGTGGAGCGCATCGCGCAGGAGGTGAAATCGGTCCATGACATGGGGGTCGAGATCTGCATGGTGATCGGGGGCGGCAACATCTTTCGCGGTCTGCAGGGGTCCGCGCAGGGGATGGAACGGACGACGGCCGATTACATGGGCATGCTCGCCACCGTCATGAACGCGCTCGCCATGCAAAGCGCGCTCGAGGGGCTCGGCGTCTTCTGCCGGGTC
>JBKAGF010000067.1:0-15425 GCA_046290265.1 Roseovarius sp. | reverse complement strand
CCGGCGTAATGAATATAAGGCCAACAATTTGCGCCGCACCGGGGGATCACATGCCGAAAAGAACCGATATCAAATCCATCATGATCATCGGTGCCGGCCCCATTATCATCGGGCAGGCCTGCGAGTTCGACTATTCCGGCGCCCAGGCCTGCAAGGCCCTGCGCGAGGAAGGCTACCGCGTCATCCTCGTCAACTCGAACCCCGCCACGATCATGACCGACCCGGGCCTGGCCGACGCCACCTATATCGAGCCGATCACCCCCGAGGTGGTCGCCAAGATCATCGAAAAGGAACGCCCCGACGCGCTCCTGCCCACCATGGGCGGCCAGACCGGCCTCAACACCGCCCTCGCCGTGGCCGACATGGGCGTGCTGGAAAAATTTGGCGTCGAGCTCATCGGCGCCAACCGCGAGGCCATCGAGATGGCCGAGGACCGCAAGCTGTTCCGCGAGGCGATGGACCGTCTGGGCATCGAAAATCCCAAGGCCACCATCGCCGAGACCATGGAAGAATGCATGGCCGCGCTCGAACATGTGGGCCTGCCCGCCATCATCCGCCCCGCCTACACCCTTGGCGGCACCGGCGGCGGCGTGGCCTACAACCGCGCCGACTATGAACATTACTGCAAGTCCGGCCTCGACGCCTCGCCGGTCAGCCAGATCCTGATCGACGAGTCGCTGCTCGGCTGGAAGGAATACGAGATGGAGGTCGTCCGCGACCGCGCCGACAACGCCATCATCGTCTGCTCCATCGAAAACGTCGACCCGATGGGCGTGCACACCGGCGATTCGATCACCGTCGCCCCGGCCCTCACGCTCACCGACAAGGAATACCAGATCATGCGCAACGGCTCCATCGCCGTCCTGCGCGAGATCGGCGTGGAAACCGGCGGCTCGAACGTGCAATGGGCCATCAACCCCGAAGACGGCCGCATGGTCGTGATCGAGATGAACCCCCGCGTCTCCCGCTCCTCCGCGCTGGCCTCCAAGGCCACCGGCTTCCCGATTGCGAAAATCGCCGCCAAGCTGGCTGTCGGCTACACGCTCGACGAGCTCGACAACGACATCACCAAGGTCACGCCGGCCAGCTTCGAGCCGACCATCGACTATGTCGTCACCAAGATCCCCAAATTCGCCTTCGAGAAATTCCCCGGCTCGCAGCCTTTCCTCACCACCGCGATGAAATCCGTGGGCGAGGCCATGGCCATCGGCCGCACCATCCACGAATCGCTGCAAAAGGCGCTCGCGTCGATGGAATCCGGCCTCACGGGCTTCGACGAGATCGAGATCGACGGCGCTCCGGAAAAGACCGCCGTGATCAAGGCGATCAGCCAGCAGACCCCGGACCGGATGCGCACCATCGCCCAGGCCATGCGCCACGGCCTCACCGATGACGAGATCTTCGCCGCCACCAAGTTCGACCCGTGGTTCCTCGCCCGCATCCGCGAAATCGTCGAGGCCGAGGACGCCATCCGGCAGAACGGACTGCCCACCGACGAACAGGGCCTGCGCCGGCTGAAGATGATGGGCTTCACCGACGCCCGCCTGGCAAAACTGACGGGCTTCACCGAGGCCGATGTGCGCCGCGCCCGCCACGCCAAGGGCGTTGTCGCCGTCTTCAAGCGCATCGACACCTGCGCCGCCGAATTCGAGGCCCAGACCCCCTACATGTATTCCACCTACGAGGCCCCGATGATGGGCGAGGTCGAATGCGAGGCGCGGCCCAGTGATCGCAAGAAGGTCGTCATCCTCGGCGGCGGCCCCAACCGGATCGGCCAGGGGATCGAGTTCGACTATTGCTGCTGTCACGCCTGTTTCGCGCTGACCGACGCGGGCTACGAGACCATCATGGTCAACTGCAACCCCGAGACCGTCTCGACCGACTACGACACCTCCGACCGGCTCTATTTCGAGCCGCTGACCTTCGAGCACGTCATGGAAATCCTGCGGGTCGAACAGGACAACGGCACGCTGCACGGCGTCATCGTCCAGTTCGGCGGCCAGACGCCCCTGAAACTCGCCAACGACCTCGAGGCCGAGGGCATTCCGATCCTCGGCACCACCCCCGACGCCATCGACCTTGCCGAGGACCGCGAGCGGTTCCAGGCGCTGGTGAACCAGCTGAACCTCAAGCAGCCCAAGAACGGCATCGCCCATTCGGACGCCGAGGCGCTGGCCATCGCTGACGAAATCGGCTTCCCGCTGGTCATCCGCCCCTCCTACGTTCTGGGCGGCCGCGCGATGGAAATCGTCCGCGACATGGGCCAGCTCGAACGCTACATCAAAGAGGCTGTCGTGGTGTCCGGCGACAGCCCCGTCCTGCTCGACGGCTACCTCGCGGGCGCCATCGAATGCGACGTCGACGCGCTTTCGGACGGCACCGATGTCCACGTCGCCGGCATCCTGCAACATATCGAAGAGGCCGGCGTGCACTCGGGCGACAGCGCCTGCTGCCTGCCGCCCCACACCCTGCCCCGGCACATCATCGACGAGATCGACGCCCAGACTCGCGCGCTTGCCAAGGCGCTGAACGTGGTCGGCCTGATGAACGTGCAGTTCGCCGTCAAGGGCGACGACATCTACCTGATCGAGGTGAACCCGCGTGCCTCCCGCACGGTGCCCTTCGTCGCCAAGGCCACTGACTCAGCCATCGCCTCCATCGCCGCGCGCCTCATGGCGGGCGAGCCGCTCTCGGCCTTCCCGCATCGCGGTGCCTACCCGTCGGATACCAAGCCGGGCACCCTGCCCATGGCCGACCAGATGACGCTCGCCGACCCCGCCATGCCCTGGTTCTCGGTCAAGGAGGCGGTCATGCCCTTCGCCCGCTTCCCCGGCGTCGACACCATCTTGGGCCCCGAAATGCGCTCGACGGGCGAGGTCATGGGCTGGGACGTCTCCTTCCCCCGCGCCTTCCTCAAGGCGCAGATGGGCGCGGGCGTCGTGCTGCCGGAAGGCGGCAAGGTGTTCTTCTCGATCAAGGATGACGACAAGACGCCCCAGCTGGTGGAAACCGCCCGCATCCTCGTCGATCTTGGCTTTGCCATCGTCGCCACCCGCGGCACCGCCGCCTTCCTTGAGGCGCACGAGATCGCCTGCGAGGTCGTCAACAAGGTCTACGAGGGCCGCCCCGACGTGGTCGACATGCTCAAGGACGGCCAGATCAGCCTTGTCATGAACACCACCGAGGGCATCCAGGCCGTCGAGGACAGCCGCGAGATCCGCTCGGTTGCGCTCTATGACAAGATCCCCTATTACACCACCGCAGCGGCCGCACACGCCGCCGCGCTGGCCATGAAGGCCCGGCAAGAGGGCGATCTTGTGGTACTGCCGCTACAGGGCGCCGGTGGCCTTGACACCAGCGCCAGCCGCGGAAAGTATGAGCTTTTTTCCCCGCCGCAGCATGACCTGCGTTACGGTTATGCAGAATTTCATTGATTTGAAAGCAGATTCCGATTTCGGCATAAATTTTCACTGGCGGCTGTACGAACGCAACACGCGGCATGACGTCCAGCCAAAGGAGGCATCATGACCCGCGATGAATTGAACCGGGAACTCGGTGCGTGCCACTGGCAGTTGGTGGTTCTGGTCTACGGTTCCTCGTGGTACGCTGATCCTTTCGGCCTCTGCCATCGGCTCCACCGGCTCCCGCCCCGGACCGCCAACCTTCCCTGGGCTAACGGCCCGGGTGTCCGGAGGATACCGCCAAACCGGACCGTGCCGCGAATTGCAGGCCACAGCGCCCTGGCAGCCGCGCGATCGGCGCTCAGATGTCGCCGCGCTGGTGCGGTCGGGCATGGCCCGGCTGAGAAAGGTGCGCCCGGGCGACGTCTGGAAGCAGGGGCACAACCCTTGCGACCGACGCCCAGATCACCCCCGTCCCGGGCCGCCCCGGGGATCGCCTGTGCCCCCAGGAGGCGACAGGCGCCCCGCTCTCAAGCTTCTGCCAAACCCGTCCCCAAACACGAAAAACGGCGCCCCCAAAAAGAGGGCGCCGTTTCTTGTTCATAGCGGTCGGGCTCAGAGCTGCGTGCCCTCGACCTTGTCGTCGTCCGGGTCGATCTTGGCCGCCGCCGCGTCGCCGATATTGTCGACGCCGCGCTCTTCCAGCAGCGTCGTCAGCCAGTTCGGATCCATCTCCGGCACCGAGCTCAGCAGCAGGTCGGTATAGGGGTGGTGCGGCGGCGTGAACATGTCGTCCTTCGGCCCCTGTTCCACCACCTGCCCGTTCTGCATCACCACCACCTCGTCGGCGATCGACCGCACCGTCGCAAGGTCGTGGGTGATGAACATGTAGGCCAGGTTCAGCTCGTTCTGCAGCCGGTCCAGCAGCCGCAGGATGCCTTCGGCCACCAGCTGGTCCAGCGCCGAGGTCACCTCGTCACAGACGATGAAACTGGGCTCGGCCGCCAGCGCCCGCGCGATCCCGATGCGCTGTTTCTGACCTCCCGACAGTTCCGGCGGATACCGGTTGTAGTATTTCGCCGGCTCCAGTTCGATCAGGTCCAAGAGCTCGTCCACGCGGGTCTTCAGCGCCGTCCCCTTCAGCCCCGAATAGAACTGCGCCGGCCGCCCGATGATCTCGGAAATCTGCACCTTGGGGTTCAGCGCGGTATCGGCCATCTGATAGATCATCTGGCATTGCCTCAACTGATCCTTCGAGCGGTCCTTGTAGCTGGGCGGGAACGGCTCGCCCTTGAACAGCACCTCGCCTTTCGACGGCGGCAGCAGCCCGGTGATCACCCGCGCCGTGGTCGACTTGCCCGACCCGGATTCGCCCACCACGGCCACCGTCATTCCCTCATAGATGTCGAACGACACGTCATCGAGGATCTTCGGCCCGTTGGAATAGGACGCATCCACGTTCTTGACCGAAATCAGCGGCGGCGAACCATCGGTCGGCCGGTGCTTCTGCTCGCTGGTAAAGCTGCGCACGGCCCAGAGCGACTTGGTATAATCCTCTTGCGGATTTTCCAGCATCTGGTCCGTCGGCGCCTCTTCGACCTCTTCACCGCGCAGCAGCACCTTGATCGTGTCGGCCATCTGCGCCACCACGGCCAGGTCGTGGGTGATGTAGATCGCCGCGGTGTTGAACTGATCCACGATGTCGCGGATCGCGGCAAGCACCTCGATCTGGGTGGTCACGTCCAGCGCGGTCGTCGGCTCGTCAAAGATGATCAGGTCGGGCCGGCACGACATCGCCATCGCCGTCATCGCGCGCTGCAATTGCCCGCCCGATACCTGGTGCGGATAGCGAAAGCCGATTTCCTTGGGGTTGGGCAGACGCAGGCGCTCGTAAAGCTCCATCGCGTCTTCCTGCGCCTCCATCCGCTTCTTGATGCGGTACTGCACCGGCGCCTCTGTGTGCTGGTCGATCAGCTTGTGCGCCGGGTTGAACGAGGCCGCCGCCGACTGCGCCACATAGGCGATGCGCGATCCGCGCAGCGCCCGCTTCTCCCCTTCAGAGGAGGTGGTCAGCTCGATCCCGTCGAACTCGATCGACGAGCCCTCCACGATCCGCGTGCCGTCGCGGGCATAGCCCATGGCCGCCGCGCCGATGGTGGATTTGCCGGCCCCGGATTCCCCGATCAGGCCCATCACCTCACCGCGGTGCAGGGTCAGGTCGACACCCTTGATGATGTCGACCCAGGTCTCGTCCGAATAGCCCTGGATCTTCAGGTCCCGGATCTTCAGAAGAACGTCGGTGTTTTTCTTGAAACTCATGTCGGTTTACTCCTTCAGGCCCGAGGACCGGTGCAGCATCCAGTCCACCACGAAGTTGACCGCCACGGTCAACAGCGCGATGGCCGCGGCGGGAATAAGCGGCGTGATCTCACCGAACGAGATCAGCGTCGCGTTCTCGCGCACCATCGACCCCCAGTCCGCCGTCGGCGGCTTGCCAGCCAAGGAAGCGGCCCCGCGATCAGCAGGAACACGAAGCAGAATTCCAGCCCGAACTCCACGACCAGCGCGCGTCGAGTTGGGCAGGATCTCCGCCGCCGGCCCAGTTCTCTCGCCGCGCAGTTGAGTCTAGATACCCCATCACCACCACGTGCCCGCGACGCCCGTGTCAGGCGAAAGACGCGCGGGCTGGAGACCGCGACCACCAGGATCAGGATCACCTCCGACGCGTTGAAGATCGTCGTGCCGGCCAGCGCAAAGGCAAAGGCCGCCACCGCGACGATCGCCGCCCCGATCAGCCAGCCGATCAGGCTGTCCGCCGCCGCCATCAGGAACAGCAGCCCCACGATGGCGCCGAAGCCGAACAGCAGCCACGAACTGGTCTGCGGAGAGGCCAGAGAGCCGCCGAAGATCGACAGCATCAGCAGGGCAAAGATCAGCGACGGAATCGACATGATCACGTCCGCGATCCGGCCCATGGTTCCGTCAAAGAACCCGCCCTTGGTCGCCGCCAGCAGGCCCGCCATGGCGCCCAGGATGAACGCCAGGACCGTACCGCACAGCGCCAGCGCCACGGTGTTTCGCGCGCCATAGATGATCCGGCTGAACATGTCCCGGCCCAGCTGGTCGGCGCCCAGCAGCATGTTGTTGTCCGGCGGCGCAAAGGCCTGGCTGACGATCTCGGCCTCGCCATAGGGCGCGATGGCCGGGGCGAAGATGCCCATGATCGCCACGACGAAGATCACGAACATCCCGAAGGCCGCGGTCAGCGGCGCGGTGCGCAGCTCCTTGGCCATCTCGTCGCTCGCCAGCGCCGTCAGGAACTCGCGGAACGCGTAGGACATCATGCCCGCCGCCAACAGCATCCCGGCGGCAATCGCCACGAAACGCAGCGCCGGAATGCCGCCGATGATCGCCAGCACCAGCGACACCAGCGTCAGCGAGAACAGCAGCAGGAACGCCGAGCGTTGGTTGTAATAGGCCGCCCCGCACGACAGCAGAAGCAGCAGGGCGAAGTAGAGGATTACAAATATCATGATCCGCCCTCCTTATTTCGGGTGCCGCAGGCGCGGGTTGGTCAGAATGGCCCCCACGTCGGCTGCAAGGTTGAGAAGGATGAAGGTCGCCGCGAAGATCAGGCAGCAGGCCTGCACCACCGGGAAGTCGCGTTTGCTGACCGCGTCCACCAGCGCCTGTCCGATGCCCGGATAGACGAACACCACCTCCACCAGCACCACGCCGGTGATCAGGTACGCCAGGTTCAGCGCGACCACGTTGATGATCGGCGCCCAGGCATTGGGCAGCGCGTGTTTCACGATCACCTTCCAGGGCGGCGCGCCCTTCAGCCGCGCCATCTCGATATAGGGGCTGGCCAGCAGGTTGATGATCGCCGCCCGCGTCATCCGCATCATGTGCGCCATGACCACCAGCACCAGCGTCAGCGCCGGCAGGAAGGTGCGTTGCAGAAGCTCCAGAAAGCTCATGCCCTCGCTCAGGCTCGCGATCGCCGGGAACATGCCCCATTTGACCGCGAAATAGAGGATCAGGATGTAGCCCAGGAAGAATTCCGGCGACGAGATGAACGACAGCGTCACGACGTTGGCCACCCGGTCGAAGATCGAGTTGCGCAAAAGCGCCACGATCACGCCCAGGATGATCGACACCGGCACCGCGATCACCGCGGCATAGGCCGCCAGGAACAGCGTGTTCATGAACCGCTCGCCGATAATCTCGGTGACCCGCGCATCGGTCACGATGGAGCTGCCGAAATCAAGCGTCACGGCTTCGCTCAGCCAGGCGAAATACCTCACCAATGCGGGCTGGTCCAATCCCATCTCGCGGCGCAATGCCGCCAGGTTCTCCGGGGTCGCCGACTGTCCCAGCACCGCCTGCGCGATGTCGCCGGGAAGAAGTTCGACCATGAAGAAGATGATGACCGAGATCACCAATAGGATGATCAGCCCGAGACCCAGACGCTTGCCGACAAGCGTTAAGATGTCTCCCATATGTCCCTCCTGCTGTTGGGCGAATGCCCGCGCCCGCTTCGGGCCGCATCCGCTCAGCTTTGTTATTATGACGTTTCGACGTGCCCCGGCGCTGTTGCCGCGCTCTTGTGGCCGCCCCCTTGGCCAGGACCGGGCGATTTCCCGCCCGGCCCAAATGCTTGCCCCGGCAACCTTGTGCCGGGGCGAAACCTCTTATGCGTCTGCGAACCACCAGCGGCTGCACGCGCGGGCGCCGTCCATCTGCCAGCTGCGCCAGCTGCCCGTGGCTGCACGTTCTTGCGACGCGCGTAGACGAAGTTCGGGAAGAACGGGATGACGGTACCGCCATCGTCCTTCGCCAGGATCGCCATCTCGCGGTACATTTCCGCGCGCTTTTCATCGTCCAGCTCGGCCTTGGCCTGCAGCAGCAGCTCGTTGAACCGCTCGTTCTGCCACCGGCTCTCGTTCCACGCGGCGTCGGACTTGTAGGCCAGCGAATACATCACGTCCGGCGTCGGGCGCGCGCCCCACTGCACCGCGCACCACGGCTTTTTCAGCCACACGTCGGAATAGTAGCCGTCATTGGGCTCGCGATTGACGTTGATCGTGATGCCCGCCGCCTTGGCGTGCTCGGCGTAAAGGACGCACATGTCCACCGCCCCCGAAAAGACCGAATCGGCCACGCTCAGGTTCACCGTCAGCCCCTCGGCGCCGGCTTTCTTCAGCAGCGATTTCGCCTGGTCGGGATCGTATTCGCGTTGCTCGATGCCTTCGGGATAGTAGGGCATCGCCGGCGAATGGTGGAAATCGTTCGCCTTGGTGGCCGCGCCGAATGTGATCTTCTCGATCAGCTCGTCGCGGTTCATCGACAGCTTCAGCGCGTTGCGCACATCCACGTTGTCGAAGGGCGCGGTGTCGCACAGCATCGGCATGGTGATCGCGGCCGCCGACGGCACGTCGTCGATCTCGATGTTGGGGTCGCGTTGCAGCAGCGCCAGCGTCTTCAGCTCCAGCTGCGTCACCGCGTCCACGTCGCCCGTCACCAGCGCCGTCTGGCGCGCGTTCGGGTCGTTCAGGACGATCAGCTGCAGGTCGTCGAAATACGCGCCTTCCAGGTGCCAGCCCTCGTGGCGGGTCAGGCTGTAGCGCACGCCGAACTCGGCCTCTTCCATCTTGTAGGGGCCACAGCCGTCACCCGACTGCCAGTTTGCCGTGCCGTCCTCGTTGGCCGGAACGATCGCCAGGTGATAGTCGGTCATCAGCCACGGCAGGTCGGCGTTGCCGGTGCCCAGCACGAAGGTCACCGAGTTGTCGCCGTTGTCCTTGATGTCCTGCACGTCCGACAACAGCGCTTTCGCGGCCGATGTCGTGTCGTCGCCCCGGTGGTGGTTCATCGACGCGATGACGTCCTTCGCGGTCACCTTGTTGCCGCTGTGGAACGTCGCGTTCTCATTGATCTTGAAGGTCCATTCCTTGGCGTCCGGGCTCGCGTTCCATTCGCTGGCCACGTCCGGCCCGAGCGAGCCATCGGGCTCGATCAGCGTCAGGTAGGACCGATAGGTATGCGCGACCTGGATCATCGAGAAGGTGACATAGGTGCCGGGATCATGCGAATCCGACGTATTGCCATCGTGCATGCCCAGGCGGAACGTCCCGCCCTTGGCCGGTTGCGCCTTGGCCGCACCGGTCCACAGACCTGTGGCGGCCGTGGTCGTAAGACCGGCCGCAGCGGCATAATGCATGAACGACCGACGCGAGATTTTCCCCTCGCGGGCCTGCGTCTGCCAGTCGATCAGCAGCAATTGATCTTTGATATGAGTCATGATGTCTCCCTATGACTGGTCTGTCTCCCGGCCCGTCTGTCGCGGTCCTTCAAGGCAGCTTTGCGTCGTTTCCCCTGAACGGGCGGCTCATTTACGACATGTTGTTATCAAAACACGAAAAAAATGTCGCTTCCAGCCTTCATCTGGCGGTTCAGGAAGTTTTTTCGCGCCTTCAAGACACTAGCCAGCACAGTTGATCCGCTTGCTACAAAGGGGTTTCGCCAGCCTCGGCATGCCGTCGGAGCGATTGTTCAAAAAACGACATTCCTGCACCTCTGTCCCGGCGGTGGCGTGGAATTAGACTAATGGCCCGCCCCGTCCTTGCGCGCCCGCAATTTGGCGAAATAGGCCACCCGCTTGCCCAGTTCCCGCTCGAACCCGCGCTCGACGGGCTTGTAAAGTTCGGGCCGCTCCATCGTGTCGGGAAAATAATTCTGCCCCGAAAACCCGTCCTCTGCATCGTGGTCATAGGCATAGCCCGCGCCGTATCCCTGTTCCTTCATCAGCCCCGTAGGCGCGTTCAGGATATGCTTGGGCGGCGGCTCGCTGCCGGTCTTCTTGGCGGCCTTCATCGCCGCTTTGTAGGCCACGTAGGCCGCGTTCGACTTCGGCGCCAGCGCCAGGTAGGTGACCGCCTGCGCCAGCGCCAATTCCCCTTCCGGGCTGCCCAGCCGCTCGTAGGTTTCCCACGATTGCAGGCACACCGCCTGCGCCTGTGGATCGGCCAGGCCGATATCCTCCACCGCCATCCGCGTGATCCGCCGCGCCAGGTACCGCGGGTCCTCGCCCCCGTCCAGCATCCGCGCCAGCCAGTAAAGCGCCGCATCCGGGTCCGAGCCGCGCACCGATTTGTGCAGCGCCGATATCAGGTTGTAATGCGCGTCGCCCGACTTGTCGTACTGCGCCGCCCGCTTCATCAGCCGCGCGGTCAGCGCATTCGTGTCCAGCTTCTTGTCGGTCTTCCACGCCGCCACCTGCTCGATCAGGTTGAGCAGCGCCCGCCCGTCCCCGTCCGCCATCTCCAGCAGCGCCTCGCGCGCCGGGCCGTCCAGCGGCAGCGCCCGGTCCAGTTCCTTCTCGGCGCGCTGCGCCAGACGCTCCAGCTCCGCCAGCGTCAGCCGCTCCAGCACCAGGACCTGCGACCGGCTCAGAAGCGCCGCGTTCAACTCGAAACTCGGGTTCTCCGTGGTGGCCCCCACCAGCAGGATCGTCCCGTCCTCCATATGCGGCAGGAACCCGTCCTGCTGCGCCTTGTTGAACCGGTGGATCTCGTCGACGAACAACAGCGTCCCCTGCCCGTTCGCCCGCCGATGCTTGGCCGCGTCGAACACCTTGCGCAGTTCCGGCACGCCGGAAAAGATCGCGCTGATCTGCACGAAATGCAGGTCCGTCTCGTCCGCCAGCAGCCGCGCGATGGTGGTCTTGCCCACCCCCGGCGGCCCCCAGAACACCAGCGATGTCAGGCTCCCCGAGGCCAGCATCACCCCCAGCGGCCCATCCGGCCCGATCACCTTCTCCTGCCCGATCACCTCGGACAATGCCTTGGGCCGCAGCCGGTCCGCCAGCGGGCGCGGCGCGCTGTCATGCGCCTTGTCGTCCCTCGCGTCCGGATTGGCTTCGGGGCTGGTATCGAACAAGTCCCCCATGGCTATAGCCTGAACCGCAGCGTGCTGCGCTCGTCCCCGCTGCACATCCAGTGCCCAGCGCCCGCTCGCCTCCAGCCGGCTGACAGCGGGGCCTCGACAGCCGCGCCGTTGATCCCGCGCAGGATATCCCCCTGCCGCAACCCGGCCCGCAGCCCTGCACGCCCCGGCTCCAGCACCACGACGCCCTCGGCCATCAGCGGCAGGCCCAGCTCGGCGATCACCGCCGGATTGACATTGGCCAGCACCATGCCCGGTATCACACTGCGCGCGCCGGTCTCGGTCACCTGCCGCGGCGGCACCTCCGGCGCCGCGACCAGCTGCACCACCACGTCCTCGGCCACACCGTCCCGCACCCGGCGCACCTGTGCCGCCTGCCCGATGCCCGCCACCGACATCCGGTAGATCATCTCGGGCGCCGCGTTCACCGCCTGCCCGTCCACCGCGGTGATCACGTCGCCCGCCTCGAATCCCGCCTCGGCAAAGGGGCTCGCGGGGTGCAGCTGCGAGATGATGATCCCGCCCGGCACGCCCAGGCCCATCCCCTCGGCCATGTCCGCCGTCACCGGCTGCCCGGAAATCCCCCAGCCGCTCGAACGCCGTTTGCCCGCCTCCGCCTGCGCCACGAACTGCGCCACCAGCGCGGCGGGAATGGCAAAGCCGATCCCGTTCGACCCGCCCGACCGGCTCAGGATGCGGGTGTTGATCCCCACCAGCCGGCCCTCTATGTCCACCAGCGCCCCGCCGGAATTGCCCGGATTGATCGGCGCGTCGGTCTGGATGAAATAGCCCCGCGCATTGCCCGTGGCCGCCCCCGACCGCGCCAGCCCCGACACGATCCCGCTGGTCACCGTCTGGCCCACGCCAAAGGGGTTGCCGATCGCCAGCACCAGCTCGCCCACCTCCACCGTGTCACTGTCGCGCAGCTCCAGCGCCGGCATCCCCGACGCACCCTCCAGCTTCAGGATCGCCAGGTCGCTCTCCTCGTCTGCCAGCAGCACTTCCGCCGCGAACTCCCGCCGGTCGTTCAGCACCACGCGGATGTCCGTGGCCATGCCCACCACGTGGTAGTTCGACACCACGATCCCGTCCGCGCTCAGGATCACCCCCGACCCCAGCGAGTTCTCGACCCGCTGCCGCGGCCCGCCGAAATCGCGAAAGAACTCGTCGAAGAACGGATCGCCCCGGAACGGGCTCGACCGCGTGTTCACCACCCGCCGCGCATAGATGTTCACCACCGCGGGCGCCGCGGCCTTGACCACGGGCACGAAGCCCAGGCCGATCTCGCCCTCGCTCTGCGGCACGCGCATCTCCGCCCCCGCCGGCACCGCCAGCGTCAAGGACAGGACAATCGCACAGATCCATCTCACCATGCGTTCCGATATGCGCCCCCCGCGCCCCCGATGCAAGCACGACCGGGCTTGTCACCCGCTTCCCGTTCCCGAAATACTCCGGGAGCCAAGGCTGGCGCCCTGCATCAAACCGGCACCAGGGGCTGGCCAGCCCCCGCTGAGATCATACCCCCGCTAGATGGAACCCCCGGGGCGTTTCCCGGCACACCATCATGCTGAACGGAGATCCAAGGACGGCAAGAGCGAAACCAAGGGTTCTGACGACGTTCCCACCCCCGCGCAGCAAGGCCGCGCCGACGGCAATCTGGAACGCCAGGTCGGCACGCGCGACAGCCTCAAGCGCGCCACGAACAAGGATGCCGGCGCCACCCGCGTCACCAAGTCCGACGAAAAGGGCGAAGGCAACCTGGGCGGGCATCACGGCACCGGCAAGGAGAAACGCGATGACTGAACTCAAGCACGGCACCTGGGTCGTGGTGACCGACAGCGAAAAGGCCCTTTTCCTGCGCAACGTCACCGACCACGAGAACCCCAATCTCGAGGTGATAAAAACCGAGGAACAGGACAATCCCTCGGATATCGAGCAATCGGCAAACCGTCCCGGCCGGATGCAGGACACCGGCATAAACCAGGTCTCCGCGCTCGATGACACCGACTGGCACGAGCTGCAGAAGGAACGCTTCGCCGCCGATTTGTCCGACATCCTCTATGCCGCGGCCCACAAGGGCGAATACGAGCGGCTGATCCTCGTCGCCGCGCCCAAGGTCCTGGGCCATCTGCGCGACGACATGCACAAGGAGGTCACGTCGAAAGTGGTCAGCGAGATCCCCAAGAACCTCGCGGGCCATCCCGTCGACGAGATCGAGAAGCTGGTCAAGAAAGAGCTCGAAAGCGCCTGACCGGGGCCCCTTCGGGAACGAAAAACGCCGCCGGACACTTCCGTGGCGTTTCTGTTTCAGTCAAGAGGAACGGGGCTTATGCCTCGTCGTCCCCGTCCATGTCCTCGGCGGCGACGCGGGCCTTGTCGGCCGCACCCTTGGCGTCGCGGTCGCGCTCGACGAATTCGATGATCGCCATCGGCGCCATGTCGCCATAGCGGAAGCCGGCCTTCAGCACGCGGACATACCCGCCCTGGCGCTCCTTGTAGCGCGGACCCAGCACGTCAAACAGCTTGGCGACATGCATGTCCTGCTTCAGTTGCGCGGCGGCCTGGCGGCGGGCGTGAACGTCCCCGCGCTTGCCCAGCGTGACCAGCTTTTCGACGACCCGCTTCAGCTCCTTGGCTTTCGGCAGGGTGGTCTTGATCTGTTCGTGTTCAATCAGCGAGCCGGCCATGTTCGCCCACAGCGCCTTGCGGTGCTCGTGGGTACGGTTCAGGCGGCGATAGCCTCGTGCGTGACGCATGTTTCTTACTCCAATTGGTGCCCTCTACGGGCGGTTTTGCTTTGTCCGGCCGGCGATGCGTGTCACCGGCTCTCCTTGGGGTAAGCGTCGCTTGAAAAGCGGCGCGTCACCCGAAAGTTGTCCGCCCTTGGGCGGGCAATGAAAGGGCGTTGCGCCCGGGGTGGGTTTAAAACCACCCTACGTAGGGTGGGGTTTCACCCCACCGCGATTGCATCCGGGACCTCCGCCCGATTTTGCACCGACCCGCCCCGGACTTGATCCGGGGCCTCTTGGCCGGGAGATCCCGGATCACGTCCGGGATTCAAAGATCAATTCTTCAGAATTGATCCTCGAACTTCTTCGCCAGGTCCTCGATGTTGTCCGGCGGCCAGTCCTCGACATCCATGCCCAGGTGCAGGCCCATGCCCGACAGCACTTCCTTGATCTCGTTCAGGGACTTGCGGCCAAAGTTCGGCGTGCGCAGCATCTCGGCTTCGGTCTTCTGGATCAGATCGCCGATATAGACGATGTTGTCGTTCTTCAGGCAGTTGGCCGACCGCACCGACAGTTCCAGCTCGTCCACCTTCTTCAGCAGAAGCGGGTTGAACTCCAGCCCGTCGTCGTCGTCCTGACGCTGCGCGCTCTCCGGCTCTTCGAAGTTCACGAAGATCGACAGCTGGTCCTGCAGGATGCGCGCGGCAAAGGCCACGGCGTCCTCGGGCGTGATCGACCCGTCCGTGGTCAGCTTCATGGTCAGCTTGTCATAATCCAGAACCTGGCCCTCGCGGGTGGGCTGCACGTCATAGCTGACCTTCACGACCGGCGAATAGATCGCGTCGATGGCAATCAGGCCGATGGGCGCGTCTTCCGGCTTGTTCTTGTCAGCGGCGACATAACCCTTGCCCTGGTTCACGGTCAGTTCCATGAACAGGTCCGCACCCTCGTCGAGGTGGCAGATCACGTGCTCCTTGTTCAGGATCTCGATGCCCGCACTGTCGGCGATGTCGCCGGCCGTCACCACGCCCGGCCCCTTGGCCGAGATCGACAGGCGCTTGGGCCCTTCGACTTCCATGCGGATCGCGACACCCTTGAGGTTCAGCACGATGTCGGTGACGTCTTCGCGCACGCCGGCCACGCTGGAAAACTCGTGCAGCACGTTGTCGATCTGCACGCTGGTGATGGCCGCGCCCTGAAGGCTCGACAACAGCACGCGGCGCAGCGCGTTGCCCATGGTCAGGCCAAAGCCACGCTCCAGCGGTTCCGCCACGACGGTCGCCTGGCGCAGCGGGTCGTTGCCCGGCTTCACGTCAAGCTGTGTCGGTTTGATCAATTCTGCCCAGTT